>NZ_BAAGXG010000014.1:0-126498 GCF_054779955.1 Spirosoma arcticum
GCTTGAATTACCGAACTCCTGCTCAACAGGAATCTTGTTTTTACACCTCTCAGATGGCTGCTTGAAATAAATCTCCAGTATACTGTTGCAAGTCCATGGTTCTTCTGAATTTGAAAGCCGATTTCTAAACATTCGTTCACTAAAACAACACTAAGCGGCGAATCTTCACAAATATTTCTTAGTCATACTTACCCCCAAATTCTAATCATTTCGTAGTTTTCCTCTCCGAATTGCATAGCAACTCTTATCCGCGCACGTACAGACTTTCCTAACTCTTGGAGTGGCTGACAGAGTTAAGACGATAATTTTAGAGTGTCCACCGTTGCGGTAAAACTATGCTGACAGCATTAACTTGAAAATACACCATTTACATACTGAAGTTGATGAGAGTTTAAGCACTCCTTACCTATTGATTAAGTACAATTCGTAAATCATTCATTGTCGTCCAGTTAATCTCTCGATCAGGGAACGGCTATCTTGGGCCGACCGACCAACTTGATTAATGATTTTGGAACCTTGAATCGTTCACGAAAAGGTTGCTTTTTCTGGTCGGTTACTATGAAAAGTACAAAATATTGAAATGGGGATGATAGGTCTGACCTAAAGCTACTACAACGGTAAAATATTATTTTGGAAATTGAATTCAGCCTCTTGAAACACCCAAAGCGTCAGCACGGTCATTTAGGAAGCAGATACATGAACGTTCCTTCGTCTAACACAGAAGCGTTTTTCGAGAATGAGTTGACGAATGGTTACTCCTATATATAACCTTCAGACTATGGTTTGCTACATTCAGTAGTATTTCTGCCAATCCGATCTAACCTAGCTAGACGGACGGTCTTGGATCAGCACAAGCCGCCGTTTCGCAACTGGCCGTTGCTCACACTTCGGATGCTTACGCTTACCTACTGACCGCTTGCGATGATCAGTGTTTGACCGGCTCAGGTTTTAAGGCATCCGTCCCGGCCCTGCCTGGAACCAGCACGACCTTTCATTCCGACCGTAAGCTTTTCACCGGATCTAATAAGGCCGCTTTGATGCTTTGATAACTAACGGTTAGTAGCGTGATGAGTAAGACCGCTAGGCCTGCTATCACAAAAATCCACCAGGAAACTTCGGTACGATACTCATACCGCCGGAGCCAATTCGTGAGCACATAGTAAGATAGGGGAGCCGCCAGCAAAAAAGCGCCAACTACCAAATAAACGAAGTCTTTCGATAGAAGTACCCACAGGTTGCCGACCGTGGCGCCGAGTACTTTGCGAACGCCAATTTCCTTAACCCGTTGCTCAGCCGTAAAAGAAGCTAAGGCAAACAAACCTAAACAAGAAATAAGGATAGCCAGGATGGTGAAGAAAAGGGCTAATTGGCTAATGCGTTCTTCGGCG
This sequence comes from Spirosoma arcticum, assembly GCF_054779955.1. Lineage (NCBI taxonomy): Bacteria > Pseudomonadati > Bacteroidota > Cytophagia > Cytophagales > Cytophagaceae > Spirosoma > Spirosoma arcticum. Next base: position 1,389 of record NZ_BAAGXG010000014.1, read on the forward strand.
GCAAACTTTAAGGCGTATTCCTGGTCCGCAAATTGGTAGTCAAATGGGGAGTTCGGCGTTAGTTTCTTAAATACGGCTTCTATTTTAGGTAAAGCGGCCGAAGCACTTACCCTTGGATTGAGTCGAATATTAATCCAGTCATAATTGTTATCGAGAAAGAAGACCGTTGGAAACGTAGGATCATAGGGAGACAAGGCAACCATATCTTTAACGACACCTAAAATTTTATAGGACTGCGATTGACGCCACCCCGGTGCCCACGTAACCAGCTCGCCGACCGGATTTTTTGAGTTGACTTGCTTAGCAAACGATTCGTTGACCACAAAGCCTACCGAATCGGAAGCAAATTCGGGCGAGAAGTCCCGCCCCCCTACAAACTGCCAACCTATTGTCCTGCCATACTCTGGCGTAACGGGCAAGGTAGCGCAGCCCCCGGCAAATTTCATCTCGTTGCCTTTCCAGGAAAAGCCACTATTCCGCATGTTGATGTCAGTAACGGAACTCTTCGATTCGGCAACCTGGGCCACAACGCCCGTGTTTTTTAATTCGTTACGAATCAGATCATACTTGCCTGAAAACTCAGCCGTTTTCTTTTTGATCAACAACAGGCTCTCTCGGTTGTAACCCACCGGCCGATTCTTAGCGTGCTGAATCTGTCGGTAAACCGTGATAGTACCAATAATCAACGCGACTGAAACCGTGAACTGCATCACAACCAATAGTCGGCGGGGTAGGGTTGCCCCTCGTCCGACTCGAAAAGTGCCTTTCAGTACTTTTATTGCTTGAAAGGAGGAAAGATATAAAGCGGGATAAATGCCCGCCACAAAGCCCGTCAGTCCGATAAAGCTCACACTCAGTAGCCAGAAATAGGGATTGCTCCAAGGCATTTTCATTTCTTTAGCGGCCAGGTCGTTAAACCAGGACAAGGAAAGGGCAACCAAACTAACCGCCAAAATAAACGACACCACAACGACCAGAAACGACTCACTAAAGAATTGTCGGATTAATTGACCCCGCAGCGATCCTACTGCTTTGCGAATACCCACTTCTTTGGCTCGTTTTTCACTCCGAGCCGTGGAGAGATTCATAAAGTTGATGCAAGCCAGCAACAGCACAAAGACGCCAATTAAACCAATCATCCATACGAGTTGAACCGGTCCAGTATCGTCGATGAATAGCCCGCCGTGCAAATGCCATCTGCTCATGGGAAGCAACTGAATTTGGGGCCGATCAGCTACTTGCTCTTTCAGTCCTTCCAAACCCTTGATGTGGTTCAAATAGGTATCCTTGATTTGAGCAGACACCTGAGCAAAATGGGCTTTAGGTTGAAGTTGTACGTATGTAAACAGAAACCGATTGCTCCAACCCTGTTGCTTAACATTGGGATGAGCCGAAGCCCATAAGTCGAAGGGCGCAAAAAATTTAACGGGATAGAACTCGGAGTTATGGGGAAGGTCTTCGTACACCCCGGTTACTTTCGAAATCATATTCGTGTTGATTTTGACGATCTGATTGACCGGATCAACATCGCCAAAAAGAGCTTTGGCCGTTGAGGCTGCCAGCAAAATCGAATTAGGACCTGAAAGGCTGCTCCAGGTTCCTTTGATCATTTTTAAGGAAAGCATGTCGGGCGCACCCGCTTCGATAAACTGGCCTTGCTTGGCTAATGTAGTTTCTCGGGCCGATAAAATACATTCTTCGACCGGGAGAGCTAACAGGACGTGCTTAAATTGATTACCGTAGTTTGTTTTAAGCTCATTGGCCAAGGGTAAGGGTAGTACGGCTGATGAGTACACCCGCCCTTCAAAAGGGCCTCGCTGGGTGACTTTAGCAATGCGGTCATAGTGTTGATGGTATTCATTGAAGGAAAGCTCGTCCCATACCCATAGCCCGTTCAGAATGGCGACGGCCATGCCGACCGCTAAACCAATGATATTAATGGCCGAATAGACTTTGTTGTTGACCAAGTTGCGCCAGGCGACTTTTACATAATTGCGAATCATAGCTGGTTGTAAAGTTGAGGTAGTCCGGCAGGCCGGATGAGAATAGTTTTCAGACCGTTTGGCTATTGATCGGGTAAAGGGACGAATCAGCCGTAGCACCGCTAACCCGTACCGCCAGCGAGCGGCTCGTACACCGATCGTTTTTAGCCAATAGGCGTACATTTCGAGCAGGTCACCTTGTAGCTCATCTTCCAAGCCAGTTGGGCTAAACCGACTCAATAGCCAGGTGGCCCAGCGGGGCGGTCCGTCGCTACGGGGAATAGCGTAGTCACGTTCGCGGTCCGTTAAGCGCCCCATAGCTGAAGGATTGGCGTTGGAATCTTCTCCCAGAGCTGGGCCCGAACCCCGCGACACTCAATCAAGGCCCGCTGACCAACCGCCGTGACCGTAAACAGGCGTTTTTGGCGGCCACCCCGCTCGGCGGTGGCCCCGCCCATCTGAGACGCGACAAAGCCTTTTTCTTCTAACCGCTGAAGGGTGGTGTGGACCGTGGGAAAGCTAATGCTTCGGCCCATTTGCTGGTCAATGGTTTGGGTAATCGAGGCACAGTAAGCCCGTTCTTGCAGGGCCGCTACGGTCAGCAAAACAACTTCCTCTAACTCCCCCAAAAAGACTCGTTTCATAGCCAAGAGCGCCGGTCCGCCGGTGCCACAGTTATTAGTATAGTCTTTGCCGTACAAATACCTGACCAAACTTTCAAAAATGGCGTATTGAGCTTTAAAGGGCTATGATGAGTGTGCAGTGGGTGGTAATTTGTCCATTATTGGACAAACTCCCGTCCAGAAACGGACAGGGTTTCAGAGTTTATCTAAATGCCTTATTTAAGAAGCACATACATGAAAACTCCTGCGTCTCAAGCGGGAGCGGTTCATGAGAATAAGTATCTCACGATTATAATACCATTTCAAATATGAACAGCGATCAAGCTGGTAAAGCCAAAAACGACTTCGTTTAACATACTTTAACCAGCCTTGCCTAGCGTCAATGAGCCACTGTTCATAAGTTTGGTGCTATATCTAAACCCCAGCCTATGCGTTATCTTTTCGCCTTACTCCTGCTTTCATCATCAGCACTCGCTCAGCCCATAACTCAGACCCAGACCTTAGTGGCCATCGGGAAGGTATGGGGATTTCTTAAATACTATCATCCCCAGGTCGCTAAGGGAAAAATCGATTGGGATGGCCAGCTCATTCAACTCATTGATGAATCAGCTACCATCCACTCTAAACCTGCATTGTCCGCCCGACTGCTGAGCTGGGTCAACCAATTAGGCCCGATTGAGCCTTGTTCGCGATGTTCCCCGCCCGACTCGGCTGGCTTTACCCGAAATTTGGATTTAAGCTGGTTGGCCGATTCGTCACTTTTTAACCCAGCCCTTCACCAGCAACTGACCTTTATTGCCGCCAATCGAAACCAGCGGGTCAATCAGTATGTCCACTGGGACCCGTTCCGGAATCGATTAGTGTTTTCCGAAACGGATTATGCAGCCATGGCTTTGCCTAGCTCATCTTACCGGCTGTTGGGTCTGTTTCGTTACTGGAATATTATTGAATATTTCCATCCCGCCAAATACGCCATGGCTCAACCTTGGAATCAGGTGTTGACCCGGTTTGTCCCTCACTTCCAACAGGCTACCGATACGCTGAGTTATCAGCACGTGTTGCAACAGCTAATTAGTGCGACTCACGACGGCCATGCCGAGCTGGTCATCCCCCCCGCGTATCGACTTCCTTGGACCAAACCGTTCCTGTTTCCTTCCTTTGATTATCGGCTGCTGAATGACACGTTGCTGGTGACGAGCTACCTCAATGACTCGCTAAGCCAACTCGATGATATTCGCCGGGGGGACCGCCTGATCCGAATTGGTGATCGCTCGGTTAATGAACTTATCAATCAGCGAGCGCCGGATTTTTCGGCTTCGAATCGGTCGGCGCTGATTCGGCAGATTTTGCCGGTTCTGCTCACCGGCTCACAGCCGATGGTTGACATTGAGTTCATCCGCGATGGCCAACGAGTTCGTAAAATGATGCATCGGTATGGGTTCGAGCGTTTGGTCTATCGCCCCCAGTTGCCCATCCAATCAAAAGCCGTTCCCCCAACCATTGGTTATGTTGACCTGGGTAAGCTATCGGCAAGCGAGGTAAAGCAGGTAATGAAGCAATACCGAAACCGTCAAGGGATTATTTTTGATGTGCGGGCCTATCCGAAAGGGACCTTTCAGCGAATTTGTGAGTATCTAAATCCGGCGCCCAAGGGGTTTGCGCGGTATACCAAACCGGATCTATCTTTTCCAGGCCTGTTCAGGCTGAGTGCCATGCAGTATGTTGGTCGAAAAAACGCGGGTTACTACCGGGGTAAAGTCGCCATCCTCTGTAGTGGGTATACGCAGAGCGCAGCAGAATCGACCTGTATGGCCTTGCGAACGGCTCCCTGCGCCAAGATTATTGGCACCCAATCGGCTGGTGCCAACGGTGATGTAAGCTATGTCTCTTTTCCGGGTGGGTATCAAACCCGCTTCAGTGGCCGGGGTGTTTATACGCTGGATGGGCAGTTAGTTCTTGGTCCAGGCGTCCCCATTGATATAGACGCCACACCAAGTGCTGCTGACTACTTGACCGGCACGGATCGGGCCTTACAAGCGGCCATCGATTGGATTAGTCAATAGGTTGGCCCTTATAACGACCGGAATTGAGCCGGTCTACGGTAGTCTCTGGGCGATAATTCAACATCTGCTAGTGCTTTAACCAAGTTAAGGTTTGTTAAATAAGGGCAAGTGAGTATCGACTGTCTTACCAAACGCCCGAACGAAAAAGCAGATACATGAAGGCTCATTCGTCTCATTTTGGGGAGCCTTTTCTAATACGCTATCAAGCCCTTTCGCCTTGCCGATTCAGGACGTATTGAACCTCGATGAAACGCACCGCATGAACGCCCCCGGCTTCGGTGGCCGTAGCTGGCAATGGCGGTTGCAGTCCGGTCAGTTGACGGTTGAAGCAGCGGCGAAGTTATTAAAACTGACGCTCATAACGGGACGGGCATAAGATGTTGGCGTTTTAACATCATTTAACCCGACAATTACCAGCTTACTGGTCTTGAGCAGTTACTTTTCCGACAAAACCATTTTTGTCGGATGCTACACATACGGTACGCGCTTATCGCCTTCTTATTTCTCAACGTTACCCCGATTTGGGCGCAGCGATTTTCGTCCGCTGAGCAGGAATTGCTCCGCCGGTCGGTTGTTTCATTCAACGATCTGGATAGCGCCCTACTGCCGCCGACGTTAACCGAATTGGTCCGTAATCGGTCGGTCATTGCTATCGGAGAGGTTACGCACGGTACGCAGGAAGTTCAGCGGCTTCAGATTAGGATGGCTAAGACCTTAGTGCAGAAACACGGTTTCAAAGCTGTATCACTCGGTGAGGCTTACATCAGTAATACGTGGCTCCTGAATGACTACGTGCTGTTCGGCAAAGACAATACCCGACAAACTGGACCTGCTACCTTTAACTGGACATTAAGTTAAGCATGATCTAACTTAGTGAACTATGAAAATCAGAAGGCAGTACGATGAAGAATTTAAACGGATGGCTGTAGAGTTGGCGGATGCCAAAGGCTCTCTAAAGGCGACCGCTGAAGAATTGGGCATTACTCCCCAGATCCTAACCCGATGGCGCCGGGAAAGAGTAGCGACTCAAGGCACCAGAGCAGGCAGCCCGCCCCAGATGGGTCGAGAGCAACAAGAAATACTGCGCCTGAAAAAGGAGCTTAAACAGGCCGAATTAGAACGCGATATCTTAAAATCAGTGTACAGCGCATACGCTGTTGAATAGCCCTTACAACTTACGTTTCCATCAGAAGCCTTAAATTTGGCTGACTTTCTGAACCAAGCCTCCCGCTTTTACTGGTACTTAGTCGAGTCCTTCCTTAAAATCTGGGCTGGAGCGTACAATGCCTTTTCATCGTGAAAGGTATTTGGTGAATGCATTGGTGATCGCTTCGGCGAATCCCGTACAGAAAACTCTTACAGTCACAGTGCGCTCCCGGAAGTCATTAACTACTGATGTCCTATGGAAAGTAGCCAAGTAACCTTCAAAATTCTTCATCCCCATGCCGCAGGCATCGATGTGGGTTCACGCAGTCATCTGGTAGCCATTGATCAGAACAAAGACAATGTGCGTGAGTTTGGGGTGTACACCAAAGACCATCTGGAGATAATCAGTCATCTGCGCCAGCATGGGGTGACCACGGTCGCTATGGAGAGTACCGGCAGCTATTGGCAGACCTTGTTTAATGCGCTTCAGCAAGCAGGCTTTGAGGTGATGCTAGTGGGCGGTAGCCAAACCAAAAATGTCAAGGGCCGTAAAACCGATGTGATCGACTGCATCTGGATTCAAAAGTTGCACTCATTAGGTTTACTATCCGGCAGTTTGCTGTTGAGTGATACCTTCCAACAGTTACGAACCTACTACTATCATCGTCAGCATCTGGTCCAGCAATCAGCTCGTTACTCCAGTAAGATGCAGAAGGCACTGCGGTTAATGAATATCCGATTAGATGTGGTGCTCAACGACATCACGGGTCAATCGGGTATGGCCGTTATTGACGCTATTCTGGCGGGTCATCGGGAAGCTGATCATCTGGTGTCGCTGGTGAGTGATCGGGTCAAAAAATCCCGTCAGGAGATTGCGGATGCCTTGCAGGGCTGGTGGCGGGAAGAGTTGCTGTTCGAGCTACAAGCCTCACTTGAATTTTATCGGCTCTATGAAGGTAAGATCAAAGAATGCGACGAAGTCATCGAAAGGTTTTTAGTGAAGTATGCTCCCCCGGTTGACGTAACGGCCGACGAGAAGAAGCAATTAAAAATGCATCGAAAACGAGCGGGTAAACATGCTCCCGGCTTTAATCTCTCCCAGTTGGCCTACCAGTATTTTCGAACAGACCTGTTTGCCGTGTCCGGCATCAGTTACAATACGGTGTTGTGCTTGCTGACCAGTCTGGGCCACGACATTCATAAATTTCCGAACGCGAAAAGTTTTGCCTGCTGGTTGGGTCTGGTGCCCAATAACAAAGTCAGTGGTGGCAAAGTCATCAGTAATCGCCGACCGTCTGGTCGAAATACCATCGCTAAGGCATTGCGTCATGCTGCCAATTCGATTGGTAACCAGAAAGACCACGAGCTAACACCCTTCTTCAAGCGTATCGCCTTCAAAAAAGGCCGGATTGCAGCCATCATCGCCACCGCCCGCAAGTTGGCGGTTATCATCTGGAATATGATCAGTAGAGGGGAAGCCTATCACAAAGAACGGGTAGAATTAAACCAGGAAAAGCAGCGCAGCCTCAAGCTGAAGCACTTAGATAAAAAACTGCATGCTCTCCAATTAACCCAAGAAGAGTTGAAAAGGCTATTCACAAAGCATTCGTTATCAGTACAATAGAGATCAGTTGTACAGAAAAAGGCAGTCGGCATCTTCTCCAGGAACGACGGGACATTTTTCAGTTCATAAAAGCTCACCAAGGTGAGTTTCCCGTTGAGACCGGTCCGCCGGTGCGGATGTGTAAAGTACTAAAGGTAAGCCGCAGTGGCTATTACTATTGGTTAGCTCAGCGACCAACCAACAGAGCAAAAGAAAATGAGGCGATTCTTGAATTAATAAGTGGGTCATTGACCGCCAGTAAAGGCCGGTATGGAAGTTCCAAAATCACTCAAGATCTTCGTGCTCAAGGCGTAAACGTATCCCGACCGCGAGTGGCCAGACTCATGAAGCAGGCTAATCTCAAAAGTATCATTCAGAAGAAATATGTGGTCACAACCACGGATTCCAAGCATACTTATCCAGTGGCCGAAAATCATTTAAACCGCCAGTTCAACCCGACAAAACCGGGTCAGGCATGGGTTTCGGATCTGACCTACATTGCCACGGGTGAAGGGTGGATTTACCTGACAATGATCATGGATTTGTATGATCGAAAAGTGATTGGTTGGGCCCTGAGTAAGTCCATGAAAGCCGCTCAGACAACTGTACCGGCTTGGCAGATGGCTATTAAAAACCGGCCCATTGAACGAAACCTGATATTTCATCGCTCCGGCGCCCCGGTCTGATCGAGGGGTTCAGTATGCCTGTCATGCCTTTACCAAATTGCTGAAAAATCACCCATTGGTATTGCAGAGCATGAGTGGGAAAGGCAACTGCTGGGATAATGCCGTGGCGGAAAGTTTTTTCAAAAGCCTGAAGTCGGAGTTAGTGTATCAGCAGAACTTCCAAACTCGGGCCATGGCTAAACAGGCGGTCTTTGAATATATTGAAATTTGGTACAATCGCCAACGGCGGCATTCAGCGTTAGGCTATCTTTCCCCTTTCGACTATTATAATGGGCAACTCCAACATGTTGCTTAAAGATTTGTCCAGTATTTTGTTGCAAGTCCACTTGAGAATGTACGTCCCGCCGATGCGTACTGGGGTCGCCAAGAATAAATCGTAGCAGAACGAAAAAAAATCAAGCAGCTAACGATAGCCCAACGGCGGAAAAGTCATATTTTTCAGAAACTATAAAGGGCCGTTAGTGGCTTGCGTTGATAGTCACATTATTAATAGATTTTCACTTCAATAAATCTACTTTCTATAGTGAAAGTGGCAAAGCCCGTCAGCCTTAACAGACGGGCTTTGTTTAATTGGTAGTTTTGCCGCTCATGAAGCGATCAATGTCAGTTCGTTTCACATAAACTAACTTACTTGTCGGCCCTTCGGGCTTTATAATTGCGATGTAGCCCTGTTTTACAAGATTCCAAAATTTCGTGTTGCCAATACCTAGCAAGGTTTGTACCTCTTTGGGTCGTAGGTAATCGCGTTGTGTCAGGTTCATAGGCATTTAAAAGGCTTGTTATGAACACAAACGTCCTAAAAATATCGTGCAACAAAAAATTTTGAGCACTATATTTTGTGCATTATTTTTGAACGGATGCTGGCTGAGTCATAATCTCCTGGTAATCAGGGAGTATTTTATCCAGTAACTTCAGGTATGGATCAGCCACACTTCCATGTAAATCATAGATTAAACTTGTATAATTTCCTGTTCTCCAATCCCAGACTGTGAATGTTGCGATTTTACCAAGAGTACTTTCAAAAAAATCGATTTGAAACAGTGGAGCAAAACGCTTAACATATTCTTCCGCACGGGGAGTGCCAATTCTTGCCAAAGTTTGTATAGCTATAAAGCTTGAAGACATTAATCTGATAATATATTTTGTTTGTTGATCCAGATCTGTAGAGATATTGCTATTCTTAGCATAGTCACTTTCAAGCTCTTGGCATAACTCGTTAGTAAGCCATGTTTGTAATACTTCTTCAATTGTATAATTCGACTTGTTATAATGTTCAGTCCACTGACTCATTAAAAAATTATTTGTTTTGTCAGGACCAAACTCTTCAATAGATTGACGTATAGCGGTAGTCTCGAAAGCAATGAATTTTTTTATATCGGGCTGCTCCAAATACGGCTCAAACTCATTTTCTATTAACTTTAATGTTAACCGGCTTCTAATTATAGCTGTTTGTTGCAGGAAAGACACTCTTATATATATAGGCAATTTAGGCTTTTCATGAGTGTCAGACTTAGTGAGTAACTTTTCTAAAAAGTTTTTATCTTTTCGCAAAAAATGAGTGATAGATACTGTGTATCCCTCTTTATGCTTTTTGTATTTTCTTTTTGAAGCCGAATCCATATTCTAAAACCATTTAACTTGGCTTAAGGAATGTTCAATTTGATGCCGTGAAATGTGAATATAGCCCATCGTAGTGGCTATACTTGAATGCTGAGCTAACTGTTGTACGACTGGGGTAGGTAATACTGTAGAAAGAAAAGTTATGCCGGAGTGCCGCGATGTATGAAACGTGACAGGTTTGTTAATGCCAGCTAACCTAACCACATCTTTCACATACTCATTCAATCGTGGATGGGAGCGAGCAAATAAGGGTCGCTTATCCGTACGCCAATATTTCCTTATCAATTTTTCTGGTTTACTGGGGCCGTCGGCTGTTCGATGTAATTGGTACAAAGCCAAGCGATTAAGTTTACCGGTCTTTTGGGCTCTTAACTCTAACACTAAGCCTATGTCAGTCTCAAGTAGATTATTGATTTTGAGTTGCGTAACGTCCCCGATTCGTAACAATGTATAGTAAGCGAATAGAAACGTATCGCGGTAAAACTCTAAGTGTTCGTTCTCTCTGGTGAACGAGAGCTGTTCAATGCGTTCAATTTCAGCCGGTAGTAACACTGTACTTTCAACAGGTGCCTTCTTTGGTTTGAAGTCGTTGTAAGGATTGTCTTTAATTTCAAACAAACCTTTCTTAATAGCTCTTGTAAGATACTTCTGAACTACTTGGTGGTGCTTATAAATAGTGTTCAATTCCAATTTATCTACTATTCGCAGATGATGATGGAAGGCGTCAATCAGCGAGTATGTAAGCACTGAAAATGGAACAGCAGGCCCTTGACTAAAGGTGGTTAGAAGATTAACTACTCGCTTATAACGGCCGTAGGTAATCTTATTAATTGTCTTATCCGCATAATCTCGTGCTATCTGCTCTAAAGCGAAAGTTGTGAATGAGACTGACGACTGAGCAATGTTAGCCTTGGCCGAATGCAGTAGATCAAAGTCCGATAGTTGAAAGGGCCGGTTGTATCTTGCTGAAAAGGTAAGCTCAAAATGTTCTAACTCGTTTATCTTATCCCGTATTAATCGGTTTAGATCAGGCCTCTTTTTGACCTCTTTACTCCGCTCGTCCCATTCGTTGGGGCTTAAACGAATGCCGGTTTTCCAATACCTACGTACTCGACTTTGATAGGCTTCAATAAGCACAGAGGCTTTACCGTTGCGATCTAACTTTTTGGTCCGATTGAACACAGTTTGATAGCTTACTTTTACAGTTGTCATATTGCCGTAGCGTTAGTACGGCGCAAACCTAAATGCAATTTTTGGTTGAATTTTTTGTATCACAGTTGTAGCACACAGGGCGAATGAGATAGTATTGTGCCGAATCGAAACGTACAACCTTTAAAGTACATAACTTGTTGATTACAAAGGCAAAAGCCTTGCGAATCAATAGATTGCAAGGCTTTCACTTCAAACCAATAGTGCACTCGTAGGGATTCGAACCCCAAACCTCCTGATCCGTAGTCAGGTGCTCTATCCAATTGAGCTACGAATGCGAATAATATTGCAATGTAGTCAGGTGCTCTATCCAATTGATGTCGAGCGCGACCCCTGTACAAATGCGTTACACGCTGTGCATTTCCCACTGTTTGGGAGTGCAAAAGTACGTAAAAAAGGGAGCGTGTCAAATTACCGGCCCGAAAAATTTGCGGGGCGCTTCAGTAGGAACGAACCAATTCCCTCAGCGGCATCGGCCGAGTGACCCAACGCGTCCTGATTCTGAGCTTCCTGCTCCAGTTGATGGTCGAGGTCGGAATACAGCGATTGGTTCAGTACTAATTTCATGGCACCAATGGCGCGGGTGGGAGCGGTGGCATACTGACGTACGACCTGCTCAACGGCCCCGTCCAGTTCAGCCACCGGAACCGATCGTCTCACCAACCCAATCTGAGCCGCTTCAGGGCCATAAACCCGCCGACCGGTGCTGCTTAGTTCAAACGCCCGTTGCGGACCGACGAGCCGGGGCAGAAAAAACGTGGAACCAGCATCAGGCATGAGACCGATGTTGACGAATATCTGACTGAAATAAGCCTCGTCGGTGCAGATGATGACGTCGCAGGCCAGCGCGAGTGAGCAACCCGCCCCGGCCGCTACGCCGTTGATGCGGCCTACCACCGGCTTTGGCAGGTTCCGGATGGCCCGGATCATGGGGTTATAACCAGCACGCAATGACGCACCGAGGTTCATGGTTCCTCCCGATGCGGCTGCACCAGCAAACCCTTCTTTCAGATCGGCCCCGGAGCAGAAGGCCCGGTCGCCGGTGCCGGTGATGACCATTACCCGGATGGTATCGTCGGCTCCGGCGGCTTCCACGGCGGTGGTGATCTCGCGGATCAGGCCGGGGCTGAGAGCGTTGTAAACCTGAGGGCGGTTGAGCGTGATCCGGCAGATGCCGTCGCTCGTTTCGCAGAGAAGGTTTTCGTACATGAGAAAGAGTTTAAATAGGGCTTACGCATTGACCAGCTTCATCATCGCTTCGGGGTAGCGCGATCCGGCAGCGGCTCCATTGGGCGCAATCTCGTCAAGGGTGCGGAGGTCGTCTGGGGTCAGCGTCAGGTCGAGTGCGCCGAGGTTTTCGGCTAAGTAAGTTCGGCGTTTTGTGCCCACGATGGGTATCACAAACTCGCCCTGCGCCAGCAGCCAGGCCAAAGCCAGTTGCGACGCCTGGGCACCCTTCTGCGCGGCCAGCTCGTTGATTCGAGCTACTAACGCGAGATTCTTGTCGAAGTTCTCGCCCTGAAACCGGGGCGAATGTCGGCGGTAATCGTCCGGTTCCAGGTCGTCGAAATTTTTGATTTGCCCAGTCAGGAAGCCCCGGCCGAGCGGACTGTAGGCCACGAGGGAGATGCCTAATTCGGTTATTGTCGGAATCACACTTTCTTCAATGTCGCGGCTCCAGAGCGAATACTCCGACTGTACGGCAGCCACCGGATGGACGGCGTTGGCCCGGCGGATGGTGTCGGCACCCGCTTCGGACAAGCCAATAAACCGGATTTTGCCTTCTTCAATTAATCGACTCATCGCACCGACCGTTTCTTCAATGGGCGTGTTGACATCGACACGGTGCTGATAATACAAATCAATGGTGTCCACGCCGAGCCGCTTCAAACTGCCTTCGCACGAGGCCCGGACGTAGTCAGGCCGACCGTTGATACTCCGTTTTGTTGGGTCGCTGGGGTCGCGGACGATGCCGAATTTAGTGGCAATGAAGACGTCATCGCGCCGTCCGGCAATGGCCCGCCCAACGAGTTCTTCGTTCGTGTACGGTCCATACATATCGGCCGTATCCAGCAAGTTGACACCGGCATCCAGGGCGGCATGGATCGTGGCAACGGATTCGCCATCGTCGCGACTACCATAAAAATCAGACATGCCCATACACCCCAATCCCAAGGCCGACAGCTTAACTTCAGTATTGCCTAACGTTCTGAATTTCATTAATTTCATTAATTGAGTTAGTTCATAAAGAATTACACCAGCCACAATACCGCTACTAAGCTAACACATAATCCCAGCGCGACGCCTACGCCAATTTGAGCGGGTGTGTGGGCATTGAGCTTCAAGCGGGCGCTGCCCACAAAACCCGTTAGCAGAACGCTCAGCAGCACCGGAATGAATAGCTCGGTCTGGCTGAATTTAAGCAGGATACCAGCCAGGATGCCCACTACGCCACTCATGCCGACGCTGTGAGCGCTGATTTGCCAGTACAGGCTAATGATGCCAATCAGCAGAATAGACAGGGAAATACTGCCCAGCAACACGGCAATTTCGGGAGCAACGGTCGAGACCAATTCCATCCGAAAAGCAAACAGGAATGTCAGAAACGTGTAAATCAGGGCCGTCAGGAAAAACGGGAGTCGCCGGTCGGCGAGGGTCGTCAGGTGCAGCGTCTGCACGTAGCCGCTGCGATACAGGTAGTAGATAAGCAGGGCCGGTACGCCGAACGTGCCGATGAATATCAGTATCAGCAGGCTGAGCCGCAGCGTGGCGGAAAACACATCGACCCCCAGTACGTTGGGCACCTGAAACAGCAACACGCCGAACACGAACGTCGGCATCAGCAGGGGATGAAACACAACGGAAAGAAAGCGGGCGAAAGACGTTGTCAACGATGAATGATAAATGATGAACGATAACCGTCGAAACCGGCAGTTCCCACCACAAAGTTAAGCGGACTATCTGCCATCATTCATCATTTATCATTCATAATTCATCATTTCAAAGTTGTTTCCTCAACCGCGCCACCGGAATGTTGAGTTGCTCGCGGTATTTGGCCACAGTCCGGCGGGCGATGTTGTAGCCCCGGTCGTTGAGGATTTTTTCGAGCTTATCGTCGGAGAGAGGGTTGAGCTTGGGTTCGTTGTCAATCATCTCGCGCAGAATATTCTTAACCTCGCGGCTGCTGACGTCCTCGCCCGAATCGGTGGCGATGCCCTCGGAGAAGAAATACTTAAGCGGGTAAATGCCGAACTCGGTTTGCACCGCCTTGCTGTTGGCCACCCGCGACACCGTCGACACGTCCATGTCGATCATAGTGGCAATGTCTTTCAGGATCATAGGCCGAAGCTTGGACTCGTCGCCGGTCAGGAAAAAGTCATACTGGAAGCGCACAATGGCGTTCATCGTGCGGAGCAGCGTTTGCTGGCGCTGCTTGATGGCGTCGATGAACCATTTGGCCGCGTCGAGTTTCTGCTTCACGAACGAGACCGTTTCTTTGAGCGACTTATTCTGTTTGCTGCTCTTGTCATACGTATCGAGCATATCAGCAAACGAGCGGCTGATGCGCAGTTCGGGCGCGTTTTTGGAATTCAGCGACAGTTCGAGCTTGCCGTTGGCGTTGACTAAGATAAAGTCGGGAATGAGGTACTGCGCCGTGCCGGATTCACCTTCGACGGAGCCGGGCTTGGGATTCAGCTTGATAATGATGTCGATGACTTTCTTCAGCGAATCGTCGCTGATGTTGAGCCGTCGCTGAATTTTGTCGTAGTGTTTCTTGGAGAACTCGTCGAAGAAATCCTCGATAATTCGGATGGCCAGCACATTGTATGGCTCCGACTGATCTTTACGGTGCAGTTGCAGGAGCAGGCATTCCTGAAGCGAACGGGCCGCAATACCAGCCGGGTCAAACGATTGAACTTTGTGGAGTACTTCCTCAATCTCCTCGGCGTTGGTAAACACGTTCTGCGAAAACGCGAGGTCGTTCACAATGGCCTGCATCGACCGGCGGATGTAGCCGTCGGTTTCGATGCTGCCGATGAGCTGCAGCCCAATCACGCGCTGTTCGTCGGTAAGCTGGAGGTAGCCAAATTGCTGGAGCAGCGAATCGGTCAGGCTCGAAGAGGTTGCCAGCGGCATATCACGCTCTTCCTCGCCGTAGTTACCATCGCCCTGCATTTTATACCCGGCGTAATCTTCGCCCTGTAGGTAGGTGTCGATGTCGAGGTCTTCGTTGCGGTCCTTGTATTCATCGTCGAACTCATCATCGAATGAATCGTCCTCTTTCTGATCGCGTTCTTCTTCGGCCCCTTCTTCCAGGGCGGGGTTAATTTCCAGTTCTTCCTCAATTCGGGCGTCCAGTTCAATGGTGGGAATTTGCAATAGTTTTATGAACTGTATCTGTTGAGGAGACAGTTTTTGCTGGAGCGACTGAGAAAGGCTAAGCTTTTGCATAACGGCTATTGGTGGGTGTACGGCTTGTGGGCCAACGGGTTGTGGGTACTGAGGAAGCGGCTGGTGAAAGTGCCCCCTCGCAATTATCGGACCAATTTACCCGATTAATTGTTTTCATTCGCCAAAATTTTCTGTGAAGCTCCCGTCTCGTGCTACCTTCGCAACCATGACGAATAAACTGTATGACACCTCGCTGAGTCTGCTTACCGATCTTTACCAGGTTACCATGGCCTACGGGTACTGGAAGGCCGGGCTTGGAGTGACCGAGAAAGAAGCTGTGTTTAACCTGTATTTTCGGAAAAACCCGTTCAGCGGTGGTTTCACCGTTGCGTGTGGGCTGACCAACGTGATCGGCTATATCAACAACTTTGGCTTCTCCCGGAAAGACCTGCGCTACCTCCAAACGCTCACCGGTTCTGATGGTCAGCCGCTGTTCGAGTCCGCTTTTTTAGACTACCTCGCCGACCTGAAACTGACTGTCGACATCGACGCTATTCCTGAGGGAACGGTCGTGTTCCCGAACGAGCCATTAGTGCGGGTCCGGGGACCAATTTTGCAGTGCCAACTGCTCGAAACCCCCCTGCTGAACCTCGTTAATTTCGAGTCGCTGATTGCCACCAAAGCCGCCCGGCTGCGGTTGGTTGTCGGGACTGATACCCTGCTGGAGTTCGGCCTGCGCCGGGCGCAGGGGGCCGACGGGGGCATGACGGCCAGCCGGGCGGCCTACATCGGCGGCTGCGACGCGACCTCCAACGTGCTGGCCGGGAAATTGTACGGCATTCCGGTGCGCGGCACCCACGCCCACAGTTGGGTCATGTCGTTCGACAGTGAGCAGGAAGCGTTCGATACCTACGCCGAGATGATGCCAAATAACGTAACCCTGTTGGTTGATACCTACGATACCCTACAGGGCGTTCGGCACGCCATTGAAACGGGCCGAAAATTACAGCAGCGCGGTCATAAACTGAGTGGTATCCGGCTCGATTCGGGCGATTTGGCGTACCTAAGCATTGAAGCTCGAAAACTGCTCGACGCGGCCGGATTCACGGATACGGTGATCGTAGCCAGCAACGACCTCGACGAAACGATTATTAACAGCCTGAAGCAACAGGGCGCCCGAATTGACGTGTGGGGCGTGGGCATCAAACTCGTAACGGCCTACGACCAGCCCGCGCTGGGGGGCGTTTACAAATTGGCCGCCATTCGGAACGAGCAAAACCAGTGGGAGTATAAGATGAAACTGTCGGAGCAAGCCATTAAAATTTCGACGCCGGGCATTCAGCAGGTACGCCGGTTCCGGGACGAGCGGGGTTTTCTGGCCGACATGATTTTTGACGAAGCAACGAGCGGCCCAGCCCCGGAGTCAGCAACGATGATTGACCCGCTCGACTTCACCAAACGCCGACGGTTCGATGCCGGGCAACCGTTTGACGATTTGCTGGTTCCCGTTTTTCGGTTGGGCAGGCAAGTGTACGATTGCCCCGACATTCACGCGACGCGGGCACGGGTGCAGGAACAGTTAGCAGGCCTGCATTCGGGCGTGAAGCGGTTTGTGAATCCGCATACGTACCCAGTCGGCCTGGAGACAAGTTTACATGAGTTGAAGACGGAGTTGACTTTGAAATTGCGGGAAGGGTGATTGTGTATCCTGGACGGCCACGTCTGGGCGAGATAGCGTTTCTTCTACGTCCGGACGTGGCCGTCCAGGATACAAACCACGAACCCAATATCTTAACACCTCCGTAACAGCAGCTATCAAAACTTTCCGTTGTTTTACTGCTTCTTTCCAGACTCTGCTCATCATGCAACCAATTGAGTTAGTGGTTTTTGATATGGCCGGTACTACCGTCACCGACCACCACGAGGTAGAGCGGTGCTTCGCCGAGGCAGCCGCCCAGACGGGATTGTTCGTCACCGCCGAGCGAATTCTGGCTATGCAGGGACTGGCCAAACGGTACGTGTTTGAAACGCTCTGGAAGGAGCAACTGGGCGACATGCACTCCGACGTTCAGACGCAGGTAGATAGCTCCTACGCGGCCTTCAAGGGAATACTGGAAAACCATTACCGCACCAACGGCGCAACGCCCACCGAAGGCTGTCTGGAAACGTTCGCCTACCTGCGCGAGCGGGGCATCTCTATTGCGCTGACAACGGGCTTCTACCGCGTCGTAACCGATATTATCTTAGACAAACTTGGCTGGCTGGACGGTCTCAATGGGCAACGCGTTGGCGGACCGGACAGCATCATTCAGGCGTCTATCGCCAGCGACGAGGTGGAACGCGGACGGCCGTATCCGCACCTGATCGAGCGGGCCATGCGGTTGCTGAACGTCAGCAATCCAAAGGCGGTCATCAACATCGGCGACACGCCCTCCGATCTGCTGTCGGGTCGGGCGGCCGGGGTTGCGCTGAACCTCGGCGTCACCAACGGCACCCACACCGCCGATCAGCTCGACGCTTATCCCCACGATTACTTGTTGGGATCGCTGGCTGAATTACCCAACGTAGTCAGTGAGTTGGTCAGTCGGTCAGTTAGTCAGTCAACCAGCTACTGACCAACTCACTGACTGACCAACTATCTATCATGTACGATCTCATTATAATCGGCGCGGGGGCGCTCGGTACGTTTCATGCCTATCATGCCGCCAAAGCCGGACAGCGGGTGCTGCTGCTCGAAAAAGACCGGTATCCCATCGGTGCCACGGTGCGGAATTTTGGACAGGTAGTGCCGTCGGGATTAGCCGGGCGGTGGTTCGACTACGGTCGGCGGAGCTTAGACATTTACCGCACCATTCAGCAGGAAACGGACTTAACCGTTCGGCAGAATGGCACCATCTACATCGCGTCCGACGCCGACGAATGGACATTGGCTAACGAACTCCACGACCGGTACGTCCGCGTCGGCTATCCCAGTGAGTTGCTCAGCCGGGCACAATGTCTGACGAAATACCCAGCACTGCAACCCGATTACGTGGTGGGTGGCTTGTTCTTTCCCGATGAGATGAGCGTGGAGCCGGAGCAGATGATTCACCGGCTCATTGGATTCGTCCAACAAAAATACAGCGTCGATTACCAACCCGGCTCGGCCGTTATCGACGTGCAATCTAATTATTCGGGGGCTATCGTGAAACTGGCTTCTAAACAGCGGTTTCAGGCGGGGCGGGTGCTCATTTGCAGCGGGCACGAGGTCAGGCTGTTGTTTCCGGAGGTGCTGGCCGATGCGGGTCTGGTCGTCAGTAAACTGCAAATGCTGTTAACTGAGCCGGTTCGTGGGTTGGCATTGCCCGGTAACATCCTGACGGGCTTGACCATACGTCGGTACGAAGCGTTTAAGGAGTGCCCGTCCTATGCATCTATCACGTTACCGGAACATCTCGCCGAACTCAAGAAGTGGGGCATCCATATCCTGTTCAAACAAGCCGTTGACGGGGCGATCATCGTCGGGGATTCGCACGAGTACGCCGACGCGACGCAGGCCGAAGACCTCGGCTACCATACCCAGGATTTTATTAACGACCTGATGCTGAATGAGGCCCGGCGCATCGTGACTTTTCCGCTGACGGTCCGCAAAACATGGGCGGGATTCTATAGCCAGACAACTGCCGAAATTTTTGAGCATGATGTAGATGAGAACATCCGCATCGTAACGGGCATTGGTGGTAAGGGCATGAGTTCGGGCGCGGGCTACGCCGAGGACAGCATTCGGCAATGGCTGGGACTTGGACAAGGGCTGAGGGTCGAATGACCGTTTAATCAACATGTATTACCGCTACGTAAAATTTGCTCATTTCTGTTCATAAACCGTTGACAATCAACAAACATTGACGTAACAGTGGCCGCGTATTTTTGCAGAATTACTACCCAAGCTAATCCTGTAAGCGTATGACTCTTTTTTTACGTCCTGCGACGCCCTTGATCCGTGCTTTGCGCCGGTTAACAGGGGCGTTTTTATGTTGTCTGCTGCCGGGATTCGTGGCGCTGGCACAAACGATCACCGGCCGCGTGGTAGCGACGGATGACAACGAGCCGCTGCCGGGGGTGTCCATCTTGGTGAAAGGAACAAACTCCGGTACGACGACTCGCGCCGACGGCTCTTACACGCTCAGTGCCCAGCCAAACAGCACGCTGACCTACTCCTTCATTGGTTACGAAACGCGGGAAATCGCCGTGGGTAACCGGAGCACAATTGACGTATCATTAGTGGCGGGTACGTCGACGCTGAACGAAATCGTGGTTACGGCCCTCGGTATTAAAAAAGATGTTCGTAACATCGGTACGTCGATCCAGACCGTAGCTGGAGACCAGCTTATCAAAGCCCGCGAGCCAAACCCAATCAACTCGCTGGTGGGTAAAGTAGCCGGTCTGACTATCGGCTCGTCGGCCGAACTGCTGCGTCGGCCCAGCATTGTCCTGCGGGGCAATACGGATGTGCTCTTCGTGGTTGATGGCGTACCCATTAACTCGGATACCTGGAATATTTCGGCTGACGATATCGACACGTATACCGTGCTGAAAGGCGCATCGGCGTCGGCCCTGTACGGTTTCCGGGGGAAGAACGGAGCCATCCTGATTACGACCAAGCGCGGCTCGAAAGACAAACGCGGCTTCTCGGTGGAAGTGAACACGAGCCAGATGGCCGACCAGGGATTTATTGCTATCCCGAAAGTGCAGGACCTCTACGGCCCCGGCGACCACGGCGTGTATGCCTACGGGAACGGGAAGGGCGCTGGCTACAACGATGCCGATTACGACATTTGGGGACCCCGCTTCGACGGGCAGTTGATCCCCCAGTACGACAGTCCGGTTACGCCGGGGCAATCATATACCACGACGTTTGCTTTTCCCGGCACCAAGCCGTTCGTGAGCGACCGTCAGCCGACGCCCTGGACGGCGCGGGGCAAAGACAACTTGGGCCGGTTTATTCAGACCGGAATTCTTTCGACCAACAACATATCGGTTTCCTCGACGGGCGAGAAGCACGACCTGCGCGTATCGCTGTCGCACATTTACCAGAAGGGAATCGTGCCGAACACCAAGCTGAACTCCACCAACCTCAACCTGACGGCGGGCTATAATTTTACGCCCAAACTCAGGTTCGAGACCGGCCTGCAATACAACAAGCAGTACACACCGAACTACCCGGACGTAAATTATGGCCCCAATTCGCTGATCTACAACATGGTGATCTGGGGTGGTGCCGACTGGAACGTGGACGACCTGAAAAACTACTGGCAGCCGGGCAAAGAAGGCATTCAGCAGATTTATCCCGACTACGCCCGCTACAATAACCCCTGGTTTGCTGCCAAAGAGTGGCTGCGGGGGCATTATAAAACCGATGTGATTGGCCAGGCACTGATGCGTTACACCATCGCTGAGGGTTTTGATGCTACGCTGCGGACGCAGGTTTCGACCTGGAACCTGCTGCGGACGGAGAAGTTTCCATACTCGGCCACGACCTACGGCCGCGAGGAAGCCATGGGCGACTACCGCGAGGACCGCCGGAACCTATTCGACAGCAACACCGAACTGCTGTTGAAATACAACCGGAAGGTGTTGCCGTCGCTGGCGGTCAACGCTGTGGCCGGGGGGAACCTGCGGATTTTCAACTTCAACTCAAACTACGCCACCACCAATTACCTCAACGTGCCGGGCGTGTATAACTTCGCCAACTCGGCCCGGCCTGGCTATTTATCAAGCTACACGGCTGACATGCGGGTCAACTCGGCGTTCTACTCGGCTGACTTCACCTTCCGCGATTTCGTGACGCTCTCTACCACGGGCCGGGTCGATAAACTGTCGACGCTGCCCAAGGGCAACAACACGTTCTTCTATCCATCGGTAGCACTGAGCACCGTGATTTCAGATTACGTGTCACTGCCCCAGGCAATTTCATTCCTGAAAGTACGCGGGTCGTATGCCAACGTGAAAGACGCCCTGACCCGCTCCACCATCGGCTCCACGCCGGGCGGTGCATTCCCACTGCAATACGGCGATAACTATTTGTCGTCGTACGACGGACCGACGTATCAGAATGCAGCCGTGTATGGTACTCCGCTGGTGTACAACAGCCAGCCATCCGGTTACTTTACCAACACACTCAATAACCCCAACATCAAACCAGCGGCTACGTCGCAGTATGAGGTCGGTTTGGATGCGCGGTTTCTCAACAACCGCTTAGTGTTGGACGCAGCCTACTTTGTAGCGAACGACGGCCCCCAAATTTTCACGCTGCCAATTTCGGAAGCCAGCGGCTACACCGGCGCGTTACAAAACGGGTTGAGAACCCAAAAACGGGGGATTGAAGTGTCGCTGACGGGGCAGGCCCTCAAGAAAGCGGGCGGGCTGAACTGGGACGTGCTGGTCAACTACTCGACTTTCCAGGAAAAACTGACCGAAATCTACGGTAATCAGCAGACCTACAACACGTTTTTCAGAGTCGGCGACCGGGTTGATAAATACTACGACCAGACGTTCTACCGCACCCAGGACGGGCAGCTTATCAACGATGCCAGCGGGGTGCCGCTCATTAACCCAGTCAACCAGTATCTGGGCAACCTGAACCCCGATTTTGTATTCGGGTTAAATAACCGCTTTCGCTACAAAGATTTCTCGTTCAGTTTCCAGTTCGACGGTCGCGTGGGCGGGGTCATCTCCAACTACATCCAGCGGCAAACGTTCCGGGGTGGCCGCCACATTGCCACCACCCAAGGCGACATGGGCGTGGCCCGCTACCAGGATACGCAGGGAGTAAAGTCGTACGTGGGCGAGGGGGTACAGATCACGAACGGCACCATCACGCCCGACGTGGACGGTAACATCACGAACTACGCCGAGTTGCAGTTCGCGCCCAACACCACCCAGCAGTATTTGCAGAACTACATCAGCCGTCGCTACGGCCCGAACGGGGGCAACCTGATGTCGCGCACGTTTGCCAATCTGCGCGAGGTGATTGTTGGGTACGCACTGCCGCAGTCGTTGGTTTCGCGGCTCGGTATCCGGCAGGCAAGTATCTCATTCGTGGGCCGGAACCTGCTCTATTTTGCCGAGAAGAAAGACATCGACCTCAACCAGTTCACGGGCGGCAACGTCTTCGTGGGCGGGGGTAGCTCGTCGCTGCAGTCGCCCACAACCCGCCGGTACGGGGTGAATCTGAATCTGGTATTTTAACTAATGAATAATTGACAATGCAGAATGGATAATGAACGGTGCGTGACCCTCATTGTACATTATTCATTCTGCATTATACATTCAGAAAAGCCATGAAACTGAACAAACTTATTCTCTTATTTTTCGCCCTCGTCCTGACAGTGACGGGTTGCGAACAGTCGTTCGACGAACTCGAAAAGGACCCCAACCGGGCTACGACTGCCCCCGCATCACTCGTGTTTCAGGGGGTGCTGAACGATATGTACACGGGTAGCTCGATCACCTCTGGGGTGACCGGCTCGCCCTGGGCTGGTGAGCAGCGCTGGAACCAGTTCTATGCCTCCAACTACGAGTATTACTCCACCAACCAGTACAACTGGACGACTACCGGCCTGAATTTTACGACGCTGAAAAACGTGGTCAAGATGGAGGAGGAAGCCAAACGGGCCGGTGCCGCCGACGTGAATCCGTACTCGGCCCTGGGCAAGTTTTTCCGGGCGTTCTACTTCGAGAACATGACCAAGCGCGTGGGCGACATTCCAATGACCGACGCGCTGAAAGGATTAGACGACATCGCCCCCAAATACGACACGCAGAAAGCCGTGTACGTGCAGGTGCTGAAATGGCTCGATGAGTCGAATGCTGATCTGGCCAGCCTGATTGCCCAAAGCGACCGGTCGCTGACCGGCGACATCTACCTCGGCAATGACTTAGCCAAATGGCAGCGCGTGGTCAATACGTTCAAGGTGCGGGTGCTGCTCAGCCTGAGCACAAAAGACACGGACAGCGACCTGAACGTGAAGGCCCGCTTTGCCGCCGTGCTGAACACCCCGGCTCAGTTCCCGGTCATGACCAGCACCGACGACGACCTGCAATACGTCCACAATACGTTTAATAAATACCCGCGCAATCCGTCGAACTTCGGCCAGAACGCTACCCGCGAGAACATGGCCAAAACCTACGTCGATCTGCTGGTAGCCCGCAAAGATCCCCGCGTATTCATCGTGGCCGAACCCGCCGAAGCCCTGCTTAAGGCGGGTAAGAAGCCAACTGATTATGACGCGTTCGCCGGGGCGTCGTCGGGTGAGAGCCTGACCGATATGTCCACCAAAGTGCTGTCGGGCCAGTATTCCTACCAGAACCGGAAGCGGTATTACACGACCGACGTGGCCGAGACAGTGGATATTATTGGTTATACCGAACTACAGTTCAACTTAGCCGAAGGCATCAACCGGGGCTGGGCCGCCGGTAACGCCGAAATGTTTTATAACCGGGGTATCAGCACCTCGATGGCCTTCTACGGTCTGAAAGATGGCGATAATACGGCTACGTTCTCGCGCGATGGCGGCATCGTCAACTTCGACACCTACACGTTCAGGGCGAACATGACCGAGTACCTGGCTCAGCCGTTGGTGAAGTATGCGGGCAACACGGCTGCTGGTCTGAACCAGATTCTGACCCAGAAATACCTGGCATTCTTCCAGAATTCGGGTCTGGAAGCCTGGTACAACCAGCGTCGGACGGGTGTGCCGACCTTCCTCACGGGCGTAGGCACGGGTACCAGCGCGAACCTGATTCCGAAGCGGTGGCAATATCCGGCCAATGAGCGGAACTTCAACCCCGATAATTATAAAACAGCCGTACAAAGTCAGTATGGCGGCAAGGATGACGTTAACGAAACGATGTGGTTGTTAAAATAAACAATGAATAATGGTCAATGAATAATGAAACTTCCAGCATCATTATTCATTGACCATTATTCATTATACATTAACGGTATGAACCGCCGAACCCTCCTCAAAACTGCCGGGCTGCTGCCTTTTGTAGCGGCTCCGGGACTGATTGCCGCCCCAAGTTCTCCGGTGCGCAAGCGCTCCGTCCGATTTGCCTACCTCGGCGATACGCATATTCTGGCCGAAACTAAACAGATGGATGGCGTAGCGGCCTGTTTCAGGCACGTTCAGAATCAGCCCGATAAACCCGCTTTTATCCTGCACGGGGGCGACGTGATTATGGACGCGCTCGTTCTTGATAAAGCGGCCGTCAGGAAACAGTGGGATGCCTGGAATCGAGTGGTGAAAGCCGAATGCTCACTGCCCGTCAGCTATGCCATTGGTAATCACGACATCTGGGGTGTCGATACGGCCAAAGCCGATGGTGCCTGGGGTAAAGCCTGGATGCAGGATGAACTGAAACTCAAAAACCGGTATTACAGCTTCAATGCCAACGGCTGGCATTTTGTGGTGCTCGACAGCGTACAGCCTAAACCGACTGGTGCGTGGTACGCAACCAACGTCGATGCTGACCAATTGGCCTGGTTGAAAACCGATTTAGCGAATACCCCCGCCACCACACCCGTCCTGGTTCTGTCGCACGTTCCGATCCTGACGGCCACGGTGTTCGACTTCGCTCAGCCGGTTCCGACCACCGACGGGAAACAAACCATGATTGATGGACTGGCTGTATCCAATGCCCCGGAGTTGGTGGCGTTGTTTGTCCAACATCCAAACGTAAAAGCCTGCCTGAGTGGGCACACCCACCTGCTCGACCAGGTCGTTTACAACAATGTCAGCTATTTCTGCAATGGTGCCGTGAGTGGCAACTGGTGGAAAAGTGAAGTACACCGCCAGACTAAAGCCGGTTACGCCCTCTTCGATCTGTACGACGACGGCAGTGTGGAGCGGACCTATTTAATGTATAATGAATAATGGTCAATGCAGAATGGATAATGATATAGTTGCTGGCGATTCATTATTCATTCTGCATTAACCATTATTCATTCTCTTCTTATGATCGCCAATCTCTTCGCCCAAAGTGGCCACGACGCGTATTTTGGTGAGCCGGTTACGCAACTCGAACACGCGCTGCAAACGGCCCAACTCGCCGAGCAGGCCGGGGCCGACCGGGAAACCGTGGTAGCTGCTTTCCTGCACGACATTGGGCACCTGCTGCCGGAGGAAGACGGCCACGCCTACATGGATGGCTACGGCACGGTCGATCATGAGCGGCTGGGCGCGGATTTTTTGAGGCAACGCGGCTTTTCGGAGAAAGTGGCGCAGTTGATTGAAAACCACGTGAACGCCAAGCGATATTTGGTGGCCAAGAGTATGGATTACTTTGAACGCCTGTCAGAAGCGAGTTTGCGAACCCTGGAGTTTCAGGGCGGGCCGATGACGCCCGACGAAGCCGCCCGCTTCGAGCAGCATCCGTATTTCAACGAAATTCTGCAAATGCGCCGGTGGGATGAGCAAGCCAAAATACCGGGTCTGCCAACACCGGGGGTGGCCCATTACCTAGTGCTGTGTGAAGCGTAATTGTTCTGTCAGCCTAACAAAAACGCGCCATGAAACACCTCTTCCTCTTCTTTAATCTCCTCATCGCCCTCCCTGCCTTTCCTCAAAAAACGTACACGACCCTGCAAGTACCCGGACGGGTGGAGTTTTGCCGAATTGACTCAGTCGGAAAGTCGGTGCTGCCGAGCGGACGCTACGTGACCCCGGCGGGTCGAACGATTCGCATCACCAACGATCCGTTTGGCCTGGCCATTTCACCCAATGGGCAACGCGCCGTCACGCTCCACGACGGTGTGCTGACGGTGCTGAACCTGAGCACGATGCAGGCCACCCGCGTACCCGATTACGCCGGAAAAATTCCCGCTGCTCTGAAAGCCGGTTCGTTTCTGGGTGTCGCGATGGGTCCTGATAATAAGACGGCTTACCTCAGCAACGGTGATAAAGGCCGGGTACTAATTTTTGATACGGAACAATTGCGCACCGTAGACAGCATCAGCCTCGATGGTAACGGCTACACGGATAGTTTCACGTCGGACCTGCTTCTGAACGGTAATGAACTGCTGGTGCTCGACCGCGCTAATTTCCGGCTCGTGCGCATCGACTTAGCCACCAAACGAATCAAGACCGCACCGGCAGACCAGTCGATTCCAACCGGGCGGCAACCGTTTGGCCTGGCACTTTCGCCGGACAGAAAAACAGCATTTGTAGCTAATGTTGGGTTGTACGCGTACCCGAAAGTGCCGGGCGTGACGCCCACCAACAAGGATACGATGATGCTCCAGTTTCCGGCTTACGGTGCCCACACGAAGGAATCCCACGAGGGCGTGACTATTGACGGACGACGAATTCCGGGTTTGGGTAGTCCGCTGGTAGACGAGGCTATGAGTGTCTGGATGGTCGATTTAGCCACTAACAAGGTTATCGCCAAACTGAAAACCGGTGTTCAGATTGGTTCGATGATTGAAGAAGCCGAGGTATTGGGCGGCTCATCGCCCAACTCGGTGGTGGTGGGCAGCCGGTACGCCTACGTTTCCAATGCTACCAACGACAATGTCTCGATTATCGACCGTACATCCCGCAAACTTGCGGGCGTAATTTCACTGAGAATAGATCCACGCATTGACCGCTACCGGGGCCTGATGCCGTTTGGTTTGACTCTTACAAAGGATGAGAAGACGCTCTACGTCGCCCTGCTGGCCTTCAACGCGGTGGCCGTGGTGGACATTCCGACGCGTAAAGTCCGGGGCCTGATTCCAACTGGCTGGGGACCAACCCGCGTAGCGCTGTCGCCTGATGAACGGACGCTTTACGTCACTTCGGCGCGGGGTCATGGAGCCGGGCCAAACGGCGGGGCCGGGTTCGTGAAACCACCACAAGGAACGTACATTGGTGACATTCAATTAGGTACGTTTCAGGCGGTTGATCTCACGGCCCTCACCCCCGGCCCCTCGCCCCAGGGGCGAGGGGCCGGGGGTGAGGGCCTGCAAGCCTATACCAAACAAGTTCTCGCCAATACCTACCAGACCGTCACCGTCACCGATAATGGTCGCAATCCACTACCCGTTTTGCCTAAAACGCGGTCGTCCCCAACTGGTCGGACCCCAATCAGGCACATCGTTTACATCACTAAAGAAAACCGCACGTACGACGAGGTGCTGGGACAACTGACAACCGGCAAAGGCGATTCGACACTGGCCCGCTTCGGCACGGGCGTAACCATCAATCAGCGCATTTCGACCCAGCGGGGAGCCGTTGGCCGGACGACGGATACACCTGGCGATTCGGTGCGGATCACTGCTGCCGATGTCATGCCTAACCACGTCCGGCTGGCCAGGCAGTTTGCGTTTTCGGACAATTTCTACTGCGATTCGGACGCCAGCATTCACGGTCACCACTGGATGATGGGCACCATTCCGAACGAGTGGATCGAGGCTAACGCGGCTTCGGCGGGGCGGTTCGATCCGTTCTCAAAAGCGCCCGGTCGGCGGTTTCCAAAAGCGTCGGGAGCCATTGATCCCGAAGACTACAACGAGATTGGTGGATTGTGGGAGGCTTTAGAGCGCAGCAAGGTTAGTTTCTACAATTTTGGCCAGGTCAATGAGTACGCTGGCAATTACGAAGAGCAATTCGACACCACGTTCGGGGCGGCTCAACCGGTGGTGTTTCCGATGCCCGCTGCCGCCTTTCGGCATACCTCGCGCAACTTCGCGGGCTACAACACTAATATTCCCGATCAGTTCAGGATGGACCAGTTCGAGCGGGAGTTCACGGCGAAGTGGCTATCTCCCTCCTCTTCCTTTAAGGGAGGGCCGGGCCAGCGTTCTGGCAGGGGTGGGGTGCTCCCGCAACTTCTCACGGTGATGCTGCCCAACGACCACGGAGCTGGGCCACGTCCGAACGAGGGTTACCCATACTTGCATTCCTACATTGCCGATAATGACCTCGCCGTGGGGCGGATGCTGCACTTTTTGTCGCGGACGCCCTACTGGAAGAATATGCTCGTGATCATCACCGAGGATGATCCGCAGGGCGGTGTCGATCACGTTGATGCGCACCGGTCGCTGCTGATGCTGGCCGGGCCGCACGTCAAACGCGGCTATGTGTCGCACACCCACGCCAACTTTGGGTCGATTCTGAAGGTGATTTATAACATCCTCGGCGTGAACTACGTGAACCAGTATGACCTGACGGCTTCGTTGTTGCAGGATATGTTTACCGATAAACCCGACTTTCGGCCCTACGATGCGGTGCTGCCCGACGCCCGCGTGTTTGATCCGCAGGAGGCCATGAAACCGTATAAAAAGCAGTTCGACTGGCGCAAAATTCAGAAAGGTCCTGAGATGGACGACCGCGCTGACCAACGCGCCGAACACTACCGGCAACAGGGTGAAAAGTAATTTATTTATGACCTGTTTGACTATGAAAATAAGATTTTTTACGCTCCTATTCTACCTGTGTGGTACTTTCTGCGCGGCTCAAACACTGTCGGGTATTGTTCGGGACGACCGGACTAATCTGCCGATGCCGGGCGTATCGGTGCGACTGTTGCCCACCACACGGGGAACCATAACCGATCAACGGGGCTATTTCGTGATTCAGGGTCTGCCGGGGGGAAGCTATACTGTTCAAATTAGCTCAGTAGGGTATCGTTTTGCCAATGAGTTAATTACGATTTCAGATCGGGGGGATGTACATCGGGAAATCAGGTTGCAACCGACCGTCGTTCAACTCAATCAGCAAATCGTTACGACTACGGAGCGCACCGGAACGCCCGACTTCGTGCGGCCCGAAATAACGACCGTGCTGACGGCCCGCGACCTGCGCCAGCGGGCACCCCGCACTGTTCCCGAAGCATTAGTCGGCGCAACGGGCGTCTTTCTTCAGAAAACCAATCACGGGGGCGGTTCGCCGTTTGTGCGGGGACTGACGGGCCAGCAAACGCTCCTGCTGGTAGATGGTATCCGGCTCAACAATGCCACGTTTCGCTCCGGCCCGAACCAGTACCTCAACACCATCGACCCGCAGAGCGTTGGTCAGATCGAGATTGTTCGGAGCAGCGGCTCGGTAGCTTACGGGTCCGACGCGATTGGGGGTGTGGTGAACGTGCTGACTAAAAACCCGTCTTTTTCGGATCGGCCTGGGTTCACCGGCGGTTTGTTTGCCAAAGCCATGACGCAGGACATGGAGTACAGCGGCCGGGCCGAAGTTGGATTTTCGGCCCCTTCCGTCGCCGTTGTGGGGGCGCTGGCCTACCGCAAGTTCGGTGATCTGGTGGCCGGGCGCGGCTTGGGTCGCGAAACGCCGACCGGCTATAACCAACTGTCGGGCGATTTGAAAGCCCGGTTCCGGCTCTCGGATCGCTTCGTGGCGACGGTGGCGTACCAAAATCTGCGGCAGGACAGCGTTCCGGTATATCACCGCGTTCAACTCGAAAACTACCGTTACTACCAGTTCAACCCGCAACGGCGGCAGTTAGCCTATGCCCGGCTGGAAGGGTTTTATAACCGGCAGTTTCTTAAATCGGTTCAGCTAACGGCCTCGTGGCAACGCCAAACCGAAGGACGCCAGAGTCAGCGAAACAACAATTCGACCGCAATCTATGAACGCGACCAAACCACAACAACCGGCTTAACGCTGCTGGCCACCGCCGAACCTACCCAATACTGGCGGATGCAAAACGGCGTGGAATGGTATTTCGACCGGGTGGGCAGCGGTCGGGAAGACGTGAACACCCAAACCGGAGTTGCCACGCCCAAACGTGGTCTGTATCCCGACGGGGCCACCATGAGCAGTCTCGCTCTGTTCTCACTCCACACGTTTACGCTGAGTAAATTGACCCTGACGGCGGGTGGGCGCTACAACGCGTTCCAGATCAGCACACCCGAAGCGACGCTGGGCGAGGCAACCATTCGGCCCTCGGCGCTGGTCGGGAATGTTGGTGCGTCGTTCGCCCTTCTGCCAACGGTGCGGGTGGTGGCATCGGTGCAGTCGGCGTTTCGCGCGCCCAATGTCGATGATCTGGGAACGCTGGGCATCGTCGATTTTCGGTACGAAGTGCCTAACGCCAGCCTTCAGCCGGAGCGGTCGCTGAACAAAGAAGTCGGTATTAAAATCCGCTCCCAACGGTTTTCGGCAACGGTGCTGGCGTATCATAATCAGTTGAGCAATTTCATTAGTCGCGTCCGGGCCGGTAAAGACTCCATCCAGGGCTACCCGGTGTACTTGAAACAAAATAGCGCAGAGTCGTTCATTCGCGGGCTGGAAGGCGAGGTCGAATATGAGCTGATGCCCAACTGGTTAGCCTATGCCGGAGCCACGTACACCTACGGGCAAAACGTGACGGCCAACGAGCCATTCCGCCGGATTCCGCCCCTGAACGGGCGCGTCGGACTGACGTATCAGCCGACGAGGGGCTGGTGGGCGCGGGCTGAACTGCTCATAGCCGGAGCACAAACCCGCTTAGCCAAGGGCGATCAGGACGACAATCGTATCAGAAAAGGCGGCACCCCGGCCTGGCAGGTAGTGAACCTGAACGGCGGTTACCGCTGGAAATTCATAACGCTCAGCGCCGAACTGCAAAACCTCACCAACGAAGCCTACCGTACGCACGGCTCCGGCGTGGACGGCATTGGCCGCAGCGCCTGGTTGTCGGTGCTGGTGAATTGGTAATCAGTATGGAACGCAGATTTTCATGATTTTTAAGATTAAAAATGATTAGTAAACTAAGATCACTTCTAATCTTAAAAATCATGAAAATCTGCGTTCCATACTGATTGAGGATAGATTTCTCAATTCTTCAATTCGATTCTATGCGCTTAACCTTCCTCTTCTCCTTCCTCACGCTGAACGCCTTCGCGCAGCCAGCCCCGCGTTATGTCATCACGGCACCCGCGGGCAGTGCCTACACCAAAATCGACAAGGCGGGCCGGACGGTGCTGCCTAATGGCCGGTTCATTACCCCCCGTGGTCGGCAGATTCAGACCGCCCCGCACCCGTACGGTCTGGTGCTGAGTTCCGACGGAAAAACGGTGGTTACGGCGAACTCCGGCATTAACCCGTTTTCCATTTCGATTATACGCGATGCACTTGGCGTGAATCCAATCGTCCGGCAAATTCCTGAAGGCTACAAAACCGAAAATGGTATTTTGGAAGCGTGTTTTATGGGACTGGCCGTAACGCCTGACAATAAACTGGTGTACGTGGCCGGGGGCGAAACCAATAAGATTTTCGCGTTCGATCTGGCAACGGGTAAACCCGCCGGAACGATTAACTGCGCTGTGAAAACTGGCAGTACGGACTTCTCGCACGGCTACATCGGCGATATGGTGTTGACCCGCGACGGCAAAACGCTCTACGCCCTTGATCAGATTGGTTTTCGGATGATTGTTATCGACATGGCGACCAAGAAAATTGTGCATAACGTACCCACCGGTCGCTACCCGTTCGGCATCACACTTTCGCCCGATGAAAAAACGGCTTACGTGGCCAACGTGGGCGTCTTTGAATACAAACCATTCACCGATTTAGACCGAAAAGACCTCAAACGCACCGCCCACGAGTACCCAGCCTCAAAATACGGCTCGAAGGAAATGCGCGACGGTGACCCGGCCAAAGGCATTCCGCCCCTCGGCGACCCCAACGCATCTGAAGCATTTTCAGTTTGGAGCATCAGTTTGGCCGGGACGCCGACGGTAGCGGCAAAAGTCAAAACGGGTTTTCTGGTTGGACAGATGGTCGAGGATTTTCCGGCGGTGGGCGGGTCGAGTCCCAACTCGGTGGTCGCCACAGACCAGTATGTGTTCGTCAGCAACGGCAACAACGACTGCGTATCGGTAATCGACGTGAAAACCAATGCAGTGCTCAAAAACATTGCCCTTTCGCCCGACCCCCGGCTGGGAAACCTGCGTGGAGTAATTCCGTTCGGACTGGCCCTCTCGCCCGACGGTCGGCGGCTGTTAGTGGCCGAAGCGGGTATCAACGCCGTGGCCGTTATTGACGTGCCAACGCTGGCGGTGATCGGCCATATCCCGACGGGCTGGTTCCCATCGAAGCTGAAGGTAAGCATGGACGGAAGGAAACTCATCGTGGCCAACGCCAAAGGCTACGGCAGCGGTCCGAACGGGGGCAGAAACTATAAACTTGGTGAGCAGGGCAGCTTCATCGGCAGTTTGATGAACGGCACGGTATCGGTCATGGACATCCCGGCGAATGCAAACCTGAAAGCCGAAACCGAGCAGGTTATCCAAAACAACTTTACCATTCGCTCCGTGGCCGACGTGCCCAGGACCAGTAACCCGATTCCGGCGTTTGCTGGTCAGCGAGAATCGCCGGACGGACGAACCCCGATCAAGCATATCGTATTTATTTCCAAAGAAAACCGGACCTACGACGAGGTGTTCGGGCAGGTGACCAACGGCGATGGTGACTCGACACTGGCCCGCTACGGCACAGGTGTAGTGGTAAAGGCCAAACGGGGTAATCAGACCGTTGAGCGGGCGAATGTCATGCCCAATCACCTCGCGCTGGCCCGACGGTTTGCCATGTCCGACAACTTTTACTGCGACTCCGACGTGTCGGCCGACGGTCACCGCTGGCTGGTGAACACCTATCCTAACGAGTGGGTCGAAACGGGTACGGCGGCAGCTTACGGTGGCAAACGCTCCATGCGCGACTCCTCGAACGCCCCCGGAAACCCGAGTTTCTACGGCTCGGCGGGGTCCATTTATCCCGAAGATTACAACGAAGGCGGCTCCATGTGGGAACACCTCGAACGGTGGAAAAAAGACTTCTTTAACTTTGGTTTTGGCGTCGAGATGGCCGGGGCCTACAGCGACAGCACGATGAAGTACATCGGCGAAAAATACACGATCAACTATCCGCTCCCCGCACCCCTCTTCGACCGTACCTCGCGCACTTTCCCGACCTACAACATGGCCATCCCCGACCAGTTTCGGGCCGACGTGTTCATGAAGGAGTTTAACGAAAAGTGGCGGTCTGACGGGTCGGGAAAAGGAAATAGTTTGCCCTCCGTTATCACCCTGATGCTGCCCAACGACCACGGTAGCAACCCCCGGCCGAAAGCCGGTTTCCCGTTCACGGAGAGCTACATGGCTGATAATGACCTGGCGCTGGGCCGCGTGGTTGAGTTTCTGTCCCAAACGCCGTACTGGAAAAACATGGCGATTTTTGTGGTCGAAGACGATCCGCAGGGGGGCGTTGACCACGTCGACGCGCACCGGAGTCCACTGCTGGTCATTTCGCCCTACGTCAAACGGAACTACGTGGGCCACGTTCACTACAGTTTCGGCAGCGTGTTCAAAACGTTCTGGAACGTGCTGGGTATTCCGTGCCTGAACCAGTACGACGCCGGGGCCACCGAACTGAGCGACCTGTTCACCGACAAGCCCGATTTCACACCTTACCGCGCCCTGCCCGCCGACGTACGATTGTTCGACCCGCAAAAGGCGCTGGACCCGTTCGACGAGAAGTTTGACTGGAAAGCATTTTCGGAATCGGAGGAATTAGACCGCACCGAAACCATGCAGAAACGCCGGGCGGAGGAGGATAAGCGATTGAGGGAGAAGACAACGAAGAAGCAAAAGCCAAAGAGGAATCAGTAGCCGTTACGGCCCCGTCAATTAAACGACTGCCTGAATTCCATCGGTGAAAAGCTGGTTTTTGACTTGAACAACTTACTGAACGACGGCAGGTGTTCAAAGCCTAACTCGTAGGCAATCTCGCCCACTGACAAACCAGTGGTGGACAATTTTTCTTTTGCTTTTTCAATTAATTTGTCATGTATATGCTGCTGCGTACTTTGTCCGGTCAGGGCTTTCAGTAATCCGCTTAAATAGTTGGGGGATACATTGAGCGTTTCGGCAACGTACTGAACCGTGGGCAACCCTTTTTTCAGCAGATCATCACTGTTAAAATACGCCGTCAGCATGATTTCCAGCCGGTCCAGAATTTTATGATTGCTGATTTGCCGGGTAATAAACTGGCGTTGGTAAAAGCGGTCTGCATACGTCAGCAACAACTCAAGCTGGGCAACGATTACGGCCTGGCTAAATTTGTCGATGTTGGTGTGGTATTCCTGCTCCATGTACTGGGCAATACCCGTGATCATGGTTTCTTCCTTTTCCGAAAGATGCAAAGCTTCATAGACTGAATAGCCAAAATACTCGTACTGTTTTATGGTTTTTGCCAACGATGTATTCCACAAGAAGTCGGGGTGAACAAGGATCATCCACCCCGATGGTCGATGCGGTACATCTGCATTCGGCTCAAGGCTTAATACTTGGCCCGGTGCCATGCAAAACAGCACACCTTCATCAAAATCATGCGCTTGCTGACCGTATTTCATCCGAAGATGGAAATTCTTTTTCAGGGATATCGCATAAAACTCGAAGATATAAATCACTGCCTCATCAACTGACGGCCGCTGAAAAGACTCCAGATCAATCACACTAATCAGGGGATGTTCCGGCTTGGGTAGCCCCAACAGGCGATGATAGTCGGTGATCGTTTCAATACGGTACGGTTTAATACCAGTCATAGTGCAATTTCAGTTAAAATAGATTCCCTCTTCCATGTCGGCCAGCAGGGTAGGCCGGGCAGGCTGCCAGTTTAGGCTTTCCCGGGTTTTCCGGCTCGATGCCGGGCAATCGATCCCCGCAAAACTCGTAAACCAGCCGAATTGCGCAGCCGCTTCTTCCGGCAACACGGATACTACCGGAATGTTCAGGTGTTTGCCGATAACGTCGGCAATCGTTTTAAACGATACCGCTTCTTCGGCAACGCCGTGAAATCGGACTCCCTGGATTGCCTGCTCTAAAGCCAGTCGGTACAAACGAACTGCATCCAGCCGGTGTACGGCGTTCCAGCGGTTAAGCCCATCGCCAATGTAGGCCGACACGCCTTTCTCGCGGGCGATGTTAATGAGTATCGGCACAAAGCCAGTTTTATCGCCGACACCGTGCACCGATGGTGCCAGACGAACCACCGCCACTCGCACGCCACGCGCAGCCACCGCATCGGCTGCCACTTCCGATAACCGGGGGTGCGGACCGGCAACCGGCATCATCTCTTCGGTGGCGAGTTGGCCGGGGCTAACCAGGGCCGTGCCCGATGTAACGATAAAGGGACGATCTGAGCCGACAAGCGCATCACCGATGGCTTCGATAGCCCGCCGGTCAATTTCTGATACTTCAGCAAAGCGGGAAAAGTCGTGGATAAAACCAGTGTGAATAACACCGTCTGATTTTTCGGCCCCGCTCCGCAGGCTGTCGAAATCTTCCAGATCACCCCGGTGAACTTCAGCCCCGGCTGCCAGCAGCGCGTTGGCAGATGCGTCTGAGCGGGCAAGGCCCAGAACCTGGTGACCAGCACTCAGTAATTCCGGCACAAGGGCCGTGCCGATGAAGCCCGTAGCTCCGGTAAGAAAGACTTTCATGCGTTGACTCGATGTAGTTTGAAATTTGTTTTCACTTATGCTGTTTCTGTTTTTACGTGTTGCAAAGGTCTACAGTAACCCGGAAACAGATTTAATCGAATCTACGGTTGTGTTAGTCGAAAACGGGGATTGTGCTGTAGGCTATGGGAATAGGTGTGGCTGTCATCCTTACCCGGACCTGTAACCTTGAGCCCTGAACAAACGAGTTTGGCTCGGTACAGAGCTACCTTATCGTCGGTGTGATTTCCCTGTATTTGTTTGCCAGTGTTCGTTGACTTTTAAGGGTAAACTTGATTATTTTTGGGGAAAACGCAGGACATGAAATACAACGTCAACGTTATCTACGAAAAAGACGAACACGGTTATTACGTCTTTTGCCCACAGTTGGAAGGTTGCCATTCTCAGGGAGATACGTTTGAGGAGGCCCGAGCTACTATTCAGGAAGCGGTGGAATTGTACTTAGAAACACTCACCAAAGAAGAAATAACCGAACGTCTATCGCACGAAGTCATCACATCATCACTCGAAATCGCCATTGCCTAAACTACCCGTCTTAGACGCAAAAGAAGCCGAACGACTTCTTTACAAGCTGGTTTCGTCCTAATACGCACAAAGGGTAGCCACCGTATCTATCTGAAAGAAATCATTCGGGTTGTGATTCCCTTCCATGCCGGTAAATCACTCCATCCCAAAATTGTTAAAGAGGTTTTGGAAGCGGTAGGACAACTTTAGATTGACATCATGAAACCAACC
The DNA here is from genome assembly GCF_054779955.1 of Spirosoma arcticum. NCBI lineage: Bacteria > Pseudomonadati > Bacteroidota > Cytophagia > Cytophagales > Cytophagaceae > Spirosoma > Spirosoma arcticum. The sequence goes on from NZ_BAAGXG010000014.1 coordinate 37,917, forward strand.
GCCTTCCTCCGCAACCCCACTGCGTTCATGCTCTTCGGGGCCACGGCCGCGTTCTGCACCTACGCCTGCATGTACGCCTTCCGGAAGGGCATTACGGCCGTTACCTTCGAGGGGATGGCCTTTGCCGGAATCGGCTACAAAACGTGGCTCGTGACGGCGCAGGTGCTGGGCTACGCCGTTTCTAAAGGGCTGGGTGTCAAATTCGTATCGGAGATGTCGCCGGGACGCCGGGCGGGGAACCTGCTGTTGCTGGTGGGTGCGGCCCTGTTGGCCCTGCTGCTGTTTGCCCTCGTTCCGGCACCCTATAACATCATTTTCTTGTTTCTGAACGGCCTGCCGCTGGGCATGGTCTACGGTATCATGCTCGGTTTTTTGGAAGGTCGACGCCAGACCGATGCGCTCGTGGCGGGGCTGACGGCCTCGTTTATTTTCGCGTCGGGCTTCGTCAAAACCGTGGCGCTGAGCATCAAAAGCGGCTGGGGCGTGTCGGAGTTCTGGTTGCCGTTTGTGACGGGGTCGCTGTTTGTGCTGCCCATGCTGGGGGCGGTGTATGCCCTGACGCTGCTACCCCCGCCCACCGACGAAGACCGCGCCCTCCGCACCGAACGCAAACCCATGAGCCAGCCCGACCGCCAGGCGTTTGTGCGCAATTTCGGGCCGGGTTTGGTGCTGCTCATTATGTCGTACGTGCTGCTGACTGCCTTCCGCGACTTCCGTGATAACTTCGGCCCCGAAATTCTGCGGGATGCGGGCGTGCAGAACCCCGGCATTTTCGCCCAAACCGAAACGCTTGTGGCCGTGGGTGTGCTCATCGTGATGGCTCTGCTTCAGCGCGTGACCGACAATTTCCGGGCATTCGTGCTGCTCAACGGCATCATGCTGGCGGGTGGGGCGCTTGTTGGGCTAAGCACGTACGCGTATTCGGCGGGGCTGCTCAGTCCCGGCACGTGGTTTCTGCTGACGGGTTTGGGGTTATATATGGGCTACGTACCCTGCAACGGCCTGTATTTCGAGCGGTTAGTAGCGGCTTTCCGGTACGTCAGCACGGTTGGTTTCATTGTCACCCTCGCCGACTGGTACGGTTATCTGGGCAGCGTAGGCGTGCTGCTCTACAAAAACTTCGGCCAGGGCGACATCAGCTTCCGCCAGTTTTTTATGTACGGAGCGTATGGACTGGCAATTCTCTACAGCGTACTGGTTGTGATCTCGTTTTTATACTTCCGGCAGAAGTTTCGGGCTGAGAGTATGAAGCCCGTGTCGTATTCTTTATAACTTAGTCTTCTCATTCAAAATCAACAGGATTAATGGCACTCTACAACCTGCAAATCAACGGCCGGAGTTACCGCGCTGACGTTGACCCCGATACCCCGCTGCTGTGGGTACTGCGCGATAATCTGGGCTTAGTTGGTACTAAATACGGCTGCGGCATTGCCCAGTGTGGTGCCTGTACGGTCCACCTCAACGGCGAAGCGGTCCGGGCCTGTGTGCTGCCCGTTTCAGCCGTCGGCAAGAGTAAGGTCACGACCATCGAAGGTTTGTCGGCTACGGGAACGCATCCGGTTCAGCAGGCCTGGAACGAGGTCGACGTGCCGCAGTGCGGCTATTGCCAGGCTGGGCAGATAATGACGGCTGCCGCCTTTCTGAAGCGGAATCCAAAGCCGAACACCGCCGAAATCGACGCGGCCATGACCGGCAACATCTGCCGCTGCGGCACATATCACCGCATTCGTGAAGCCGTGAAAGTAGCTGCTGCCACATCCACTGCTAAATCCAAATAGCCATGCAATCTCTATCGAATACGGGCCGACGGAATTTTCTGAAAATAGCCGCCACTGCCGGGGGCGGACTGCTGCTGGGTTTCAACTGGACAGAAGCAGAATCTGCTACTGTTGCAATGGGCGCGGTTCCAAACGCTGTACCGGGTGCTGCCGGAACGCCGGCCGGATTCAACAGCTATCTGTCTATCAGTCCGCAGGGTGTTATTACCATCCTGTCGCCGAATCCTGAAGTAGGGCAGGGCATCAAAACCGCCTTCCCGATCATTGTAGCTGAAGAATTAGACGCCGACTGGAAGAAGGTAGTGGTCGAACAGGCCCCGTTAGATACCAAGAAATTTGAACGGCAGGTGGCGGGCGGCAGCGGCTCCATTCCCCACTCCTGGGTACGGTTGCGGACAGCGGGTGCCACTGCCCGGCAGATGCTCATCGGCGCAGCCGCCAAACGCTGGAACGTACCGGCTGCGGAATGTACCACGGCAACCGGGTTCGTGCTGCACTCGGCCAGCAACCGGAAGCTCAGCTACGGCGACCTCGCTACCGAAGCGGCTCAACTACCCGTCCCAACCGATGTCAAGCTGAAAGACCCGAAGGCCTTCAAGCTCATCGGGCAGACGATCAAAAACGTGGACAATCCCGGTATCATCACCGGTAAGTCGCTGTTTGGGATTGATTTTTACCGCGAGGGAATGCTGTTTGCCATGATTCAGCGCCCTGCGTTTGGCTATACGCTGAAGTCGGTCAACGATACCGCCGTGAAAGCCATGCCCGGCATTACCGACGTGTTCACGTACGATAACAACGTCGCCATCGTCGGTAAGTCGACCTGGCAGGTCAAGAAAGCCAAGGATGCGCTGAAAATTGAGTGGACAAAAACCGACGCGACGGAGAGCACGGCCGATCATAACCGCCTGTTCGGGGAGTTGCTGAACGCCACTGACGCCACCGTTCGTCGGAAAGATGGCGACGTAGATGCGGCCTTCAAGGGCGCGGCTAAGGTCGTGACGGCGGAGTACCAGTGCCCGTTTCTGCCGCACAGCCCGCTGGAGCCGATGAATTTTTTCGCCCACGTCCGGCCTGACGGCGTGGAACTGGTTGGCCCGACGCAGACGCCTGAACTGGCCCGCAACGAAACCGCCAAGCTCCTCGGCATTCCACCCGAAATGGTAACGGTGCAACTGACCCGCATGGGTGGTGGCTTCGGCCGTCGGCTCAAGGCGGACTACGTGATCGAAGCCGTGCAGGTATCAAAACGGGTCAACGCGCCGGTCAAGCTAATCTGGACGCGCGAAGACGACATGACGGGCGGCAGCTACCGGCCCGCCGTGCGCTACCGCTTTGAGGCTGCTCTCAATGCCCAGGGCAACATGATTGGCTACAAACTGCGCGGAGCCAGCATCAACGCGGGCAACCCAACGCGGGAGGACAACTTTCCGGCCGGGGCGGTCGATAACCTGCTCATTGACAGCAAGGATCATAAATCGGCCATCACGACCGGCCCGTGGCGGGCACCCATCACGAATTTTCTGGCATTTGCCGAGCAGGCTTTCTTGGACGAAGTGGCGCAGGCTGCGGGCAAAGACCCCGTGCAGTTTCGGCTCGAGCTGCTCGATAAAGCCAAAGCTAAACCAACCGGCGCCATCAAATACGATATTGACCGAATGAAGGGCGTTATCCAGTTAGCCGTCGAAAAGTCGGGCTGGGGCACCAAAAAAGGGGCCGACGGTCGTCCGGTCGCGCAGGGCTTCAGCGTCTATTTTTCGCACCGGTCCTACGTGGCGCAGGTGGGCGAGGTGGTGGTGAAAAAAGGCAAGCCTGTCATTCAGAAAGTATATTCGGCGGCCGACTGCGGCATCGTCATTAACCAGAGCGGAGCGCGGCAACAAGTCACCGGTTGCATCGTGGATGGCATTGGTCATGCCATGTACGGCAACATGACGTTTAAAGATGGGGTGCCGGAACAAACCAACTACAACACCTACCGCCTAATCCGCTTAGCCGAAATTCCCGACGTGGAGGTGCATTTTGTCGACAATGGCATCGAACCAACCGGCTTGGGCGAACCATCCCTGCCACCCGCCGGAGCCGCCGTTGCCAACGCCATTTTCAAAGCCACCGGCAAGCGCGTGCGTAATCAGCCGTTCATCGAAGACGACGTGTTTAAAGGCGTTTCGTCGTAAGCAATACGGTTGTGGGACGGGGATAGTTAACTTCGTGCGCCAGACAGTAATGAGAGAACCACTCCATAAAAAAAGCCGCGCCAGTTAAGTCTGAGCGCGGCTTTTTGGTGCCAGTTGCCATACCGACGGAATCTCCCGGCTTTCTTAGGACGAGACAATTCTAAGGAGTAGCATATACGTCCGGCACCCATTCAAAAGCGGTTTCTTTTTGACGCACGTGGCCCAGGCCGGGCCAGGGCAAGTGATAAGCAAATGCTTTAATCTTTGACGTGCTTACCTGTTGCAAAATTTCTATGCGACTTGCTACGGCCTGCTGTAAATCGGTATCACCAAAAAATCCCCATTCCGGATGGGCAAACAACACCGCATCGGAATGAACCAGGTCGACGATATAAATTAGTTGTTCTTCGTTTGACCGAATGGTTGTTAAGGTATGACCCGGAGTATGACCCGGCGCTAATTCAAAGCTGAAAATGTCATGCAACTCCTTGTTAAAATCAATAAATTTTAGTGCTGGGGCCAGCAGGCTCAAGACCCTTTGAACGTTCGTGATGGTTTGCCTGACAAAGTCTTCCATCTGGTAAGCCGGGCTTCTTTGGAAATCGTCAAGGGTTGCCTGTTGCCAAAAATCATACTCGGCTTTAGCGATGTAAATATCGGCGTTAGAAAACACGAACGTATTCTGCGTGTCGACTAACCCTCCAATGTGGTCAATATGCGCGTGCGATAAAATCACATCGGTAAAATCGGTGGCTTCAAAGCCAGCATCAGCGAGGCTTTCAGACAAATGGCCCTGCGTAGGTTCTGCAAATATGCCCATCCCCGTATCCAGCAATATCAGCCGGTCTTTGCTCCTTACGACCAATATATTCAGCGCTGAGTCAATCGAATCGGTCGATCTGAAAGCAGCTTCCAGTAGTGCGTTTACTTCATCAGGTTGGGCCAGTGGAGCTATGAACGGGTACACCGGGCTTTGTCTAAAATAACCATCCGACAGAACAGTCAATTCTAAATCACCCAGCAAAAATCGTTTGAACCCATTTGGCTTCGTATCGTTAGCTGGAAAATTCACTGGCTGGTCTTGTGCCGATTCTGTTGGCGTGGGTAACTGGCCTGCCGTACTGGCGGTTAACGACGTTTCTGGCAAATTCTCCCGATTCATTTTTGAGTTGTCAAGGCGGTTCAAAACAAAATTCTATTGTTAAAACGGGAGGGGTTTTTCTCGGTGGAGGTCGACAGTGCAGGAGGTAAATGAAGCAGTAAAACCCTTCCTCGGACGGGTCAAAAGTAAGGCGGGTTGTCGCCAGCGGGTGTCAGCAGAACTTGAGATTATATAAGTTTTGCTTGAGAGGGAAATGGTGCCAAGCCTTTTTTAACCAGCGTTGGTAGTAGGGGGGCTGGACTATGGGCTTGCACTGACGGAAATTGAAATCAGCAAGTGATTCTGGCAGTGCGGGCTTCGACTGTTGAACATGAAATCATCAACAGTAGAAGCCCGTCTTTCGGTCATTTTAACCCTAAAACTCATTTATTGACTACCGTGACGACATACGCCTTTTTGACCCGTCCGGTGCCATCTTCACCGACTGGTTTCTCCGAAAAAACGACCCGTGCCGTGCCCGCCGTGACACCTTTGATCAGAAAAACGGTTGGCCCGGCCGTCGATAGCTGTGGCCCGTTGGGTGCGGTGGTGTCGGTCGGCTTGCGCGACACATCAACAACCTCCTGGTTGTCGGACGTGGCGGTTAGCTGATTGGTGCTGTCGGGGCGGGCATCAATAGAGACCTCTTTTATGTCGCCCACGGTTAGCCGTAACCGCTGACCCTTCGTCGAGTCGGTTCGGGTGGCGTTGCAGGCACTCATTACGGCCAACAGACCCATGAGCAGCACGGAACCATACTGCTGGCGCAGGCCGACCGTGTTCGCGGGCGTTGGCCCAAATGCTGAAGCGAGTTGATTGTTCATATTCCTGATAACTGTATCCCGACGTTAACGGTTTTGATGTAAGTTCGTGGTCGACGTGAATCGTGCCAAAACCGCCTGTGTATGTACTATGTACTGTTACTATTGATGAGTTTGCTTTGCCCGCTTGCTCGTGCGCAGACATCCTTCGCTGAAGGGCTTGCCAAACACCGCGAGACGTACAAAAATGACCTGCTCGCTCCATCCGGTGGACCTTTAGCCACGGCTGACGAGTTGGCGTACGTACAATTTTACGCGCCTGACTCAACGTATCGTGTAACGGCAACGGTGGAGCGAATGCCCAACGCGCAACCCTTCGAGATGCCCACTTCTACCGGTAAAACCAGACCGCACGTGGCCTACGCGCTGCTCACCTTTACGCTGCGTGGGAAGACTCAACAACTAACGCTATACCGCAACCTGAACACCAGTCGAATGCCGGAGTACCGCGATTATTTGTTTTTGCCATTCAAAGATGCTACATCGGGCCAGGAAACGTACGGAGGAGGACGCTACCTCGACCTGCGCACGAGCGACATTCAGAACGGTCAGGTAATACTGGACTTCAACCGGTCTTATAATCCGTACTGCGCCTTCAAAGAAGGATACCCGTGTCCAATTCCGCCCAAAAACAATGTGTTGTCAGCATCCATCGAAGCGGGAGAGAAAGCGTACAGCAAGGCGCATTAGTGATGAACAATGGATAATGAGTGATGAATAATGAATGTCGCGTTAGCCATCCATTACACATTATTCATTAAGAATTATATACCAGTTAGCACAAGCCAAATATTATGAAAGCCGATGAATGAACCGTCATTTGTCGGCTTTCACATTTTCATCCGGTTTTGGACTAACAGCCACCTTCAACACGTCGAACAAGCTACTTTTGATCTTTGGCTTTTTGTCGTAGTTCTCTTTCCGTTTACGGGGTTGCTTGTCTGGTTCACTCTTTGGCTTTTCCATCGCATCTACCTTGCGTTTTGCTCACTCTGAATTTATTTCTCAAAATTACTTGACAGTCGTTTGCGTTGTCTTGCGTTTTGCATTATACTTGCAATGTCAAAGCGCAAGACAACGTAACTAACTATGACAATTGATCTTCTCGCACTCCCCGAAAGCGTAAGGAAAGACCTTCTTGACGACTTCAACCAGAAGCTTGAAAAAGCCCGTGACAAAAAGCCCGAGCTTGAGAAACTTCTTGTGCAGGTTAACGAGGAAATCAAAAGCTATGATTCATTGGTAAAAGCATTGACAACTGCTAACACCGCGTCCAATGCGTTAATCGTAAACAACCAATTAGGTGGAAAAGCGGTAGCTGAAGATAAAGTCAGCAAGTATGACGGTAAGTACGACGGGGGTTATAAAGATGGGTCATCTTATAGTCGGGATTGGACGCACGCTCAAAAAATAAAGTACGTAACTGATAGACCCCAGAAATACGGTCATAAGACATTGAAGGGAGCCGGTGGGGTGGTAGACGCTATACTTGTGGAAGAACCAGAGTGGCTAAATGAACTATCTGGTTCGGCTACTGGTCCAAGGGGTACGTTAATAGGAAAGATTGCGCCAATTATTTCCCGAATGGTAGACACTGGCCACCTTGTCAAGCTACGCACTAAGGGTACTGGAAACGAGTTTCACTACGTAAGTGCAGACTGGTTTGATAATAACGCACACGTAAGAACCGAATACTTAGGGGCAGTTGAGAACTTAGAGTCAATATCCCCTGGAAAGACATTGGCACCTGCTGGAACAGGTGCCAATAATGCCAAATCCGATACTGATGAGATAAAACCGTCAGGAGATGCGGCTGGTACTCGAAATGGTTTCATGCACCAATTAGAGATACCTAACGCTCATTAAGTCGGGTTTGTAAGCGTGGTGAGCAGCAATTCACCAAAAGAGGGTTGGGGCGTTTCATTTCGCTTCAATCCTCTTTTCATTTGCAATACTACCAACTTCTATAATATCATCCAAATTTGAAATAATCGTCAACATTTTTACCTTCACTTGCTGCTTATCTCTTTCCGGCAAGTCAAGTACTACAAAGTGTTTTTGCTTGTCTTGATTACTCTTTACCGTTTTTACTTACTTGTCCTTTTGCGTATCCACTTTTGCAATCAACGTTTTGTGCGTCAATCTACCTTCTAAGCGCGTTAACGACACGTTGAAACGCTCTGTGTCAATGTCCTTGCGTGGATTGTATTGGTAGCTAAACTCATTGCAGTAGCGGTGCAAGTGCGTTGCGCTTATATTCTTATTTCCGTGCCCGGATCAGCCCGTAATCCAATTGCGTCGGGATGGTATCGGGCATGGGTTGCAGACTGGCATGGGCGAACCAGCTTTGGTATTCGGCCCGGCTGTAGCACCGGCCTTTGGTTGCCCAAAATAACTGAGCCGAGTAGTCGGTGATGGCCAGCGGACCGTCCAGCGTATCATTCAGAAACGCATCATGCACCCAAATCTCTCCACCCGGACGCAGGGCTGCGGCAAAGCGATGGGCCAGCAGTTGGCAGGTTGGCACGGGCCAGTCGTGAAAAAGACTGGCCGCCAGCAGCAGGTCCGTTTGGGGCAGTTCGTCGGTTAGCATATCGCCCGGCCGCAGCGTCACCCGCGTCTTGACGGTGTCGGCTCCCGGCCGACCACTGCGGCAGAATTGATCCAATAGCTCGGTGGCTACGGTCAGCACGGCGGGCCGGTCCAGCAGGGTGGCGGTTGCCGTTGGGTTATGCAGCAGCCATTCGTAGGTATAAAAGCCCGTGCCCCCGGCCACGTCGAGCAGGTGTCCTTCGCGCTTCGGCAGGTTAGCGGCCACGATGGGCGACAGGTGACGGGCGCGTCCGGCCAGGCCCAGCGTGAACTTGCGGGATAGTTCCGGGTCATCCATGGGCGACGGTCCTTCGCCTTCTTTCACGAACGAAATCCCCTCCGGCGCTTCCAGCGGGCCATCGTTCCGAAGGCGTACTGCCATTTCCAGCACACCCGGATCGTCTTTTTCCAGACCCGTGTAGCCCACCAGGTTAGGGGTTTGGCCCTGGGTCAGATACCGCCCCAGTTCGGTAACGGATAGCCGATTGTCCATGTCATACTGAAGCAGTTCCATCGCGCAAAGTGCGGGAAATAATACCATCGCCGGGCGCTCACCCAGGCCAAGCCGAGTGCTTAGTTCGGCTATCGGAAGCGGCCCGGCGCTGAGCACGTCAAACACGTTCAGGTGATGCACGGCCGCGAGCAACAGGCGCGACCCAAACATAGCCCGCAATTGGCGGGTGATGGGGGCAGGGTCGGGTTGGGGAGTGTTGAGCATGTTGGGTTGGAATTACGGGCGGGTCAGGCTGGTTGGGTCGAACGTCAAAGATACCAACGGACCTTCGCCCTTCTAAAAAGAAAAGGGCTTAAAACATGACATCTCCTGTAGGTTTAGGACGAATTTGGAATTAGTAGCCTGACTGGCGTTTAATTCAAATTGTCCCGTAGGGACGCAACAGCCGAAGGCGTCGGTAGCAGCCCAGAACCAAGCCCCCTGATTTACGTCCCGTAGGGACACAACAGCAACGCGTCGGTGTAATTGGTGTTTAACCGACGCGTTGCTGTTGTGTCCCTACGGGACGGTCAGGTAGTCTCATCGCCACGGTTGGGTGGTGAGTAGTCAGCGGACCGAAACGGGCTTTGTGGTTGCTGTTGGCCGACGTTTAACTAACCCGATGACAAGTTCTGAAATTGAGAAAATTTTCCAACAAATTTCAACCCTGAACGTGGGCGTTATTGGCGACTTTGCTCTTGATCTTTATCTCAACCTGCAAACCCAAACCGGCGAGCAATCCATAGAAACCGGGCGGGACGTGTTTTGGGCAAGTCAGCCTAAAGCATCGCTGGGAGCAGCGGGCAACGTTGTTCAGAATTTAATGGCATTGGGCGTAGCGAACGGCCGGGTGATAGGCTGCCTCGGAAATGATCTGTTCGGTCGGGAGATGCAGCACCTGTTCAACGAATTGGGCGTTAACACGCAACACCTGCACACCATTCCCACCGGTTGGGACACGTGCGTCTATACGAAACCCATCCAGGCCGGACCCAATCTGGCCGGTCGGGAAGCGAACCGGGTTGATTTCGGCACGGCTAATGAACTGTCCGACGCCCGGTTTTCGGACCTGATCGCTGGGTTGGAACAGGCGCTCACCAACCTCGACGTGTTGATTATAAACCAGCAGTTCGCTCGTCCGCTGCTCAATAGAGATCGGGTTGCGGTGCTCAATGAATTGATTAGCCGCTTTCCGGGTGTTCGGTTTGTGGCGGACATGCGCGACGTGGGAACGCTGGTGCGGGGCGCTACGCTGAAAGTGAACACGACGGAACTGGCCTGTTTCCTGGACATTGACCCGCCCGAGTCACCGGATCTGGACTGGTGCGTCCGAAACGGCAACGCCTTGCGGCAGCAGACGGGTGGTCCCCTGCTAATTACGCGCGGTCCGGAGGGAATTCTGTACCTGGACGACTACGAAACGCAGTGGATCGACGGGCTGGCGCTCCGGGGCGAACTCGATACCGTTGGCGCGGGCGACACGGTCGTCGCCACCTGGGCGGCTTGTCGGGGAGCTGGGGCCACACCCGCCGAGGCCGTTCAGATAGCGAATCTGGCGGCTGCCGTAACCGTTCAGAAATTGGCTCAGACCGGCACCGCCAGCCTGTCCGAAATTCTCCAGTTGCACGATACTCACTGCCATGACTAACGAAACCCTGCTGCGGTGCCGTCAGGAACTGCACACCCATCTGACTGCCGAGTTGCTGCCGTTCTGGACCGCCCGCACGGCTGACCGCGTGAACGGTGGCTTCATCACCCATTTCGACCAGTACGGAAACGATTCGGGCGAAGACGAAAAATCGCTGATTGCCCAAACCCGTTCCATTTATACCTACGCATCGGCGCATCGTGCGGGTTATTCTGGAACTGCGGCTAATGGAACGGATTTGGCCGATCTGGCCCGGCATGGTGTCGACTATTTGCTGAGCCGGATGTGGGATGCCGAACACGGCGGTTTTTACTGGATGACCAACCGCCGGGGCGAGGTGCTGAACGATCAGAAAATTGCGTATGGCCAGAGTTTCGCCATCTATTGCCTGAGCGAATACACCCTCGCCACGGGCGATCTGCGCGGGGTTGACTATGCACAAAAGGTATTTGACCTGTTGCAGAAATACGCGTTTGACCCGGTTCATGGCGGCTATTTCGAGATGTTCCACCGCGACTGGACGCTGAAAGGGCCGGGTGCCGCCGGGGGCGACCGCAAAACGCTCGATGCCCACATGCACCTGATGGAAGCCTTCACAAGTTTGTACGAATGCACCCGCCAGCCCATTCACCGCCAAAAACTGCTGGAGGTGATTGACCTTTTGGTCGGGAAAATTATGCACCCAACCTACGGCACGGGTGTACCGCAGTTCTGGGCCGACTGGCGCGTGGCTCCCCAGATTAAGTTCGACGTGATCTGGGGCTGGGATCGTTTCACAGAGGATGGCACAAAGCGGGAAGCCGATGACAATACCAGCTATGGCCACAATGCCGAGTTCGCCTGGTTGCTGCTTCACGCGCTCGATGTACTGGCCATTCCCCACGAAACCTACCAGACGCCTTTGTTAAAGGCTTTCTCTCACGCGGTCGATTATGGGGTAGACTGGGATTTTGGGGGCGTTTTTGTGGAAGGAGCGCACAGTGGGGCCGTGTATGATCGGGAGAAAGAATTCTGGCAGCAGGCCGAGGTGCTCATCGGGTTCCTGGATGCGTACCGGATTTTTGGCGACGAGAAATACTGGAACGCGTATGAGAATGTACATCGGTTTGTGCTGGACAAAATGGTGAACCACGCGGTAGGTGAATGGTGGCCGCTGATGACCCGACAGGGCGAACCGATCTGGACGCACATGAGCCATTCCTGGAAAATTAATTACCATACCGTCCGGTCGATGGTGCAGTCGATTCGTCGGCTCGATAGCCTTGCGCAAAAACAGCCTATGAATCCTTGGAATCAGGTGCCCTACGCCGACTACGAACGCCACATGAGCCACGAAACGGTGGGGCAACTGGCGTCTCTGAGCGACATCACCAGGGAGAAAGTTGAACAGCGAAACCCGCAAACGGTGGCGGTTTACGGAGCCTGCACGGGCAACGGGTTTGTTCATTTTGTGGACGCCCGTACGGTCTACGCCGTGGACCTGAATCCGACTTTCCTGTCCGTTTGCTACGACCGCTACGAACCCATTCTGAACGAGTTGGTGCTGGTGCCCGCCGACATGAACCATGATCCCGTCGCCATCCCGCCCGACTCGGTTGATCTGGTTATCTGCCACCTTTTTCTGGAATACGTCGATCTGGACCGGGCTTTCGCCAGCATCCGGCAAACCCTCCGGCGGGGTGGTCTGCTAAACGTGGTACTCCAGCGCAGCAACGACCGCAGCTGGGTCAGCAATACGGGCCTGACTTCACTCCAACCCATAGCAACCATCGCAACGGAAGTGTCTGATGAAACGTTGTTTCGGCACACCGCTCCGGATTTGCGGTTTGAGGGTCGTCAGACCTACCGGATGCCCAACGGCAAAAGCCTGGTGTCGTATGACTTCGTGAAGGGCGGAGATACCCTATTTATAGATGAAGAAAGTGATGATTCTTACGGGTTTGAGTGGTAGCGGTAAGTCCACCTTTGCCCGGCAGTTCTGCGCCCAGAATCCCAATTGGCTGCGCGTCAATCGCGACGACCTGCGCCGAAGCCTGCTCCCCGTTTCGCTACCCGAATACTGGCAAACCTGGCCCGAGCGTGAGAAAAACCGGGTGGAGAATGTGGTCAACGAGTTGCAGCGAACGGCTATTCTGGACGGGCTGGCGCGGGACTGGCACCTGCTGATCGACAATACGAATCTGAAACTGAGTTACCTGAACGAGTTTCGCCAATTGCTCACCACTCATTTCGACGCCGTTGAGGTAAGTTATCAGTTAATTGACGTGCCGGTGGCCGAGTGCATTCAGCGCGACAAATACCGCGACGATTCGGTGGGGGAGGCTGTGATTCGCAAGCAGGCCGAACAACTCGCTGTGCTCAAAAAGAATTTCAAATTCCGCTCCGAAACCCTCACCCGAAACGACACTTTTCAGCGTAAACAGGACGAGACTCTGCCCCGCTGTATTCTGGTCGACATCGACGGAACCGTAGCCGACAAAGGGGACCGCTCGCCGTTCGACTGGCATAAGGTAGGACTGGATACGCCGAAATGGCCCATTATCAACTTAGTAAAAGCCATGCGGGTGTCGGGTTACGCCATCGTGTTTTTCTCCGGCCGCGACGCCGTCTGCCGATCCGAAACCACCGACTGGCTTTGCGAACACTTCGGCTGGTCTGCTACTGATTTTGACCTGTTCATGCGGCCCGAAAATGACAATCGCAAAGACGCCATCGTCAAAGCTGAGTTGTTTGCCCAGCACATTGCGGGCCGCTACTACGTCGAATTCGTCGTGGACGACCGCCAGCAAGTGGTGGATATGTGGCGACGAACGCTGGGCCTTACCTGTGTTCAGGTCAATTATGGGGATTTTTAGTGAAATGCTATAACCCAGCCATTTAGGGCTAATTGTGTCCGGCTGTAGTATTGATTTTTATGGAATTGTCCGTATAGTTCATCGCTGTAAGTACTTTCCCAATAAGTCTAATGATACCATTCGCACTGAAGTGGGTTTCGTAGAAAATGGGTGAGTTTGGGATATTGCTCGCTTTACGTAGCAAACTGCTATTCGTTGTGAAATAGGGACGCTGTTTACCCGCTATTAATGTTAGCTTGTTTAATTCGTGAGGATGTTTTTCAGCAATAACGCCAACAAACGTTTTGAGTAAACTGATCCATGAATTGACCTCATACAACTGGCTATTAAACTCAAACGACGTAGGCTTATCAGTTTCGATTGAGTCCTTTACTGTATGCTCTCTACCATTTAAGTCGCTCTCGTAAGCGACAGGTTGTTGAGCAGGAATAGTAGATTCGGTAGATTTTTGGCTAGGTGGTCTGGGGTGAGATTTCAATGAAGTCTCACCGGATATATCTTTTAGAAACCTGATAACTATTTCATAATCTGGTTTGTAGCCACAAATTTTCTCAACCGCTTCAGCTACTACTTCACATAGAGAGTCGTCGCTCTCTGACAGTAATTTACGCCATGCCTTCGGTAGGGTTTGTACAATTAGTTCACCCTTCTGTCGGCTATTATAAATGTTCTCGGCGTTTTTAACCGCCTTGCCGTCAATTACTTCTTGCTTCGATAAGAAAGCCGAAAGCTTCTCGATAATATCAGTTGTAGCCTGGGTTTGAATGTCAATTGTATAGAACCGCCTTTGTTCCCAACTTCCCTCATGCAAGGGCAGATAAAACCACCAAATAATTCCATTCGTAAGAATAGCTAATTTGACGCCATGATGAAAAGCATACCGCAGTAGTTGCTCCTGATGTTTCTCTAAGTCCTCGCTAACTTTCTTTACCTCAATAAATACTTTGTTGAGGTTGTTAAAACGTAATGAATAATCAACTCGTCCGCTCTGGATGCTATATTCGGGAAACACTTCCTGCACATCGAATGGGTTCCAGCCTAAGTGCTGTAACATGGGTAATATTAGTCCCTGCTTGGTAGCTTCCTCACCCTGTTTAGCTAAAGTTCCTTCCTGTTTTTTGCTGTCAATGAAATTTTGTAGGCCGTCTTGCATCATATCACGCACAATAATTACACAGTATAATGCTCAAATATAATGATAGAATGGTGTGTCTCCACTGCTCAGCCATCGCCAGCAACAGCATTACTGAGGTCTAACATCAGGGTGTTACCCTTCTAAGTTTGCCCGTGCCCTTGAACGCAAAGTACGGTTGCGAAGATGCGCTCTCTTTATAGCTGACTGGCCATCACCCTACCACTAAATTTCCACCCCAGTACCAACCCCCAACTGCCAGTTTGCTAAATGCTTTACTAACCCACCGTAAGGCTGGCATACCATCGTTTCGTAATAATGTGCACACAATATTTAAGCAAATGGTATTACGAAACGGCTTGACCCGCTGCAAAAAAAACAATCGCACCCTATTTTAACTCCGGTTTGTATCCGATCAACCCCATTGTACTACCTCATCTGTGCCTCTTAAAAGAAGCACGACCAACAGCCTCTGAACGAAACATCTGAACGTAGCCACTGGTGTGCTGAATTAAGGCCCAACTGCGTGGGAACACAATCCCGAAAACAGCATGAACACCATCGCTGCTGAAGACCGTTTGCCACACCAACAACCAAAAGCTACTGGTCGAAACTGACGGCAACTTACGCGGATACCTTATTTTTGTGCCATACCCTACGTTTTCATTGCCGCATGATTACCCTCGACAATTTTGATCAGCAACTACCCAAAGATCTAATCAAAAAAGCCCAGCCGTATTTTCAGAATGGAGCCGTCTTATACGTGGAGCAAAACGATGACGGCACCTGGCAGGCTGAGGTAGAAGGCTCAGATACGTACTCGATCGAGATAACCCTCGATGGGCGCACTGTTACGGATTCGTTCTGCGACTGCCCGGTCGAGGGCGCCATCTGCAAACACGTAGTAGCCACCCTGTTCGCTTTGCGCGACGAGCTTAAAAAGCGGGCACGGCAACCCAAAACCGCTCGTACTTCGAAAAAGCTGACCATTGTCGATCTGGTGAAGCAGGTCAGTGCCGATGAACTACGGGCGTTTCTGGTCCAGTATGCCACCGCCGACAAGACGTTTGCGACGAAGTTGCAACTCCACTTTGCCGACAAAGACGAGCGTATCGACGTGGGCAAACACTACGCCGAATTAGTCAAAAAGATCATCCATACCCACAGCGGCAGGCACGGTTTTGTGGAGTATCGGGCCACGTTTAAACTGGCCAAAGAAATTGATACGCTGCTGACCACGGGCGTGAAACTCATCGGACAGAAAAATTTTAAAGATGCCCTGACGCTGGGCCTGGTCGTACTCCGGGAGATGATGACGGTGCTGACCGAGAGCGACGACTCGGCGGGGAACATTGGCGGTTCGTTCAGCGGAGCCGTCGGTCTGCTGCGCGACATTGCCCTCGCCGACGATACGGCCCCGCCCTTGCGTCGGCAACTGTTCGATGAACTGGCCAACGAACTGACCGACAGGCGTTACTTTGACTACGGTGACATGGGCCTGTGGCTGCTCGATGTGACGTACCAGACGGCCTTGCGCCTGAGCGAACCAGACCTGTTTCTGGCCCTGATCGACCGGTTGCTGCCCTTGCAAAAATCGGGCGTCAGTACGTTCAATCAGGATCATCTGCGGACAACACGGGTGAAATTCTTGCGCGATATTGGCCGAACCGAGGAAGCTGACCGGCAGATGCAGGCCAGCATGGACATTGTGGAAATTCGGGCGCAGGCCGTCGATGAGGCCATCCGTACGAAACAATACGACCGGGCCAAAACCCTGCTGCTGGAAGGCGTCCGCATCGCTGAAGGCAAGAAACACCCCGGCACCGTACACCAGTGGGAAGAAAAACTGCTGACTATTGCCGAAGCCGAAAAGGCGGTTGACGAAATCCGGCGGCTGAACAAACGCTTCGCGTTCGACCCGCGTTTCGATCTGCGCTATTTTAGGAGATGGAGAGCTACTTTTTCACCCGACGAATGGGCCAATGAGTACCGGCTCCTGGTCGAGCGTATCCGGCGTGACGAAGCCGAGGAGGCTAAAGCCCGTCGGCCAGGCTGGGGTTATAGCTTGGGCGATTCGTTGCTGGCCCGCTTAGGTCCGGTGCTGGTCGAGGAAAAACAGTGGCCCGACCTGCTGGCGCTCGTGCAGCAGTCTCCCCGGCTCGACGTACTGAAACAGGTGTTGCCCTACTTAGCCGGACCCTACCCGGCCGAGATGCTGGCCCTTTTTCTGCCCGCCATCCGGAAGGTAACTGAACAGGCCAGTACCCGCCCGGATTACAAGAACGTGGTCGCGCTGCTAACGCTGGTTCGCAAAAACATCGCTGGCAGCGAATTACCCACCAACGCACTGATTCATGAACTGAAAGCAACCTTTATTAAACGCCCCGCCATGCAGGAAGAACTGCGGGGCATTAAATAACTCAACGCCATGCTGACCGACGAGGAAATGCAGTACAAGATTGACTACGAAATCATTGTGGATGCCTACGACGAGTACGAGCAGAGCATGGGCTGGTTCTACTTCTTCGAGGAAACGCTCGAATTTCCGTTTACGGCAACGGCCCAGCTTAAAAAGCGCGACGGAACCACCGAGTCGAAGCGCGTGAAACTAACCGGTCTCTCGTCGAAGGAAGAAGACTTCATGCACAGCGACTTCAACCTGGAGATGGAGCAGGGCCAGTACATGCGCCCTATCGCCTACGGCGTACTGAGCGACATCCGGGCATCGGACGAAACGCTGGAAGCGTTCCAGATTTGGGATTTTCACTGGCGGAGGTAATTGGAGGCATTGATTTTTGCGCCGACAACCGAACGAACAATGGCTGTACGTCGGGCCTGTTTTGCCTCCAGCCAAATTCAAATCCATTTCACCTTCATCTTTGTTATCTTTCAACAGAAAGCAATACAATCACCCCCTGAATGAAACTTCTCAAAGTAGCCGCCGGTGTCCTCAATCAAACCCCACTTGCGTGGGAACACAACAAACAAAATATCATCAACGCCATCGCGGAAGCTCAGCGGCAGGGCGTCAGCCTGCTGTGCCTGCCCGAACTCTGCATTTCGGGATACGGCTGCGAAGATGCGTTTTACGCTCAGAACACCATCGACCAGTCTGTGGCGTCGCTGCTGGAGATTGTTCAACATACGGGTGATATTGCCGTGGCCGTCGGACTGCCGCTGCGCCATAACAACCGGACGTATGACGTGGCTTGCCTGATCGTCAACAAGCGGATTATGGGGTTTGCCGTGAAGCAGTACCTTGCCAATAACGGCCTGCACTACGAAACGCGCTGGTTCCAGCCGTGGCAAGTAGGGTTGCGCGACGAAATCAAAATCGGGGAGTTTTCGTACCCGTTTGGTGATCTGGTGTTCGATCTATCAGGCGTACGTATTGGGTTCGAGGTTTGTGAAGATGCCTGGGTCGCCAACCGGCCGGGGCGTAACCTGTACGAACGGGGCGTTGATGTTATTCTCAACCCGACCGCCAGCCATTTTGCATTCATGAAGTCGCAGGTGCGCGAACGGTTTGTAGTCGACGCGTCACGGGCGTTTGGTGTCAGTTACGTGTATGCTAACATGCTGGGCAACGAAGCCGGGCGGGTCATCTTCGATGGTGATGCCATGGTCGCGTCCAACGGCGAGTTGCTGGTGTCGGGTCCGCGTTTGAGCTACGAAGATTTCCTGATCGTTTCGGCGGTAGTTGACGTCGAAGTCACCCGGTTGAACCAGGTGCAGAGCCGGGGTAACCTCGCCTTGATGCTGCCCAACCTGCGCGTGTCGGAGCGGTTCGACTGGCCCGATATTGCGCCCGTCATGCAAAAAGCCGAACTCGAAGCGTGGGAGCGGGGCGGCTACCTCAAAGAAGAAGAGTTTGCACGGGCTGTGGCGCTGGGTCTGTTCGATTACCTGCGCAAAAGTCGGTCGCAGGGCTATGTGCTGTCGCTGAGTGGCGGGGCCGACTCGTCGGCCATTGCTGCGACGGTGTTCCTGATGATTCGGATGGCGGTGGAGAACCTCGGGATCAAGGGGGTCAAAAAGAAACTCGACTACATCAAGGCCCTTCAGGACTGCGACACGCCCGAAGCGATGGTTGGTAAACTGCTGACAGTGATGTACCAGGGTACTGAAAACTCGTCCGACGATACGTTCAACTCGGCTAAAGAACTCGCCGACGACATCGGTGCGACGTTTCTCAACATCAACATCAATGGCCTCGTCGAGACGTACCGGGGGCTGATCGAAGGGCAGTTGGGCCGTGAGTTGTCGTGGAATACCGACGATCTGGCCCTGCAAAACATTCAGGCGCGGGTTCGTGCCCCATCAATCTGGATGCTGGCCAACATCAACAACGCGCTGCTGCTGAGCACGTCGAACCGCTCCGAAGCGGCCGTGGGCTACGCCACGATGGATGGCGACACGGCGGGCAGCATTTCACCCATCACCGGCATCGACAAACACTTTTTGCGCGGCTGGCTACGGTGGCTCGAAACCGTTGGTCTGAACGTGAAAAACGCCCCCGAACCCACCGACCGCACCAGTTTAGCGACCGAACCTGTCAAGCCCGACGAATTGATTAAAGTGAAGGGTTTACACGCCGTAAATAACCTGCAACCCACTGCCGAACTGCGCCCATTAGACAAAAAGCAAACCGACGAAGAGGACCTGATGCCCTACGACGTGCTGAACGCCATCGAACTCGCAGCCATCCGCGACAAGCAGCCACCCGTAGAGGTTCTAAAACTGGTGGAAGTACAGTTCGCTACTGTGCACGACCGCGAGAAACTACTGATCTGGGTGGAGCGGTTCTTCAAACTCTGGAGCCGCAACCAGTGGAAGCGGGAACGCTACGCCCCCAGCTTCCACCTCGACGACCACAACCTCGACCCGCGCTCGTGGATGCGCTTCCCAATTCTGTCAGGCGGTTTCGAGAAGGAGCTGACCGAAATGAAGGAATGGGCGGCCGAGCAGAAGCCGAGTAGCCGAAAGGGCAAGATTGGATTTTAACGGTATATTTGACCAAAACGAACACCGCTATGATTGACGTAAAGTGGCAGGATTACATTACGGCTGATCCCGCCATCATAGTTGGAAAGCCAATAATAAAAGGGACCCGTATTACGGTCGAATTGATTGTAGAGAAGCTTGGCTACGGGGAGACAGTTGACGAAATCCTGATTGATTACCCACATCTAACCTGCGAGCAGATTTACGCCTGCCTGCGCTTTATCTCGTACACCTTACAGGGCAGGCGTAAATTATAACTGTGTCTCAATCTCCCGCCGGGATACTCCCCGGTCTTCTTTTTGCCGCTCTCTGGGCTTCAGCGTCCGTAGCTACCAAGTTCGGGGTGCAGTCGGTGCATCCGCTGATTCTGGCCAACGTTCGCTTTTTTATTGCCGGAACAGGTATGCTGCTGTTTGCCTACGGTGTGCAGCGCAACAGGGCGCAACGTGCCAGAGATAGCTGGCCCACACGCACCGAGTTTGGACAACTGACTATTTTCGCATTGCTAAACACGACCATTTATTTAGGTGCCTTTGTGCTGGCGCTCAAAGAAGTGTCGGCGGGAATTGGCAGTTTATCCACGGCCACCAATCCGCTGTTTATTGCGCTACTGTCGGCGTTGTGGCTGCGCCGGATGCCCCGCCGAAATGAACTGGGCGGGTTGCTGCTGGGCATCATTGGCGTTGGCGTGGCAACCTACCCGCTGTTGCAAAACAGTTACGCCACCATCAGCGGACTGGTAATTTTGCTCGTTGGCATGGTGTCAGTATCGGCCGCCACGGTCTACTACGCCCGTATTGAGTGGCGACTGCCCACGCTCGTTATCAACGGCTGGCAAGTCCTAATAGGTGGTCTTCTCCTGCTGCCGTTTACCCTGCTGTTTGCTGATTTCGGCGCGTCGCACTACGACGGGCGGTTTTGGGCGTCGGTGTTCTGGCTGATTTTGCCGGTGTCGGTGGCGGCTTTGCAACTGTGGTTTTACCTCGTCCGGCAAGACGCGGTCCGGGCGTCGCTGTGGCTGTTTCTGTGCCCGATTTTTGGTTTTATTTACTCGTACCTGCTCATGGACGAACCCATCACGGGTTATACTATCGTCGGAACAGGATTGGTCATTAGCGGGCTGTGGCTGGGGCGGAAACTGTAAGGAACTCCGCCATCCGTAATCCCGATGTAAACGCCCCTTCTACGTTGCCCGCGCCGAAACCATCGCCCCCGAACAGTAACGGAAACGGCGCGTTGGCTTCCAGAAACGGGTCTGGGTGCCGCTGTTCGGCAAGGCTGTAACGCCACCGATGAACCTGAACGGCGCTGACCGCCCCAGCCGGAATCCATTCGCTCAGTTGGTCGATAAGCTGCTGCCCGACGACGGTTAGATCATCATCGAAATGTGCCCGGCTGAAGTCGGCGCTGGCGTGGATGGTTACCGATGGCTGGTCGGGTGAGATGCCTTTCTGCGTGTTGTCGGCTACCCACCCTACGTCGCCCGTGTCATAATGAACGACACCGGGGGCGGGGAGGTGACTTGGCTGATTCAATGCTACCATTACGGCAATGCAAGGTCGATAGGCAATGGCCGAAAGAGCCGCCCGGTTCGCATCTGCCAACGCATAACCACTTTTCTGCACCAACGCCAACGCTTGCGGAGCCGGGATGGTAATCAGCAGCGAGTCGGCCCGGTACTGCCCGCCTGACTCGGTTTCAACGAGCCACCCGGTGTCCTCCGCGCGAAACGTCACTACGGTTTCGGCCGTCAGCACGGTCAGGTTGCGAGCAAGGGCTTTAGCAACCGCGCTCATGCCGTCAACGCCAATGTATTGCGGATGGTCAAAGTTGGTGTCGGCTATACGGGCCTGTTCCAGATGCCATTCCCCGATTACATTCTCTGCCAGTAAAGTCTGAACAACGCGTTGAAATTCGGGCGTCCTTGCCGAGAAATATTGCGCACCGTGATCTAGCCGGGCCTGCTCCATGCGCCGGGTCGCCATGCGTCCCCCAACACCCCGACCTTTGTCGAGCACGACAACGTTCCAGCCGTGCCGGGTTAATTCGCGGGCGGCCGTTAAACCGGTCATCCCTGCGCCAATAATAAGAGAAGAAGGCATTAAGTATATGTGTATACGTGTTGAGTGTGTACCGGGACGCGAGACCGGTGTTTGAACGTCAGCGCAACTTATACACGCAAACACGCAAACACAGCTACTTGATTTCCGGTTGCGAGTTACGATTTAAACCGAACAGTTCGTAAATCGCAGGGCTAACAAACCGTTTTCCCGATTGGTTGACCCGTTTATGCGTTTGCTGCTTCGCTATGTGCTGCCGTTCCTGATTGCCCTGCCGATTGCCGGTCTGCTGCTTTATCCGCAGGTGGTGCGGTGCCTGCGCATTGGACAATCGGACGACTTTCGGGTACTGACGGGCACGGGTCGAAGCGGACGGGTTTTTGTGAACCGTTCGACTACGGCCCGGCAACAGACCCAGTTTCGTAGCCAACTGCTGACCGCCCGCGACCGTATCAAACGCTTTTGGGGGGAACGGCGGGGGCAGGCCGTGCTCATTTACTGTCCGCAGCAGGCCGACTACGAGCAGTATTGCGTAGGCGGTGAGGGAGCCGGATGCAGCATAGGAACGCCCTGGGGCGCTTCGTTCCTGATTTTAGGGCCAGATGGTAACAATGCCGACGTGATTGCTCACGAACTGTGCCACGACGAAATTTTCGCCCGGCTGGGTTGGTGGCGTGTCAAACGCCAGATTCCGCAGTGGTTCAACGAAGGGCTGGCGCTGATGGTTGACTACCGGTTCAGCAGCCCGGCCCTCTGGGAACAGCCCAGTAGTGATAGTGCCAAAACCGACTTGTCCGTCTTTGGCGACGAGGACACGATGCCTTTTGCCCGCCGACCGATGCTCAAACTCAACGACCTCGAAACTACACGTGATTTTTTCGGGGGTGACTATGGCCACGTCATGCTGGCTTATCAGACCGCTGCCGATGAGGTGTCGCGCTGGTTGGCGAGGGTGAGCCGGGCAGGCGTTCCGGCCCTAACTAAGGCCGTTGCTAATGGCGAAGATTTCGGCGATGCCTACCGACAACTGGAGCGGGCGAAACGTCAGACGCCGGGTAAATAGATTTTCTTTGGATGTTGATCGGCGCCTTTGTTTAGGATTATTCAGTGCAGGATACATACAATCCCCTACCTTACCGTTTCTTCCTGCCTGCGTAATTTCCCGAAAACTGAGGTTTACCGGCGTTCTCCTTCTGGGGGCTACCCAACAGCCGCTCGACTAAATCCGGGCGATTGAGCTTGTTCAGGCGCTTCCTGATCCAGTCTTTGTATTCGGGCTTATACCAGAAAAAATAGTTGTTCTGCGCCTGCTTTTCGTCCCGCGTCTTTGCCGTTTTCACTGGCTTCAGCGTGTACGGGTGAACGCCCGAATAGTAGATCACCTCGGCTACCGTCATGGGTGTGGGCGTGAAGTCTTGCACCTGTTCGAGTTGGAAGCCTAAGTCTTTGGTTTCGGCGGCAAGATTGGCCATGTCCTGCTCTTCGCAGCCGGGGTGCGAGGAGATAAAATACGGAATCAGCGGCTGTTTGAGGTTGTACTTCTCCTGAATCTGGTCGTACTTCTTCTTAAAGAGCTTAAAATACTTGAACGACGGCTTCCGCATAACCCGCAGCGTATCGTCAGATGTGTGTTCGGGTGCTACCTTCAACCGGCCCGATACGTGGCGCGTCACGAGCTGCTCCATGTATTCGTCGTGATTACCGTCGGCGTTGTTTTTGTTGAAATCATCGACCAGCAGATCGTACCGCACGCCCGAACCGACAAACGCCTTTTTGATCTTAGGATTGGCGTCGACCTTGCGGTACAACTCCGTCATGGGCTTGTGCGACGTGTCGAGGTTCGAGCAGATAACCGGGTGAATGCAGCTTGGACTTTGGCAGCGGGCGCAGATCGACTCGTCTTTGCCCTTCATCTTGTACATATTCGCCGACGGTCCGCCCAGATCCGAAATGTAGCCCTTGAACTCAGGGTGCTTCGTTATCTCATCGACCTCTTTCAATACCGACTTCTCACTCCGCGACGCCACGAACTTGCCCTGGTGCGCCGAAATGGTGCAGAAACTACAGCCACCAAAACAGCCCCGGTGCATGTTGACCGAGAACTTAATCATCTCGTAGGCCGGTATCGGTCCCCGTTTTTTGTATTTCGGGTGGGGAAGCCGGGTGTAGGGTAAATCGAACGACTTATCAATTTCGGCCTCCTCCATCGTCTTAAAAGGCGGGTTAATAACCAAAACCTGGTCGCCCACTTTCTGGATGATCCGGTTAGCCTGCCACTTGTTCGACTCGACTTCGACAATTTTGAAGTTAGCTGCGTATTTGATTTTGTCGGTCAGGCACACCTCGTGACTCGCCAGTTCCACCGAACTCCAGTTGTTATAGTCCCGCAGTGGGGTGCTGGCGTCGTGCAGAAAAGCCACCTGGTTAATGTTCCGCATCGACGAAAACGGCACGCCTTTCTGTACTAATTTCAGGATTTCGCGCAGGGGTTGCTCGCCCATGCCATACACCAGCATATCGGCCCCGGCATCGACCAGAATGGACGGCATCAGTTTGTCCTGCCAGTAGTCGTAATGCGTCACCCGGCGCAGCGAAGCCTCAATGCCGCCTAACAGCACCGGCACGTCGGGGTACAGTTCTTTCAAAATTTTGGTGTAGACAATACTGGCGTAATCGGGGCGGAAACCCGCTTCACCGCCGGGGGTGTAGGAATCGTCGGAGCGCAGACGTTTGTTGGCCGTGTAATGGTTGACCATCGAGTCCATGCAGCCCGCCGTGACGCCAAAAAAGTATTTTGGTTTACCAAACTTCTTGAAATCGCGCAGGTCATCTTTCCAGTTGGGCTGGGCGATAATAGCCACACGCAGGCCTTCACTTTCCATGATGCGGCCAATTACGGCGGTGCCAAAAGCGGGATGGTCAACGTAGGCATCGCCCGACACGAGCACAACGTCCACTTCGTCCCAGCCTCGTTTCTCGACCTCGTGCATGGTCAGCGGCATCCAGTCGGTAATGGGTCTTTCAATCATGAGTAGGGCAAATTGTCTATCTGAAAAACACCGAAGCCGCGAAATAATTCCGCGAAATAAGTCAATGTCCGTTCTACGAGTGTCGGGTGCTGGTTTTCGGTCACCTGTTTTCCGAATCCATAGGTTACCCGCAGATAAGAGAGAAATCTAAAAAGGTGGCCCGTTGCCAGACCACCCTTTTACACGACAAAATGGTCCATTACCTAATCAGGCCAGATCGAAGCGGCCAAGGTTCATCACTTTGGTCCAGGCGGCTACAAAGTCCCGCACGAATTTCTCCTGCGAGTCCCCACACCCGTAGACTTCTGCAACAGCGCGGAGTTCGGAGTTCGAGCCGAAGATAAGATCGACACGGGTGCCGGTCCACTTGGGTTCGCCCGTTTTCCGGTCACTACCTACGAATACGTTCTGGGCATCCGACGTGGCCGTCCAAGTGGTGCCCATATCGAGCAGATTGACGAAGAAGTCATTGGTGAGGGCCTCCGGCCGCTTGGTGAATACACCGTGTCTCGAGTGATCGAAGTTCGTATTAAGCACCCGCAGACCACCAACCAGCACCGTCATCTGGGGGGCTGTCAGCGTCAGCAACTGCGCTTTGTCAACCAGCATATCCTCAGACGGCGACTTATGGACCGGATTCAGATAGTTACGGAACCCATCGGCCCGGTGTTCCATCGCGTCGAACGATTTTACGTCGGTTTGCTCCTGCGATGCATCGGTACGTCCCGGCGTAAAGGGCACCGTCACGGCGTGACCGGCATTTTTAGCCGCCTGCTCAACACCGGCGCAACCGCCCAGCACGATCAAATCAGCGAGTGAAATGGCCTTGCCGCCAGTCTGCGCACCGTTGAACTCGGTTTGAATCCCTTCGAGCGTTTTCAGCACCGTGGCCAGTTCAGCCGGATTGTTAGCTACCCAGTCTCTCTGCGGTGCCAGACGAATGCGGGCCCCGTTGGCGCCACCGCGCTTGTCGGAGCCTCGATACGTAGAGGCCGAAGCCCAGGCGGTGAATACCAGTTGGGAAACCGACAGACCCGAAGCCAGCAACTTACCTTTCAACTCAGCAACATCCTGCTCGTTCACCAGTTCGTGCGTAACGGCGGGTACGGGATCTTGCCAGACTAACTCTTCTGTCGGCACTTCCGGACCGAGATAACGCTCAATTGGGCCCATATCGCGGTGCGTCAGCTTGAACCAGGCGCGGGCAAAGGCGTCGGCAAACTCATCCGGATTTTCGTGGAAACGTCTCGAAATTACCTCGTAGGCAGGATCTGCCCGCAGGGCGATGTCCGTCGTCAGCATCGTTGGCACATGGCGTTTCGACGGATCATGGGCGTCGGGCACGGTACCGGCACCAGCACCATCTTTCGGCTGCCACTGATGCGCACCGGCCGGACTCTTGGTCAGCTCCCATTCGTAGCCGAACAGGTGATCAAAATAGTCGTTGGTCCACTCCGTCGGCCTGGTGGTCCACGTCACTTCAAGGCCGCTGGTGATAGTATCGGCTCCGTGACCAGTGCCGTAGCTGCTCTTCCAGCCAAGGCTCTGCTCGGCAATGGGCGCACCGGCGGGCTCAGTCCCAACGTACTTACCCGGATCGGCGGCCCCGTGGGTTTTGCCGAAGGTGTGTCCACCCGCAATGAGAGCAACGGTTTCCTCGTCGTTCATGGCCATGCGGCCGAAGGTCTCACGAATGTCGTACGCGGCACCAATCGGATCGGGCTTCCCTTCCGGTCCTTCCGGGTTCACGTAGATAAGGCCCAGGTGGGAGGCACCCAGGGGCTGCTCCAGTTTGCGGGTGCCATTGCTGCCCGCATACCGGACATTGTCGCCCATCCATTCGGTTTCAGAACCCCAATAGATGGCTTCTTCCGGCTCCCAGACATCTTCCCGTCCGCCACCAAAGCCGAACGTTTTGAAGCCCATCGATTCCAGCGCGCAGTTGCCGGTGAGTACCATCAGATCGGCCCACGACAGTTTGCGACCGTATTTCTGTTTCACCGGCCACAACAGCAGGCGAGCCTTGTCGAGGTTCGCATTGTCGGGCCAGCTGTTGAGGGGGGCAAACCGCTGATCGCCGGAACTGGCACCACCCCGGCCATCACCAATGCGGTAGGTACCCGCGCTGTGCCAGGCCATCCGGATAAAGAACGGGCCGTAGTGACCGAAATCGGCGGGCCACCAATCCTGCGATTTGGTCATCAGATCGATAATATCCTGCTTCACGGCCGCCAGATCGAGCGTCTTAAATTCCTCGGCGTAGTTGAAGTTTTCGCCCATCGGATCGGACAGCGTAGAATGCTGGCGAAGAATATTCAGTTTCAACTGACTGGGCCACCAGTCGCGGTTTGTGGTACCACCACCAGCGCTTTTATTTACAGCCCCGCCCGTGAACGGGCATTTGCCCACCGTGTTTACTTTACTTTCATCGTTAACATCCCATACGGGTGCAAACGGCTGATGACTTTCGTGATTTCCCATGTTCGGCAGCATTTTATTGATTGACGAATCAAAATTAAGGTAATCTCTGCTATAGTTTTTATTTATTGTCTTTATGCCGCTATAGATAAAATCTATGAATTAGGTGCCATACCGAGGTAACTCAATTCCATTTAGTTGATTTTCGTCTTGGCCAGTGAACGGTCTGAAAAGATTGATGACCTTCTTGACGGCATTGCTGGATACAAGACCAGCCAGTTTATTAACGATTGCCACTCCGGTGGCAGTGGTTGGGTAGAGTAAACCAGGAACACCGGGTGGCAGCCGTTGCACCGATTTAACATAAGGGCGCATGCGTTGTTCGTAACTGGCAAAAGCATCCTGATATCGCTCATGGCGCGATAATTCACCAGCAAGTAGGTAAGCTCCTACCATCGCTAACGTAACTCCTTTGCCGGTCATGGGTGAAGGGCAATAGGCCGCATCGCCAACCATGCCCAGACGGCCCCTGAACCAGTGGGGGGCTTTAATCTGGCCGATACCATCAAAATAAAATTCCTCTCCTTTTTCAAGGGCCTCCGTCAGGCGGGGCGCTTCCCAATCGGCACCCGATAGTTTTTGTACTACCAATTGTTTCCGATCAGACGGGTCCAACTTCTTAAAGTCTGCATGCGAGTAAAGAAAAAAAACGGACGCTCGGGTCGTCCCCTTGCTATCCGGACGAAGCAGTAGTATCCGCGATGCATCAGCCGTATACCAGCGGGCCCAGTTGG
Source organism: Spirosoma arcticum (assembly GCF_054779955.1). NCBI lineage: Bacteria > Pseudomonadati > Bacteroidota > Cytophagia > Cytophagales > Cytophagaceae > Spirosoma > Spirosoma arcticum. The sequence goes on from NZ_BAAGXG010000014.1 coordinate 65,859, forward strand.
TATCAGTTTCCGTTCTGGGAATGGTCAGGTAGGCCACACATACCCCCATGTACTTGAAAACTGATTCATCGTTAAACATCAGTTTTCTGGTTTTAGATCGAATGCCATCGGCGGCAATGACTAAATCATAGGCTTCCCGTTGTCCATCTGAAAACGTGACCGTTACCTGCTCGTCGTCCTGTTCTAACTGACTAATCTGGGTGTTGAACCGGTACGTTACGTTTTGCTTCGTGTGTTCATAGAGTATATTGACAAGATCTCCTCTCAAGATCTCCATCTCGTCCGTTATACTGAGTGGGTGGTCTCTGGGGAAAGCAGCCGCGACTCGATTGTGCTTGTCAACCCACTGAATGCCCGCTTCGTGTGAACTGACCGCCCGGATTTCGGGCTCAATTCCCATCCAGCGGGCAATCTGCCTGGCAGGTCCGCTGGCATCAATACTTTGCCCGCCTAACCGGAGCGATGGCGCCTTTTCAACGATGGTCACGGTAAATCCGTGTTGGTGTAGCCAATACGCTAACGTTGGTCCCGCAATACTGGCCCCTGAAATGAGAATTCTGAATTTTTGCTTTGTCATAACTGCCTGACAAATTATCAATCGTTTTTGAGGTATCCAGTCCAGATACGTTGGCGCTATAAGTATCTGAATCCTTCACCTTAACGTCTGAGGCCTTAATTGATAAGAAAACCCAGGTTGTGTGATAGCGTTAGATTGAATTTGTCGCTCATCTCACGACTTCAATTAAGCCTGTCGCAAAGGCCGCCCCGTCAGTTGAAACGTACCCAGCTTGTCAAGTTGACTTGTCATAGGTTTTACCAGTCAAGCGGAACCTGCACCGGCTATTAAAGCCTGTCCTGTCGCGGAGTTCAACCTGTTCACTAAAATCCGGAGATGCAAGCCACTTTTGGATACACCCAACGCCTTAAGGGGTCGCCTTCGATGGGCTGAAAATACTCCTTCGGGGCGTGCCGCCTGCCGCCAGACAGCCGCCCACGCGGAGCGACGGACTTTACAAACTCAAGCTACTACCCGGGCTGTTTGTCGAAAGAGCATGCCTGACCAAACCACAAGTACGAGTGAAAGTATAACCTGCCCCCACCCAATTGCTTTTTCAACGCCGTTCATAACAGCCATCGTGTGAATGACGAGAAGGGCCAGATTGGATAATAACACTAACAAAAGCATCACCTTACCACCTGATGAAGAGCCAGCATCGCGGACGTACCAGCACCCTACGGCATAAGCGATTAAGGTAGTACCCCAACCTTGCGCTACCAGTTTAGCCCCGTCATTCATCCAGGCGGGGTTTGTCAGATATTGCCCTGCCATAAACTCAGGGGCAAACGTAAGTCCCAGCCCGAAGAGCGAAACGATGACAGCGACGAATGTGAATAGATTTTTGGCATTCATGGTATGGATAGTTTAGGAGTTACGAATTACTACTGCTTTTGGTCAGCCAGCCTAATGGAACGGTCGGCCGTTGCCGGCGTTTGGCTTGTCGCAACAAAGCCCCACTTGTCAAGCCCGGCCAGGCGGCTATCGCCAGACAGCCCACCGGAACACACAGTACGCTTCAATCTTTTGACTGCGTAACCAGATACCCGACCTCTTTGCCAGGTACTACGGCCCCTTCAAATAATTTGTAATACTCGGCTCCTTGTTTGGAACCGTACATTTTCTTGGTCAGCGAGGGAATCTCATAATCTGCTTCCTTTATGTACGGGTCCATAATGAACAGATAGGTATATGAGCCATCCGCGTTGGCTTTAGTCGGATGCATGACGCGCGTCTGCCTGAAGATGCGTTGTTCAGTGGCTGAGAGTTTAGCGGTTCCGGGCCAGAAAATATCATGCACAAAATGTTCGTATTGTTTCCGTTTGTCTGCCTTCACAGGGTAGGCCCAAACATGAACCTCTTCACCGGCTTTTGCCATCATACGGGCAGCAGCTTTAGTTTGAGCGAAAGCGGAGTCAACAGTTAGAAGCAAAAAAAGCGCAAGAGTAAGGATAATCTTCATAATCTTAAAAGTTAGGTATGGATGGACTGATTATTTACTTTCTTAACACTTATCCGACGGGCCGATTTGCCTGTCAGCCGAAAGCCGGAAATGGAAGCTCAATGCTTGCCCAGGCGGAGCGTTAGATTTGTCGCCTGTAAACTGGAATTTGAAGCACTACATGGACGAGCCACCCAACGACCGCGTGTGTTGATGGTGGGTAAGTTAGTCAAAAAAAACACGTACCTGCACCTTTACACACCTGTTTGATTTGGGCGGACCGCTTTCCTTGGGGACGTGCTGCCTGTCAACGGGAAGCAGTACTAGTGGTATGTAACCTTAGTTGACATACTTATCTTAGCGGAATAATACTATATCTTATTTTCTATCATGGCTCGTCCCACTCGTTCGTTTTCGCTGCCCGCTGAACAAATTCAGCAACTCCAGCAGATGCTTTCCAAAGGAAAACACTCGGTCCGCAGCCTCAAACGGGCTCAGGTCTTGCTCGCCCTCCACCAAGGCAAGACACCCGCGACTGTGGCCCAACTCGTTGGCGTCAGCCCCGCTATGGCCTACAACATTCGCAATCGCTATCTGGCCGAAGGGTTAACGGTAGCCCTGAGTGAAAAACCACGGCCTGGTCAGCCCAGTAAGTTTGACAAAGCCGCTCAGGCTCATTTGACGGCTCTGGCCTGTAGTGAAGCGCCCGACGGTCGGAGCCGCTGGACCTTACGGTTGTTGGCTGATCGGTTGGTCGAACTACGGCTGGTCGAGTCGATCTCCCACCAGGCCGTTGGCGAGCAGCTTAAAAAAACGTGCTTAAACCCTGGCTCAAGCAGCAGTGGTGCATCCCCAAGGTAGACGGGCAGTATGTGGCTAAAATGGAAGCCGTGCTGGACTTTTATGCGCAACCCACAGATCTACAGAATCCGCGTCTGTGCTTTGATGAACGGCCCGCTCCGGCGGCCCGGTTGCCAGTTGCTGGCCGACGTGTTAGCCCCTTTGCCTGTTCAACCGGGTAAAGTAGCCAAAGAAGACAATGAATATGTTAGACAGGGAACGGCAGTGGTCTTGTTAGCCTACGATTTAGACACTGGCCAACGCTATGTGCAGGTACGCCAACGACGCACCAAACGGGATTACGCCGAATTTATGCACCAACTGCGGACTAATCATTATGCTGATGTTGCTCAACTGCACGTGTTACAGGATAACTTAAATACGCATCAAGCGGGTAGCTTTTATGAACGCTTTGCTGTAGAGACAGCTCATGAGTTAGCCAATCGATTCGTCTGGCATTATACCCCCAAGCATGCTTCGTGACGGTCGGCCGCTGCCGTTAAATATGGCCGAAATCGAGTTTGCTGCCCTCTCTAAACAATGTCTTGACCGGCGCATAGGGAATCTGGTAACGTTGGAGAAAGAGGTATTGGCTTGGGTAGAAGAGCGCAATCGACAAGGAGTCAAAATCAATTGGTTGTTTAACACATCGCAAGCTCGCACAAAGCTCAAACGGCATTACGTCAAGATCAACTCAGAGAATAGTACAATTAACGATTCTACCGATTAAGGTTACAGACCACCTAGCCACTCTGGGATGAGAATTCTGAAGTTTTCAGAAGTTCCCTGCCTAAATAGATCACAACTTTTCCGTCGAATTCAAAGTTATTAAACCGTACCAGATTTGGTACGGTTTTGTACTTTAAACCTCATGAACTACGAATTTCTGAAATCGCTGCTCACCCAGGCAGAAGCCTTTGAACGCGACACACCCGCCGAAAGCGGACAGACACTGGCCGGTTTCTCGGCGTGGCTTCACCAGCGCCAGGCTCCTGTACCTGCGTCAGGGTCGCTGGAAGTGCCGAGCCACCCGTTGCTCGATACGGCTGTTGCGTCTGATGTCGAAATTGGCATGCTGGTTTCGTGCGTTTATCGCTACGCCAAACTGTACAGCAAAAAAGCCCTGGCTGGTACGCCCATCAGCACCATCGACGAATTTACGTACTTGGCTCAGCTACTAAGCGACACGAAGCCGTCCAAAACTGAGCTTATTGAGGAGAATATACAGGAGAAAACCACCGGGACCGAAATTCTGCGTCGGCTCATCAACAACGGGCTAATCGAGCAGTTCGACGATCCTAACGACCGGCGTTCCAAACGGCTGAAACTGACAAGCCCAGGGTTTGAACTAATGCATCAGATCATGCCCCGGATGAATCAGGTAGCCACCCTCGTTGGGGGCAATCTAAGTGTGGCAGAAAAACAGCAACTGGTTGGGTTGCTTCAGAAACTGCACCTGTTCCACAATCCCCTGTTCCTTAATGAACGCGATCTGCCTATTGAAGAGTTAGCAATTCGCATTAAACAATCCGAAATATAATTCAAAACCGTAGAACATTTTTAGGATTAGTGCAGTTTTTAGTTCAAAAATGATCTATTCACTATGCACTTCTTTGTTCTACAAACTACCCTTTTATTCCTTTTAACGGTCTCATCCCTTGCTCAAACACCGGGGCCAGTCGGTGTAATCACCGGCACCGTTCGCGACCGCAACACGCAGGAACTCCTGGTAGGCGTGACGGTGCAAACCGTCAATAAAACCGACTCAACAGCCAGCTCTTCAGGCACCACGACTGATGCCGAGGGCCGCTTTAAATTGACCCTGCCCGTTGGCAGCTACAACCTGCGAGCTACCTACGTTGGCTTCGTACCACAGGAAAAATTCAACCTTATCGTCTCGTCGGGCAATGCGAACGAGAGCAGTTTTGAGCTGGAGGAGGAGAACAAAAAGCTGTCGGAAGTGACCGTAAAGACCAATCGTGCCGTGGCTGCGGTGTCGAGCATCACCACGCCGAACTCCATCCAACGGCTCACGACGGAAGAAATCAAGACGAATCCGGGGGGTAATTTCGATGTATCCCGTGTGATTCAGACACTGCCCGGCGTGGGCGGTTCGGCGGGCGGGCTTCGCAACGACATCATTATCCGGGGCGGTGCCCCCAACGAAAATGTGTTTTATCTGGACGGCATCGAGATTCCGGTAATCAACCATTTTCAGACGCAGGGCGGCACGGGCGGGCCGCAGGGGTTGCTGAATGTATCGTTTATTGAAGACGTAACACTGACTTCATCGGGCTTTGATGCCCGTTACGACAACGCGCTGGCCTCCGTCTTTCAGTTTAAGCAGCGGGAGGGTAACCCGGATCGGATTCAGGGCAATTTCAGGGTGAGCGGCACCGAAGCTGCGCTAACTGCCGACGGACCGATTGCGCCTAAAACCACCTTTCTGGCCTCGGCTCGACGATCCTATCTGCAATACTTTTTCCGGCTGATTGACCTCCCGATCCGGCCCAGTTACTGGGATTTTCAGGCCAAAATCACCCATAAACTGAACAAAAAAACTACGCTTACGGCCATTGGTGTGGGAGCCATCGATGAGTTCAGGTCGGCCGTACCGCGCCAGACCGATCCCGATAAGGAGTTTGAGATTCTGCGCAGCCCCGTTGTCAATCAATGGAATTACACCGTAGGATTAACCCTCAAACGACTGATTAACAACGGCTTTTTGAACGTAGCCATCAGCCGGAATGCGTTTAACAATGCCTTTGATCGCTTTGAGGACGGGCAAACCGACAATGAATCGCTGCGCGTGTTGAAAGTGCGCTCCCGCGAAACCGAAAACAAATTTCGGCTCGACGTAAACCAGTCGGTCAATGGCTGGCGCTATTCGTTCGGCGGAATGGCGCAATATGTGCAATTCACCAATGATTTCGCGGCCCGGCTCCGTAATGAAGTCCGCAATCCCGACGGCTCCATCGCGTCGCCCGCCGTGTCAGTACGGTCGATGACAGACATTGACTTTGCGAAATTTGGGTTATTTGGGCAGGTAAGCCGCAATTTTCTGAACAACCGCCTGGGCATTTCGGCGGGTTTGCGGACGGATATGAACACCTTCACCAACACTGGCCTCAACCCGTTGCGAACCCTATCGCCCCGCGTGTCAGTTAGTTACGCCCTAACCGATCAGTGGAACATTAACGCATCGGTTGGCCGGTACTTCAAAATCCCGATCTATACGGTGCTGGGTTTTCGCAACGAAGCCGGAACGCTCGCAAACCGCAGCGCCGGGTATATCGCGTCGAATCATTACGTGGGCGGGATCGAATTTCTACCCAAACCCACCACGCGCTTCACCCTCGAAGGATTTTACAAGCAGTATAGCCGCTACCCGGTTTCGGTACGTAATGGCATTTCATTAGCCAACCTTGGTAATACGTTTGATGCAATCGGCAACGAAGCCGTAACGAGTACGGGCAAAGGGCAGGCTTACGGTATAGAAGTGTTTTTCCAGCAAAAATTGGTCAAAAACCTCTTTGTCGTGGCCTCCTACACTTATGTCCGAAGCCTGTTTTCCGGTCGGGATGGCGTGTTGCGGCCCTCGGCCTGGGACAACCGACACCTGTTTTCGGGATTACTGGGCCGCAAATTTAAGCGTGGTATCGAGATTGGGTTGAAGTATCGGTTTGCGGGTGGGGCACCCTACACACCGTTTGATTTGGCCGCATCGCAGCGCAATTTCCTGACGCTGGGCGAAGGCGTACTGGATTTCAGCCGGGTAAACACGCAGCGACTGAAGGCATTGAATCAGTTCGATTTCCGGATTGACAAGAAATGGAACGCCCGGCGGTTCACCTTCGATCTTTTCCTGGACGTGCAGAATGCGTTCGTATTGCCCACGCCCAACTACCCCTCTTTTGTGCTGCGTCGCGCCGAAGGCGGGACTGGCTTCATCACGACCGATGGCCGTCCCCTGCAAGCCAACGGCAGCAACGGCATTCCAACGATACTGGAAAGCGACACCCCATTTGTTACGCCGACAATTGGCTTTATCGTAGAATTTTAAACTAAAAAACAAAACCAATGCACTTTCTCAAACCGCTCACGGCCATTTTCCTGCTGCCGTTAATGCTCACAGTAATCACGGCACCAGAATCGCCTGCCCAGGGAACACTGGACATTAAAATTACCAACATCAAAAAGAACAGCGGTAAAGTTGTTGTCGAAATTTATAATAGCAAAGCAGGCTGGTTGAAAACTCCCTTTAAGAAGTTGGAATTATCGGCAAATCAGGATAGTCAAACGGCTTCATTTCAGGTACCCTATGGCAAGTATGCTATTACGCTGTATCAGGATATAAACACCAACGGCGAAACAGACATGAATTTTATAGGTATTCCCAAAGAACCGGTTGGCTTCGGCAATAACTACAAGCCCTTTGGCGAGCCCAAATTCGAGTCTGCCCTGATTGAATTTAGTGCAAACTCGAAACCACAGGAAATAAAGCTGTACAAACCATTTTAATCAAAGCGCGTAGCTGACCGCGAACGGATGTTTAGTCCGAGCCTTGCTACTCAGTTACCTGCCATCCAGGGCAAAGGATATGCGCACGCTGTCAGCTACGCACTTCACTGAAATCTGCATTAACCAGGTAGAAAAATGAATACATGGGCTATTGACCAGCTACCACCCCAGCCGGGAAAAGTAGCTATCGTTACGGGTGGCAACAGTGGATTAGGGTACGAAACCGCTCTCGGATTGGCTAAAAAGGACGTTGAAGTCATTCTGGCCTGTAGAAATCTGCTCAAGGCAGAGGAAGCCAAATCCAAACTGGTGAATGAATATGCGAAGGCGAAAATAAAATGCATGAAGCTTGATGTGAGCCGCCTTCGTGAAGTCAGAGAATTTGCAGCTCAGTTTCAACGGCAATACCAGAAACTCGACCTGCTTATCAATAACGCGGGCATCATGATGTCTCCGTATAAAGTCACAGAAGATGGCTTTGAAAATCAGTGGGCTACCAACTATCTTGGTCATTTTGCCCTCACCGGCCTGTTGCTGGCCACCCTGACCAGCACCCCCGGTTCCCGAATTGTCACCTTAAGCAGTCTGTCCTATAAATGGGCTGAGATCGGGTTTGACGATTTGCAGGCCCAAAAAGGCTACAGCCGACGCAAAGCCTACGGACAAAGCAAGCGGGCGTGTCTGATGTTTGCCTATGAACTGCAACGCCGGTTAGCGGTCGGCGGGTACAATACCCTATCGGTGGCTACTCATCCGGGGCTTTCCAAGACCAATCTGGATCAGTATTTCCCGGCTTTGATCAGGCCGTTGGGCAGTCTGTTTTTGCAACCCGCTAAAAAGGGAGCACTTCCCGTACTGTATGCTGCTTTGGAGAAAGACCTAAAAGGCGGTGAGTTCATTGGCCCCGATGGGTTTCAGGAAATGAGAGGGTATCCAACCAGGGTTGATTCTGATGATTACTCTAAAGACAAAGACGTTGCTGACCGTTTGTGGAAAGCCAGCGAAGAGATGACCAATGTTTCTTATCTCAACGCTGACGTTTCAAAAAGGTAGTAAGCTCTTTAAATCACAAAAAACAGCGCGCTATGTGGTTGGCTGCGATTCGGGAAAGTCCGGCGTTCGGAAAGCAGCAGGACTTGATTTTGATCCCGAAATTCTCAAGGGAATTCATTTTTTACTGATGGATCTACTCTGACATGGAACCGCACAACCGACAACAACCGGATGTGGATGTTTTTCTATGACAACGGGTATTACGGTATTGCGCCTTGTTGGGGCGGTCATCATCACCTCTGGAGTTTTGAGATGGTAGAGCAACCGCAAACGCGTGACCCTTCCGTTGCCGAAATGGCAGAAAGGCTAAAAGACCTGACGGGTGACCCTTCCATTAAGCTGGACAACGTCATCTGGCGTAGTCATGTCACCGAACCTCGTACCGGAATAGCTCCGCAGTTCCAAGCGGGTCATTTTTTTCTGGCAGGCGATGCAGCACACATCGCGTTGCCGGTAGGCGGGCAAGGCATGAACTCAGGCATACAGGACGCGCTGGCTCTCGGTTGGCGATTAGCCGCCGTACTTACCGGGCAGGCCGCAGAATCGCTGCTGAACACCTACGCTACTGAACGCCTGCCAGTACGGCAGGAGCTTAAAAAAGACCAGTTAAGTGGCATGTATAACCTGGTAGACCCAAGCCTGTTACAAAAGATAGGCATGAACGTGTTAGGCCCATTACTAGCAAAAACCACTGGAGCGGTAGAGTTTCAGGGAAACCGGGATTCGGCTATGCTTAACTTATCCTACCCGGAGGGGACGCTGGTAAGCGATGAGCTTGCGCGTTCTGGTATCAAAGCAGGTAGCCGGGCACCCGATGCTACACTGGCATTCACCGGGGGAAAGGTGTCCAACTACACACGTTACTCTACGGTTCAACCCATTGGACGGCCTTGCTTTTCGATGGCAAAGGTAACGATGAGGCCGGACAGCAAGCCTTGCATCTCAAGCAGGCGTTACAAACTTTACCTTACGTGCGCACTTACGCCATCATTGGAGGAAGTTACACCGGGCAGCTATCATCGGAAGACAGTGGTTCACGGGAGCAAGCGACTACGTTGTTGTACGATCTGGACCATTTCGCGCATAAAGTGTTTGATTTATCAACGCCGGCTATTGTGCTGGTTCGTCCCGATGGCTATATCGGGTATCGTGGTCCTCTGGAGGAAGCAGGTGTCCGGCAGTTCTTACAAAGAGTAATGCCGGGTACTTCGCTCTGAAACGGCACCACTATACCGCCAAAAGACACCGCCTTGTCTGATTGGATTTTCCAGCGGTCATACCCGCTAAAACAGGAGTTGGGCGGTGTCAAAGTAGAACGGGCGAACGTGACTGATTTTGCCGTGGCGGAGGGTGTAGACCTGCGCCATCGGCATGGTAATAGACTGGCTCTGCCGGGTAAGCCCATGCGCCACCGACGTGACGACCACCTGCTCCCCGCCCACAAAATAGCGAATGTCTTCTGACCGAAACGCTTGCCAGCAGGCGAAAAACCGGGTGAAAAATTCCTGCATACCGGACGTACCCACGTAGCGACCACCGTAAGGCAGCGAATCGGCCTGCACCAGTTCCGTATCGTCGGTGAGTTGGGCCAGTGCGCCCGGCAGATCAGACTGAGCCAGTCGTTCGTAAAACTGCCGGACGGGTTGTGTGATGTCGGTGGTCATGCGTCGGGGGCGGTTAGTTGCTGCATCAGACCCGACCAGTCCACCACGTCCCAGTGTTCGGTCAGTTTGTCCTGTTCTATTCGCCACCAGTCCGTTCCCATCCAGCTCACCAGCCGGTTAGTAGCCGGTACACCAAACAACTCGCCCCGGTGCGTACCTGTCCAGGTGAAGCGTCCCACGACCGTATCGCCTTCATAAACCAGGGCATCTGGTACGGCGCGGGCATCGGGAAAGACGCATGCAAACCACCGCGCCCCGGTCTGAATACCGGCCAGCCCCTGCCCCACCATTGGGTTATGTTGAATGTAATCATCGGCGATTACTTCTCCGAAGCGGTCGATCTGTCCGGTGTTCATCAGGTCGATGAACCGAATAACGAGTTCCTTGTGCATGATAATAGTGAAATTGTCTGTTGCAAAGGTCATGCACCGGGCCGAATCAGGGCTTACGCAAACGGGCCGATCACTTGCGAATTTGGGCCATCTGCGCCCGAAACGTTTCGGGGGTGAGGCCGGTCAGTCGTCGGAAAAAGTGGGTGAAGTGGGCGGGTTCGCTAAAGCCCAACCCGTAGGCAATTTCCTTGATGGGTTCATGGGCATAAAACAACCGGCGTTTGGCTTCCAGCAACAGCCGTTCGTGAATCACCGCCAGGGCTGGTTGCTGACGTACCTGCCGACACAGTCGGTTGAGTTGCCGGGCTGTCAGGTGAAGCCGTTCGGCGTAGTGCTGCACGGTATGCGGCTGGCAATAGTCGGCTTCAATGACGGCCACCAGTCGGGCAAACATAGTACTGGCTCCACCCGCCCGACTATCCGGTTGGTAGACAGCGGCCTGGCGTTCGACATAAGTGAGCAATAGTTCGATCAGCAGCCGGGCAATCGGTACGGTACGGGCCTGGTTGGCAGTCAGTTCGTCGGCAAGTTGAGCCAGCGCGATACCCACGAACTCGGCCGTGGCTGGGGGAAGCTGATAGGCCGGGGGCTGGGTGAACGAGCCGAACAACGCGCTCAGGGGAGCGGGCAACAGATCGAGCAGGGATGGATCGAAGCAAATTACATAGCCCCGATTGTGGCTGTGGGCCGGGGCTTCGATGTAATGGACCTGCCAGGGCGCGACCAGAAACGCCGAAGCCGCCCCAATGGGATAGGCCGCGAAATCAATGTAGTGCGTGCCCTCGCCCTGGACAAAAAAGAAAATCTCGGCGACCGTATGCCGATGAGGCTGGCTGATAAACGCCCGTTCGTCGGTGTGGTAATCGATGGGGTAAAGCTGAACGGGCAGGACTTCGCTGGTCATTGGCAATCCATTTTTACGCCTAAAAATACACCCCACGTTCGGTTTTACCCGGTCAGATTCTCCTTTGCTTACGCCTTGACAAAATCTGCCACTGCCCGTCTATAGGTCAGAAAAGGCTCCCCGGCCCGGCCCACCCGTAGCACCATCTGAATTTTCTGGGGTGTAACCACCTGATTCAGTAGCTCATAGCGTTGGCGCAATGTGTTCATCTCGTCGTATTCCTGCAACACCTGACTCATGGGATGTATATAGAAACCGGCCTGAATCCCTGCCAACTGAAGCCGCGCAAAGTCGATCCCCGTTTGTAGCCAGTCGATGGGGGTATTGGTAGGAGTTGTCAGCAACAAAAGGCCTTTAGCGGTACGGCTGGTTTGGTCATAATCGGCCAGAAACGACCCCGTTGCCGACGAGCCGTGCCAGTTTTTGGGCTTTTTACCCCGTAGCAGCCATTCGGCCACCCATTTCCTGATGCCGTTGGTGCCGTTAGCGGGCAGACACAGCCCGTCGCGGTGTTGGGCCATTTGCTCGTCGCTTTCCCGAAACCAGATGCGGCTCTCCTCGTGGCGGGCGTAGGTGAGTGTTTCTACCCGCATCGCTTCGATGAGCAGATCGAGGTGTTGAGTCAACTCGGTGGGGTTGTGGACGAGTCGCGCCGTGGCACAAGCGGGCTGGGCGGCTGACAGCCATCGGGCAAATTCGGATGGGAGTAGCAAGGGGCCTTCGTAGGCCAGCCGGTTAGTTCGGCGGGCGGTCAGGTATGCAAAAAGCGGATCGGCCACCAGCATCTGCTTTTGCAGTCGGACATGGGCAACGGGTTTCTGACCGATACCGGTATCCGGGGTGTAGTCACCTTCAGGAAAGTAGCGGATCTGAACCCCGTAGCCATGGGCTGACATCCCGGTTTGTAGCATTGCTAGAAAACAGCCACAGCCGATATGAATCTGCCGGGCCGGTGGGTCGGTAGCGGGTAGCAGCCGGGCGGGGTCCACAAAGAAAAGCATGTCTGTATCAGACAGGAGTTTGAATTGCCAGGCTTGTGTATTGTGGGGGTTGGGCGCATTCAACCCGTAGGCAATGGCTTTCAGAATGGGTCGCTCAAAGTGGTCAGGGCAGCGTCGGGGATGAGCGACCGTTGTGTCGATTACCGTCGGCGGAGCTTGCTCACAGCCACTTATGAGGTATATCGACAGGAGTTGAGCCGTTGTCAGCAGAAATTCGTCGCGTTTCATATGCGTTTGTTTTTAGGCAAAAGTACCCGCCCCGCAGCGTTGATAAACGACAAATGTCTATATCGCTTTTGCCCGTAACTTTGCTTTTATACCAGCTACTTCCCCCAATGGCTACCCTTCCTGAACCTTTCGATTATTTAGCGGATGTGCTACCCGTTGCGCCCGCCGAACTGGCCCTGCTGCGGGAGTTCTTTACGCCCCTGACGGTACCCCGCCACACGATTCTGCTGAAGCAGGGCCAACCGTGCCGCAACCTTTGGTTTGTACAGCGGGGCCTGTTGCGGAGTTATTACACCACCGAACGCGATGAAGTGACCTGCTGGGCCGCGCTGCCCGATCAGTTTATGACCAGCCTGGCCGCTTTTCTGAATCAGACACCCAGCCCGGAGAATATTCAGGCTTTGGAACCCAGCCAGTTGATGGTGCTTACTCACCGCCACTGGCAACAGTTGAATGAGCAGCCAACGTTTCGGGAGCGGTGGAGCCGGAGCGTAGAATCCCGTTACGCCGACCTGGAGCTACGGATGGGTAGTTTGCGAGCTATGCAGGCCCCCGAACGGTATGCGTTTATGGCGGAGCAGTATCCTGAGTTGCTACGCCGACTTCCACTCAAGTATGTAGCTTCTATTCTGGGTATCGAACCCCGCCATCTGAGCCGTATTCGGGCCGGTCGGTAGCAGGAAGGCGGGGTTACGAACCCAGTCTGTATTACCTGTAGTCAGTTGCCGAAATAGACACTTGTCATTTTCGGGGTCGGGTATGTCGCTGAATTTTGTCCCATCAAAAATCAACGATCACATGAACCGATATCTTGTTACCTTATTTATCACCACCCTATTGATTACCGGTGCAGTTGCCCAGCCCGTTGCTTCGTCGGCCCCCGACCCTTATGCCTATCGCTGGACGGTCGGGGCGGGGTTAGCCCAGCCCCTGATTGGCGGGGGGGTCAATGTGATGGGCACTTATTTTACCCGGCGGTTTACTTTTGAGTATTCGCACGGAATGTTTCTTCGCTACCAAAATAGTTTTTCTACCGATAAACAGATTGCGTCAATCTATGCCCTGTATTCGACGGGGCTGGGCGTGGGCTACCGGCTCACGCGGTATCTGGACATTCGGGCCGAAGCTAAAAATCACCGGTTCACTGCGCAGCTCAACACCACACAATCGGTGACGTATACCAATTCAGATGTCGGGGCGGGTGCCTATTATCGAATTTACCCGTTTAACAGACGCAACGGCTGGGCCAGTGGCCTGGTCATTGAGCCGTCTGTCCGGTATTGGCAATACGTCTATTCGACCCTACCGGGGGGGCGGATCAGCTACCTGACCAACAACGGAAACCCCGCTGTTCATCGGCCTTATAATTTTGGCTTGTTCGGAAACATCTCGATTGGCTATACGTTTAGAACGTTAATTAGGTGATTTCCGCAGCACAATAATTAGCAGCAAAAAGCCGCGTCCCTATTCAACGGACGCGGCTTTTCATTTGACTGATTTTTTCAGTACACTTACGGCCAGAAAGGAAGTGGTTTTTTCCTATGTGATGAGAGCTACCCCCACCAACGCCACGCTGCCCCACCTTCTCGACCGCTTTCGAGCCGCACCGACGGGAAGCAAAGACGGGAAACTCAACAACTTAATCCGACTCACCTACCAGTCGACGGCCATCGAAGGCTCCTGCCTGACCCTGGCTCAAACCCGAAACCTGATTCAAAACGGCAAACTGATTCCAGGTAAACCATTGATCGACCAATTGCGAATGGTCGACACCACATCGCCGTGAAGTACGGCGGGAAACTCCGGTGCCAGGCCGGGCAATGCGCCGGAACGAATTTTATAATCAACCGGGTTCACACTGGTTGCTTTCACGCGCACCTGCAGTTCATGCGGGGCCGGAACAGGTCGGGGCAGTTCGACCTGCTCAAACACACTTGTATCGCCAAAGCGATGGATAACGATTGCTCTCATGTCGATCAAAGTTGGTAATCAATGAGTGCAAACCTACGGGTAGGCGCATGGGCCAGCCCGGTCAGAAAAAGGAAGTTAATGTACGTTTTGACGAAGGCTGATCATGCGCTTTACCCGGTCGGGCAGGTTTTTTTGGCGATACTTCCAATAGGTTCGTTTTAGATGGCTGCTGTCGGTAAACCCCAGTTCGGCAGCAATTTCGCTGATGCTCAAGGCTGTATAGAGCAGGCGGGAGTCCACCAGGTTGAGTTTATGCTCGGTGATGTAGTGTTTCAGCGACAGGCCAAACGTAGCCTGAAAGTATTCGCTGAAATAACTCCCGGCAATACCGAACCGACTGGCCAGCGCCCGAATGGTAAGTTGATCCGGTTCGGTGATGTGATACTGAATGAATGACAACAGAGCCTGATTTTTGGGGATCGTGGTTGTTTGTCCCGTTGCACCGAGGTTGCGAACGATAATCGCTAAAATGGCGTAAAGCAAATGTTTCTGTACCTCATGCGAGGCTTCGTGGTGGGTTTGATACTCGGTTATTAACACCTGGATCAGATTCGTCAACGTATGTTGTTCGCTGCTATCGGCCAATAACGGGTACACCTGCCGATTGGGACTGTGACGGATAAATTCAAGTTGGAGCAGACTCGTCGGTTTATCATCAGAGGTCGTTTTGGTGAGGAAGCCGGGTAAAAATCGGATCAGATGAACCTTTGCTAAACCGGCCAGTTCGATGGTACAGCGTTCGTCGGGCAGGAGCATAAAAACGGCTCCGTCAGCGAAAGGAATGTGCGCTTGGTCGATTCGCTGAATGCCTGTTCCCCGCTCAACAAACACAAGTTCAAAGAAGCTAATCGCTGTATGGTTGCACACAATCTTATCAGTGACTACTGATGTGATTTCGATAGGTCGAAACAGGTGTTGATACATTTCATGTAATCGGTTTGTATCAGGATAACATGAAGACATGGTCAGCGTTTTGCCAAGTGTGAATTGGGCGCGTTCATCCAAAACGTGACGCATATTTCTTACAAATTGGGGTTTAACGATATGGCCCGTGTCAACCGACAATTCACAATCACCACCATCCAGTGCCAACGGCCGTTTCTTGTATCAGCCGCGACCCGCCGAACGAGCAAAAACCTACCCTCTTCGGCCTGCTTCCTGTCGCCCGCAACCCGCCCAACAAGCCCTTGAAAGCCGATGCACCCAACGCCCCAATGGGGCTGATGGATAACGAGTCAGTTGCCTGAACGCGAGCAACTTGCAACCTTTACACCCCCTGTTTATTGGGCTGAATGCCTGCCTTCGGGGCGAGCAACCTGTCGCCCGCCAAGCCGCCCACGCGGAGCGGAACTACACTATCCAACCAACTTTTCTACGCCAAGCGTCATAGTTCTCTTGTTCTGTTCGTCTCTCTTTCTCAGTAGGCGGTTGAAACTGCTCACTGCTAACCTGCGCTTCTAATTCAGTTAACCTTTCTTGAAGACTATTCAAACCAATCTCTGAACGGCGTTGATTGACTTGCTCTGGTGAAGCATCAAGCCTATACACCGTTAAACGACCGTCAACGCCATTGTCGAATTGTGTTCCATAAGACTGCGGACGGTTCTCATATTTGGCAATTCTGTCGCTCAGAAAAGCAATATTCACTGGATCAATATCGCCCGTGTCTTGTTCGTTTTTCATCAAACTAAGACAACTTCTCATGAAATCGGGCAAGCTGATAGCGTGTTGGACTATCAACCAAGCTGCTTGGCTGGCTTCTTCACCTACTTGCTTTCGTGTCGGCCATCCAATCTGAGCAATTATCTTTTCTAAAGCATGAGCATTCTCATGATGGACTTTCTCCATTTCTGAATTGTAGGAACCGAACAATTTCCCTTCTTCAATTAGCCGTTGTCGAACAGTAAAATCGTTTTTTCGACGCTCAATTAGTTCTCTGGCAATCTCAGAGTAAATCATTTAACCGGCAAATTTAACTGTTTACACAACTGGCCCGACCGGGGCGTTCGCATTGTCGCACGGAACCCCGAAATGGAAGCCCAAATCTGCCTGTCGCCCGCAACCCGGAAATGCAGATACTTTACGAGCGAACATCCAACACCCCAGGGGGCTGATGGTGTGAAAGTTACTTGACTAAACGCGAGACGTTTGCACCTTTACACCCCCTGTCCGTTGGGCTGTGACTTGCCTTCGGGGGCGAGCATCTTGCCGCACGAGACGACCCCACGGGGAGCGGACAACCATATAAAGAGGTGGTTTACACCCTTGCAATCACATCACTCGCTATTTTTTTCAATTCAGTCAGTGACGTTTTTGCGGTAATCTTATTCACTTTCAAGCGTATCATTTCGTTGCCTTTACGAGCAATGACCAGATAAAAATTCTTATTGTCGCTGTGGAAAAATGCTTCATCACCCAGATTAGCCAATATTTCAAAGCCAGCGTAAGATTGATTTGATTCTTTAAAGGTTTCAAACGTTTTTTTTGCATCAATTTCAGCTCCATAGCTTTCAAATATAAAATTTAGAGCCACTCTCTTATATATTTTTTCATCGGTTGAATTAGCGGTATAAGTGCTTTTGTACTTATGTCCTCCATTTTCCAAAGAACTTACACTTTCTTTAAGCTGACAGGATTCCCCTAAGATTCGTTCGGCTTCTTGTATAGTTAATTTATGACCACCAAGCGTGGTTTTCTCAATATTATGGGCGTTGAGAAACGTGACAAATAAAATGCAGATGAAAGTTTTCATATTATTTTCTACTTTAATTTTGACTTGGTTAGAAGTTTAGTCTGTCAACCAGAACCCGATTAATGCACCAAAACTTGGCTTGTCGGGACGTTCGCCCTGTCAGCCGAGATCCCAAAATGGAAGCCTAAACCTGCCTACGCTGGGCGTTCAACTTGTCGCACCAAACCCGCCCCGCAAGCACTTGATGGACGGGCCACCCAACATAGATATGTACGCAAAACTACGAAACTACATCTATATGATAATCAGTAAGTTACGGTTAAGTGTCGTTCTGCGTTCACTACTGTTATCTATTGATGCCGAAGGGTTATGTAACCACGTTACAATGGTAAGTAATCGAATAGGTTTCTACAAGCGAAATGACTAAGCGGTATGTTCAAGTTTCGGTGCAACGAATGTGGGACATTGACGGACCGCCGAATCGTGGCTACTCAAACTATTTCTTTGGCGACGACAAGCAGTTGTACCGCTTCAATTTACGAGGAAGCGTACAACGCAATAAACGCGTCATGATCGGCTACACGCAGGGGTACTTACCATGCCACCACCCGGCTGGCGGTTCCTTTTTGCGTCAGGTCGCCGGGCAAGCGGGTAAGAATCTCGTTCTTAAGCGCGTGGATCAACTTACGTTTCAGGAAACTCCGGTGAATGACTACGCTAACCTCACGTACGGGCTGGGGCGGGGCACCCACCGACTGGTCGAACGGGCGGAGCCGCTTCCGGCGCTCCTCGCTCATGTCGACGGTGGCTAAGTAAGGAAGCAGCGTGAACCCTCCCTGTTTGTCGATTAGCTTGATCAGCGTTTCGAGCGAACCGGTTTCGTATTGCAGCCGCATAGGTCGCAGCCGGGCAAGTTCGGGCTGCACGCTGCCATTGGTCAGTTGGTCGGCCCCGCACAGGTTCATGACCTGATTGCGGAAACAGTGGCCTCCGGTCAGCAGCCACAGGCCGTCGGTTTGCAGGTCGGCGGGTATAATGGCGGTTTTCGCCAGCAGCGGGTGCGAATCGGCCGCGTACACAACGAACGGTTCGCGGAACAGCGGCATCTCGGTAATGCCGTTCTCGGTGAGGGGCGTTACCACCAATCCCACGTCGATCAGGCCGTTGCGGAGTCGCTCCACAATCTGCTCCGTCATCAATTCCTGAATCTGCACCGAAACGGCCGGGTGCTTTCCGATAAACTCGCCAATAAAATAAGGCAGCAGGTACGGGGCCAGCGTCGGGATGATACCGATGCGCAGATCGCCCTGAAAATCATTTCTCGACTCGCTGATAATTTCGGGAATGCGCCGGGCCGCCCGCAGCACATCCCGCGCCTGCATCAGAACAGCTAAGCCCGTTTCGGTTGGTATAACGGGTTGCCGGGACCGGTCAAACACCAACAGACCCAGTTCATCTTCCAGCTTCTGAATCTGCATACTCAGCGTCGGCTGCGTAACATGGCAAGCTTCGGCAGCCGTGGCAAAATGCCGGTATGTGTCAACGGCAACGATGTATTCGAGTTGGGAGAGGGTCATTTTAGGGGAATGAACAATGGGTAATGGATAACGAACAATTCATGATGCCGATGGGGTGTATTACTCATTGTTCACCATTCATTACTCATTATTCATTCTTAAAACTACTTTTGTTTCATAAAACGCCATTGTCTATGAAAACACGTCAACTTCTGTTGTTTTTCCTGATTTTAAGTGCTTCGGCTGGGGTGGCCCAGTCCAAGAAATCGGCGAATCCGCCCGCGCCGGGTTTCGATATGGCCGGTTCCGATCCGAAGGCCGTACAAGTTGCCGATCAGGTCATGGCCGCGATGGGTGGCCGGAGAGCCTGGGACGATACGCACCTGATTGCCTGGAATTTCTTTGGCTTTCGCAAGCTCGTCTGGGATAAATGGACGGGAACGGTGCGGGTCGATAACCTGCGCGACGATCAAACGGTGCTGCTTAATATCAATACCGACAAGGGCCGGGTGTTTCGCAACGGCAAAGAACTGACGGAGCCGGACTCGGTTACCAAGTACGTGAAGGCGGGTAAGTCGGCCTGGATCAACGATTCGTACTGGTTGGTGATGCCCTTTAAACTCAAAGATTCGGGTGTGACGCTCAAATACCTCGGCGACACGACGGCCACCAAAGACGGCAAACCCGCTGATCTGATTCAAATGACGTTTAAAGGCGTTGGCGTTACGCCCGACAATAAATACCATGTTTGGGTCGATAAGCAGTCGCACTTGGTGACGCAGTGGGCGCACTACCCGAAGTACACCGACGAAACGCCCCGCTTCACGCTGCCCTGGAGTGACTACCAAAAGCACGGCGACATTCTGCTCTCCGGCGAACGGGGCGACCGTGATGTGACCGAAATCATGGTCTTTTCGGGTCTTCCCGGTGAAGTATTCAGCGACTTCACTCGCACCGACTTCTCCCGATACCCGCAGGCGAAATAAGCTTATCAGTCGGTGAGTCGGTCAGTTAGTAAGCAACTGACTGACCGACTCACCGACTGATAAACTAACTCCTTAAAACTCCTGTTTCCTCTGTATGGAAGCACCTGTTTTGCAGCCGCCCGTTGTGGCACCGGCACCCGTTGGTAAAACGGGCGTATTGATCGTTAACCTGGGCACACCCGACAGCCCCTCCGTGCCGGACGTGCGCAAGTACCTGCGCGAATTTCTGATGGACGGTCGCGTGCTCGACGTGCCGTTTATTCCGCGCTTTCTGCTCGTAAACGGAATCATTGCCCCGTTTCGAGCGCCTAAGTCAGCCAAAATTTATAAGCAGCTCTGGGCCGAAACCGGATCGCCGTTGAAGCATTACGGCCACATCGTTGAGCGGCAGTTGCAGCAGGCGCTCGGCGACGAGTACGTGGTCAAATTAGCCATGCGTTACCAAAGCCCCAGCATCGACGCGGGTTTGGCCGACTTTCAGCGGATGGGTTTGACCGATCTGGTCGTGATTCCATTTTTCCCGCAGTATGCCTCTGCCTCGACCGGGTCGGTGTATGAGAAGGTGATGGACATCCTGAAAACGTGGCAGGTCATGCCCAAGCTCCGGTTTGTCAATCGCTTTCTGGAGCATCCCAAGTTTATCCAGGCGTTTGTTGAAGCGGGCCGCAAATACCTCGCCGAGCGCAACTACGACCATGTGCTGTTCAGCTACCACGGCCTGCCCGAACGCCAGATTCGCAAGGGCGACGTAACGAGGGACGTGTGCCGGTTTGGCGATTGCTGCGGCTCGCTCACGGCCATGAACCAGCACTGTTACCGGGCGCAGTGCTTCGAAACCACGCGCCGGATCGTGCGCGGGCTGGGGTTGGCGGAGGGCACCTACACCACCTGTTTTCAGTCGCGGCTGGGCCGCGATCCGTGGATCAAACCCTACACCGACGACATCATCAAGGAACTTCCGGCCAAAGGCATCAAAAGCGTGCTGGCTTTCTCGCCCGCTTTCGTATCCGACTGTCTGGAAACAACCATTGAGGTTGGCGAAGAATACAAAGAGTTGTTTGAAGAACGGGGCGGTGAACACTGGCAACTGGTCGAGAGCCTGAACGATAATCCGTTGTGGATCGAAACGCTGGTCGATTTAGTCAAAACAGCCTAAGTGTAAATGATTACCAAAAACGCCCGCTGTAAGCTTACGGCGGGCGTTTTTGATGTAAATAGTGTTCTGACGCTGACAAAATGATGAACCAGTTTACTACTGCGCAGCCACTAATTTCTCTTTTGGAACGAATGGCACTGATTTGGCCTCGACGGGTTTTTGCGTACGCAGGTAGTCATATATTGCTCCCAAATCCTGTTCGCTCATGCGGGCATACATCGTCCACGGCATCTCGGTGTTGGCTTCGCCCGCCTGTACGTCGGGATGGGTTTGCTTGGCGTAGGCTTTGAAGCGGGCAATAAAGGCGTTGCGCGTCCAGGAGCCGATTCCCGTTTTGGCCGGGGTGATGTTGGCGGAGTAAACCGTGCCCGTCGGCATTGGAAAGGCGTTGCCACCGGCAAAGTCCATACCTGGAACCGGATCGCCCCGGTCGTCGCGTTTGGTGTGGCACTCAGCGCAGGCGGCAAACGTAATTAGGTACTGTCCGTAAGCGATGCGGTCGGTGGGGGCGGGGCGTTTGCCGCCCTCGGTCCGGGCGGGTAGCGTGTTGATGATAAAATTCACGGGAAAGTCAGACTCCGAGGCCGGTACCTCATTTTCAATGGGGCGCAACGACCGCAGATACGCAATAATGTCTTTGATGTCGTCGGGGTCCATTTGCGCGTAGTTTTTGTAGGGCATCACCGGAAACAGCGCGTGTCCGTCGCTACTGACCCCGGTCGTGATGGCGCGGTACAGTTCGCCGTCGGTCCAAGTGCCGAGGTGGGCGGGTGTCAGGTTGGGGGCGTAATAGTTGCCCGGAAAGCCATCTTTACGCAGAAACCCGGCGCCCCCTTTTCCTTCCGTTCCGGCCACCATCGGCGCCGTTAGTTTGGTGAAATCGCGGGTCGAGTGGCAATCGATACAGGCTGCTACGTGATTGGCTAAATACCGACCGTGTTCAATCTGAGCGGTTGTGGGCCGGATGGTCAGCGCCGGAGCCGGACCAACGTTGGGCAGCGCCAGTTTAACATACGCTAAACCTATTGTGACGAGTAATGCGAACGCCCCAAGTGCGCCCAGGATAATTTGTACCGTTCGCTTTTTCATTTTTGAGAATCTGAGAGGAAGAATTATCCCCAAATTTTGCCCAAAATGAAAATTTGTCTTTTGCATAGTTGGTGAGCGGCAGGTCTTTTGACTAATCGGTAGTGTGGCCGCAGCCTTACCGACAAAAAAGCCGCTCTCTGCACAGAGGAGCGGCTTTTTCAACTACATATATGGGTTGTTGTGGGGCTTAAGCCGCCATGCGCAGGTACGGTTCCTGGCTTTGGTGCTGTTCCAGCATGGGGGCGATGGTGGTGTTCATTCGCTCCCGCACAAAGCTCTCCTGCAAATAAGCGGGGAGTTTAGCCACCAACTGCCGGTAGGCGTCAACGCCGAGTGCTTTGGCAATGTAGGCTTCGTGAACGCCGTTGATGTGCGACACAATGTTGACTAAGCTCTGGTGAAAAAGCTTCACGTCGATCTCCGAATCCACAAACCGCTCAATCTCGCGGTTGGTCGACGAGATGCGTAGGCGGCTCAGCATATCGAAATACGTGGTGTAGCCAATTTGCTTCGCCAACTGCTTGTACTGCTCAACGCTGAACTTCTGTAGAATCTCGCCCGTCTTGGGGCTGCGCAGGGCCGTCTTCGGGTTATTCTGGATCGCGTTGCGCAACGACTTCACGCGCTGGTCGCGGGTGGTTTTCAGGAACTGCGCCAACTCGGCTTGCGCCGAACCCGCCCGTGATGGCAACAACAGATCCGTTTTGGCCGCTACACTGAATCGTTTGGCCATTGGCAGCCGTTGAATGCGGTAACTATTGATAGGGCCAAGCGCGTAGTAACCGATGGACGCCGGGTAATAACCCCGCACGACCATATTACCAATCCGCTTGCGGATCAGCTCTTCGTTGCTGACGTTAACGCCCTGCACGGCCAAAAACGCCCGCGCACTGAACAACGCGCTGTAGTACGCCTGCGGGAACGTCCAGTGGAGTGAGCTTTGCAGATACTGCTCGTCGTTGACAACCGGCGTAATGCGAAGGGCATATTCGGCACTCCAGCTATTGAGTAACAGTTTCTCCAGCGCCCGACGACTTTCGTCCGTCACGCGGCCGTAGAACTGCTGAAATATGGGAAACTTGGCCACATCAAACAGGTCATTCTGGTGCTGGATGTGATAATCCATTGCAAAGAAATGGTTTAGAAACACCTGCGCCGGGATGGACTTCCGCCAGGTCTCGTCGGTCGGCAGGTTGCCCGCTGGTGCCTGAGCAAGCGGTGCCTGAGCGTTCGGGGAGTGCATCGAAACGTTGGTTGTCTGTGTCATACAATACTAACGAAAAACACATTTTCAGCGTTCATTTTTGTCTAATTATTTCAAGTATTTAAACTTGCTGAAAATCAGCAAGTTATCTATTGTTTTTACCCTTAAAAAATGCCCCTCAAAACGGTGTTCGATGCGTTGTCGTCTATGCTGTTTTTTAGCCGTTTGGGTGTACTTTTGGGCTGCCTTTTTGTGCTGCTCTTAAACAATGAAGCGAATCCAATCCTTACGTATTGCCAGTTGCCTGGTGTTCAGTTCCCTGCTGTATTGCGGGAGTTGGGCACAGCCGAAACCCAGGGCTGCCTCAGCCCCGGAAATGACCTCAATTGCGGGAAGCATAGTCGATGCTGCAACCAATCAGCCTGTTGCCGGAGCGACCGTTTTGGCCAGAAATCAGGCGGGGAAAGTCAATGCACAGCAGCGCGTTGGCCCGGATGGAACCTACCGGTTAAGTCTCAGCGACTCGAAGCAGGAATATAGTCTGGTCATGAACGCGGCTGGTTACGAATCCCACGAAGAACGGGTAGCCTTTACCACGACAACGACCATCGCCACCCAACTGATAAAGAGACCTACTAAACTCTACCGCATCGGTACGAAGCCCGCCAGCGCCACTACGGTCGCTGTAGCGCTCCCAGCGTCTACATCGTCGGCAGAGGCTGCAACGCCCTTACCTGAGGCTACCGTTACCGCACCGGCTACGGTGGTGCAGCCAGATGCATCACCTGCAATTTCTGCCCGGCCCAGCCCGCGTTTAACGCCCCCCAAAACGCTCGATGCCAAAGTGGTCTATACGCCCCCGCTCGTGGTAGCGGCTCCCGGCAAAACCACGCAATTGCGGGCCATTCAGTTTGTGCAGAGCAAGGCCGAACTGCTGCCCGACGCGCAGCCCGCGCTGGAGCAATTAGCCACTTTCCTGAAAAGTAATCCTACCACCGAGATCGAACTGGGTGGGCACACGGACAATCAGGGGGATTTCGACGAGAATCTCCGGCTGTCAAAACAGCGCGTCGAGGTAGTGAAGGCGTATTTAGTAACCAATGGCATTGCCGCCAACCGGATTGTAACGCGGGGATACGGTCCTACGCGCCCTATTGGCAGCAACAACGCCGAAAACACCCGCCAGTTGAACCGGCGGGTGGAAATGACGGTGCTGAAGCAGTAAGACCAGGAGACTTTGCCAAAGGCTCCGCGCCCCGGTTCAAAACTTTGGCAAAGTCTCCTGGTCTTACTGCTTCCTTCTCAGAATCATTTCTGCCACCTCCCGGCCGGTTTGCATGGCCGCGTTAAGCGACGGGTACGCTGTTTGGTCGCCACACTGGTAAAGCGATTCGGTAAGTTTTAGCGGCTGGAGCGCAACACTGCCATCGGTGGGCGGGTTGTAAGCTGGCAGCGCGTGGGGCAGGTGATACGTTCGCAGATGACGCCAGGTGCGGACTTCTGCGCCGAGCCAGTCCGTTAATTCCCGCTGAATCCGTTCGGTCAAAGCCGCTTCATTAACCGTTTCCAGCCCCTGCGTACTAACCGAAATCAGGGTGGCACCAGCGGGTGCGTAGTCCGGGGCTACGTCACTCATCACGGCGAGGTTATGCACTGCCGAACCGCGATTTGGATTGAGCATCAACAGTTTTTTCTTCGGGATCGCTCCGGGGCTTTGGGGAGCCGCGAAGTAGGTGCAGGTTGTGCGGTTGAACGACCGCTCGTGGGGGGTGGCGCCTGCCCGACCAGAAGCGCCCGACAACGTAGCTGCCTGTGTTGCATCAACCGCCAGCACAAGGGTACTACTGATGAGCGTTTCGCCGGAGTCGAGCACAACGGTGTTGCCGTCGATGCGCCGAACCAGCGTTTTCAGCCGAATCTGTCCCGCCGACAGCCGACCCGCCAACTGCTCAGGAATGGCCCCGATGCCCCGCACGGGCACGGCCGCATCACCCGCAACGAACATTCTAAAGCAAAACTCGAAGAAGTTGCTCGATGTGGTCAGCGCGTTTTCGAGAAATACGCCCCCAAAAAACGGCCGGAAGAACCCGTTGATCATCCGGTCCGAAAAGCCAATTTCGTGCAGCAGGGACAGCGTTGTGGTGGGCGTCTGCCGGAACAGCTCATCGACGGGGAGTGCCAGCGTCCGGCGCACTAAGGCCAGAATCCGCAGTTTATCCCCCAGGGTGCCAACGGGCGAAGCCAGCGTCCGAAACACCGACAACGGCTCCTGAAGGGGATTGAGCAGCGTCATCCAGGGAGACGACGCGGGTGCCGGATTCCGAACCAGCGCCCCCGACCGAAACAGTTGCAGGTCCAGCGCGTCGTAGTTGAGCAGTCGGCGGGCTTCGGGGTAGGCCGTCAGCAGGATTTGAAACCCCCGGTCGAGTCGAAAACCGTCCACGACGTCGGTACGGACGCGCCCGCCCACGCCATCGGCTGCGTCGAGTACCAGCGCATCAACGCCCGCCTGTTTAAGGTAAACGGCGCAGGTCAGGCCAGCCATTCCAGCCCCAATAATAACTACCGGTGAATCGATTGACAACATGCCAATGGGTTGAGTTGCGTGACTAAAAAGCAAAGATATTGACTCCATGAATTGGCTGGCTGCCGACGGCTGAATTGGCTGGTACTATTTTTATAAAAATTGGCTAAAAGATAGATAATAAGAAATTAACATACTGATAATCAATGAGTGTAAAAACAATGGGTTTGCTTTTTATGGTGAATTGTTAATTTTGCCGTGGCAGATTGTGTTCTCATTATATGAAGCTGTTAATCGTCGATAACTTCGATTCCTTTACCTACATGCTAGTCGATTATCTGCGGCAGGCGGGGGCGGTCTGTCGGGTAGTTCGCAACAACGAGCCGATGGCACAGTTCATTGATGAACCAGTCGATGGGGTCGTTTTATCGCCGGGTCCGGGCACACCC
The DNA here is from genome assembly GCF_054779955.1 of Spirosoma arcticum. NCBI lineage: Bacteria > Pseudomonadati > Bacteroidota > Cytophagia > Cytophagales > Cytophagaceae > Spirosoma > Spirosoma arcticum. Next base: position 92,047 of record NZ_BAAGXG010000014.1, read on the forward strand.
CGGCAGGCCGGGCGGCTGCTGAACGTCATTGCGCACTACCACCGGCGCGTGCCCATGTTGGGCGTGTGTTTGGGTCATCAGGCGCTGGGCGAGTTTTTCGGAGCCAGTCTGGTGTCGGCGGTCTGCCCGATGCACGGCAAGGTATCCACGATTCGGACCGTGACGGATGATGCGCTGCTGCGTAATCTTCCAGCAACGTTTGCCGTTACGCGGTATCACTCGCTGCTACTTACTAACTTGCCCGCCGACCTGATTAGTACGGCGGTTACGGAGACCGATGAGGTGATGGCGATGCGCCACCAAACGTTGCCGCTGTGGGGGGTGCAGTTTCATCCCGAAGCCGCACTAACCCGGAATGGCCTGCAACTGCTGACAAACTGGGTTCACTTGGTACGAAAAATAAGACAACCTGTTGTCGCGTGTGTGGGTGTCTAAGAGTTCCTAATTGAAAAACACAAACACCTGAACACGCCAAACACAAAAACACGTTATTCCTTAGTTACTGCACCGTTAACCGTTCAAGTCGTATGAACTATCAAATTCGGGAGGAAGCGGGCTTTCGCTACGTAGACGAAGGCCAGGGCGAGGTACTCTTGTTGCTGCATGGTCTGTTTGGGGCGCTCAGCAACTGGGACAGCGTTATCGGTACGTTTTCGGACCGCTACCGGGTCGTGATTCCGCTGTTGCCGATTTACGAAATACCCATCCGGCAGGCCAGCCTCGAAGGATTGCTGACCTTTGTTCAGAAGTTCGTCGTTCAGAAGTCGCTGCAGGACCTTACGCTGCTGGGCAATTCGCTGGGTGGTCACTTGGCGCTGCTCTACGCGTTCAACAACCCCGACCAGGTTCGTCGGTTGGTACTTACGGGCAGTTCGGGGCTGTTTGAGAACGGCATGGGCGGTTCGTTTCCCAAGCGGGGCAGCTATGATTACATCGCTGAGCGGGTGGCCTACACGTTCTATGACCCGAAGGTAGCCTCCAAAGAGCTGATTGACGAAGTGTTCGGAATCACGAGCAGCATCCCGAAATGCATGAGCATCGTAGGTATTGCCAAATCGGCTCAACGAAACAACGTCGCCAAAGATTTGTACCGGATTCAGGTGCCGACGCTGCTCGTCTGGGGACTGAACGACACCATCACACCCGCCGAAGTGGGGCATGAGTTTAACCGGCTCATTGCCCATTCGGAACTGTATTTCATCGACGAGTGCTGCCACGCGCCCATGATGGAGTGCCCTGACCGATTTAACGAACTGCTCGAAAACTGGCTCGTCCGGTATCCTAATGGGCGAGTTAGTCAGTTAATAGGGATTGACTAACTGTTTTTTTTACTGTGCCGGAAATTACGTAGTTTTCTGCCGTTCTGTTTCATATATAATCAAGTAGTATGCTGGCTTCCGAACTCATTGATCCCATGCTCCCGTCCCTGAAGCCAACCGATCTGGTGGGGCAGGCGCTGGACTGGATGCAGGAGCATCGCGTTGGACAACTGGTGCTGACCGATCAGGGTGAGTATCGGGGCGTGATTAGCGAAGAGTTGCTGATGGACGTTGCCAATGACGGGCAACCGCTGAGCGATGTAATGCGGCTGTTCGAGCAGACGTTTGTCTACGAAGATCAGCACTTATACGAAATTATTGGGTTAATTCTTCAGCACCGGATGGAGGTTGTGGCCGTGCTCACCGAAGAGCAGGAGTTTAGCGGCACCATCTCGGCAAATGAATTGCTCAAGCAGTTTGCCCAGGAATTAGGCGTTCAGGAAGCGGGGGCTATCCTGATTTTGAACATGAACGAGCGCGATTATTCCCTGACCGAAATCAGCCGACTGGTGGAGTCGAACAACGTCAAAATCATTAGCAGCTACTTCTCCAGTGCCGCCTACGGGATGCCCGACCGGTCGCGGCTGACGCTCAAACTCAACCGTCGGGATATTACGCCCGTCATTTCCACGTTCGAACGATTTGGCTACCGTATCGAAGCGGCTTTCGCCAACGCCCCCGTCGAGAGCATTGACCAGGAGCGGCTCGATTCGTTGCTCCGTTTTTTGAACACGTAACTTATGAAAATTGCCATTCACGGGCGCAACTTTCCCGAATCGGCCCGGCCCTACATCCAGTCCATGTTTGAGGAGTTGGCGAAACGGCAGGCTGAGGTTGTTATTTCTGAAGGTTACCGCGAGTTCTTAGATAAGGCGGGGGTGGCCCATTACAGCGAAGCCACTTATTCAACGACCGAGGGCGTTGCCGACGTCGACTTTATCTTTAGTTTGGGCGGAGACGGTACGCTGCTCGACGCCGTTACGCACGTTGGCCCCCGGCTCATTCCCATCATCGGCATCAACATCGGTCGGCTGGGTTTTCTGGCAACGGTAGCCCCACCCTCCATCCGGCTGATGATCGACGCGCTCTTCAACGGGCAGTTCAGCATCGACGAACGGACGCTGGTGGGGGTGCGGTCTAATCAGGACATTTTTGGTAACCTGCCTTTTGGTCTGAACGACTTCACCATCACCCGCACCCAAACGTCGTCGATGATTACGGTACACACCTACCTCGACGGCGAATTTTTAAATTCATACTGGGCCGATGGGATCATTGTTTCGACGCCGTCCGGTTCCACGGGTTACTCGCTCAGTTGCGGGGGGCCGGTGTTGCTGCCCCAAACAAATAATTTCATCATTACGCCCATCAGCCCGCACAACCTCAACGTGCGGCCCATGATTGTGATGGACACCTGCCAACTGGCGTTTGAAGTCGAGAGCCGCAGCGGCAACTTCTTAGCCGCTCTGGATTCCCGGTCCTTCACCGTCGAAACGTCGGCCCGCATCAGTGTTCAGAAAGAAGCCTTCAAAGCGCGGTTAGTGAAACTCAGCGACGACAACTTTCTCAACACCCTGCGCAGCAAACTCAACTGGGGCTGGGACATCCGCAACTAACGAGGCAGGAAAACACGACCATTTGTACTAAACGTTACGCGGCCATCCCCACCTGTCCAGGCGTTATTTCTGTGTGAATAGAACGGATCGTTATATTTGCACAGAAATAACGCCCGTTATGAAATACATTTCCCTCCTTTTGGTCCTGGTTAGTTCAACTCTACAGGCGGCTGTTTGGCCCGACAGCACGATTGAATCAACCGATTCACTTCGTAAGATTCAACTCAATGAAGTGGTCATTTCTGCTTCCCGCGTATCAGAAAGTATCTTGAAATCGCCGGTCAGCATCGACGTGATTGATGCCCGGCGCATTCGACTCTCCGCCCAGCCGTCGTATTTTGATGCGATTGAGAACATCAAAGGCGTTCAGTTACTGACCTCCAGCTTGGGCTTTAAAGTGTATAACACGCGGGGCTTTGCTGCCACCACCAACGTTCGCTTTGTTCAACTCGTTGATGGCCGTGATAATCAGGCACCCCACATTGGAGCCCCCATTGCCAGCGCACTGGCGCCGTCGGATTTGGATATTCAACAAGTCGAGCTCGTACCGGGCGTGGCTTCGGCGCTCTACGGCATGAACGCGCTGAACGGCTTAGTCAACATTTTGACGCGCAACCCCTTCGATTCGCCGGGGCTGAGTGTCGGGCAAAAAACCGGCCTTAACCACGTGGGTGATGCGGCCGTATCGCCTAAGCTTTATTCCGAAAGCAGCATCCGGTATGCCCGCCGGATTGGCAACCGCTTCGCCCTCAAAGTGAACTTGGTTTATCAGCGTGGCTATGATTGGGTGGCCGGTAACCGCAATGACCTGAACCCCAACGGCAACGCGTCGCTCAGTTTGTTTGGAGCCGATAACCCGGCCTACGACCCGGTGAATGGCTACGGCAACGAAGCGGCTAACCGCCGAACGCTGACGCTGGGCGGCAAACGATACAGCGTTAGCCGAACGGGATACTACGAAGCCGAGGCTACGGATTACCGATTGCGAAACCTGCGGGGTGATGTCTCGCTGCATTACCGGTTCTCGCCAACGGTCGAACTGGCCTATACGTACCAGGGGGCCACGTTAGACAATGTGTATCAGCGCACCAACCGGTTTCGGCTCGACAACTACCGGCTCGACCAGCACAGTCTGACCTTAACCACGCCTTCGGTTCAAATCCGGGCTTACCGCAGTCACGAAAACACGGGAGAATCTTATAACATCCGGTCCATGGCCGAAAACATCGACCGGTCGTCTAAAACCGATAACCAGTGGTTTACGGCCTTTACCAACCAATTTAATGCCGGTACAAGGGCGGGTTTATCGGTGCCGGATGCGCTGCGCGATGCCCGCTCTGTGGCCAATCAGGGTCGGCCGGTTCCGGGTACGCCCGCTTTTGATGACTTGATTGCTAAACTCCGCGACATAAACAACTGGGACATTGGCGCGGCCCTGCGGGTGCAGTCCTGGATGTATCATGCCGAAGGTCAAATTGAACCGACGCGGGTGCTGTGGCAACGGTTTCGGCAGCAGACCGGCCTGAACATTCAGGTTGGATTCGATTTTCGGCGGTACGTGGTTTTCCCGGATGGCAATTATTTCATCAATCCCACCGAGCCGGGCAACAACCTGATTTATGGCAAAACCGGGGGCTTTGTCCAGCTTAGCCGCGCGTTTCTGGCCAATAAGCTAAAGGTGGCCGGATCGTTGCGGCTCGACAAAAACACCTACTTCGACGCCCGCCTGAATCCCCGGGTGTCGGTCGTTTATTCGCCGACGGACGCGCATAACATTCGGCTTTCGTACCAGAACGGTTATCGGTTTCCTTCTTTGTTTGAGGGCTTCACTAACATCAACTCGGGCGGGGTAAAACGAGTCGGTGGCTTACCGATCATGTCGCAGGGTATTTACGAAAATGCTTACTTAGTCACCTCCATCAATGCCTTCCAGACGGCCATCACGACCGACGTCAACACCAACGGACTAACGACCGCTCAGGCTATCCAGAAAAATCAAGGGCTGCTCCGAAAGAGTCCGTACACCTACTTAAAACCCGAACAGGTCAACAGTTTTGAATTGGGTTATAAGGGATTGTTTTTCAAAAATCGGCTTTACATCGATGCCGACGTGTACTACACCGCTTACCAAAACTTCATTGCGCAGGTGAACGCCAACATTCCCCGAAGTAACAATCCAGACTCGCTGGCTATTTATTTTTCGTCCGCAACCACCCAGAGTCGCTACCGGTTGTGGACTAACTCGCGAAGCCGCGTGTTTAATTACGGAGCCAGCGCAGGCCTTCGCTACAGCCTAACCCAAACCTGGTCGGTGGGCGGCAATGCGTCGTTTGCCCGACTCGACCGGGCCGAAAATGGCGACGGCTTAGAGAGTTCGTTTAACACACCCCGCTGGATTACGAACGTCAACCTCTCGAATGGCAATTTGTGGCGGGGCGTGGGCTTCTCGGTGAACTACAAACACCAGGACGCCTTTTTGTGGCAGTCGGAACTGGCCACGGGCAACGTAGCGGCCATCAACACGCTGGATGCTCAGGTGAGTTACCGGCTCCAGAAATTACATCTTTTAGTGAAAGTGGGCGGCACGAACGTAATGAATCAGCCCTATTACACCTTCATCGGCGGCCCGGCGGTTGGCGGATTTTATTACACGAATTTGGTGTGGGAACCCGGTTTTTAGTTCGTGAGCAATAAAGTAGGGTCAAAATATTCGCCCGCATCAGCGTTCAACTCTCAGTAGCATAGGTGCCTCTCATTTTATGTTATCCATTGATGCGGTACTGAACTAACAAAACGCCCCGACCAAAAATAGTCGGGGCGTTTTCAATAAACTGTAATCCAGTGTTTAATCCGCCTTAATAACTTTTACCGCCTGAGACTGGGTTGGTGTTGTCACTCGCAGCAGCAACTGACCTACTGGCCGACGGCTCATCTCGAAGGTATGCTGCTCAACCCAACCCGCTCGTTCAACTTGATACGAGTCGATGGTCTGGCCACGCAGATCAGTTAGGTTTATCCGTAACGACTGACCGGCCGCGCCCATCACTTCTACCGAAACTTGCCCATTTTGAGCCGGATTGCCCAGTACCCGCACCTGCAACGGAGCCACCGGCTCAGCCCCGATCCGGGCACCACTATTGGTACAGGCCGCCAGCCAGTTATAGACAAAACTAACTTCGTCCGCCGTGCCGCTCTGTACCGCTTTCAGGGTCAGCGTGGGGTTATCCGTATACGGCCTCAGCGTGTAGGGACCCGGTGCGGTTGTAGGCGACAGTTCGTTAACCACCTGGAAGGTGATGGGCTGACCGTTCAGGCCCCCGTATTGGGGCGTGAAGCTGATCTGCCGCTGACCCGCGCTCAGCGTCGTACAACTCACCGTGCTCACCCTCGTGATGGCAAAAGGGGCAGCGGGCGGTGGGGTAACACTCCCCGTGCAGGCGGCTAACCAGTTGTAGCCAAAAGTAACTTCGCCCGCTGTGCCGCTCTGCACCGCCTTCAGGGTCAGCGTGGGGTTGTCGGTGAACGGGTTGAGGGTATAGGGACCCGGTGCGGTCGTGGGCGACAACTCGTTAACCACTCGGAAGGTGATGGGCTGCCCGTTGACCCCCGCGTACTGGGGCGTAAAACTGATCTGTCGCTGACCCGCGCTCAGCGTCGTACAACTCACCGTGTTCACCCCCGTGATGCTGAAGGGCGAAGTAGGCGGTTGGGCACCACTATTGGTGCAGGCGGCCAACCAGTTGTAGCCAAAAGTAACTTCGCCCGCTGTGCCGCTCTGTACCGCTTTCAGGGTCAGCGTGGGGTTGTCGGTGAATGGGTTGAGGGTATAGGGACCCGGTGCGGTCGTGGGCGACAGTTCGTTAACCACCCGGAAGGTGATAGGCTGACCGTTTACCCCCGCGTACTGGGGTGTGAAACTGATCTGTCGCTGACCCGCCGAGATTGTTGTACAACTCACCGTACTCACCCCCGTAATACTGAAGGGCTGGGCAGGACCATCGTTGTCCATAATGGTGATGGTGGCGGCATCGTCAGTATGATGCACATCATAATGGTTTGGATCGAGCAGGGTGAGCGTCAATGTCTCGTGGTCCTCGGGGTGTATATCATGGCCCGGATATACCAATAAATCGAACGCAAACTCGCCCACCTCAAAGTGGGTTGTATCGTCAAAGAAATGGTCGACGTTATGGATCGCTGTACCACTAATTTCAAACTCTATTGGCAGTTTCTCGTCCGCATTATCGCGTTCGAAGCGAAAAGTCGCGTGGTCAACCACGGGTTCGTCGGCTGGCATCCGGGCGTTAGCGCTGCGTCTGACTATCCTGGCGGGAGCGGCTGAGGTGGTCGCACCTAAGCGTCCTCCGCCACTTGAGTGCGGGGGTTCGGACGCCACGGAGTCAGGAGCGGTGAGACTCACCACCGGGATGGAACGATCAAACAAATTGCTTTCCCATAACCCCCGGCCATAGGTAGCCGCCCTGATCTTGCCCGTCGGGTAATAGATTTCCAGATCATTGACGTGAGTATTGGGCAGACCCGTGAAGAATGACGTCCAGGGGGTCGTATTATCAAAGTAATACACCCCGATATCCGCCCCAACGTACACCGCATCACTCGCACTATTATTTAAATAGACAATCGTATTCATCGGGATGTTGGGCAGACCCGCCGAAATATTGGTCCAGGTCGCTCCGCCATTGACCGATTTATAGACTTTTGCTGCGGCATTGTAGCCCGAGAAGGTAACCCACACTTTGTTGGCATCGGTATTGGAAACACACAGGTTGGTGACCTGAGCATCACCTATGGGTAGGGTGCCGGTAATGTTAGCAAAGGAGGTGCCGCCATTGGTCGACTTAGAAATCGTATTGCCACCTTTCAGCACATAAATAACCCGATTGTTGCTGGGCGCAATTTCAAAACGCTGGATACCACCCTCACCGGCGGGCGTTCCCAACGCCGTCCAGGCGGCATCCGGGTTGGTCAGCACACTGGTACTCCGGTATAAGCGAGCCCGCCCGCCCGCATACACGGTAGCCGCATTGACCGGGTCCTGGTGGATGGGACTGAAAAACTCCGTCCCCGCCGGTAAGCCCGTTATATCCGACCGATTGACGCCCCCATCATTCGACAGCGCAAAGGCCCCATTGGGATTGGAGGTGATGATGTTATTGTCGTTGGTACGGTCAATAAAGCCATCTTCACCGTCGCCCCCGTTGGTTACCGACCAGGCACCATTCGTGTTTTTCAGGGTGCCAATGTCCTGCAACCCGGTTATCATGTTGTAAGGGGTAAGCGACGATTGACCAACATTGGTCATTTGAGCTACCTGCAGGTTATGGCTGATGTCGGTCCAGTTGCGGCCGTTGTTGGTCGATTTGGAAATGCCCCCGTCGCAGGTCACAAACAGCGCCGTGCTGCTGCCCGGTAAATAATCGAGCGATTGGATGTCGGCATGTACATAATCGGCTGGTCCTTGACCAATACCCGGATTGTTGGCATCAAGCCCTAACCAGTAGGACGATAGTGTCCAGGTAGTACCCCCGTTGGTCGATTGCAGGACGTTACAACCGCCGATGGTGACTACCTCGGCATTAGTGGGCGATGCCACAATGGCCAGATTATGACCGGCCTGCGCGCTGGAGGAGGTGGTCGTAATGTCACAGTTGAGGATGTTATTGGTACCGGCAGGCGAGGTGGGCGATGAGCGTTGGGTAAAGGAGGTGCCGCTGTTGGTCGAGCGGAAGGTGCCTAAGTAACCCCCGTCGGTATTGCCATACAGGGCATAAATATAATTGGGATTAGCCGCCGTAACCGCAATCAATGCCCGGCTAACATCGCTCGCTGCGGGTAGCCCGCTCGCTATTTTCGTCCAGCTTACGCCTTTATCGGTCGATTTGAAAAATTCCTTGCCAACCGTATAAACCGTGTTGGGATCGCCCGGTTTAAATTCAATATCGTCCAGATTAAAATCACCTGGAATATCGGGTTGTGTAAAGGTTGCCCAGCCGTCGGTGGTTCGGTAAGGCCCTCCATCGGTAACCGCAATCATGATTTGCGGATTGGTCGGGTCCATGATCAACCGCCGAATGCGGTAGTTCTGGGCGGCTGGAAAAACTAATGCGGTGGTGTTCCAGGTAGTTCCCCCATTGGTTGATTTGAGGATGCCGATACTGGCTCGGTCATTCTCCCGGTTGCCCGTGGCCAGATACATCGTTTGAGTATTGGTCGGGTTGATTACCAAATCAGAGCAACCAATGATGGGCAGGAAATCGGTGTTGGTCGTCCAGGTCGTGCCACCATTGGTTGATTTCCAGAGTCCACCATCGGGCGAACACACATACAGGATGTTGGGGTTGCTGGGGTCGAAGCGCACAAAGTCAATGCGTCCCACGCCCGAATCATAGCCGGACGCCTTGGCGTTGGGATTCAGTTCGGTGAAGTTAGCCGTGCTGGCGGCTACCCGGCCCTTCTGTTGCTGGCTGGCCGTCTGTTTCTGCCAGGCCATGTAGTTTGCATAGGTGCTGGAGGGCAGGGCCATGTTTCCCGACGGATACACGCGGGGAGCCATGTAGTTTTCCCATCGTTTAAAGACTTTGTAGCCTTCCCCTTTTTTGGATTTCTTTCCGACCCAGTCTTTTTTGAATTGAGCCTGCACCTCAGTGAAGGTGACATTCTTTCGGTTGGCTCCTTCGCGCCAGTCTATTTTTTGGATACCCGGAATGGTCTTCTTAGTCGGGATGGTTTGCGCCGTCAATTGATGGCTGCATACCATCAGGAGCGCGATAGCCAGCATGGGAAGCAGACTAAACGCGGGGGTACTGGAGAGCTTTTTCATGGGGTTTTGTTTTTTTGTTTAATGGGGCATGGGGCCAGTGTACGTAATACAAGGGATATCATTGGTTAAAAAACAGCGGTGCGTAAACGTGAAATTCAACGACGTGATATTTTGGTGGTTTACCTTCAGCAGATAGTAGGGGGTTTTCCACCAGTCAGCCAAACAGGGTTCGTCTACTTTTTGGGTTTTTGTCATATAATCCTGGGGTTTAATGGCGCTCAATTGCTCTTCCACAATAATTGAATAGATGCCTGGTTTAAGCGTTAGGGCATACAGTCCTTCCTTATTGGTCGTGAATTGCCTGATGACTTCACCCTGTTCACTGTTCGTATTTCCGGTTCTGACATAAAACGTTTTGTTAGGATACGCAACCGGGGTTGCCGCCCTGGTACGCATTGCCTCGGTAGGTCTTGCTCCGCCACAGTAGGGAAATTGTTGTTGCACTTTCCCCGATATCCTGTAAGTCCCTGTTTTTTTCAACGAATCCGACCCGGAATTGGCCGCCGTCTTAACCCCTGCGCAGGCAGTAAGCAGGCTTAATAAGAGTATGGCGACAGCGTAAAATTTCATACCAGGTTTATTGTGAAAAAGCAGGTCTACACCCCTCAATGATTAAAACCTGGCTCTCAACGCAAGAATAAAGTTTCGGCCCGGTGCCACCAGTCCAGAGCTATACGGGCGATACCGCTGATCACTCAGGTTCTCTACGCCCGCGTTGATGGATAAATTATCGAATAAGAGATACTGTGCTTTAGCATTGAGCGTATACCAACCCGGTGAGTAGGGCTTGCCATCCACATCAACGGCGTAGATGTACTCTTTACCCCGTTCTTCCGGCGCCAGTTTTTCGTTTGTCACTTTGCCATTATAGACGCCGTACACCTCCATCACCAGTTTCCGGGCGGTGTACCTGAGCCGCGTAATGCCAAACCAGGGAGCCGCGTGCCGGAGCGGACTGACGGTGCCATCGTCCAGTTCTTCGTCACCCTTCTGATACGTGAACTGCGACGATAGCTGAAAACTGGCCGACAAAGCCAGGTTAAAGCCCGCCTGTAACCCATACACCCTGGCATTCGCTGCGTTTTGAATGGCCTGCACCTGGCTTAACTCGCCGTTATAGAGGATGCTGTCGCGGCCGTTTAGGGAGAAATTTCGCCGTACCAGCGCGTTATCCAACAGGGTGTAATACCCCGTTACGTCTACTTTCAGTGAATGGCCAACCACTTTGGCGACTCCAACCTCCGCATTGTACGCATACTCGGCGTTCAAAGCCGGGTTAGGAACCACCACAGAACCCGGTGTTGAGTCAAATACCTTACCGACATCATCGACGTTGGGCGACCGGAAACCCGTTGACAGGTTGGTACTTAACGCCCAGGAGTGGGATGGGTTATACACCAATCCTAAGCTACCCGTAAGGGCGCCCCTGTTGAAGTTAGCGGTCGTAAACGGAAACGGATAGAACGTAGTCTCGAACTGCGAATTCAGCGCAAACTGATTGTAGCGTGCACCCGCCTGCACCGTTACCCGGTCACTCGCCTTTAGCTGATAGGTCAGGTAAGCGGCATACGACGCCCAGATCGATTTTGGGTAACGCGGGGCACCCGGCGCTGACACGCTCGTGCTGATATCCAGATTGGTAGCCGTCGAAGCAACATCGTTATAAACGGCTTCCAACCCGTAGAATAGCCGCTGGCTATCGGTGATGCGTTTGTCGAAGTCGATGGAGGCCGAAAACGCGTTGACCTTCTCGCGCGTGGTTCGCTGTTCGGCATCCTTCAGATCACGATCAATTCGACTTTCCTCAAAAAACTGGTGTGCCAGCCGGACGGTCATCTGGTCATAGGGGCTTCCCGATGCCGTATGAGTCATTGACACGTTATTCATCAGCCACGTCTGGGGGCCGTAGGTCCATTGGGCCGAGCGCGGAAGCCCCCGCCGATAGCGCAGCAGCCGGTCATAGCGGGCGTAGTCAGAGGTGGTTGAATAATGAAATCCGTAGTTAAAATCCCACCGCTCGCCTGGTTTGAACCGCACTTTCTGGGTCAGGTTAAGCTGCGAATAACCGCTTGGCCGCTGCACTTGGGGATCGGCGTTGGGAATGATTCGGTCTTCATTATTAATGCGTTCGACGTATTCCGGACGCAGATATTCATTGGGACCGTTGGCCCCCATGCGCAGGTCGCCAAAATTATTGTGCGACACACTGGTAACGAGTGCCCACTTTTTCCAGCCAACGTTAACGTCAGCATGACCAGTAAGTTCGCTGTTGGCCGATGAATACCGACCCGTTGCCGATCCCGAAACGAGCGGTCGGGCACCAGTGGCGAATTTGGGCGTGAGGGTATAAAAACTCATTACCCCGGCTATGGCATCACTACCGTACACGACCGATCCCGGCCCAAAAAGCACTTCGGTACTGGCAATGGCGAACGGATCTAACGCAATGACATTCTGAAGGTTACCGCTCCTGAAAATAGCGGTATTCATGCGTACGCCGTCGACTGCAATCAACAAGCGATTGGTCGAAAATCCACGGATCATGGGGCTGCCACCACCCTGCTGGCTTTTCTGGATAAACACATCGCCGGAAATGGCCAGCAAATCGGCCGCCGTCTGCGGATTCTGAAAAGCCACCTCTTTAGCCGAAATGGTGGTGATTTTAGCGGGTACATCCCGGCTGGACTGCCCCCATCGGTTGGCCGTCACCACGACCTGATCCAGCGAAATAGGACCCGACTTTAGGTACAATACGGCCGTTCGCTTAGTCAGTTCGTCGTAACTAACCGTTTGCGTCTGGTAGCCGATCATCCGAATCTGAATCGTAGTGGCTCCTTTTAAGGCTGAAATATCCACTTTTCCGCCAGCGTCCGTAACCGCCGATGCCTGGGGCGTTTCACTCGAAAACGTCACCCGTTCGAGCGGCTGGTGATCTTCCTGATCATTTACCGTTACCGCCTGGCCATAACCTACCAAAGAAGCAACCAGTACCAGCCATAGAATTATACATACCGGCATTGTTCAGTGGTTATTTTTTTTGCAAAATGAATAGGATCTTAGTACACGTATTCAGGCTGGATTTTGCCCCAAATTTCCAGTAGCATACGGTTTATATGATGCCGATAACATATAATACATACTTATCAGTAAGCCTCCGCCTGGTTTTCTGTCCCGACCAGAATCTGGTGGGTAGCGTTCTACTTGTTAGGCTATGGTGTCACAAACGGAAAGAAGCACCTCATTTTTATCGCCTGATTGATCCATAGAATAGGTTACAGGCACGTAAATTTGTAGGTTATTACCTTTTATTTTATCTATGTGCAGGTGAACTACCATTTTATAGAGTTGAACTACCGCTTTATTGCTACAAACAATCCTTTTTTACTAAATCACCGTATAAGCAAAAAGTAATCGTTGTTAATTTCCCACAGAAAAATTAACAAGCAACTTAATTCAGAAAATAGACTGTTCTTTTTTTGGAGTAAACAACAGGTCTATCTAACTGGCAGAACGTCGTGTATGACTGTTACATTATTGGCTGAAGTGTGTTGATTAGAGCACTTTTCCAAGATAGCGTTCAAATAATTGTCAATAGTTAACGTATTGATAATAAGCGGGTTAATTATTATTTAGTGTTGCACTTTCGTTGTTAGTCAATGCATTTCAGCCACTCCCACTATCGCTGTAACCTCTAACCGTAATTGCGCTCATATGAAAAATAAATACCGTACCTTAATCGTTGAGGACGATCCCCTTATTGTGGCCCAGTTAGAAGGCTTCTTAGCGCAAACCGACCTCTTTGAAAAACCATATATCGCTCAGACCTGTACGCAGGCCATGATTAGCCTGCACGATCAGCCAATCGACCTGCTGTTCTTAGATATGGAACTCCCCGATATGTCGGGTCTGGACTTCCTGCGGTTATTTCCAGGTCATGGTCCTACTATTGCCATTTCTGCCTTCCCCAGCTATGCCGTTGACTGTTACGATTGCGATATAAATGATTTTTTATCGAAACCGTTTACTTACACGCGTTTCTTACGCGGCCTTCGTCGGACGCTGCTTCAATCCCTTACTCCAGTCCCTGCTGTCTCTCCCGTTCCGGAGACCTCATTTTCGCCTGCTCCCGGTGCTGAAGCAAGTCTGGAACCTAAACCTTCGGCTCTATTGCCTGATCATATTTACCTCAAAACAGGTCGAACGAACTCGCGTTTTGCGCTTACCGATATTCTCTATTTCGAAGCCTATACTATTTACAGCAAACTCGTTACCGGCTCAGACACGTTTGTAATCAATGATCAGATTTCCAGTTTAGGGGTAGAACTGGGCCAAAACCAATTCATTCGGGTCCATAAATCGTATCTGATTAACCTGAATCATGTTACCAAATTTAATGCCCGTACTATCTGGGTAAAAACCCACGCTGTACCCGTTGGCCGGACCTTTAAAAAACAGGTCCAGGATCATCTGAATAGCTTCGTTAGCGGGTAGAGGTTTGGGTAAACGACTGGCGAACCGAGTACGATCTCATTACTCAGTACAGTAACCTTTGCGTTAGCAACCTAACCGAATGACTTCACTACGTAAGTTATCAAGAGGCCTGGACCGCAGGTGGTTGTGCTGGATGCTTCTGAGCTACGCTGGATCTTTGCTGGCCCAACCCGGCGGGGGCGTTTCCGCCCTGGGGCATGACTCCGCGATGACCGCCCTTCACCAGCAAATCCGGGTAGCCCGGCACGATACGACCCGGATTGTCTTATTGGAAAAGCTGTCTATTGCCTATCTGAATAAGAACAAACCCGACAGTGCGTTACGTTTTCTGCAACAAGCACTGCGCCTGGCCAACCAATCGCGACAGCCCCTCAATTTGGGTAGAGTATATCGGGGATTTGGCAAATATTACCATCATCGGCAGTTGACAATTCAGCGAATTAATGCCTACCAAAAAGCCGCACTTTTCTTTCAGCAGGCCCGCCGGGTGCCGGAAGCCGCCCGAGCCATGTTTGATGTGGCAAAGGGCTATGCCAGTCATTTTGAGCAGGCAAAAGCCGTTGAGCAGTGTAATAAGAATCTGGCTTATGCCCAACAAACTGGCTACGACGAATTAGTTAGCTTGTCGTATGCCCTGCTGTATACCATCCACACGAACTTTGGCGATAAAAAGAAAGCCTTTGCCGATTTGATAGCCATGCAGAAAGCGGCTGAACGGTATCCAACTCTGGAAAACAAGTATCTGGCAAACGGTAATTTAGCCGAATGGTATGATAATCAGCATGACTATGCCAAGGCCCTGCCTTACTGGCAAATAACTCTGTCGGTCTTGCAAAAAATGGGGAAACCGTTAGAGGTTGCCGAAGCCTATACGAGCATTGCAACTGATTTTATTAAACTAAGCCAGTTTGAGAAAGCCGAAGGATCTCTGAATAAAGGGTTTCGGGCAATTGATAAATCCCCCCTGGTTTCCGCCAATATTTACTTGACATTAGCCCGCCTTCGCGAAGGGCAAAATCGCCTTTCAGAGGCCCATCAGGCCGTGTTAGTAGCCCTGACCAATGCCCGGAAAACGTTCCAGCCCTTTATAACTAAATCCAGCCTGGAAACCCTCCTCAGAATTCAGGAAAAGCAGACTAAGTATCGGCAGGCAGTAATTACATCTCATCAGCTTACCGCCCTGAATGACAGTATAAACGAAGCAAAACACATTCAAACTATTGCCTTAGTTGAATCGCGGTTTAACTTTCAAAAAAAAGAAGAGGACCTTATCCTACTACGCCAAAATGCCATCATTCAGATGCTGGAAATGGAACGTACCCAAAAGCAAAAGATACTCTATAGCAGTATAGCGATTGGCCTGTCAGTGCTGCTGCTCTTGATGGGCTGGATCGTCGTGCAGGACCGCCGGAACTTACTCAAACTGAATGGTCAAAAAGCCGAAATAACTGCCCAGGCTCAGAAACTGAGCGAGTTGAACACGGTTAAAGACAAACTCTTCTCGCTGATTGGACACGACCTTCGAGCGCCCGTTCTTAGCTTGAAATTCAACGTAGACCTATTGGACCAGAAACAACAGTCGGAGGAATGGTTAGGGCAGCATGCCCGCCAGTTGAAGCGAACGGTCAATTCATTATATCATACGGTAGACAATCTGCTTCACTGGGCGGCTCTGCAAAAGGAAGGGATGCATACCAGGCCGGAAGCCGTGAGCCTGCTGGACTTAGTCATTGAAACGAAAGAGTTATTTGAATTAACAATAGTGCAAAAAAACATAGCGGTCGATATAGGTCGGGGTAATGCCATTGCCTGGGCCGATGACGGTCAGGCGCAGATTGTAATTCGTAATATTATTCATAATGCCCTAAAATTTACACCCTCTGGTGGCCATATCAACATTAGTTTCGATCAGTCAGCCACCCACGCCGTAGTTCGTATTGCCGACACCGGTATTGGTATAGCAACGGTCTATCCTCAACAAGCAGCCCAAACCCCAAATCGGGTTGGCACACAGGGCGAAACCAGTTTGGGGCTGGGGCTACTGGTTTGCCATGAATTCATGAAACGCAATGGCGGTCGGTTGGAGATCAAGAGTACTGTGGGCGAGGGAACGGTCGTAAGCTTACTATTTAAGTCGGGTTGCCCTGTCCACATTACTTGAAGTCTCTGTCAAACCTTGATTAGGACAAAACAAGAAAATCTGGTACGGACAAGCAGTTAGCACAGTAGGACGGATCAAAACTCAGTTAGGAATAAGGACATTTGCAACTAAGTGCCCAGGCCACGGCGTGTAATATTGGTCCGATAATTGGTAGTTAATAGCTGGGCTTGTTGGGCTGTCAGCGCTTCAATGTGATGCACTGAGGAGGTCTTCAGGCTGTCTGAAACATAATTTTCCGGGCATAGTGCCAATAAAAGCGCTCGTGTGGCCGTTTCCGAAATGGCTGTCCTTCAGGCTGCGCCAGGTTGATTCACGTCTTACACATTTATGAAAAAATATCAGTCTTTGCTGACCGGCTTCGTCATCGTTGTCCTGCTGACGAGCCACATCACGAAAAGTGCAGCGCAACGACGACCCAATACCCGATTCATTCCGTACTCGTCGGTGACGTTTGGGGTTGGTTCGTCGCACTATTACGGTGACCTGGCGGGCTACCGGCGGGCCATCCGGTCCACGTACATTATGCCGCGCTGGAACGTCGGGCTGGGCTACACCCGTCAGTTCACGCCCCACTTTGCAGCACGCGCCATGTTCACCTATGCGCGTATCGCGGGCGACGACTACACCTTCAACAAGAATAATGTGGAGAAATACGTGGTTCAGTACGCCCGAAACCTTCATTTTAGGAATGATCTGAAGGAGTTTGCCCTTACGGGTATCTATAATTTCGTGGAAGACGGTCGTAACTCCAACACACGGGCTAAATTCACGCCTTACCTGTTTGGTGGTCTGGCGCTGGTGGCGCACAGTCCCGAGGCCCGCACCCCCGCAACGCCCGACAATGAGCCCTACGAAGCCCGGCGGTGGGTGAAACTCCAGCCTCTCCGCACGGAAGGACAGGGCCAGCCCGGCCGCGAAAAACCGTATTCGTTAGTGACGGTGGCCGTGCCGGTGGGAATTGGTGCCCGCTACATGATTAATGAATTGTTTAACGTCGGTGTCGAAATCGGTTACCGCTATACCTTCAGCGACTATCTCGACGACGTGAGCGGCAACGGCTACGGCGACCCGGCCACGCGCGAAGGATTGGCCACCAAGATGGCCGACCGGCGGTTTCAGACCATTGCGGCCCGCAAGAAAAACGGCCCTGATCGCTACGCCATTCTGAAGGAATTGTTCGATAACGGCAGTCCTGAACAGCAGGCGGTAATCAGCGATGCGCTACAAACGACGGTGCGCGGGGGAGACGGCGTTTTTCGGGATGGTTATATCCTAACTAACTTCTCCATTCAGTACGTTATTCCGGGTAAAATCAAGTGTCCGCCCACCAAGTAAGCCGAAATTGGCTGAGCAGCCGTGTCGCCATTGTCCTGACCGCCTGTTCTCATTCCTATGAATCACGCACGAAATAGTACGGCCTGGCTACTGGTAGCCGGGCTTTTTATCAGTTTGTCGGCGCAGGCGCAGAAAATTGAAGTGGGCGCGGGCGTGGGCGGGATGCTTTACAAAGGCGACGTATCGCCCGCGCTGAATCCCCGTTTCTACCGTCCGGCGGCTAACCTGTTCTTCCGCTACAACGCCAGCCGCTCGTTTTCGCTGCGGGCGGGTCTGGGCATCGGCAGCCTTGGCGCCACCGACCGTTTCAGCCGCGACCCGTTCCGGCAGGCACGCGGGTACTCGTTCCGAAGCAGCCTCAGCGAAGCAACGTTCGACCTCCAGTATAATTTTCTGAATTATAAACTGACGCCCAAAGTCAAAAACTGGACACCCTACGTGTTTGGCGGGGTGGGCCTTTGCAGCTTTCGCAATCCGGTGGTTCGGGCGCGGGGCATTATTAATTTCCCATTGGGAATAGGAATGAAGTACGAGATAAACCGGCCGTGGAGCGTTGGGCTTGAGTTTGGTACCCGGTTCACGAAGCACGATTACTTAGATGGTCTGGGCGAGCGAACGTACGGCGTAACGACCAACAAAATTGCGCAGGGCAACCCCGCTCTCCGCGATAGTTATACCTACACGGCCTTCACCGTGAGTTACACGTTCTACAAGATTGTGTGCCCCTGACGGCTACTAAACACCAATCGCGCTTCGTCACGCTCAACGACCAGCTCAACCCGGTGGCCAATCGGTAAGGTCAGGTTGTAATCGACGTGACCGGCCGGAAAATTGAATAGAACGGGGTAGTTGTAGTCGGCCACGGCGTCGGCAATGATCTCGTAAGCGCTTTTCTCAAACGGCAGCGACGCGTTAACGCGCATGTCGGTAAACTGCCCGACGACTAAGCCTGCTAAATGGGCTAACCGCCCCGACCGGCGCAACTGCGTCATCATCCGGTCGAGCGAAAAGAGCGTTTCGTCAACATCTTCAATAAATAGAATTGTCCCGGAGAAGTCAACGTCGGTGGGTGTACCGAGCGAGTTGACGAGCATGGTCAGGTTACCGCCCACGAGCGGCCCGGTAGCCTGCCCCGGCCGATTGAGTGGATGGGCTGACACAACGTACTGCGCTGGAGATTCACCAAATAACCAGTTGCGTAGCGATTCCAGCGATTGGGCCCGGTTGGGCTGACCAAACTGCCGGGGCATCAGCCCGTGCAGACTCACGATACCGTGGTTGTAGAATAGACTGAGCAGCACCGTCACGTCGCTGAAACCCACTAACCATTTCGGATTAGCCCGCAGGCCGGTCAGGTCGAGACTGTCGGCAATCCGGTAACAGCCGTAACCGCCACGCGCGGCAAACACGGCCCGGACGCTGGGATCATCGAACAGGCGTTGCAGGTCGGCCCGGCGGAGGTCGTCGGAACCAGCGAATGGCCCATCAACGGCGTGCAAGCTCTCACCTTCGATCACGTTTAGTTGCCAGTCGTCGCGCAGAATACGCAGTCCCTCGGCCAGTTCGTCGTACGGAAACCAACTGGCGGGCGATACCACCCCGACCGTATCACCGGGGCCCAGAAAAGGAGGAAAAGTCATCGAAAAGACAATGCATGATGGATAATGGGCAATGTACAATGGCACAACGTCAACGGCATTATGCATTCCCTTCAATTCAGCGGGGCGGGGTCGGTGTTGTCCAATCCATCCAAGTCAACCGTTACCATGCCCGCCTGACTACCGTCGAACATGGGCCGGAATTTTTGCCCCCAAAGCACTTCATCATACCGGTAGGAATTGCGGATGTGCACCATTTGCGAAAACGTGTCGTCCATTGCCCGCAGTAGAATCAAAAATTCGGCATCGGTCTCGGCGAGTTGCTCGGGTGTGCATCCGTGGAGCGGGCTTTCGGTCGTGATGGGGTGAACCAGCGTCCAGTTTGTCGGGAAGAAATTAACTTTGTTGCGCTCTAAATTCAACCCGTAATACCGGCGATACCGGGTGCCGTCGGGTTTGGTTTCCAGCCGCGACAAGGACACTTCCACCTGCACGTCGATCAACTGATTGGCGCGGGCGTTGATGATGCGGAACATCCAGGCGTTAACGTCTAAGTAAGGCGCAAAAACCGCCCGTTTCGAGAACCGGATGTGCGCAACCGGTCGCGAGAAGCGCCCATACAGCAAACCCGTTGCCAGCGCGAAGGCCAGCAGCCCCAGCATCGACTCGAAAGCGGCAATGGCACTGGTCAGGAAACTGTCGGGAGCAATGTGGCCGTAGCCGACCGTCGTCAGAGTCTGGGCGCTGAAGAAAAACGCTTTCCAGAACGGGCCGTGGAAAACCCGGTCGTCGGCCCCCCGCAGATTCTCAGCACCGGCCAGCATGTATATACTGGCGAACACGACATTTTCGACCAAATAAAACAGGAGTATCCAGCCTAAGAACTGCACCCAGCCCATGGTGATGAGCCGGTTGTACACATTCAGCCGATCCCAGAACGAGCCGTTGACGCGGTTGATGTTGAAACTGCCGTCTTTGTTGATAAGCCGACCATACCGGTCATTAATTTTAGTGCCAAAGCCTAAATCCTGCCGTTGTTCTTCCTGTTTCACCAGGCGGCTGTCGGTGCCGCGCAGGTTAGCCGGGGGAGGGGAAACTGTGGTTTGAGTTGCTTGTGTTTTCACCGAGTGCAATGTTTAGGGGAGCCGTCACCGATTTTACGTAAAACCGAACAGGAATACGCCCGGTTCGCATGCGGTATGATTAGTAAAAGCCTTCGATCAGCAGATTCTTGCCCTGCAACTGGTGCCAACATGCCTGTTTAATCCATATTTTTGCCCGCTTACCCAGTAACACAGCCCAATGAGTAACCCGCGTTACAGAGCCGTAATTCAATTTTTCGCCAAGGAGCGGGTGTTGTTGACGGTCTATGTGCTGATAACACTATTAGCCAGTTTGCAGCAGTACTTACTACCAGACCGGACAGTGGGTGGGAGTGAGCTTGCTTACTCAAAATACAATAATTATGTCATTTTCAAGAACGCCTTTTTTCACTTACTCAATAATCAAAATCTGTACGCGCTTCACTTAGCGGAGCAGTGGGATCTGTTCAAATATTCGCCAACGTTCGCCTTGTTCATGGGTCTGTTTGCCTATTTGCCCAACTGGTTGGGATTGATGCTGTGGAACCTGTTGAACACGCTGACCGTATTTTCTGGCATCCGGCACTTGCCGTTTCTCAGCAATGAAACGAAGGTAAAAATACGTTGGTTTATCCTGATCGAATTGCTGACCGCTACGCAGAACTCGCAGAGCAATAGTTTGATGCTGGGGCTGTTCATCTGGACGTTCATCAGTTTGGAGCGGGGCAAACTGATTTGGGCCACGCTGCTGATACTGCTCAGTGTTTTTATCAAGCTATTTGGTTTGGTGGGTTTTGTGTTGTTTTTGCTATACCCCCGCAAACCCGTTGCTTTTTTCTACACGATTCTCTGGACGGTCGTTTTGGTGGCATTACCGTTAGTGGCTGTATCGTATCAGCAGTTATTCGATCAGTACCAAAATTGGCTGGTGATGCTGCAAAACGATCATTCCAACTCGGTTGGTCTGTCGGTGATGGGCTGGCTGAATACCTGGTTTTCGCTCGATCCGCCCAAAGTGGTCGTCGTTGGTGCGGGGGGCGTACTGCTGCTGTTGCCCTTGTTGCGAATCGCCCAATATCCGTACTATGGGTACCGCCTGCTGGTTTTGGCCTCCGTATTGATATGGGTGATCATATTCAATCACAAGGCAGAATCGGCCACCTTCGTCATTGCCATCGGGGGAATTGGCTTCTGGTACTTCTCGCAGCCTGCTACCGCAATCAATCGGGTGTTGGTACTACTGGCGTTTATTTTCACCTCGCTTTCCCCAACTGATATTTTTCCGCCGGTACTGCGCGAAATCCTCGTTTATCCGTACGTGCTGAAAGCGGTGTTTTGCATATTCATCTGGGCAAAAATCACCATCGACCTGCTAACCAAAGACTGGGGGCCTGCCCCGATGCTTTTCAACCAATTGAGTACTCCAGAAAAGATTGACAATTAGATGGAAAAGGGCTGAAGCCGCAACGGCGGACCGTCCGTGATACCTCAAATAAACACGACGTCGTCGATGACCTCGGTGCCCATGTCTTTGTTGACCACGTGGATGAGTTTCTGCTTGGCGTTAACGAGTTCGTTGCGCAACGGTGCCGAGGTGATTTCGAGGTGAAGTTTGCGGTCGCGCACGTAGATCCGGTTGGTGCGGGAAGCAATGGCGTGCCCCATCATGCGCCCCCAGAAGGCTTCGAGGTAGGTTTCGTTAAAGCGGCTTTGCAACTGATAATGCTTCAGTAGTTTTCCGATTGCGTCTTTGAGGGAGGTAACGCCAGCTACGCGGGTGGCATTTTCGCGGTTGTATCGGTACGGCTCGTTCATGGGCAACGCGGTGTCTTGTTACAAATGTAAACAACACTTCGACTTATCGTACGCCGACCGGAAAAGAAGCCCTGAAAATAAGGGAACGGTATAAACGGGTGCCCGGGTGTTCGCGTGTCTGCGTAGTTTTGAGGAGTTGAAAATTAATTACTTACCCACCCACACACCTGCATACGGGCACTCAAAAAATTCGGTCTGGTTTGGTTTCCCGTCATTTGGACTATATACTTGCACCATCAAGTCAATTTTACGCGCCACTCAGATACCCTATCGGCGCGGATTGATTTATACAGAAGCGGGGAGAGATCAGGCTCTGCGAACCGCTGGCAACCTACCACTTGGCAAGGTGCTAACTCCTGCCTAAAGCAGCCGCGTCGCTTCGGCGACCCGACGGCGGACCATTAGGAACTATAAATCGATAACGAACATGCGCTGCAACAGACGCTGTATGCCCCCGGCCGGATGGCCTTGGGGAGCCTGCTAAACACAACTCACTTCCTGCACCGAAATCGGGAGTGGTTTCGCCGTGCGCCCTTTCAATAAGTTATTAAGGTATCAAGTGATCCCACTACGCAGATTTGTGCGTCTGCGCAACGGCTCAGCAATCACTTTTTAACGCTACAATCGTCTAACTTTTTCTATTATGGCCTCTGAACATCATTTCGACACGCTGCAATTGCATGCCGGTCAGGAAACCGACCCTACCACCAACGCACGGGCGGTCCCCATTTATCAAACGACTTCGTTCGTTTTTAACGACTCAGCTCACGGGGCCGACCTGTTTGCCCTCAAAGCGTTCGGCAACATTTATAGCCGAATTATGAATCCCACGTCCGATGTGTTCGAGAAGCGCATGGCGGCTCTGGAAGGGGGCGTGGCGGCTCTGGCAGTGGCGTCGGGGCAGGCAGCCCAGTTTATCGCACTGACCAACATCCTCAGCGCAGGCGACAACTTTGTGACAACCTCGTTTCTCTACGGCGGCACCTACAATCAGTTTAAGGTCTCGTTCAAGCGGTTTGGCATCGAAGCCCGGTTCGCCAACGGCGACGATCCCGCGTCATTCGACCAGTTGATCGACGGTAAAACAAAAGCTATCTACCTCGAAACCATTGGCAATCCCGGCTTCAACGTCCCCGATTTTGAGGCCATTGCCGCCATTGCTAAACAGCACGACCTGCCCCTCATTGTCGACAACACGTTTGGGGCGGGAGGCTACCTGTTCCGGCCCCTCGAACACGGCGCGGCCGTGGTGGTTGAGTCGGCAACGAAGTGGATTGGCGGGCACGGCACGAGCATTGGCGGGGTCATTGTCGACGGGGGTACCTATAACTGGGGCAACGGCAAGTACCCGCAGTTCAGCGAGCCGTCGGAAGGGTATCACGGGATGGTATTCAGCGATGTATTCGGCGTGGGCGGGCCGTTCGGTAACATTCAGTTTATCATTCGCGCCCGCGTGGAAGGCCTGCGTGATTTTGGACCGGCCATCAGTCCGTTCAACTCATTTTTGCTCCTGCAGGGGCTGGAAACACTGTCGCTCCGGTTGGACCGTACGGTGCAGAATGCCCTCGCGCTGGCGCAGTGGCTCGAATCGCACGAGCAGGTCGAGTTGGTTAACTACCCCGGTTTGGAAAGCAGCCGGTATCACGATTTGGCCAAAAAATACCTTAAGCGTGGCTTTGGGGGCGTCTTCAATTTTAAGGTGAAAGGCGACAAAGACGCGGCCGACCGGTTCGTGAACAGCCTGAAATTAGTGAGCCACTTAGCCAACGTCGGCGATTCGAAAACGCTCATTATTCACCCGGCTGCAACCACGCACCAGCAGCTCAGCGAGCAGGATCAGGCCAGCGCGGGTGTGGTAGCGGGCCAACTGCGGGTGTCGGTCGGTATTGAGCACATCGACGATATTAAAGCCGATTTCGAGCAGGCTTTTGCCCAGATCGTGGAGCCTGAGTTGGTTTAATAAGCTTTTGAGTTTGTGGTTGGCTGACGCAAAGCTGCTTTGCGTCAGCCAACCACAAACTCAAAAATCCCAGCGGGGAACCGCACAAACTGAGTTGTTTCTTGAGCCTCCAGTACTTCGATTATAAATACTCGTTCCCGCTTGAATCGGGCGGGCATTTGCCGGGCTTCCGTCTCGCATACACAACGTATGGGACGCTGAACAAGCGGTCTAACGTCGTGTGGGTATGCCATGCCCTGACGGGTAACGCCGACGCAGGCGACTGGTGGGGCGGCATGGTTGGTCCGGGTAAATACTTCGATTCTGGATTGGATGGTCGGGGACCATCCGGTCGGGAGCAAAATTTCATTGTCTGCGCCAACGTACTCGGCTCGTGTTATGGCTCAACGGGACCGCTGTCGGCTAATCCTGAAACGGGTAAACCGTATCACCACGACTTCCCCGCTATCACCATTCGCGATATGGTTGGGGCGCTCGATCTGCTGCGGCAGGAACTGGGCATTGATGCCATTCATACCTGCGTGGGCGGGTCGGTGGGGGGAGAGCAGGCCGTTGAATGGGCGATTTTGCAGCCCAACCTGATTAAGAATTTAGTGGTTATTGCTGCCAGCGCGGTAGCGTCCCCCTGGTGTATTGCGTTCAACGAAGCGCAGCGGATGGCCATTGAAGCGGATCCCACCTGGCGCGAACGACGCGACGACGCGGGGGCAGCGGGCATGAAAGCCGCCCGCGCCATGGCCATGATTTCCTACCGGAATTACGACACGTATGGGTTTACCCAGGCTTTGGACAATAACGAGCAGACCGATGACTTCAAAGCGGCTGGTTATCAGCGGTATCAGGGCGAAAAATTAGTTGAGCGTTTCAACGCGTTTACCTACTGGGTGCTGTCGAAGGTGATGGACTCGCACAACGTGGGCCGCAACCGGGGCAGTATCCCGAATGCCCTGGGGCGGATTAAGGCAAGGACACTGGTGGTTGGTATTCGATCCGACCTGCTGTTTCCACCAACGGAGCAGCAGTTTCTGGCCCGCCACATTCCCGATGCGACCTACGAAGAAATTGACTCGCTCTACGGTCACGATGGGTTCCTGATCGAGTTTCGGCCGTTGTCGGGTATTATCCGTAAATGGATGGCCACCGCTGTCGAAAGTCAGGCTGTTGCAAACAATCAGGGGGTTTAAATAGTCTATTATAGTTTAATGACGCCTGATGACGGCCCCTGAGCGGACCGTTATCCCCATGAACTATGACCTGGTACGAAGACGAAATTTATCAACTCGAAACTAAACTAAAGACCCTGTCTGTCGTTCCGGAAGGAGCTGCCCTGAACGGCACCACGTTGGGGCTGGCCATTCAGAACCAGGATCCTCCAGACCGAGCCACTCCAGACAGGATCGTGTTTTATGGCAGTTCATCCATCCGGCTCTGGACAACACTGACGGCCGACTTTCCAGGCGTAAATCTGCTTAATTTGGGGTTCGGTGGTTCTACGCTGGCGGCCTGTGCCTGGTTTTTTGAGCGGGTCGTTGTTCCGGCTGCACCCAAATCGGTTGTGTTCTATGCCGGTGACAATGACCTCGGCGACGGGCGGCATCCTGAAGAAGTATATCTGTTCTTTTGCACATTTGCCCAAAAAATGCGCCAGCACCTCCCCGGCGTACCGCTTTCGTTTCTGACCATTAAAATTAGCCCCGCTCGCTGGTCCATTGCTCCTAAAATCAGGCGTACAAACGAACTCATTGCGCAGGAAATTAGTACGATTCCCCATTTTCAAGTGGTTGACACCACAACGCCACTACTCGACAGCGCCGGGCGACCACGCCGGGAGTTTTTTGAAAGCGATGGGTTGCACCTGAGTCCGGCGGGCTACCGGGTGTGGCAACAAGTGCTCCAGCAGCACCCCAGCATTCTTTAACAATTTCTTCACTTAGATAGTGAACGCGGTACGTTCCGAACGCTGCAATTTCGCCGGTACTTTTCGCCCCTACTATGCACCGCGAATATCACAAATGGTTCAGTCCCAATCTGAGCCGCGACATGGAACTGCTCATTTTTGGTCATGCCGGCGCACGGGTGCTGGTATTCCCAACCCGGCGCGGTCGGTTTTACGAGTACGAAGAACTGGGCTTGGTTGCTGCCGTGGCCGATCAAATTGAAAAGGGGTGGGTGCAGCTATTTTGCGTGGATAGCGTTGACCGCGAAAGCATTTACAACCGGGCCGTTCCCCCGCACGACCGCATCCGGCGGCATGGGCAGTATGAGCAGTACATTCTGGCCGAAGTGCTGCCGCTCTCCCGGTTGAAAAATTCGCAGCCGTTTATGATTTCGCACGGCTGCAGCCTTGGCGCTTACCATGCACTTAACATTGCCTTTCGGCACCCGCAGTGGTTTGGCAAAGTGGTTGCTTTTAGCGGCCGATACGACCTGTCGGCACCGGTGGCGGAGTTTCGCGGGTTATTCGATGATTATTATGACGAGGATATTTACTTCAACAGCCCCAATCACTTCCTGCCGAATCTGAACGATGATGCATTGCTGGATCAGCTTCGCCGGCTACAGATTGTGCTGACAATTGGCGCTGAAGACCCGTTTCTGGGCAGCAACATCGCCCTGAGCGAGGCTCTACAGGCCAAGCACGTTGCCCATGAACTGCACGTCTGGAACGGACGGGCGCACCAGGCCGACGACTGGCATAAGATGGTGCAGTTGTATTTATGACCCGCTGATGTTGAATGAACTACTTTTTAGAATTTGACTGATTTGAACAGTCGAAGAACGGTCGCTTCGTCGCGAATGTCGTGGCCGGTCAGGCTCAGCCGGTTTAGATCATCGACTTCCACAAACAAGCCAATAACGCCTTGCCCCGTCTTTTTAGGCCGAACAATCAGTGCCGGACGCCCGTCGATGGTCGTAACGGTGCGCCAGTGCGTTGCTGATGTTTCGTTTTGCAGCCTGTACGAGTACCAGCCATAATCGTACGCCAGCACATCACTGTCATTGGTAAGCCGACCAACCTGCGAGTCGTATCCCACACCGGGAACATTCTTCCAGGTATCAGGAACCTCCACCCGGAACGTTTTGAGGTCAAGGAACTGAGTTGCTGGAGTGGGGTCATCCTGGCAACTGGCCTGGAGTACAATAAACAGGATGAAGGAAGCAATAACTCGTTTCATAGCATGTCGTTTTCTACATTGACTCCAGCCATAGGCTGATGGTTGTACCCGCTAACAAAAGAAGTGCTGGAGTCGACAGCTATTAACAACGAATCAGGTTGATAACTGAGCTTGATTGAGCACCGCTTCCGACACGACCCGTTGCGCCCGTAGCAGCGCGCTGGCATACGGTTGGGCCAATATCCGGCCGGGTGGATCGGTAGTCAGGTCGGCATCCCACAAGCCCGCACGATGCCATTGGTCGAGGTGATCCCAGTCGGGCCGGTCCACAATTGGGTACAGACATGCACCCCACAACGGCACACCCGCCCGCACAATGGCCGCACATTCCCGCCCAATCATATCGATCCACTGCGGCCGGTCGATGCCGGGGTGGCTGGTTTCGGTCAGGGCAATGGGGCGTCTGTAACGCCGGTATGCCTTCATCAGCAACTGCCGGAACGGCACCCAGCGTGGATCGGGAATGGGGTCATTCCAGGGCAAAAACGTACCCGTGTTCACAATCCACTGGTTGTTGTAGTAATAATTGAACCCCAGAATGTCGAGGTAGTCCGGCGAGCCACCCAGCTCGGGCGACAGACGCCCCGCCAGCATATCCACCGCCTGAAACTGGTTCGTATCAGCGAAAGCCGCATCCCGAATTTCCCGGCTCGTCGCGTTCAATGGTGGCACCATGTGTACGAGTGGTTCGGTGGTCAGGATTCGGATGGTGGGGTCCAGTTCGCGCATGGCCGCTACGCCCTCGATGTAGGCCCGCATCAACCCGAGCTTCACTTCCCAGCCTTGTTTGGTACAATAGGGCGACGTACCGCGTACGTCTCCCCCAAGCCACGACATAAAGCTCACCTCGTTGATGGGCGTCACAATCAGCGTATCGTCGGGGTAGCGGTCGCGGTAAAACGTCACGAACGCCCGGCACATGTGGGCAAATCGCCGGGCAAACATGGGGTGGAGGGGCGTCAGATCGTCGGGATAACCGAAATGACACAGATCCCACACCTGCTGAATACCCTGCCGATGCCCTTCGATCAGCATGTGTTCAACCACGCTCCAGTCGTAGTGATACGCTTTTTTCTCGACCTGACTCCAGCGGATACCCTCCCGCACGGTGCGGATGTTGAACGGGTCAAGGTCTTCGTAATCTTTTTTCAATAGGGGGAGGTGGCCCGTCAGGGGCAGAAAATCGACCCGGTTGCCAAAGGCATTGAGTTGGTCAGTGCATTCATAACCAGCCCACCAGAACGATTGAAAAGGATTTTTGACCGGTAGTTGTGTGCTGTTTGTACTGTTAGACATCAATGAGTAAGCCAGCGGGCTAAGCGTGTGATTGCTCTCTGTGAACAAAAAAAAACGCCGTTTATCGGTTGAAGGTGGACTTTTTTGAGCCAAGGGGACAATGGGATAGTGCAAGTCGACAGGTAATGAGCGTACCAGAACTATAGGGCCTGCACAATAGCTAGCACTAATTTCGCCGAGTTGCGGGCGGCTGTTTGGTAAAACGAGAGCATATCGCGCCGGGCGTTGTCGTCGGCCCGGTCGCTCAGACTCCGAATCACGAGGTGTGGCACCTGAAGCTGGTAACACACCTGAGCCACGGCTGCGCCTTCCATCTCGGTAGCGTCAGCCCCAAAATCCTGCCGCAGTTGCGCTACTTTTTGAGCCGAAGAAATAAATTGATCACCCGTTACCACCGTCCCCGTCACCACCGTTGGCGGGCGGGTTGTAATCGGGATTGGCTCAAAAGCGACCGTGCGGGCTACGGCCTGAGCGCGGAGCAGCATCAGCGAATCGGCCAGGAAGTAAGCCGGGTTTGCCTGTCCCGATAGGCTGTTGCGCGTTTGAATGGTAGGTTTCTGATCGAACGTAATGGACTGGTAATCATGATGAATGGTTCGGCTGGCAATAACGATATCGCCGGGCTGGAGATCGGGGTTGGTGCCGCCCGCAATACCGGTGAACAGCACACGCCGGGGCCGGAAATGGTCGAGCATCAGCGCCGTGGTCATGGCCGCGTTAACCTTTCCGATGCCCGTTTCGGCCACGACAACCCGCTGCTTACCAATGCGCCCTATAGTGAACGTTATACCATCGACAAGCACCGTTTTGGGCCGCTCAAGCGACTGCTTGACGAGCGCTACTTCAGCCCCAAACGCGCCCAGTAGACCCGTGATGGGTTGAGGTTTGTAACGTTGGGCGTGAGAGATTTGGGAGATTAGCAGCAGGAAGACCATGTATTTCATGGTGCAAAAGTAGCGGTTTCCCGTATCAATGCCCCGCAAAAAGCGCCAGCACACAGAACACGTCAACAATCCACAAGCCCAGCGGTACCTCGCGGCCTTTGCTGACAGCCACTTTAATGACCGTCCACGACAGAAATCCCCAGATCAACCCCTGCGTGATGGAGTAGCTGAACGGAATCAGCACGAGCGCCAGAAACGCGGGCAGCGCATCGTCTAACCGGCCCCAGTCGATGCGCGTAATGGGTTTCATCATGAATGCTCCAACCAGCACGAGCGCGGGAGCCGTGGCAATGGCCGGAATAACCGACAGCAGGGGCGATAAAAACAGAAACGGCAGAAAACAGCAGCCCGCCACAATAGCTGTCAAACCTGTTCGTCCGCCCTGCGCAATCCCCACCGCCGACTCAATGTAGGCCGTGCCGGGGCTGGTGCCAAACACCCCCGCCAGCGTAGTCGCTACGGCGTCGGTCAGGAGTGAGCGGTTCAGGTTACGTGGCTCACCATCGGGCGTTCGTAGATTACCCGCTTCAGCCACGCCTACGAACGTACTCAGACTGTCGAACAAGTCGGTGAACGCAAAGGCGAAAATAACCGGCCACAATGCCCACGACAGCGACCCGGCCAGATCGAGTTTGCCGATCAGCGAGAAATCCGGTGCGGCTACGAGACCCTGAAAATTAACCAGCGTTTTCTGCCCAAAATTCACCGCCGACGCATCGCCCCAGTATCGACCGATGGGCCAGGCTGCCAGCGTCGTGAGCACAATGCCGATGATGATGGCACCCGGCACGTTGCGCACGACCAGCACCGCTGTTAGCAACAATCCAAAGATGAACGTTAAGACGATGGGATCGGTCAGATGGGCGATGCTAACTAAGGTAGCGGGATTAGCCACGATGAATTTCGCGTTCTCGAAACCAATGAGCGTGATGAACAGGCCGATACCCGCCGAAACAGCGTAGCGCAACGGCAGCGGAATGATGCGTACAATGGCCGACCGGACGTTCAGCAGCGAAAGTAGCATGAACAAAATGCCCGCCCAGAAAACGGCTCCCAATGCCACCTCGGGCCGGATACCCATGCCTTTTACCGCCGTAAACGTGAAAAACGCGTTCAGGCCCATGCCCGGCGCTACCACAATGGGGTTGCGGGCATAGAGGCCCATCATCAGGCTGCAAAAGGCCGATAGCAGGATTGTAGCCGTCAGCACCCCGCTAAACGGCAGTCCCGCTTGGCTAAGGATAGCCGGGTTGACGATGATGATGTACATCGTCGCCAGAAAGGTCGAGACACCGGCGAGGACTTCGGTACGGCGGGAGGGCAGGGTTGGCAAAACAGTTTTTAAGTTTGTCGTTCGTAGTTTGTGGTTTGTAGTTGGCTGACGCGTCAGCCAACTACAAACCACAAACTACGAACGACAAACTTAAACTACCAAACCTCCCGCTGCTTCATCGACCCAAACCCGTGCGTTCGGCTGGGTCTGAACGATGCTGGCCGGAACCTGCTCGGTAACGGGGCCGGTCAGGGCCGTATAGAGCATAGCCGCTTTCTTGGCACCACTAACGAGCAAAATAACGGTTCGTGCTCCCGTCAGATGGCGCAGACCAAGCGTAATGCCCTGCGTCAGCACGGTTTCCTGGTCGAAGTATTTCTGCCCGACGGTTTTGGTGCTCTCGGCCAGTTCGACTACGTGACAGCCGTTTGTGAAGGGTGTCCCCGGCTCGTTGAGCGCGATGTGGCCATTCATGCCCATGCCCACCAGCAGCAGATCCAGCCCGCCCCGCCCGTCAATGAGCGCGTCAAGGCGGGCGCATTCGGCCGCGAGGTCATCGGCCTTGGCATTGAAGGTGTGAATCTGCTCCGGTCGCAGACCGAGCGGCCGGAACAGGTCTCGGTACACGTAATACGAGCAACTCCCGGCGTCATCGGGTCCGAAACCTACCCACTCGTCCAAACCCACGAACGTGCAGCGGCTAACGTCGACGTGGCCCGCCTGCGCCAGCGCGACCAGTCGCCGGTAGGTTTCGATGGGCGTATCGCCGGATGCCAGACACAGCAACGCGTCGGGTTTCTGGTTAATAAGGGCCGCAATGTGTTCGGCGGTGTGCTGCGATAGTGCGTCGTGATCGGGAAATTTTTGGATGTTCATGGTTATTTGGCTGGCTCAATTGACCTAATTCAGCCACGTTCCCGAAGCCGTAATTTACGACGCCGACCCGAAACACCGGGTGATCGGTTTAACAGAGCTGCTGGCGTGGTTGAGGTGGTGTCGGGTAGGGCAGGCTCACCGGGCGGCCCTTGCTTGACCGTTCGGACGGTCGCTTTTCTTCGGAGTCCACCTGACCGGTGAGCCGGTGGACTGTAAAAACTGGTTGATCGGTATAATAGCTTATCGCTGAGTTGTGGATCGTCTGACCGAAGCCAAAAAACGGGGTGACGCATAGCAGCCACAAGAGTACCGGGCGAATTTTGGTCATGGGGGAAAGATGGCGTAATTTTGCGGTTCGTTTTTCCACTTTATGCAACTGTCAGACCGAGGTTACCGCATTCAGGATGTCGACGTACTTGCCATAGCCGGGCAGTTCGGTCTGCCGCTGTACGTGTATGATGCCGACAAAATTATCGAAAAAATTGGCTTGCTCCGGTTATCATTTTCCGGCGTCAACCTGAAAATAAAGTACGCAGCCAAAGCGCTGACCAACGTGTCGATTCTCAAACTAATGCGGCAGCAGGGCATTGATGTGGAAGTTGTTTCGGTTAACGAAGCGCGGCTGGCGCTGCTGGCCGGTTTTGAGCCGGGCCAGATCATGTACACCCCCAGCGGCAACGCCTGGTCCGAAATTCAGGAAGCCTTGGAAATGGGGTTGCAACTGAACGCCGACAGCCTGCCGCTGCTCGAACAGATTGGCCAAACCTACGGCGACCGCTTTCCGGTGGCCCTGCGCATCAACCCCAGCATTGCCGAGGGGGGCACCTTCAAGATTCAGACCGGCCACGAAAACTCGAAGTTTGGCATTCCCAATCAGTACCGTGACCGTATTCGTACCATCGTCACCAGGTATGCTATTCCGATTGTGGGGCTGCACATCCATACCGGTTCAGACTTCAAGGACAGCAATACTTTTCTGAAGATCGCCGACGTGCTGTTCGAGATGGCCGGGGACTATCCCGACCTTCAGTTTATTGATTTTGGCAGTGGCTTTAAAGTGGCGTATCGCGAGGGCGACTATTCTACTAACCTGCCCGACCTGGGTGCCAGGGTGTCGGCCGCGTTCCGGGCGTTCTGTGATCGCTACGGCCGTGCTATTCAGCTTTGTTTTGAACCGGGAAAACTGTTAGTGAGCGAAAGCGGGCATCTGCTCGTGGGCGTCAACGTGGTCAAGGAAAACCCCACACGGACGTTTGTGCAGGTCGATTCGGGCCTGAATCATCTGATCCGGCCGATGATGTACGATGCCTATCACGATATAAAAAACATCTCGAACCCGCTCGGTCAGGAACAGCGCTACGATGTGGTGGGATACATTTGTGAGACGGATACGTTTGCCACGGATCGGGCATTACCCGAGGTGCGACCGGGCGACGTGCTGTCTTTTGAAAACGCCGGTGCCTACGGATTCAGCATGGCCTCGAATTACAACGCCCGCTTTCGCCCGGCCGAAGTGCTGGTTTATGAGGGAGCGCCGTACCTGATTCGCCAGCGCGAAACCTTTGCCGATTTAGTGCGCGGCCAGGAAATTATTGATTTTGACGAAGTAACTAATAAATTGGTAAACGCGGAGGCATAGAGTATTCACAGAGGAACAGAGAAAAACTCCGTGACCTCCCTGAATTCTCTGTTCCTCTGTCGGCCCCGCTCCGGCGTACCGGCCGATGCGGTTTAAAAAACTACAACAATGGGAAGAGCGTTTGAATACCGAAAAGCGCGGAAAATGAAGCGGTGGGGCCAGATGGCCAAGACCTTCACCCGCATTGGCAAAGATATCGTGATGGCCGTGAAGGGCGGTGGTCCCGACCCCGACACCAACGGGCGGCTGCGGGCTATAATCCAGAATGCCAAAGCGGCCAACATGCCCAAGGAAAATGTGGATCGGGCCATCAAAAAAGCGTCGTCGAAAGAACAGGAAGATTACAAAGAGATTGTGTACGAAGCGTATGCCCCGCATGGTATCGCTTTAGTGATTGAAACTGCCACCGATAACCACAATCGAACCGTTGCCAACGTGCGCAGCTACCTCAGCAGGCTCGGCGGCAGTCTGGGTACGCAGGGGATGCTCGATTTTATGTTCGACCGGAAGTCGGTGTTTCGCATTCCGGCCGAGGGCGTTGATCCCGACGAGCTTGAACTCGAACTGATCGACGTGGGGGGCGATGAGATTGAATTCGATGAAGAAGTCAATCAATACATTATTTACGGGGAATTTACGGCGTTTGGGTCGGTGCAGAAATTTCTTGAAGAGAAAGGCTTCGACATCAAACAGGCCGAGTTCGAGCGCATCCCCAACGATTACAAAGAATTAACCGACGAAGAAGTCGCCGACGTGGAAAAACTCATCGAGCGCATTGAAGAGGATGACGACGTACAGATGGTCTACCATAATATGAAATAGAGGGGAAGTGCTAAACAAAAAATGCCTGCTGAACAGCAGGCATTTTTTGTTTAGATGAGCAAAATTAATTCCCTTTATTACCCCTGGGGGCTGGTTTCTCTGAGGATTTGCACCCAGCCCTTGAGGATGAGCGGGGGGGCGTTGCGGGCCAGCACCCCGAAGCGTACACTGGCCTGGTAGTAGTACAAGCCGCTGGGCAACTCCGCCC
>NZ_BAAGXG010000015.1:0-117541 GCF_054779955.1 Spirosoma arcticum
TTCGGGAGCGCGAACTCAACGAACTAAAGTCCAATTTCGTCACGCTGGCCTCCCACGAGTTTCGCACCCCGATGGGCACGATCCTCTCGTCGGCGTCCCTGATCGGGCGGTACGACGGTCCCGACGACGGCGAAAAGCGGGAACGGCACGTGCAGCGCATTAAATCGGCGGTGCAGGGCCTGACGGGGCTGCTGAACGACTTTCTCTCGCTCAGTCAGATGGAAGAGTCCACCCTGCACGGCCGTCCGCAGCCGCTCCATATCATCACCTTCTGCCAGGAAGTCATCGACGACATGCAGGCCGTAATCAAGCCCCATCAGCGGGTGGTCTATACCCATCGGTCGGGGGAACCGGCTATTTCGCTCGACGGACAGATGCTTAAAAACATCCTGATCAATCTGCTGGTCAACGCCAGTAAATACTCGGCCGATGGCAAAGAAATCGAACTCACGACGCGTGTTGACGGCGATCAACTCTGGCTGACCGTCCGGGACGAGGGGATCGGCATCCCTGACGCGGACAAAGACAAGCTGTTTATCAATTTTTTCCGTGCCCGAAACGTCAATCACGTTTCGGGCACGGGCCTGGGCCTGTATGTGGTCAAGCGCTACGTGGATCTGCTGGGCGGAATGGTTACCTTTACCAGTCAGCTTGATTCGGGCACGGTCTTCACCGTTCAGCTCCCGGTATCCCCACCTATACCATGAAAACCATTCTGGTCATCGAAGACACCCCGGCCATGCGGGAGAACATCGCCGAAATCCTCGAGCTGGCCCCTTACGAAGTTGTGCAGGTGGCCAACGGCAAAGAGGGAATCGAACGGGCCCGCCACCACCGCCCGGATCTGATTCTGTGCGACATCACGATGCCTGAACTCGATGGCTTCGGCGTCTTACATATCCTTCGGAAAGACCCCGCCTTATCGGATGTGCCGTTTATTTTTCTGACGGCGAAAGCGGACCCGACTGATTTCCGGGCTGGGATGAACTTAGGCGCGGACGACTACCTGACCAAGCCCTTCGACGACCTCACCCTGCTGGGTGCGGTAGAGCTACGGCTCAAAAAAGGCGCGGACCGACCGACCGACCCAACCGCGACCACCACCAGCTTAGACAAACTGACGCTGGCCATGCTGGATGAGACCGACGCCCGCCAGTCGCTGTGCGATTTTTATCCAACGACGCAGTATAACCGAAAACACCGGCTATTTACGGCGGGAAGCTGGCCGACAGCCTTGTATTTTATCAACAGTGGCAAAGCCAAACTTTCCAAAATAGACGCTGCGGGCAACGAGTATATCACGGGCCTGATTGGACCCGGCGACTTTGTGGGGTACCTGGCATTGCTGGAAGAAGAGCGCTACGGTGAAACCGCCGAACTGCTGGACGATGCGCTGGTCTGCACCATTCCTAAAGCCGACTTTATGGCCCTGATCTATCACCATCAGGAAGCGGCTAACCAATTTATCCGGATGCTGGCCGGCGACGTCGCCGAACTCCAGGAACGGCTGCTGAAGCTGGCTTATCAGTCGGTACGCAAACGGGTTGCCGAAGCGTTGCTGATGTATCAGCGAAAATTCTATCCGTTACTGCCGGATTCTAAATACTCCGCCGTTACCGTACCGGGGGAAGCCGACGCTTCGAGGTCGGAAGGCCGTACCTCGGATAGCCGCACCTCCGGCGATCCGGCACTTAACACCTCACTAGCGATGACCCTGTCGCGCGAAAACTGGTCGCACTTAGTGGGGGCCTCCACCGAAACGGTCATTCGTATTCTGGGCGATTTACGGGCCGAAGAGCTGATTGAAATCAATGCCAGCCAGATTACCCTGCTCGATATCGACAAACTTACCCGCCTGAAGCGCTGACAGGCTGATGTTGAGCAGGTTCGAACCTGATAAAGATCAGGCCAGCAACTGACGTTTGTCATTCTCTGTTGTAGAAACTGTCATTGTTGAAACGAGCGGGTTGGGTGACCTTTACGGTAACTTCTCAACGTACCAATGATCGCTGACTCCACCAAACCGACCATCAACGATCTTCAGGGCTTTACGTCATTTTATGATCAGTATGCGCCTAAACTGTGGGGTCTTATTCTATCGGCTGATTTAGGGGCATCGGCGTCTAAAACCATTCTGGTCAGGACCTTTATGAACGCCTGGCATCACCCCCACCGGCAAGTTATTGGTGAGCATCAGCTACTCACCTTCCTGTTGAGTTTGGCTTATACGGAAGGTCTGCCCCCCGGAACGCTGAAATCTGTTTTTGGCCGATCATGAAATCCGCTATTTATGGCTTTCTTCTTTGTCAACATCCCTTTTCGGAGTTGGTTAGCCGATAGCGGCTTTGGGAAGATCGGCAAAGGCCTCGGCTTTTTCGCTCAGGGTAAGCAGGATGGCGTATGCTTCGAACAAACGGTCAACGGATTTCAGGACTGGTCACCACCGATTTTGTCCAATGAAAGGTAAACTATTGACGTTTATTGAACTTGTAACTCACTGTCAATGAGTGATTTGTACCAAGATCAACCGTCGATAAAAATCGTCCAGGAAACCCTCCCATTTAGGCCGGAGCTGGCTATGATTGTATCGTCCTAAAATAAGTTGACCGTTGTCTTATCCTGATTTAGGTTGTCAATTTTCACCCAAAGTTGACAACCTAAATCAGGATAAGACAGAGCGTCTATTTATTTATGGATTTGTTAGTCCAAAGGGTCACAGTTCAGGCCAGCCTGCCTCACTAAGCGGACAACTTCTGCTTCGGTGACCCTATCCGTTTCGATCCGTAACACGCAGTCACAATCTTCCATATCGACGTTCCAGCCAGAAACACTGTGCCGTAAATGACCCATTAGACAGGCCGTCCGGTAGAGCCGGTCAAGAGAGTTGATGTTGGTTCGGAAAACAAGAACTTTAGTCATGAGATGTACAGCTGTGTTGTTGGTCAAACATTTTTAATTGAAGAGCACCGCCATTAGTACGTCCTTTTATTGTACAGTCCCGTTTGACCCTGATACTAAGTTGGCTGACGGTATACGACACAATGAGTACCGGTAGGCGGCTCAACTCGGCAAGGACTGATCGGGTGAGCCGTAAAACGAGCGAGTGCCTGCTTATCGGGTAGTTTTGC
Source organism: Spirosoma arcticum (assembly GCF_054779955.1). Classification (NCBI taxonomy): domain Bacteria; kingdom Pseudomonadati; phylum Bacteroidota; class Cytophagia; order Cytophagales; family Cytophagaceae; genus Spirosoma; species Spirosoma arcticum. Next base: position 3,129 of record NZ_BAAGXG010000015.1, read on the forward strand.
CTAACCGTAGGGCACCGGTTGGCCGAACATAATGATTGGTTTTCTGTTGTAAGCATTGCTAAAAGCCCTACCCTTTACGCCAAGTTACCGGGGTTCATCGCCTATTTTCTCGCTGCGGCCCGATGTGTCCGGCTGACCGGTAATTACACCTCTCGCTACTATAAACAGCAGCAGCAGTTTGCCACCGGGACGATCCCAGTATTCGTCGGCGTGGGCCTTTACGTTGATAAGGCAGATGCGCGGGTCATCTTTGCCGTTGGGGAACCAGGTTTTCAGCGTGTCGTCCCACAGTTCGTTAATCTTAGCTTTGTCCTTGGTAACTTCGCCACGGCCCGACAGCGAGACGTACGTTTGAGAACTGGGGTTCGAGAAGCCGTGAGCTACGCGGTTATCCTGCCCAATTTCACGCACTTTATTTGAATCATCGTAAGCCGGGAACCACCTGGTACCGTCGGGGGCTATCTCGAGTGTACCCATGAGCCGGATATGCTAATTATCATCCGGCTCATGCGTGGTCATCATGGTGACTTTGATATCCTTGATTTTGTCTTAGAGTTTGTCAATTTCCAACGCGTTCAGCGAGTTGTGTTGATTTTGCATGGAGCAATTGTTTTAGTTGATAAGATTTCACTGCACCATTAACGCGGCACCGAATCGATGTTCATAAAAGCATCTACAATAAGATCATGTACAGCCATGACAAGTCGGGTAGTTCACAAACCAGCTGGTGGGGTACTAAACTCATACTGGGGAAGCTCAATGTCCTCAGGATCACGCATCCCAATCTTCAGGAACAAATCGCGGATGCCAGGCTTTGACAGCACGCTCAGGGCTGCGTGCTGAAGCGCAATACCGAATTTGCTGTGCGGGTACGTCCATAGCTGGTTGAACTTACCCACGCTTTGCCCCTCCTCGACAAACGGTCGCATGATGCGCTCGTAGTTTTGAAACGCTTGCCCGTAATCATCGGTCTTCGCCAGCTCACCGGCTAATACGTAGGCACCAACCACCGCCAGCGTGGTGCCGATGCCGCTGACCGGGGTTGCACACCAGGCTGCATCGCCCGTCAACGCGACGCGACCGTCGGACCAGCGATCCATTTTCACCTGGCGCAACACCTGGAAATAAAGGTCATCGGCTTGCTCAAGACCGGCCAGCACGCGGGGCGCTTCCCAGCCCGCGTCGGCAAACGTCTCCTTGAGCCATGCCTTGGCCTCTTCGTCCGACTTGTTTTCCGACCTGCGGGCTTCGCTTTGGAGGGTCAGGACGGCCCGTGTTGTACCGTGCGAGTCGGGGCGCAGGAAGATGCAGCGACCACCCACCGCGTTGTACCAGCGTGCGTCCGTACCATCACTTTTTCCCCTGGGAATTGTGAAGAACCCCAGCGTCATGTCCATCCAGCGCGGATGGTTCTCCCCCTCGAACACCAGTTCGCGCGTCGACGACCCAACGCCTTCGGCGACCAGCACAAGGTCATAATCTTCTTCTTTGCCGCTTTCTAAGCAAACATGGACCCCATCCGCTTTATTATCCAGTTCTGCGATAGCGTCACCGAAGCGGTAGTCCACGCGGTCGCGCACATGCTCGTACATGATACGCGCCAGATCGCCCCGTAGAATTTCGAATTTGGCAGTTGGGCCTTCCCCCCCAACATCCTCCAGTCTGAACGCAGCGACTAGTTCGCCGTTCTGGTCAACGTAGGTCCAGCCGGTTTCGCCCGTACCGTTCTGATCAACCTCTTTGGCGATACCCATCCGGTCGATGACGGTGCGGGCAATGCCGCGGACGTCGATGCTCTGCCCACCTTCGCGGAACTCCGAGGCCTTTTCAATGACGGTGACGGTAAAGCCTGCTTCGACAAGCCACCACGCGAGCGTATTAGCAGCGATGCTGCCACCGGTAACCAGAACGCGTTTAAGTGGGTTGTGTTGAGTTTTCATAGTACGTTTGCTTTGGGTTTTTAGTAGAAACTTATTTTCTGACATAATGTTAGTCAAATGATTAAGTCGTTTGACTAATTAATCAATAAAAAAATATAAACCGCTGGTTAACTGATAAATAAGTAGCTTATAATCATATCGCTTATTATTTTTTCGTGCTCCAACACGAAGGCATCAAACTCCGCGTCTGTTTGTTTCCACACTTTCACATGCACACTCTTGTTTAGGAAAACGAACTGTGTATTCGCCGATATGATGTTCATTAGGTGAGCCGCGGTGACGGGTCGGGTTAGTCCGGCTTGGTGGGCTTCCTCAAGCTGCTCTTGAAACTGCACCATCGACCGCGCTATACTGGGCACGAATCCGTTGGGGTTACGATGCATCTCGCCCAGTACAAAAAAGCCCAGATCCGGGCTTTGCCGTAACATGCTGAAATCGTAGTCGATCAGGGCCGTGATTTTGTCCTTGAGTGGAATAGATTGGCTGAGAATAGTTGTAATACCCTCGAAGAATAGCTGAAACATGTCTTTAAAAACCAAATCGAACAGCTTTTGCTTGTTGCGAAAGTAGTAGTTGAGTAAGGCTAAGTTGATGCCGGCTTCGGCGGCAATGTCGCGCGTTGTTGTCCCATCAAAACCCTTCTCCAGAAAAACCTTGGTGGCTGCCTGCCTGATTCTCTCCTCCGTTGTCAGTGTGCTCTCCATCATGCTTCATAAAACAATTTCAAAGATAACGGTATAGCATAATTAGTCAAATGATTAAATTATTCGACTAATTGATGCTGTTCAGCAGGGCGTATCTACGAAAGGGGTACGCAGCCGCGTACGGGAAGTAGCTGCACATCGTTATCCTATGCAACCTACGGGTCACACCGAACGGAAGTGTCAAAATCAAGTGGTTGTCGGCCTACAGCATTGCTCCTTTTCCTTCGGGCATAAAATAGAGGCAGTTCGTAAAAGCAGGCGTATGGGTCAATATAAGGTTGGAGCGCTAGCCTGTACGGCCAAATAGGCAGGTAAGCGAACCCATGGGGAATACAACATGCCTACTGGATTTTATCCCCTTGCGTATTCGTTAAGGCATGTTTTCTACCGTATCGTGTTACAGCAGTGGTAACGGCTCGCCAAGTCCGCCTCGGATCAGCGCGGAAAAGGATTCCGCCGCCTCCTGCTCGCTGCACTGACCACCGATCATCAGGATCGAGAGCGCTTCGCCCGCCCCGACCAGCCCCACGCAGCGCCGGTGTAGTACCTCGGCCGGCAGCGTGCTGTGCTGCGCGAGCGCCGATGCGAATAACTGCACATACCCCTCCAGCAGTTCTCGGTGCACCGCGCCCATTTCCTCGCTGCCCGATAGCGCCGCCCCCACGGCATGCCATTCCCCACTCGTATCGGCGGAACAGTGGACATAAGCGCTGGCGAGCACGTGGGCCGTATCCGTCAAGTTGTGGTGGCCACGGCTCAAGGCTTCTCGCAGCGCAGTTGCCTGTTGCTGGTCGAGCGACTTGTAGAGTTCGGACAACAGCCCCGGGCGGGTGCCGAAGTGTTCGTAGGTGATGGGCTTGGAAACGCCAGCACGCGCAGCCAGGTGTCCCAAGGTCAGCCGATCAGCCCCTTCCTCACGGACAATGACCAGGGCTATGTCGAGCAACTGGCGCCGTCGCTCCGCCTTTGAGAGCCGGCCAGAAGCCGTTTTTTGTGATTGTGGTACTGAAGAGTACTTCATAATTCAGCAATCCTTCTTGTAATGCAGGCCATCGATAAACGTTACTCTACGAACTTACCATTCGTAACTTACTTTTGGTAAGTTACGAATGGTAAGTTAATTTTGCCAAAAGTAACCCAAAACAAAAGGTTTCGAAATGTCATTCGCTCCCATTCTTTTGATTGGCGGTTCCGGTATGATCGGTCGCTCGACGGCACGATTTCTGCACGCCACCCATCCCAACGTGCCGCTACTAATCGGCGGCCGCGATCTGGCCAAGGCCGAAGATGTCGCAGCCGAATTCAGCGGTGCGCAGAGCGTGGTGCTGGACCTGTCCGCTGCTGACCTTGGCCTTGGCTCGCGCCCGGTCAGCGCCGTCGCCGTCTTTCCCAAAGACGATAGGATTGCCGGACTCCGTTTCGCCCAGGTACGCGGGGTGCCGCACATCAGCATCTCTGGAGGCATCACCGAGATCGGCCCCGAAGTGGCAGCCTACATCCACAAGCCGACCGCTGCGCCGGTCGTCCTCGGCGCCGAATGGCTTGTGGGCGCCACAACGATCCCCACGCTTGAGTTCGCCAAGGCGTTTCGCCGGGTTGAGAAAATCACCATCGGCGCTTTGCTCGATGAGCAAGATACCGGCGGCCCGGCGACAACCGCCGACCTTGAGCGCTTGACAAAGACCATGTCTGCGGCGCTGACCCTGCGCGATGGTGCTTATATCTGGCGCGAGGGCGACGATGCCAAGGCCACCTTCCGCGCTGTTGACGGCACCGAGATGGAAGCCTCGGCCTTCGCCGCCTATGATATTGTCGGCTTGGCGAGCGCGACTAACGCGCCGAACGTTGAGTTCAATCTCGCCGTTGGCGTCACCTCCACCCGCCGTCGGGGCGAACCGATGTCAACCGAAATCATCATCGAACTGGCGGGCCAGGATCATGGGGGCCGACCGTTCCGCACTCGTCATGCTGTTGTTCATCCGCAGGGGCAAACGCTGCTGACGAGCCTGGGTGTCGCCATGATTCTCGAACAGCTTATCGGACTTGATGGCAATCGGGCGACTCCCGCCGGGCTCTACTTTCCCTATCAACTGCTCGAACCTACCGCCTATTTTGCTCGCCTGAAGCAGATTGGCGGAATCGTCTTAGAGTTGGCAGTGCTGTAATGGGGGAGTAACACCTTCAACTTATCAGCCGACCGTATGCCCTAGAATGGTGTTGACAGCTATTAAACCGATCACGATCAGCTATACCCCTCCCCTACTCAAAACCGTTCAGTTAAACCTCCGATTCCGACCGAGACTGGCCAGGATGTGAATGGGGAGTGAAATTGGCTTTTTATTCCCTGGCTTCGGCCATCCGATTCCAAATTGATTGCTCAATCTGATATATGCTCATAAGGTGGCTGGTCAACGCCTTCGGTTAACAACCGCAGCAACTGACAATGCATAAAACCCACGATGGGAATCGTCGTTTTCTGCTGCCAACTGCTTTCCAGTCTGCCGAGGTAGGCCGGTCGGTTATCGACATAGACTAAACTAAGCGGCAACTGGTGGTAGTGCTGAATGTAGCTCATCAGCAGCCGGGCCAACCGACCATTACCCACCCCGAAAGGATGCAAGGTTAAGAGTTGAAAGTGAGCTGTGAAAGACAGGTCATAAAGTTGCCGAGGTGTTTTCAATTGGGTGATGCGGGTGTTGCCTCTTTGAGCAACTCCGTTAAGGCAGCGGGTAGTTTGTGAGCCGCCACTAACATCCGCCTGCCAGCCCCGGCACTATCAATGCGTAGTTCACCTTTACGGGTATCATAACTACTCAGCAGCGAGTGGATAAGCCCACCTGTCTGGTGCATCAACGTGGCGGCTACCTGTTGAAGTGTCCTTACCCCGTTCGGTGAGCCAGTTGTGACTGGAATTTAAGCCGCCTGTCGGTATTCAACCGGCGTCATAAACTTCAAGGCTTGATGAGGCCGTTCTGTGTTGTATTCCAACAGCCACTCATCTACCACTCGCCGTACCTGCCTGATACTCGTGAAAATGTGAGCATCTAAAACCTCGCGACGAAAGGTCCCATTGAACGGTTCGATGTAGGCATTCTGAGTCGGTTTGCCCGGTTCGATCCAATGTAAGCCGATTTCCCTGTCCGAGCACCAATCCTGCAGTGCTTGACTGATAAACTCAGGCCCATTGTCACTACGTAACCGTTCTGGCTTACCATACTGCTCGACCAGCCGATCTAATAATCGGGTAACCCGCTGAGCTGGCAGTGAATAATCCACCGCACGGGCGGCCCCGTTCGATGCCCAAAGCTTCTCGGTTATAATCGTCAACTACATTCAAGCCGGGCCGCCGGAGCGGTGCGAAACTTACGACCACCGGTTAAGCTATCCGAGGTAAAATCCAGCGACCAGCATTGATTACAAGCCATCGCTTTTGGCAGCGGACGACGCACAGCCTCCGGTAGCCTTTTCTTCGTCTTTCGCCGTAAGCTTAAACCTAAACTTCTATACAAACGTCTGATTCGCTTGTGGTTAACTAACTCTCCCTGCTTGCGCAACCGACGGTAGATCTTCAGTACGCCCCATTGTTTGTGCCGCCGGGCCAATTGCTCGATCCGGCTTGCCAGTACTTTGTCCTTGTCTTTAATGGCTACTGGCTCAGCCATTGCATTGCGGCTAAGGCCCACCCGGACGCGGGACCGCCAACGACAGGCTTTGCGTTGACTAATCTGTTTCTGATTAACCATCCACTTGACCACTATTCGACGCTCGGCGGGCCTCACCACTTTTTTGCCAGGGCTTCCTTGATTATTTCGTTTTGTAAACTTAGCTCAGCATACATCCGCTCGGGCGGCCCCGTTTTTGAGTCGGCGGTTCTCGTCTTCCAACTCTTTAAGGCGCTTCACTTCGGAAACCTGCATGCCGCCGTATTTGGCTCGCCAATTATAAAAAGTAGCCTCGCTAATGCCATGCTCGCGGGTGATGTGGGCGACGGTTTGACCGCTGTCCTGTTGTTTAAGAATCGCCACGATCTGCGATTCTGAGAATCGTCCGCACCGGCGGCCCGGCTGCTTTCATTTCCCTTTCCAATTACCAGTGAAAATTAAGTTTTTTACTCTATTTCTCACTGGCTCACCTTCAAGGGTTCAGGACAGAAGGGCGATCAAGTTGATGGGTTCATGCTGACTGGCCAGTGAGAGTATCTGCTGGAGGGCTTGATGATGGTCGATCATCGCCCATTGATAGGTTAGTGGCTTACCTGGAATCTGAATGCGATTTTGAAGTAGGGCCTGCGTTTGGGGTAGGGTCAGGGAATAACCATCGATTGCCATCGAGTGGTAGGTATGCAGGGTTAAGTCATTAAGCGTGCCCATTTCGATACAGGCCGATACGGTTCGATAGTGGTTGATCAGTTGGGGCAGCGTGGCGTTAGTGGGGATAGCTCTCATCGGCTCAGAAAAAAGCACTTTCTTTCTGTAAGTGTACCAAAAAAATCAGGTAAATGAAAAGCCGCGTTCAGCAGAACTGTACGCGGCTTTTTGATTTGGTTTAGTGTACATACGAAATCACCTAATTGATTGGTCATCAGCCCACCCCTGAAGGGACTTCTAAGTTGTAGCTCCTTTGTCATAATGATGCCCATAAATTCTATAAGTCCAAGTGAAAATCTTGTAAAAACCCTACTCAAGTGCGCCGGGTTTTACCTGTGAATAAAACTGTTTACTCGACATCATGAAAAGCAACGTATTTGTCAATACTGCACTAAGTGCCGTTCTTTTTTTTACTCAATCCTCGCTGGCTCAAGAGTCAGCCAGCAACGCCATGATGAAATCCATGCAGTCGGCGATGACTCAAATGATGAATATGAAAATGAGTGGCGACCCCGATCATAATTTTGCTTCAATGATGAAGCTGCACCATCAGGGTGCTGTGTATATGGCCGATCTGGAAATCAAACAGGGTGCAAACGCCAAAACGAAGGCATTAGCTTCGACCATTAAGGCGACAAATCAGAAGGAGATTAAGGCACTCGATCAATTTTTAAGCAGCCACAAACCGATGTCGACTTCGGCGAAGATGGACCCGGAGGCCATGAAAGCTATGCACGCGGGCAGCCACTCGATGAACGGAAAAACTGACCATGACTTTGCCAGCATGATGGCGCAGCATCATCAGCAAGCCGTGGAGATGTCGCGGGCTTTTTTGAAGAAAGGCAAGACCCAACCGATGAAAACGATGGCCAGCGCTATCATCAAACAGCAAACCAAGGAAATCGCCGAATTGAAGAGACTCGAAGCCAGCTTGAAAGGGTAATTAAACGAGCACAACCGCCCGTTCACGATCAATCGTGAACGGGCGGTTGTGCTCGTTTGGGGTTGTTAAACTGCCTTAACCCCTAAGACAACGTAGCCGCCCGCAGCCGCAGACTATTCATTACGACCGACACCGAGCTAAGAGCCATCGCTGCCCCGGCAATCATTGGGTTCAGCATGAAACCGTTAATTGGATACAGCAATCCGGCTGCAATCGGAATGCCGATGAGGTTATAGATGAATGCCCAGAACAAATTCTGACGGATGGTCTGTACCGTCTTTTTCGAGAGTTGCAGGGCCTTTGGAACGCTGTTGAGGTCGGAAGTGATGAGCGTCATCTTGGCTACGTCCATCGCAATGTCGGAGCCGCGCCCCATGGCAATGCTCACGTCGGCTTGCGCCAGCGCCTGTGAGTCGTTGATACCATCGCCGATCATGGCCACCACCTTGCCTTGTGTCTGAAGCTCCTTGACAAATTCGGCTTTGTCGGCGGGCAGGGCCTCGGCCCGGAAGTCACTTAGGCCAACAGCTTTGGCAACGGCCCCCGCCGTTTGTATGTTATCGCCGGTCATCATATACACGGCAATCCCACGTTTTCTCAGTGTATGAATGGCTTCGCGGGAAGTCTCTTTCACCGGGTCGGCGATGGCCAGCACCGCCAGAATACGGGTCTGATCGGCGAAATAGACCACTGTTTTGGCTTCCTCTTGCCAGGCTGTTGCCAACTTCTGAATGGCAGGGTCAGCCGTGAGTGTGCCGTTCAGAAGTTGCGGTTCGGCCAGTAGCCGGGCGTTGCCCACAATATAAGTCTCGCCATGATAGCGACCCGAAACGCCCCGCCCCGTCAGGCTCTCGAACCCGTCAATCGCCACTCCGCTGATGCCATCGGTTCTCAGCCGCTCGATCACTGCGTCGGCCAGCGGGTGTTCAGACTGTGCTTCCAGCGCGTACAGCACCGGCGATAGATTGGCTATCTCATCTGCGCTTACCTGCCAGGCCACGTCCGTGACGGTTGGTTTACCTTCGGTAATGGTGCCGGTTTTGTCCAGCACAACCGCATTGACCTTGTACCCCAATTCTAAACTTTCAGCATCTTTGATAAGGATGTTGTTATCGGCTCCCTTACCGATGCCGACCATAATGGCGGTGGGTGTGGCCAGCCCTAATGCACAGGGGCAGGCAATTACCAGCACGGTAACGGAGGTCAGCAGGGCGTGAGTAAGGGCGTTCTCCCCACCGAATAACATCCAGACCCCGAACGTCAGCAGGGCGATGCCGATGACGACTGGCACGAAAATTCCAGCGATTTTGTCCACTAATTTCTGCACCGGGGCTTTGCTGCCCTGGGCTTCCTGTACCATGCGGATGATCTGCGCCAGCACAGTTTCCCCGCCTACCTTTTGTGCCGTGAAACGGAACGCTCCTTTCTGATTGATTGTGCCCGCAAAGACTGATCCGCCCGTTCGTTTGGCAACCGGAATAGCTTCGCCCGAAATCATGCTTTCGTCCACGAACGATTCACCCGACTCAACTTCGCCATCCACCGGAATCTTCTCACCCGGCCGCACGACGATGACCTGACCCACCCGTACCTGAGCAATGGGGAATTCACGTTCGACACCATCCTCGACGATACGTACCGTCTTCGGTTGCAGCCCCATCAACTTTTTGAGGGCCGACGAAGTGTTCGATTTAGCCCGTTCTTCGAGGAGTTTGCCCAGCGAAATAAAGGCGATCACGACCGCTGCCGCTTCAAAATATACGTGCGCGTGTAGTCCCCGGCTGTGCCAAAACTGAGGATAAAATGTATTGAAGGCACTGAATAGGAAGGCGATGCCCGTAGACAGAGCCACCAGCGTGTCCATGTTGGCCTTACCATGACGAGCCTGTTTCCAGGCGTTTATGAAGTACGACCGGCCCAGCCAGAACACCACCGGAGCCGACAAAGCCATCATTAGGTAATTAGCCCCGATCATATCCATGAAGAACATTCCAATCACGACCACTGGAATGGATAGGACACCCGCCCAGAGAGTCCGTATTTTCAATGACTCATAGTGACGCTGCTGCGCTTCCTGTTGCACCTGCTGCGGATCGTCAACATCGACCACTAAGTCGTAGCCAACCGATTGCAGGGCCTGTTGCATCCCGGCCGGGGTAATAGTTTTAGGGTCGTACTCGACGGTAGCCGACTGGTTGGCGTAGTTCACAACCGCTTTGGCAACACCGGGTGTGTTGTTTAACATCGACTCGACACTAACGGCGCAGGCCGCACAGGTCATTTCTAAAACCGGAAAGGATTGGCGGGTCAGCTTCGTACCAGGCCGGGCACTAACCGTGGGTTCCCTGGTTTGGTCAGTTTTATCAGTTGTAATCATCGTTCTGCGGATTTATACCACGAAGGTCGAAAGTCAGAACGACCGTTTCGTTACACAAAAGCAGACCCGGCTTGCAAGATTACCAATCGAATCCTAACGGAAATCGCGCCTACTTTTCATCACTCATCAGGCTAATCGCTTAGAAAATTAAATACGGACAAACTTTTTTACCGAACGTTCGGTTTAAAAATAAAGTGCTTAAAAATGGCTTTGGTAAAAGTTACGGATGATGTGGTGATTGACCAGTTGCTGACGGTGTTCCGGTCAGTGGGTTACGATGGGGCTACGATGACCGAGCTGGCGCAGGCAACGGGCTTGCAGAAGGCCAGTCTGTACCACCGTTTTCCCGATGGCAAACAGGCGATGGCCCAGGCCGTGCTAAATTACATCGACCAGTCGAGTCAGACCGATATTGTCGCCGTACTGCTCCAAACGGCTTTGCCCCCTGCCGAGCGACTCAGAAAGGCGCTGGCTTTCATTAACACACTGTATGATGGCGGGCAGTTGAGTTGTGTGTTGCGGGCGTTGTCGCTGGGGTCAGCGGCTGAAACGTTCCGGGAGCAGATTGCCGGGGTTTTCAATGGCTGGATCGAAGGCTTTACCAAACTCGCGCTCGACTTCGGCAAGACCGAAATAGAGGCTGGGCAACTTGCCCGGAGCGTCATCATCCGGGTGCAGGGCGTACTGATTCTGTCCCGGACGTTGCAACAACCCAATCTGTTTGGCCAAACGCTGGCCGAGATCGAAACCGATTTCTTATCTCAATAATTAGCCGACTCTTCAGTTCTGCCTTTCTTGTTGTCAAAATATTTACCGAACGTTCGGTAAAATTAAGTAAATCAAGTTTCACCAAATTAATGTTTACTGCCATGAAAACGGCCCTTGTTATTCTCTCCGATCCCAAAGCGGGAACCGACGATTCAAACGGCAAACTCTTCAACGCCCTGGCTGCCGCCTACGATTTCAAACAGGCCGGTCAAGAAGTATCCATCCTCTTTCAGGGGGCCGGTACGCGCTGGCCCGAAGCCCTCAAAAATCCCGATAACCCCTTCCACGCGCTATTCAACGCCGTTGAGGACAAGGTTCAGGGCGTTTCCTGCGGTTGCGCCGATGCATTTGGGGCCAATCCGTCGGGCTACGATCTGGTAACGACCAACGCCGTGCCAGGCACGACGGGCCTGCCCAGTTTCGTCAAACTGCAACAGGACGGCTACCACATTATCACGTTCTGATGAGCAGTCAGCCGGGTAAGCAATAGCATTGCCCGGCTGACTGCTCATCACTTCACCCTGAAACACCCATAGTTATGAACACCGCTACGCCCTTCCATGCCGGTGAATTGGCCGTGCAAGCCCAGGTCGGCGAAGAACCCATTGCCCGGCGAAACGGGCAGGTGATTACCGACCGGATTCCCAACGGTGCCCTCAAATTCGTGGACAAACAGCCAATGGTTATTGCCAGTAGCCTTGATGCTGACCAGCACGTTTGGACTTCCTTGTTGGCCGGTACGCCGGGCTTTGCCATCGCCGAAACGCCTTCAGTAGTCAATCTCGACACCACTCGTCTGGTCTCAGCCCGCGACGATATTTTTTGGCACAATGTTACGGGCCAACCGGCAGTGGGTCTGTTGTTCATCGAACTCAGTTCTCGCCGACGATTGCGGGTCAACGGGCCAATCGTGGCCGATGGAACCGGGTTTCGGCTGACGGTGGGCGAAGCTTTCCCACTTTGCCCCCGTTACATCCAGCGACGCGAAATTGAGGTGACTGCCCCCGTTGGTTTACCCGACGCGCCCACGTTTACCGGAACCACCCTGCCCCCCGACTTAATGGACTGGATTAGCCGGGCCGATACGTTTTTTGTTGGTTCAGCCCACGATGCCGACCACGTGGATGCGTCGCACCGGGGCGGCAAGCCGGGGTTTGTGCAGGTTGAGAACGCCCAAACGTTGCTCATTCCTGACTACAATGGCAATAGTATGTTCAATACGCTGGGTAATCTGGCCGTAAATCCGGCTGCCGGATTACTTTTCGTGGACTTCGACGCGGGCGAAACCCTGCAACTTACGGGACGCGCCGATTTGCTGTTTGGTGAGCCAGGGCAGACTGACGATACCGGTGGCACGGGTCGTCACTGGCGGTTTCACCTGCATGGCTGGCGACGGCAGGCCAGTCTCCGCAGCGTCGAATGGACGTTCGTGGAGTACTCACCTTTTAACGTCTAACGCCATGCTCAGGCCGTTTCGCGTCACGAAAAAGGTTCAGGAGAGCCAAACCATTCGCTCATTTTATCTGGAACCCGCCGACGGGCAAGCCATCGACGACTATCAGCCCGGTCAGTATATCACGTTGCGGCTGACGTTGCCGGGCCGGGTCGAACCCGTTCTTCGATCCTACACGTTATCGGCGGCTCCAGGCCAGTCGTTTTATCGCATTACCATCAAGCGTGAAGGGTCGGTAACGGAGCCGGGTTTGGTATCGGGCTTTTTGCACGACCAGGTTGAGGTTGGCGACATCCTGTCGGTAGCGGCTCCGAAGGGTAATTTCATTCTGTCAGCCGTGTCGCGCCGTCCCGTTGTGCTATTGAGCGGGGGCGTAGGCATTACGCCTATGTTGAGCATGATAGAGACTATTGCTCAGGAGCCAAACCCCCGCTTTGTCTGGTTTCTGCACAGTAGTTTGAATGAACAGGTGCAGCCAATGGGCCAGCGATTACGGAAGCTGGCTCTTGTCCATCCCCACATTCGGATGCATATCCATCACAGCCAACCTACTCCCTGGGAAACGCCGGGACAGGAATACGATGCTATCGGGCAGCTCGATCTTGCTTTTCTACGAAGTTATCTTCTCGATCATGATGCTGATTTTTACCTCTGTGGTCCGGCTGGGTTTATGGAAGCCCTCTACGATGGATTGCGAACATGGGGCGTTCCCGATGAACACATTTTTTACGAATATTTTGGTGAGGGGAAGTCGCTGAGTCCATCACCCAGAGCCGATTTTTCCAACTCATTAGCGACTACGTTTCGCGTAGAGCTGGCGAGGTCGGGGCAGGTGTTGCGTTGGCAAAACAGTACAGATAGTTTACTCGATTTGCTGGAGGCCAACGCCATCTATCTGCCCAACAATTGTCGGCAGGGAACGTGTATGACGTGTAGCACGGGTTTGGTATCAGGGCAGGTTCGTTACAAGCCGGAGCCGTTGGCCGAGCCTTTCGAGGGGGACATTTTGGTGTGTTGCGCCCGTCCCGAATCCGATTTGGTGTTAGACCTGTAAACCCAATGAAAGTACATGAACCATTCATGCAGCGTTGCCACGAATTAGCTGAACAGGCTGCCCAAACAAGTAATACACCGGTTGGCTCGGTCGTGGTACGTGAGGGCCTAATCATAGGGGAAGGGCAGGAAGCCACCCGACCCCGAAACGACATTACCTGCCACGCCGAGGTAGAAGCCATTCGGGATGCCGTGCATCGAACGGGTAGCGTCGATTTATCGGGTTGCCACCTTTACAGTACGCACGAGCCGTGCATATTGTGTTCGTATGTGATTCGGCATTATCGGATTGCGTTGGTCCTGTTCGAGGTGGCTGTACCGACGGTGGGCGGGGTCCATTCGCCGTATCCTGTATTAACCGCAACGGACATTCCGGTTTGGGGACCACCACCCACCATTATAAATCTCTAAAAAACGACCTGTAAAATTGAACCTGATTACTATGAATGCAATTATTGCCCCTCCCTTTACCCTCGAAACGGCTCGTGCAAAAGTGCAGATGGCCGAAGATGCGTGGAACACTGAAGACCCCGACCGGGTATCGCTGGCTTACACGCCTGACACGGAATGGCGCAACCGCACTAAGTTTCTGAACGGGCGTGACGAGGTACGGGCGTTTCTGACGCGCAAGTGGCAGAAAGAACTGGATTACCGACTCAAAAAGGAATTGTGGGCTTTTGTGGATAACCACATTGGGGTTCGTTTCGAGTACGACCGGGTCGCCGGAGCGATGGCACAACCAGAGCGGGCAGTGGTTTCGGAGTTATGGTAACGAAATGTGGGAATTTGCACTCAATGGTTTGATGAAGAAGCGATTCGCCAGCATCAATGATCTACCTATTAACGAATCAGAACGGAAGCTACGGTGATTGAATAGGTTGATTTGCTCCCTGCTGCACCGCCTGTTTCTGCTGACGTACCTGACGGAAGTACGAAGGAGTTAGGCCGGTTTGCTGGCGGAACTGGTTGGAGAGATGTTGCACGCTACTGTAGCCGGTACGGTGAGCGATTTCCGTAAGCGTTTCGTCCGAGTACACCAACCGTTCTTTTACTTTATCAATGCGCCTGGCAATGACGTATTTTTCCAGCGTAACGCCTTCGGCTTTAGCAAACTGCCCGCTGATGGTATCATAATCCATCCCCAATTCCTGCTGAAGCCTGGCCGATAAGCGGGCTTTAGGCTCGCTTAGATCGTTCGAGTCGAAAAATGCATCGAGAAACGTTTTGACACGTTGGTGAACAGTCGTTTTCTGATCCTGAATCAGACCGAACCCCTGCCCGGCTAACGCCTGGTTGATCCGCTCCAGGTCGCTGTCTTGTATTAGGCCTGCCAGCGTGACCTGTCCCAATTGACTGTCCAAGATATTGAAACCGAACTGATTGAGTTCGGTTCGTACTACGTCGATGCATCGGGCGCAGACCATCCCCCGTACCCGTAATGTAGTCTCATCAGTTGTCCGTATCGCCGTAGTCGTCATCTTGCTCAGTTCTCTAACAAATGTCCCTCAAATTCATTGCGGCAACCGCACCGACGGTTTGTACAATCAACACGGTAACAAACAAAGCTACGTTCGCGACTGACTACCCGGCTTGCAAAATTCAGGCAGGAACTTGCAGAATTTATGCCGAATGCTCCTTTTTGTCAACTTGCCAGTTATGAAGGCAGGGTATCAGCCTGAACGCTACTTCCATGTTCTCTTAAAACGAATCAAGTTTATGGCCCATCAGCATCAAGACCATCCGCCAAAGGGCGAGTCACCCGCCGAGCAGCAGGCCCTACAACACATTGGGCACGACGGACACAGCGGCCCGGATAGCGCGGAAGGGCATCAAGGCGGAACAGGCATGAACCATGCTGCGATGGATCACGGCCCGATGAACCACAAAGCTGAACACGGTGGACACGGCGGTCATTCAGCAACCGGACATGACCACGCAGTAATAATTACCGATTTTCTACGCCGGTTCTGGGTCTGTGTGCTCTTGTCGGTGCCGGTGGTGGCGCTGTCGATGATGTTTCAGGAATTGGTGGGTTACCAGTTAGATTTTCCGTACCGCGAACCGCTTGTTGTCTTGCTCGCGTCGGTCATCTACGTTTATGGTGGATGGCCGTTCCTGACCGGTATCGTGGGAGAACTGCGTAACCGACAGCCCGGCATGATGACCTTGGTCGCGGTGGCCATCACGGCCGCTTACGTCTACAGTGTCGCCGTGTCATTCGGGTGGCTCACGGGCATGGACTTCTTTTGGGAACTGGCGACGCTGATCGACATCATGCTGTTAGGGCATTATTTAGAGATGAAATCTGTCGCCGGGGCCTCGCGTTCGCTCGAACTGATTGTCCAGATGTTGCCCTCGGACGCGCACAAGGTAGAGTCGGACCGCCGAAACGGGGATAAAATTACGGATGTCAAGGTCAGTACGCTGACGATTGGCGATGTCGTACTGGTACGATCCGGCGAACGTATTCCGACCGATGGGGAAGTGGTGGAGGGCGACAGTGCCGTCAACGAAAGTATGCTGACGGGGGAAAGCGTACCCGTGCAGAAGAGTCAGCAGGATACCGTTATCGCTGGGGCGGTCAATGGCGAAGGGTCGTTAAAAATTAAAGTGACCCACCGGGGCGAAGACAGTTACCTCAACAAGATGGTCAAGATGGTGGAGGAGGCCCAGAATGCCAAGTCCCAAACCCAGACACTGGCTGACCGTGCCGCTGGCTGGCTGACCCTCATTTCGTTGTCGGTAGGACTCATTACGCTTGTAACCTGGCTGTGGGCGGGTAAGGATGTGGCCTTTGCCGTGGAGCGGATGGTGACGGTGATGGTCACGGCCTGCCCCCACGCATTGGGTGTAGCCATTCCGCTGGTGGTCGCTATCTCTACCGCAATTTCAGCCCAGAAAGGCTTGTTGATCCGCAACCGCACCGCTTTTGAAGAAGCTCGTAAAATCACGGCGATGGTCTTCGACAAAACCGGTACGCTGACCGAGGGCGAATTCGGCGTAACCCGCATCAAGGTACTGGTCAAAGACACGGACGAGACCACGTTACTGAGCATAACCGCAGCGCTGGAGCAACAGTCGCAACACCCGATTGCTCAGGGCGTTGTGCGCGAAGCCAAAAAACGGCAACTGGAGTTTGCTACCATCAGCGATTTTCAATCCATTACGGGTAAGGGCGTTTCCGCAACAGTCGACGGGAAACGGGTCGTGGTGGTCAGTCCCGGTTATCTAAAGGAGAAAGGGATCGAGCAACCCCAAGATGCGTTCAGCAGTGGCGCTGAAACGGTCGTGTTCATCGTCATCAACGATCAGTTGGTGGGGTTCATAGCCTTAGCGGACCGCATTCGGGCTGACTCCAAAGAGGCCGTCCGACGATTGCAGGAATCGGGCATCAAGGTCTATATGGCTACTGGCGATAACCAGAAAGTAGCCGACGCGGTCGCTAACGAACTTGGCTTAGACGGGGTTTTCGCCGAGGTATTACCCGACCAGAAAGTGACCATTGTGAAGGACTTGCAGGAAAAGGGGCAATTCGTGGCCATGACCGGCGATGGGGTGAACGACGCACCCGCACTAGCTCAGGCCAACGTAGGCATCGCCGTTGGTTCCGGCACCGATGTAGCCGCCGAAACCGCCGACATTATTTTAGTCAACAGCAAACCGACCGACATCACCAATCTGGTCGAGTTTGGCAAGGCTACCTACCGAAAGATGATTCAGAACCTATTCTGGGCGACGGGTTACAACGTCATTGCCATCCCGCTGGCGGCCGGGGTGCTGTACCCCAATTTTGTGCTCAGTCCGGCCATTGGTGCGGTGCTGATGAGTGCCAGTACGGTGATCGTGGCTCTGAATGCGCAGTTACTGAAGCGAAGTTTGAGTAGCCATTAAGAGGCCACAGCCCGTTTCAAGCCAACGGAGCGGCTTTGGTTCGCTTGGAACGGGGAAAACCGAAACTACGGAGGAATGCCGCTTAAGGGCGAACCCATTGACGAGCCTTGTTGAAAAGCCCGCAAATAACGTTCCTTTACAAGATTTCGCTGCTCCCTTACAGAATTACTGGGTTTGGGTGACAAAGGGCAGGGGAACCGGTCAACACGGCATTATCACTGCTTTTTTCGTGCCATTTTATAACCCAATCGCTAAAATCATGAAACAGGACAATCAGGCAAATGACGTACCTATCCTTAGTGATGTAGACCGGTTTTACATTTTGATGGAACCGCTTCACGGATTGGTTGAGACCCAAAACTCAATTGAGTTGGACCAATGCAACGCGCCCGACGAACTACCTCAGGCTATCATTGACCGGGCTGTTAAGGTTAAAGCGATACTAAGAAGGAGTTAACATAAATGAAACTGTTGCCAAAGCAACGGTGAGTGCTCAATTACAGTGAGCTCAGTTAGGTCATAAACCATCTCAACTTACGGATGAACACGTTTTTGTGATTCGCCATAGCCCTGTTATTCCTTTCTTACCAATCCGCGTTTTGTAAAAAGGTCAAGTCGATTCGGCCAGAAGCGAAATCAGACACCGTTCAAGATCGGCAATGGACACGTGGATATCTTCGGCAATCGCGTCAATATCTAATTTGACCTTTTCTCCAGAGCAATAAGCTGAGTAGCGAAGCCCCATTACTTGAGCCAACTAAAGGAAATAGTTGGTACGTAATTAGCTGAAATAGCTCGAAAAGGTGCTTACCTGACTCACACCAGAAGGTGTTAGCAAACGATGGGCCGTGTGGGTGGCCCCAGTATGAGAAGCGATTTTACATGTAGAAGCTGTTCATACCATGTATATCAATTTTCCATGATCGACAAATCTTTTAATGGTCATAGTTGCTAATTAGGTTTACCACGTATATCTATTACTTAAGTTTTATTACTTACGGTAAACCTAATTAGCAATTAATAGACAAAATTGTCAATATCACGGATATTGTGTAAAACGCATTTTTCGGGTAGCTCGTCTTGTAGGTAGTACTATCAGCATCAGTCATCCATTCAGCCGTCTTGTCCATTGCCTAAAATAACTTATAAGCCGGTACTGGTAGCTAATCGACGGCACTTACAGGTTTTAGCCCATTTATTGTAAAATTCTCTGTAACAAGTGGCCAAAAATAGTTTACGTAGTCACTACTGCACAATGACAACATACTCCAATCAATGTCAATTAGTAGCTTGGTCGCTTTGCTCGCTGTTAGGGCTGTTCGGCGGGTGTCAGGAAACCAACCGAACCCAACCAACGACGGTGAATGCAGCGGCTCCAACGACTGTTCGTTTCAACGGCACATCATACGAATTGCTCCGGCATGGCAAGCCTTACTTCATAAAAGGGGGGGGCGGGGTTAGTCACTTTGAGGAGTTAAAAGCTTGCGGTGGCAATTCAATTCGGGTTTGGGACGACATCGATGCAGGCCAGATTCTGGACGAAGCCCAGACACTGGGTCTGACGGTCATGTTCGGTTTATGGGTAGAGCGCGAGATGGAAGGCTTCGATTACGATAATCAGGCCGCTGTTGAGCAGCAATATGAGCGAATTAGAAAAACGGTACTCCGGTATCGTAACCACCCGGCCCTGCTCCTGTGGTCCGTGGGCAATGAGTGGGCACTGGAAGCCAACAATTTCAAGGTTTACGACGAGGTAAATCGACTGTCGAAATTAGTCCACGGACTTGACCCTAATCATCCGGTCAGTACGGCTATTTCACCCGACAGTAAACGGGCTATCCGGTTGGTTAGCCAGCGGTGTTCCAACGTGGACATACTGGCGGTTAATTCGTACTCAATGACTAAGCAGCTCAACGAGTTTTTTCAGGAAGGGGGCTGGACCAAGCCTTATCTCATTTCGGAATACGGCGCACCAGGATATTGGGAGGTACCTTTAGCTCCCTGGGGTGCCCCTGATGAACCAGATAGTCAGCGAAAACTAACGGCCGTCCGGCAGTTTTATCAGCAACATGTTCGCGCCCATCCCCCTAATTGCTTTGGGGCTTATTTATTCTACTGGGGCCATAAACAGGAAGAAACGCATACTTGGCTCAGCGCCTTCGACGAGCAGGGTCGCCAAACGCCTTTGGTGGGCCTGATGCAGGAGCTTTGGTCGGGTAAACGGCCTGCTAATCTGGCCCCGGTTATGGAGCGCTTGCTAATTGACCGGCAGGCCATAGCCCACCGCTCGTTTAATGCATCAACCGCCCTGCACCAGGCTGAAATACGAGTGACTGATCCCGATGGTGATTCGTTGACGTATAACTGGGAGCTTAAACCCCGTGCGCAGCAGGGTACTGATTACGTTGGCGTTCCCCGCTTAGCCATGCAGGGCCTGTTGCTGTGCACGGACAAGCCAACCATTACGTTTCGGCTTCCCCCCAAGCCAGGCCCCTATCGCTTGTTCGTCAATGTGTACGACACGCACCGGCACGTGGCAACCGCCAATTTTTCGTTCGAGGTAAGCCAGACCAAGCAGCCTGATTAAGGCCGGGTTGTCGTTACCGTTTGGCCTGTATGACCATTTGTGCGGGACGGTGGCGTTCTAACGCGGCCTCGTCGGCAAAGACAATGCCCCGAATTTGCGGATACCGCTCCTGTATCAGTTCAGTAGCTTCGGTAGTCCACCGGCGGCCAGCCGAACCACCCGCAACCGATCCTAGCCGGGTAATCAGGATCGGTTTCTGCCGGATGCTGTAGTCCACGTGCGAGCGCACGGCCACGTAGGAAAGCTGAAAAAGAGCCGCGAACGAATGTTGTCTATTGTCGGGTGCCTTATCCGGGTCATTGACCACCGTAAACCCCAGCCAGTCAACGAAGTCTCCTCCCGGATAATACGCAACCAGCGACGCAGGCAACCCGGGACACCACACCCAGGCAATGGTATTGGCCTGCCGTTCCCGGCAGAACCTCACAACGTACTGCCAGGCCCGTTGGCAGAGTACCAGATTACACTCCTGAACTAAGCCCCATGGCTGGGCAGAGTTATCAAATTCGGGCATGAAACTGGCCAGTACCGGTCGGTTATAGGTTCGCACGTCACGGACGAACCGGTCCAGGGCCGCGTCGCGTTCGCCGTTCAGAATGCTCATCAGGAATGCCCGCATGTCGGTTTCCAAACCACCCCGCAGCCCGGTCGGCTCCAGGTACAGCAGCGGTAGCTGATTAGTAAGGTTTGAACGTACGGGAATTTCAATCGTTGAGCCGGACGTAACCGGCCAACGGAGGTGATGCACCCGAATGGGTTTTTCCGACGACTGGATACGGACCAACGGAACGGATGAAGGGGAAGCCAGCCCCGTGTAAAAAGCCTGGGTGTTGGCGAAGCGGAGGTTAATGGGAGCATCGGCCATTTTGCTCTGGTAAGTCAACCAGGCCACACTAATAGTCAGCAGCACGACGCCACTTAAGAGGAGAACGGCCGCCCGGCGGAGCCAGTCATATAAACCATAGCGTAAATTCCAGACGATTATCCGGATGCTCCAAAGCTTTTTTCGTCGGTCCGACATCCGGGCCAGCCAGTTGGTCACGTGTAACAGCGTTAATTCCTGACCAGCTACCACGTTGAGCATCAGAATCAGCCCATTCAGCAGACCGAATCCAATCATCAACTGGAAATAAATATTGTTGAGGGTAAACCGGCCGTACCAATAGATGCTATACCCAATGGCACCGAGTGTCAGCAGACCCATGAGTAGGTTGGGCAGCACCAGCAGAAAATGGTTCCGGGGCTGGTCGTCTTTGGGCGTAGGAATGTACGGCACTTTTACCCGGAACAGCGTATAGACCAGTCCCAGCACGTACACCCACCAAGTGCCACTGGCTACAATGCCCCCCACTAAGTGAAACCCGGCTTCGTGTTTCTCAATGAGCCATCGCTGTGCGTACTGCCGAATCAGAAAGCCCGTCAGCAACAGGGGAATATAGACAGTACCAAACAGAAGCAAATCGACTTGCAGGGGCAGGCGCATGGCCACTAAGGAAAGAATGGGAATCAGCAAATCGAGGAGTTGTACGGTGCCCAGGAGGCAATACAGCGGCATTGTTCCGTAGTGTAATCGCTGCCGCCCCGATAGCCTACTGAACACGGCTGGGTAGGTGGTTACGAGCAGTTCAAACGTGCCCCGTGCCCACTTGAGCTGCTGTTTGTAATACGCCGACAGAGTAGCCGGTACCAGGCCATAGGATAGCGGCAGAGGAACATATACCGACTGCCAGCCCCCGGCATGGAGCCGCATGGCCGTGTGCATGTCTTCTGATAACCCGTTCGCATGACCACCGATGGAATCCAAAGCCGCCCGGCGAAAGGTGCAATTAGCTCCGATAGCCTGAGCAGTGCCATAGTTGCTCATGCTGGTCATCATGGGTCCGTAGAAGCTGTAGGTCTGCTCGGTCGCCCCAAAAGCCACCACGCTTTCTTTACGGTTGTAGTAGCCTTGTGCGCACTGCACAAAACCCACGGATGGGTTATCGAAATAGGGCAGCACGTGGTCTAAAAAGTCGGGCACCGGCACATGATCTGGGTCAATAATTAGACAAATCTCCCCGGTGGCCTGCCGCATGGCGTTGTTAATGTTCCCCGCCTTCGCATCCGTTCTGTCTGTGCGCGTGACGTGAATAACACCCAAATCGGCGCATAGCTGTCGCAGGTACGGATCGTTGGCTTCATCGCACAGGTACGCCGTGTGGGGGTAGGTTATGCACTGAATAGCCTGCAAAGTGTTGACGACCATTTCGCGTGGCTCACCAGTGCAGTAGGTAGTCAGCACATCCACGGACCAGGTCCGCGTCGGCGTCGGCGGGGTGGTGGGCCGCACCTCCCAGTAATGATACCACTCGTGTAGCAGCCGGAGTAGCTTAAAAACTGCCGATACCGTCAGCATTCCAAACAGCCACGAGTATCCCCGGTTTTCAGGTTGAAAATAGACCCACAAAAAGGCCACCATGAACAGCAGACCAATGACAATCAGCACCCGCAGGGGCTGGTTGTCACCTGGTTTAAACGAGAAGCTGTATTGGTCGTTGGGAGAGGGATCAGTAAACGTGGGCCATTTCATGGACAGGCTAGGTAAGTTGCTATGGCCTTTAGACGCTACGCGCCAGGAACGGTCAACGAATTTTGGCGGTTTCCCATTGACTTTGTCACATCTACCTATTTCGGCCAGATCAAAGTCGCTGTGATATGGCCCGACCCGCTGTACAACTGCACCCGGTTCATCGACGTTTACGATTTGTTCCCTCTCCTACCGACGTTCCGTCAGTTCAGGTTCAGCCGGGCTGTCGCGCCGGCGCACCGGTTTGGCAAATGGGACCGTGTTTACCAGCGTATCGTCGGTATTAAAATTACCCTGATTCCGGTTCCTGAAATACGTCGCCAACGCCCGCTTGCCGAACTGATGAAACACAACCGGCGTGACGATAATATCCAGCAGCGTACTCGACAACAGACCGCCCAGAATGACCGTCGCCACTGGATACAGAATCTCCTTACCAGCCGCCGAGGCATCCAGCGTGAGCGGGATCAGGGCCAGCGCGGCCACCAACGCCGTCATCAGCACGGGTACCAGCCGTTCCAGCGAACCCCGGATAATCATTTGGTCCGAAAACGTTTCGCCTTCCTGCTCGATGAGGTGGATGTAGTGCGAAATCATCATGATGCCGTTGCGCGAGGCAATGCCTGTCAGGGTAATGAAGCCCACCAGCGTGGCCACCGAAAACGTACCACCCGTCAGCATCACCGCCACCACGCTGCCAATCAGGGCCAGGGGCACGTTGAGCATAATCTGCAACACGATCCGCGACGACTTAAAGTGGCTGTAGAGCACTAAGAAAATGCCCAGGATCGAAAAGATGCTGAGCAGACCGATCAAGTTGGTGGCTTGTTGCTGACTCTCGAATTGCCCCCCGTACTGCACGAAATAGCCCGTTGGCAGTTTCACCTCCTGTGTCACTTTCGACTGTAGCTCGGTCACGGTACTGCCCAGATCCCGCCCCTGTACGTTCGCCGAAATCACGATTCGGCGGAGGGTGTTTTCGTGGGCGATGGAGTTGATGGCCGTCGTGTAGGCAATGTCGGCGACCTGCTCCAGCGGAATGGCGTTACCCTGAGCATCGCTGATCTCGGCCCGTTTGATCTTCTCGATGTCGATGCGTTCGTCGTTCTGCACCCGAAGCAGAATGTCGAACGTCTTGGGGCCGTCGAGTACCTGCCCGGTCACTTTGCCGTTGTAAAACACTTCCAGATTTTCGGCCACGCGGCCCGCCTGAATGCCGTAGCGTTGCAGGGCATCGCGTTTGAGTCTGACCATTAACTGCGGCACCATCACCTGCTTTTCGATCTGCACATCCACCACGCCCGGCACGGTGCCGATGGTTTGCCGAATCCGGTCGGCATTGGTGCGTAACTCGTTGAGGTCATTGCCAAAGAGCTTGATGGCCACCTGCGCCCGAACGCCCGACAGCAAATGGTCGAGTCGGTGCGAAATGGGTTGGCCGATGTTGACGGTCACGCCTTTGAGCTGATCCATTTTCTGCCGAATATCGGCCAGCACCTCGTCCCGGCTTCGGTCGGAGGGTTTCAAATCCACTTCGATTTCCGAGTTGGCGGGTGGTTCGGCATGTTCGTCCAACTCCGCCCGCCCCGTCCGGCGACTGACGTACTGCACCTCCGGCACTTGCATCAGTAGCTTTTCACCCACTACGCCGATCCGGTTCGACTCTTCGAGCGATGTACCCGCCGGGGTCGAGAAATTAATGGTGAACGAGCCTTCGTTGAAGGGCGGCAAAAACTCCGTCCCGAAAAAGGGTACCAAACCCGTTGCGGCCACAATCAAGGCGACGGCCACGCCCATAACGAGCCGGGGCCGCCCTAACCCCCAGTGCAGCAGGCGGGTATCGTTTCGTTTCAGCCAGCGCACCAAACCGCTTTCTTGCTCGTGGTCATTCGTGGGTTGGGAAACCGGAACGCCGGACCGCCGTTTTTTCCAGAACCGCCAGTTAATTGGTCGGCTGGGGTTGACCAACAAATAGCTACACAGCGCGGGCGTGACGGTGAGCGACACGATCAGCGACGCGACAATAGAGGTGATGTAGGCGATACCGAGCGGAGCAAATATCCGGCCCTCGATGCCCTGCATATAAAACAGGGGAATAAACACCAGCACCACGATGATGGTGGCGTAAACAATTGAGTTACGCACTTCGGCACTGGCCCGGTAAATGACTTCCAGTGTAGGTCTTGGTTGGGCCAACTGCCGGTTTTCGCGCAAGCGTCGGAACACGTTTTCCACGTCCACGATGGCATCGTCCACCAGTTCACCGATAGCGATGGCTAAACCGCCCAGCGTGAGTGTATTGATGGAAATATCGAAGGCTTTAAAAATAATGGCCGACACGACCAGCGACAGCGGAATGGCCGTCAGGGTAATAATCGTGGTGCGGAAATTCAGCAGAAACAGAAACAGCACGATGACGACAAGGATAAATCCGTCGCGGAGGGCCTCTTCCACATTCTGGAGTGAAGTTTCGATGAAATGCCGTTGCTGAAACAGGTTCGGGTTGATCTTGACGTCGCCGGGCAGGGTTTTCTGGAGTTCGGCTAAAGCGACCTCGACCTTTTTGGTTAGCTCGACAGTGCTGGTGCCGGGTTGTTTTTCAACGGTCAGAATCACGGCGGGTTTGCCATTCACGCTGGCATCCCCCCGCTTGATAGCTCCGCCGAATTTGACCTCGGCGATCTGCGACAGCAGCACCGGCAGCCCGTTCCGGTTCGCCACGACCGTGGCTGACAAATCGGCCAGCGTCTGCACCCGGCCCACGTTACGAATCAGCACCTCGGAGCCGTAGCGGTCGAAAAAACCGCCCGTCGTGTTCTGATTCGTTCCCTGTACGGCCTGGTCGACGTCGTCAATGGTCAGCCCGAATTGGCGAAGTTTGGCCGTACTGATGAGTACCTGGAATTGCCGCCGTTCGCCCCCGATGGGGATTACCTGGGCTACGCCCCCGATGCTCATGAGTCGTCGGCGGATGGTAAAATCGGCCAGAGTACGTAAATCAGCCGCGCTGGTCGTGTCGGATGTCAGACCCACGAGCATAATCTGGCCCATCACCGAACTGATCGGCCCCATCACGGGCGTTATCCCGCCCGGCAACTGAACGGTTTGTAGTTTTTCCGCCGTCAGTTGGCGGGCGCGGTAAATGTCGGTCTCCCAGCCAAACTCCACGAAAACCAGCCCTAAACCCGGCGAGGCCACCGACCGTACAATCTCCACCCCCGGCGACCCATTCAGCGCGGTTTCGACGGGCAGAATCACCTGCGTTTCGATTTCTTCGGGAGCCAGGCCGTTGGCTTCCAGAAAAACCGTTACGCGGGGCCGGTTTAGGTCGGGCAGCACATCAACGGGCAGGTTGACGACCGTGTATACCCCGTACACCAATACCAGAGCCGCGAACGCCACGACGAACAGGCGGTTGGCCAGCGAAAAATGAATGAGTCGATTGAGCATAGTTGGTAACTCCCCTCAACGGCGAGGGATCGGGACGGCCGGCCGCAGCCGGGGGGTTTATTTCACAACGATCACGTAATCCGTGGTGCGGACTTTGCCATCAGCCTGGAACTGAACCCAGCCCCGATAAACCCCGGCTTTCTCGAAGGTGGTGTGCAGGTCAAACTTGCCGTCTTTTACTTCGGGGTGAACGTGCAGGTAGTTTTTGTCGTCGACACCTACCACGACCATGTGGGCTTTGGCCCCTAAGTAATTTTCGAGCGCAGCAGCATCCATTTCCTGGCCGCCTTTTTTCAGTACGCCCTGAATGTGCGCCAGTTTACCCACCTCGAATTGACCACCTTCCGGCACCAGATCGAGCGTATATCCGTCGGCGGTTCCACTGAGTTTGGGAGCTGAATACGTCACCGGCGTGTAAGGTGTTCCACCAACGGCCAGCTCTATTTTCTCCAACTGGGCATTGCCGCCGGTCGGCATATAATCGGCAAACAGCAGGTAATCTCCGCCTTTGGGAAAGCGAGTTTCGTTTTTGCCCGGCCCTTCCGTGAAGGCTTTGCTGGTCGGCAACAGGGCAATGTCGTAACTGCCCGATGCCTGGTAGTCCGGATGAATGTGCTCGAAGTACGACAGGTCTTTGCTGACGACGATGAGGTGAATTTTTCGCTCGTGGTGCAGGTCCAAGGGCACCAATTCACCTTCGCTGCCCTTCACGCCCGGCGTAAACGACAACAGGGCCGCTTTGCCCGCTTCGACCTGACCCGGATTGGCCTTGAAATTCATCACGTAGGTCTTCCCGTTGCTTTTGCCCGCGTTGTCGTTGTGTTCGAGTTTCATGCCGCACTTGGGACACATATCACCTTCCTTACCCGTCACTTCGGGGTGCATCGGGCAAGCGTACGTATGCTCACCACTGTGTTCATCGGCATCCGTAGTACCGGTGGCATTCACGGCGGTGGTTTCGGTAGTCGTTTCAGCTTTATCCGCATTGTTGCAGGAACTAACAAAAGCACTGGTGCTAAGAGTTATCAGCACGATGGCCGTGATGTTGAATTGATTACGCATTGAATGAATTGGTTTGTTGAAAAAACTTATTGGTTTAAATAAATCATTTTGGCCTGGTAGGTGCCGTTTACGACCACCCGCTCGTCGGCTTCCACGCCGGTCAGAATCTGGGTGGACGAGCCGTTATCGGCTCCCGTCGTGACGTAAGCCAGGCTGACGACTTCGGGCGAATCTTTGATGAAAACCACCGGCTTGCCGTTCATTTCGCTGATGGCGGAGTTTGGCACCGATAGCCCCCGCGTTCCCTTCGCCGACTGCACCCGGACGGTGACGAACTCGCCGATTTTAAAGGCCCCGCCCGCGTTGTCCATCTCGAACAGCAACCGCTGCGACTGATTCGATGCGTTGATCGTCTGGGCCTGCGACAACAGCCGGGCCACGCCCGACTTGCCCGCGTCGTTTACCCCCGTCACTCCGAATGATTTAGCGGAACGAACCACCGCTAAATCTTTGTCGAATACCTGGGCTTCGATGTAGACTTTCCCCAGATTGGTGATGGTAAACAGAGTCTCACCAACGTTGACCGTCGAGCCAATGGCCGACGTAAATGGTCCGACGATACCACTAACGGGGGCTTTCAAGCGGACAGACCGGGCATTCCCCCGACCACCCTGCGCGATGCCATTGAAAACCTTGAGATTGGCCTGCGCCCGGTTCAGGCGGGCTTCGGCTGCGGTCACGTCCCGCTTGGCAGCAATATCTTCGATGCTTTTCAGCCGGTCGAAGTCTTTGCGGGCTACCTCCAGCTCCGACAGTAAGTTGTTGCGTTCAGCCTGTAGGTTGATCTGGGTAGCCGCGTCAATGGTTTGCTCGACAATGGCCAGTGTTTGCCCTTTGCTAACGGTTTGCCCCACCCGAACCAAGAGGGAGGTTAAGCGGCCCACCTGCGGTGATTGCACCACCGCCTGCCCGGTCGAGGAAGGTAAAACAGTACCGGCCACCGTCGTCGTCTGGGCCTGCTCCCCGGCTGCGAGCCGCTGGGTGAGGATGCCGAATAAGAACTGCGTTTGTTTCGGGATGGCAAACGTCCTCGACGTACCCCCGCCCCCGGTTGCCCCCCCGCCGTGGTCTTCGTCGCCATGCGCGTTGGCCCGCTGATAGGTGGCCGTTGGCAGCATACCCAGCAGAACGGCAATACTGACGGCTACCCGACGGTTCCGTATCCGCATCAACCCGAACATCAGGACCATCCCCAGCAACAGCCCACCGCTCAGCAGCACAAACGGGTTTTCATACCAGTGTGCGTGGGGTTGTTCGGTGCTGGTTGCGGTGGCTATCGGCAGGTCCTTACCCACTTCGATTTTTGGTAATAGCAGCAGGTCAGCCCCCGGTCCGGCGTTCAGCCGAACTGCCAACGAGTACGTTTTTTGGGCGGGAAACGTCCCGCTTAGTTCGTAAATACCCTTCCCGGTTGTTTTTACGGCGATGGTGAGCTTATTGTCTTCGGGGCTGCTCAGTTGCAGCGCTGCCCCTTCGACGGGTCGGTTCGTGTTGAACTCATTGATGTACAGCCGTAGGGTACCCGTTTCTCCCGCTACCAATGGTTCGTAGTGCAGCACCAGTTCGTATTTATCCGAAATGGCCTGACTGGTAAAGTACGTCAGGGCAGTACCGCCAGGAGATTTTGCCGCGCCGTGGTCGTCGCCATCATGGGCCGAAGCGATCTGGCGGGACAGCGCGAAGAAAATGCCGAACAGGACCGTGAGTTGCGTTAGCTTGCTCATAGATTTCCGGTTAAATAGTTGATAGTCAACAGGGACTGGTTATAACTACGCAGGACCTCCAGATAGCGCAGGCGAATGGCGTAGGCATCGTTGATGGTTCGCAGATAACTGACGTAATCGTTCTGCCCGCTCTGAAACAACCGCCGAGCGGTATTGATGAGGTCGTTGGATTGCCGAAGGGCAGTGGTTTCGTAGTAATCGAGTGAGGTTCGGTATTTGGCAAAGTCTCCCTGCGCCTGTTGCAGATCCACCGACAGCGATTGCACCTGGGCTGATGTACGCTGGCGAGCCAGTTGCAAGCCGGTCTGAGCGGCCACCGTGCGGCTGCGGTACTGGCCAAACCAGACCGGCAGCGTTAGGCCAAACCGAAACCGGAGTTGGGTCGGCGTTTCGCGCGACGACTGATTGTAATACCCGACCATAATACCCGGTAGTGATCGGGCGCGTTCCAGCCCGATTTGCCCCGCACTGATGGCTTCCGTCTGACGGAAAAGCGCCAGTGACGGGTTCTGCCCGAACGCGGCTGAATCAGACTCCGCCGGGGCAAAACCCGGCCCATTTCGGGCCAGGGCCACTACCTGGATGGACTCCGAACGTCCCGACAGCCGTCCTAACTGCCGGGTTATGGTTTGTACATCGGCACTGGCCTGATTCA
Organism: Spirosoma arcticum; assembly: GCF_054779955.1. Lineage (NCBI taxonomy): Bacteria > Pseudomonadati > Bacteroidota > Cytophagia > Cytophagales > Cytophagaceae > Spirosoma > Spirosoma arcticum. The sequence goes on from NZ_BAAGXG010000015.1 coordinate 32,669, forward strand.
GTTGATTCCGCACCTCACCCGCCTGCGATTCGGCGAAGGTTTTGGCGAGGTAGTCGATTTGCCCGGCGGCAAACTGCCGTCCGGCAATTAGTTGAAGCTGATGATAGACACTGTCCTGAAACTGATACTGTTGGCTTAGTGCCTGGGCGTACTGGAGGGCCAGATACAGATTCCGCACCCGAAACCGAATGTCGTTTTGGGTGATACGTTTTTCGATTTGGGCCAGGTCAATCTGCCCTTTTTGAAGCGCATACTGCCGCTTATATACGGTCGGCAACTGAAACGACTGATTGATGCCGATGGTATAAAACGCACCGCTGGGGCTGTCGGTAAAAACATCCAGATTGGGAATGGAATACGCTGCTTTAAGCAGTTGGCCGGTCTGTCGGATGCTCAGATCAGCCGCCCGAACTGCCGGGCTGTTGGCCACCACCAAGTCAACGACCTCCGTTTCAGAGAGCGTTGTCTGAGCATTGGCGGGAATGGCCCATATCCAGCCGACCAGCAAACAAATCAATCGATTCATTCAATAAATGGTTAAACGGCATTGCGTAAAAAAAGCCGCCTGATGGGGCGGCTTTTCAGGAGCGGAGGAGATACCAGTTAGGGTAACACCTCGGCCTTAAAGCCCGCCTGTTGAACGGCTGTTCGGACGGCTTCGGCCGTTACGCCGAAACCTTGGACCGCTGCCGCCTGTACAGTCAGAATCTTATCGGGGTTCTGCGTGTCCACTTGCCAGTTGCCTTCGCCAACCGATTGGTTCAGAAAAGGCGTTACCGTGGCAATGCAGCCCCCACATTTGATATTAGTCTTCAAGGTGATCGTTTCCATGTTCTTTGTGCTTTTACCGTTTTTAGGTAGTACAAAGATCGTCTGGAAGTGACGCCCGGCTGTTATACAATTCCCGCCCGGTCTTGCAATTTTTAGTTTGTATAGCCCCGAAGCTGGCTGTACTGGTTGACCTGCTGAGTTGTTAGAATCTGCTTGGCTTTCAGGTGCGCGTCAAGGTGCGTGAGCCGGAGTCGACCCTGTAGTATCGCCAGCGAATCAACCGCAGTCTGCACCGCTTCGGGAGTTGCTTTGCCCAACGCAAATAACTTATCGAGCGATGTTTCCTGCTCGACAATCTGTTTGCCCAACCCGACAGCCCGGTTGTGCATAGCGTCGTAAGCTGCCTTCATTTGCTCTTTCTGACTGGCTGTCAGGGCCAGTTCCTTTTCTGCTTCGAGCACGTGCATCGGTCCCGGATACCCATTTAGTTCGGCAGCTTTGGCTAAACCCATACCCCGCCCGTTGAGATAACCACTCACGTCCTGAGCGGATAGAGCCTTAATGGTGCGGTTGGTGTCGGCTTGATACGGTGAGGGGTGACCGGCATGTTGCGCCCACACACGGGGAGAAATCAGCAGGATCGCTATGAAAACGCTCAGTCGGATGAACATGGTTATGATGGACATGGTTATGATGGCTAAAATTGGTTGTTATCGTTCTTTATTCGTTCGTTATCAAATCCAGTCCAGCGGATTGCGGTCCGGGGTCTGTTGCCCCCGGTAGGCGGCTGGCGTCAGACCCGTGATCTGCTTAAACTGGTTGGTCAGGTACGCGACACTGCTGTACCCCAACTGCCGGGCAATCTCGCTAATCGACACTTCGTCGTAACTAAGCAGTTCTTTGGCTCGTTCGACGCGCTGCAAAATCCAAAACTTCTCGATGGTCAGGTTCTCCGTCGTTGAAAACAGGTGGCTCAGGTGCGCGTAGTCTAGCCCAACCTGCTCGGCCAGATAGTCCGACAACGTCGTTTTCAGTTCGGCGATACGCCCGCTCTGGATCAACTCGATGATGAGCGATTTGACCTGATTGACGACCCGCGTTGTGCGGTCGGTGAGCAGGGCAAAGCCGTGACCTTCCAACACCGGGCCGATGGTGGCCAGATCGGCCAGCGGCTCGGTGACGATAGCCCGCCCCAGTTCGACCCGCGCGACCGAATAGCCCAACCGTTCCAGTTCGTCGCGCACGATCCGGATGCAGCGGTCGCACACCATGTTTTTGATATGGAGTTCCTGTAGCGCCATTGTAGGGTAAATTAGCCCGGAAAGAGCCGAACGCCGAAGCGTCGGGTTCTTATTTCCGGGACGGTTCGCTTAGATCTCTTCTTTCACCGAGCCACATTTGAGCATCTTATCCCCGTAGTAGGGGTTGCGCACTTCTTTCTTGTCACTGAGCCAGGAAGCGCCCTTGCCGCCAGCCGCCATCGGGCAATACTGCACGTAGGTTGGGGCCGGTACGCCGGAGCGGGCCTCCCGCTTGGCGGGTTTAGTGGCTTTGGTCAGGGTAATCATGCTGGTCGAGAGCATCTCGAAGTGCTCGCGCTGGTTATTTGCGTCACCGGTTTTGCTAATCGCTGTCGCATGGATTTTTGCCATCGCGAGGGCTTTCTTGTCGGTAGCCGACAGGTTGGCGGCATCCACTTTGCTCAAAGCTGACGATAAGGTCGTTGCCCCGGTTTTCGCTTTAGCCGCGTCGGTGGCTACCAGCGCGTCTTTCACGGCGAGGTAAGCGGTCAGCGCGGGAGCGGTTGACTGGGCCCAAGCAGCTAGTGAGAGCAGAGACAGGCCAAGCGTGGCCACGGCTAATCTTGTGGTTGAGAATCCTGAGATTGGAGAAAAAATGGGTTTCATGGATTTACAGAATTGGATTGGATATAACATGATTTAAGCGTTTGTTGGTAATCGTCGTCCCCGCTTCGGCTTTCGCCTGAGTTGGGGCGACGAGATAAAATAGAGTACAAAGCCCGATGAGATAGTCAATAGCCCCAGCACCGAGAATGTCCGGAGAATGCTGTTGTTAATGTCGTCGCGGCCTTCGTAGTCCATTGTGTGCAGCATCCACAGCACATCGAAAATGCGCCAGGGGTCGGTTCGCACACTCTGCACGGTGCCAAGCTGAGCCGCTACGTAGACCGTCGCGTGGGCGGGCTGCTGAAACGTAACAGCATAAGCAGGGAGCGGTTTTTCCCGGTACTCGTGGTGGCCATTGGTGCTGGTCAGGTACTCGACCTGCTCGATAACCGACGAACCGGCAAAATGCCTCTGGGCCAGGGCCGTAGCTTCGGCTTTAGTGAGTTCGCCCCGCAGTTTGCCGGTTCGGGCATCGGCCAACTGCGTGTGAGTCATGGCATGACCACCCCTGCGTACCATTCGGTAGTTAATTTGATAGACCGGTTGCCTCAGCACCTCGATAAGCTGCACACTCGTAATCGAATTGGTCGCATCGGCGACCCGACCGGGTTGCTGACTCATCGTCAGTATGGACGCCGAGGGTGACACCAGCGACAAACTGAGCGGCAGGGCCGTAGCCGGGCGTTTAAGGTGGTCGCCGTGTATATCATCGAGGTTCGACCAACTGAAATACAACCCGCCCACTGTCCAGAGCAAAAACTGAATGCCGATAAACAGCCCCAAATAGCGGTGGGTTTTGCGAATGCGAAGGTGCCAGATACGATTCATCGGTCAGGGTCTTGCCGGTTTAATTCATGTGGGTGTGCCCAGCCTGAAAGCAGTGCAGCGCACAGGCCGACCCTTTGAAACTATCGTGCACGTTGCCAATCTTCTGGCCTTTCGCATCGAAGATGTCACAGGTTTCGTCAGGGTTACCCTTAATGGTGAACATCAGATCACCGTTCGCATTCATGTACGTTTTACCGTCCTTTCCCATCTTGCCCATTTTTTTGCCGGTTTTTGCATCAATTAAGTTTCCCTGTCCATCGACAAAGGCGATTTTCTGACCCTTCGCATCCTGAATCATTCGGTCTTTGGTAACCAACCCGACGGCCGCGCCTTTGCCGTCTTTGATTTGACCAGCCGCATTAATCGTCATGGGCTGTTTGTAGTTAGCCGACTGGCCAAACAGGAAAGCGGGGCTGAACAGCAGCGCGAAGGCGAGCATTAATTTTTGTACGTGTATCATGGCAGTAGTGATTAGAAGACGACACTGATTTGAGCGCATGACCTAATGCGAGCGTGCTAAAAAGCGGGTTGACCTGTCTGGTATGAGTAATCGCAAGAAAACCCCTATCTTAATAAACTGGCAATTAGTTAATCAATAGGAGAGGGCGATGCCGTTGGCCTTCTGCCCCTCAGAGTTGTTCTATGGTGAAGGGTTGAAGAAACGGACAAAACGCCGTATGCCCGCCGACCAGGATGCCAGAAGGCATCCGTCAACGAGTGGCGAAGCAGGAAAGCAGGTTTAAATCAGCCAGGTACAGCCGACAGTAAGCCGGTAACGCCCGGTTCGGTGAAGCGGGGCGTCTGCGATGGATGGCACCGACGACAGCGCATCAGTCGGCAAAAGGGACGCTAATAACAGTCGGAACTGTGGATTGGGAATAAAGTCAGCAGGCTGAGGAGTGGCCAGGTTGTGTTGATCGGCGACAAAACGGCTGACATCGAGATGCTCGTAGGAAACCGTCGTTTTACAGCAGGGCAGCTTTTTGACGACCGGCCCTTTGGATATGGGTACTGGTTGTTCATCGGCTTGGCAAGGTTTGGCGCACCCTTTCTGATCCAGCAATAGCGATTTGGTATGCCCCCGCATCTGGCACCAGTGTTCGACCATACCAAAGCCCGTACTGCTGAACAGTACCACGAGGGCCAGCCAGCAGCAAATCAGGCGAGTATGAATCGATGGTTTCATTGGATGCATTTTATCGCTACAAATTTACGCGCTTTCTACACAGTGGTAATTACAGGATTCACCCAGACCCTTACAAAATTTGTGGAAGTAGAATAGAACATGAGCCAATGGGATACATGCACATAACCTATTCTCTGGTTAAAGGTTAAGTGATTGATAATCAAAATCAAACATAGTTATGTCAACTCCCTTAGCACCCCAGCAGTACCAGGATTGTATCGATGCCTGCCAGGATTGCGCTGTAAGCTGCGATGCCTGCGCTGACGCCTGTCTGGGTGAACAGGATGTAATGATGATGGTGGATTGTATCCGGCTCGACCGGGACTGTGCCAAGATATGTTACACGGCCGTTTCATTCATGGCCAGCGGTAGCGCCCACGCGGCCGACGTGTGTCAACTCTGCGCTCACATCTGCGAAGCCTGCGCGGCCGAGTGTGAAAAACATGCGACCCACATGGATCACTGTCGGCAATGTGCCGAAGCCTGCCGCCGTTGCGCAGAGGCTTGCCGTAAGATGATTTAGGGCACTCACAGCAGGGCGGCTTAGTACTGAATCTTAAGTCGAAATTCCGCAAACGAATAGTATCTACGGAATTTCGACTATGAGTCAGTTGGTGGATAAACTTGGACGGCAACCAACTGCTCAAGGCAGGCTCGGCCATTCCTTCCTCGAGCAGTTGAGCGAGGTATAACGTTATTTCCATCCCGATGTGATTGGCGCGAATCCAATGTGCACGATACTTCCACAGAGGAATAGTCACTGTCTATCGTTGTCTGTCCATCAGCTTCTTACGCGCACACCGTGATCGGAAATGAGCACTGTTTTTATGACGAATAAAAGATTAAAAATAAGTGATTATCGGCTTACAGTAATGCTCCGTTTCCTTTAGGCGAAAAATAGCTCGATTATCCCCCGTCAGGCCTCTGGTACAGGTTACGTCGCGTTTTCTTTACGCAACTTACCTGTTTATATCCCTACAGACTCCCCTCCTACTCGACCGGCCGTTTCGGCCAATAAATGGGTAACGAATGTCATTTAATGAACTTGTTAATTTGCTATTAATGAATGAGTTGCGTTAATATCACTTACCGCTAAAATCGTTCAAGAAACCCTCCAAAAAAATTAGTCTGGAGAAAGCAAGGGTTCCATAGCCATCTAACCCCATGCAGGAAAAAATAAGGGAACACATCGAAGTAATAGTACCGCTTACGGATGATGAATTTGCCTTTGTGTGCGCTCATCTTACTTTTAAGCGTCATAAAAAACGTGAGCTTCTGATTGAAAAAGGCAAAAGCGTACCGCATTGTTATTTCGTAGTATCGGGGCTTTTGAAGTTAGCTTACAATGATGAATCGGCAAAGGAACACATTGTTGCCTTTGCGATGGAAGACTGGTGGGAAAGTGATTTCTTGGCTTATTACACCCGCACCAAAGCGACCATGTCGTTGCAATGCCTGGAAGACACTGAGGTGTTGTGCCTGTCGCTGGAAGACTATCACAAGTTGTGTTCCGGCCTCCAGAAGATGGAACGTTTCTTTCTGGTCAAAGCGAATGGCGGTCTCATTGGATTACAAAGCCGCATCCTGTCTTTCCTTACGTCCAATGCCAAGGAGCGTTACGAACAGCTCCTGAAACGGTATCCCGCCCTATTCCAAAGAGTGCCCAAATCCCTCATAGCCTCTTATTTAGGAGTTTCGCGCGAAACTCTCAGTCGGCTTTTGTCACAGACTCATCCGCACTTACCCGAGTTGTGACTTTTGTCACGCAACATAATCATGTACAGTTCTCAGCTTTGCCGTCCACAAACAAAAAACAAAAGCATGGAAAAAAGAATCATTAATCCCTGGCAGTGGCAGGATGAGAAAAGTTATGTACAGGCCGTTGAGGTAAAAGGAGTATCAAGCACGCTCTATGTTTCAGGACAAGCGGCAGTGCTCGCGGACGGACAATCAAGCGATGCGGACATGAAAACGCAGGTGCTACTGGCCATCCAAAACCTGGAAAGCGTGCTCGGCCAGGCGGGGTACGAACCCCACAACATTGTGCGGTTGAATATTTATACAACTTCGACCGCCGAATTCTGGCCGCACTTTCCGATTTTTCAGGAGTGGATTGCCCAGCATGGCATCAGGCAGGCCACCTCTCTTTTCGAAGTAAAGGGCCTTACTGAAACCTTGAAATTTGAATTGGAAGCGACGGCTGTAAAATAAACAAGAGAAGGAATGGCAGCGCAAAGGCGCAGTAGTATTAATGCCAAATCTTAACGGCTCCGGTGCCCTCAAAAAATTCCACTGATTCCGGCTGGGGTTGGCCAGGATTACATGTGAGTGAAGCCGATTTTTTGTTCCCTCGCTTCGGCCTAGCAGTGGCCGGTCCGCCAGTGCGGCCCCACTCCGATTCCAACCGACTGTACCGAAATAACCATGCTACCAAAAAGCCGCGTCAGCAGAATCTGAGCGCCGCTTTTTGGTGGCATTTAGTGTACCGGTGTAATCACCTTTCCAACCCAATCGGTAACAGACGTTAAGCTGCAACACAATATTGTGGCAGGTTTTATGCCCCGATCGCTCTTACAGCACAACCGCCAACTGGCTGAGTGGGAAAGGATTTGACAGTAACAACAGTTACGCATGGTCAGGAATGAGTTGAGTGAGCGGGTAAAGACCGGGGAGTAGGAAAGGGCTGTTCACGGATAGCAGGCCTGGCTTTCTTCGCTTTTTTTCGTCTACCCCACCAGATCAGAAAACCCGTGACGGGCAGGCTAGCCAAAAATAAGGCTGCCCCTGAGGACAGCACCTTCGTCGGCCAGCCGTAGATGCTGCCGACATGAATGGCGTAATTGGAGTTGCGCCAGGCTGCCCCTGTGGACTTATCTTCCTGCCGAACGCGGTGTAGCAAGGCGCCCGTCTGGGCGTGGTAAAAAAGCTGGTCACTGTTGTCCCAGCCTGGTGCGCTGAACCGCAGAAACGCCGATAACTCTTCACCACCGCCCCCCTTTTTAGGTTTCACTGCGCCCAGATTGGCTTCCGTCCAGGTCGGTCGCTGGCCTTTCATATGCCGCAGGGCAGTTTCTTTTGGCCACTGACCGGCCCCGGCGAGTCGGTCGGGTTCGGGGTGTTGGTTGGCGGCAAACACGGTTTTTGGGTCGTTGCCCAGCAGCCGGTAAATGCTGTTGGTCCACCATTTGAACGTCCAGACCAGCCCTGTTGCAGCAAAGAGCAGAATGAACAGGTGGGTGTAGAAGCCGCCTATGTTATGCACGTCGTAGTTCACTCTGCGCCATTTGGCGTTCCATTTTACCGAAAACCGCTGTTTCAGCGCGGCCTTGTTCTTCGGCCACCACAGTACCAGCCCCGTCAGGGACAGTATGATGACGAACAACGTGGCGAAGCCCACAATGTAATGCCCGATGTCGTGGCGCAGCAGCAGGTTCTGGTGCAGACGGCGCGTCAGGTCGATTGGGTTGAGGAGCATGTCCACCACGCCCAGCACCCGGCCCGTGTAGGGGTCCACGTAAACGCACTCCCAGTACTCGTAATCGTCCCAGTGGGTCCAGCCCGGCGCGGTGTCGGGCCGGTTCTGGTAGGTGCCGAAGACGTAAGCCCGGCGCGGGTCGGCCCAGACCTGTACGCCCTCGATGGGGTGACCTGGCACGGCCCGCTGGGCGTTCTGCCAGAGCCGATCGAGGGGCAGGGGGGCCGTAGTTTGTGGCGTTACAAACACATAGTCACCGTAGTACCCCTCAGTCAGTTCGTGGTCCCAGGCAAACACGGCCGCAGCCGTCATACTCACCAGTACCACCAGGCCACAGGCCAGTCCCAGCCAGAGGTGGAGTTTTCCGACGATTCGGTTTGCCGTAAGTTTCTTAAACGTCATGGCTACTGGCAGTTAAGCGTGAATCAGAACGTATAGGCGATGCTCGTCAGATAATTACGCGGTGCGCCAGGGAAGTTGCGTTCGAAGTTGTAGCCACCCGTAAAGTGCGCTTTGTTGGTTAGGTTGTTGGCATTGACCGATAGCCGCACCTGCTGAATCTGGTAGTAGGCCATGGCGTTGAACACTACGTAACCCGGCAGGATGACCGATACCAGTTGTGCGTCGCGAAAGCCATTGCGCACCGAGTTGTGGCTGTGGCCGAGGGCGAAACCCAGTCCGTTGAGCTTGCCCGTCAGCGTGTACTTAATCCACGACGTGCTGGCGTGGCGAGGGGCGTTTTCTTTGGTCAGGCCTACCAGCCGCTCGTTGTTGTCGCGGCTGATGATGGCCTCGTTGTAGGCGTAGCCGAGCAGGACACTCAAGTTGGGCAGGAGGTTACCCACGACCTCAAATTCGGCACCACGGGCGCGTTCCTGTCCGCGCTGCGTGACCTGGTCGGGGCGGGCGGGGTTGTTGGCGTTGACCACCACGTTGTCCTGCTCCAGGTTGTAGAGCGACAGGGTGGTCAGCAGCCGCTTGTCGAACCACTCCGATTTAGCGCCCACCTCCAGCAGGCGGCTGGTGATGGGTTTGGGCGGGTTCGCATCCAGGAAGGCCGCGCTGCCTGGTGCAATGACCTGAAAGCCCTGATTGTACGTGGCGTAGAAGTTAGTGCTGGGGGTAAGAGCATACACCAGCCCAAAGCGCGGCAGCAGCGCTGTGGTCTGAATGTCGCGGCCAAAACTGCGGGCCACGGCCGCCGTAGTCGGCACGGTAAACTGCTCCCGGCGCAGGCTCAGCAGCAACTGCCAGCGGTTCCACTTTATTTGGTCCTGCACGTACACGCCGTGCGAACTATAGGCCTGCCGGTTGTCGGCCAGTGAGCGGAACGAATAGACGTACTTAGCCACGTCGCGGGGCTGAAAGGTAGGCTGATTCAGGTTTATGTTGAAGGCCGAGTTGGCAAACTTTTCGCTGAAGTTGTAGTCGTAGCCCGCATAGTCGTAGCCACCCAGCAGCAGGTGTTCTACCCCGCTGGTGCGCGTTTGCCAGGTCAGGTAAATATTGGCATTGTCGTTGACGTAGTTGACGATGCGGTCGGTGTAACTGAGCTGAATCGAGTCGCGGGTGATGTAGCGCTGGAAGCGGTGTTCGGTCAGGGTCTGGTCTTCGCGGAAGCGCATGTACGCTACGTTCAGGTTCAGGCCCCGCGACAGGTTCTGGCTCCACGATAGAGCCGCCGAAAATATCTTCGGGTTCAGCCGGTCGCCGGGTTGGGTGAGATTGAAATTGATGGGTGTGGCCAGCAGGTTCTGTTCGCCCCGGAAGACGGTCCGGCCCCGGTCGAGCACGGTGTTGATGTCCTGTACGGTCAGATCGAAGTTGATGCGGGTTTTAGCGTTGGGCACGAACGAGATGGACGGGGCTACGACCAGCGTTTTAAAATCCACATAGTCGCGAAACGAGCCGGAGTTTTCGTAGCCCAGGTTCAGCCGGTAAAGCAGCGTCTTCTGCTCGTTGAGCGGACCGGTGAAGTCGGCCGTAGCGCGGGTGGTCTTGAAGCTGCCCAGACTCAACTGCACATTCGCCCGCGTTTCGTCGAGGGGTTTTTTGGTGACCATGTTGATGGTGCCGCCGGGATTGGCGTTGCCGAACATGGCCGAAGCCGGACCTTTAATAAACTCAACGCGCTCGATGTTGACCAGCAGCGGGCTGGTCCAGAAATTACCCGCCCAGCGCAGACCGTTGAGCAGCCGGTTGTCCGACGACCGAAACCCCCGAATCGTGATGTCGTCATAAACCGAAAACTGATTCACGCCCGCTACGCTCTTGGTTACGTCCTGCAACCGGTACGACTGCTGGTCAAGAATCAGTTCCTTTGTCACAGTCGAAATCGCCTGCGGAATGTCTTTAACCGGCACCTGCGTTTTTAGGGCAAACGAATAATCGTTTTTATACGTCGTTTCCTTACGGCCCGTTACTTCCACAGTCTGTAACTGCTTCACCGCCGTAGCGATGCGGTAACTAACCTGGGTGACCTGCTCACCCACCACAGTGATATTCTCGCGCAGGGTTTCAAACCCAACGCCTGATGCCTGGAGCGTGTACGAACCGGGCTTTATGTCTTTAAGGAAAAATTTGCCTTCCCCGTCAGTGGTAGTTCCGATACGACTCCCTTTCAGCGTAATCGATACAAAAGGGGCTGGTTGGCCGTCGGTGGTTAGAATATTCCCTTGAATATTGGTACGGGCTGACGAGTCGATTTGGGCATGACTGACACCCGACATCAGTAGAAGAATGAGCAGGTACAAGACTCGTTTCATACTCGTTGTGTAATGAGCTGGTTTGTTTATAGCGAACGGGCTAGCGGCTTACAGCGATAGATGCCACTAATCGCACAGGTGGTTTCCTCCGATTGCAGAGCAAATTTGAAGCTTATTCAGAAAGATTCAAAATAAACGGGGCAATTATTTGGAATCTTTCTGAATAAGCCACTTTTGCGCTTTGCTTAAAGCGCACAGTTTTCACGACGCGGATTTTTGGTGATTTCACTTTTTAAAGCGCCTGGCCGTTTCGATGAGCACAGAAAGGGTATAAGCTTAAAGCCTTCAACGCCCATGTTCGCCCGTACTGGAGCATTGAGAATGGGCTACATTAATGGTTGAATGTAGTGTTTGGCGAAGACCAGCAGCGGGTACGCCTAGGGCAGGCGGCTGACAACATGGCTACCACCCGCAAGTTAGCTTTGCAGCTAAAGAATCGAGTGGACGACAAAGAAAGTATCAAAAATCGACGCAAGCGAGCCGGATGGGATGATAACTATCTTAGGCTCATCGTCAACTAAGTTAAGTGCGTTTAACCTGATTACCCTTTCCTATCCTGGCTAGCTGTTAATTTTTATGCTTATTGTCGTCCGCGATACCCGTTAGGAGCCAACAGCACCACTTGAGGTAGCTAGGGGGAAATGTACGGAACAACAGTAGCTGGCCGGATAATTCGTCGGAGATCGAACTCCCGGCCAAAAATAGCCAGGCATCGTCTCTGGATTCTTTTTTTCCTTCGGTAAAGACTCCCAGTAAATCCATTTGGCCAACGGTAAAGGCTTTGTTAACAAATCTTGATGTTTGATTTGTTTAGGACTCTCTGCTCTACTTTTGCCCCATCATCGATTCTGTCTTGTATACATGAAAATTTTTGTTGCCCTTAGTATGTTAGGCTTTGTCATGCTGGCTAGATGCCAGACAACCAGTCCCAAAGGGGCAACGGCCCAACGTCATCAGCCCATTACCACCATTGCCTTCGGCTCGTGCAGCGATCAGAAACGACCCCAACCCTTATGGGACGATATTTTGGCCCAAAAACCTGACGTATGGATTTGGCTTGGGGATAACGTCTACGGGGACACTGAAAGCATGGATACATTAAGAGCCAAGTACGACCGGCAAAAAGCAAATCCCGTCTACCAGCAGTTACGGCAGTCGGCATCGGTGATTGGGGTGTGGGATGACCATGACTACGGCGTAAATGACGGGGGCAAGGAGTATCCACGTCGAGCCGAAAGCCAGCAGTTGATGCTGAACTTCCTGGATGTACCCACTGACAGTCCGCTTCGTAAACAAGAGGGTGCGTATTCAGCCCACACGTATGGCCCCAAAGGGCAACGGGTAAAAGTCATTCTACTGGATGGTCGTTATTTTCGGGATTCACTAAAGAAGAATGGCCGGGATAATGTTCCCGATGCGTCGGGCGATATGCTGGGCGAAGCGCAGTGGCAATGGTTAACGCAGCAACTGACGGACTCCGATGCTGAGGTTCACCTGGTTGGCTGCGGCATTCAGTTTCTGCCCGAAGAGCATCCTTACGAGAAATGGGCTAATTTTCCCGCGTCGCGCCAGCGGTTGTTGGATTTACTGAGCAAAACGAAGCCTAAAGGGGTGGTACTGATGAGTGGTGACCGGCACATTGCCGAAATCTCCAGAATAAGTGTTCCAGGATTGGATTATGACCTTTATGATATTACCAGCAGCGGGTTAACACACGTTTCCAAACCCCACGAAGAACCAAATCGCCACCGCGTTGGCGAGATGGTAGCCAAATTGAATTATGGTTTAGTCACCATCAACTGGAACAGCAAGCCACTAACCGCTACCATTCGGATTAACGGTGACGATCAGTCAACGTACCTGACTCAGCAAATCCGCTTTTGACAAGACTCACCGGTCATAAGCAAAAATGGAGTAATTTTCGACGGACAGTACTGGTCAGCTTCATAAAGGTAAGAAGTAGCTCAAAACACCCTCATAAAGCTTCTGGTGGATGTTGCGTACCACCTTCCTTATGTGACACCAATGGTTATTCCGTACACGCTTCCCTTCTACTCCAACCGGCTGATTTCGGCCAATAAAAGGGTAACTAATGCTATTTATCGGACTATGTAAACAACTGTCGGCTACTGATTTGTCTCAAAATAAACCGTCAATAAAATCGTTCAGGAAACCCTCCGAAAAATTTCAGTACAAGAGAGGGGAATGAAATAGATTTTTATTCCCTTTCCAATCGACTATACCGAAAGAAACAATTTGTCAAAAAGCGCTGCCAGTCGAACCTAAGCGCGGCTTTTTAGGGTCAACTACTATTGGGCTAAAATCACCGCTTTGAACTCATAAAAACCGCCGCAATACCAACCCAATCAACGCTGCCCCGCCAATGACGGCCAGTTCCGGTAATTTTTTGAAGCGGTACAGCAACCCAACCGTCAGCAGAGCCAGTGTAATGGCTGGTAGATCGGTCAGTTGCCGACGGGCCAGTACGACCACCGCACCGGCAATGGCCCCTATAGCGGCTGCGGTTACGCCGTCCACGAACGCCTTAACGCCCGGATGCTTACCCCACCGCTTGAAGTAAGGCGCGGGCAAAACCGTCAGTACGTAGCAAGGCAGGAACGTGGCTAATGCCGCTACGCAGGCACCGGGGAGTCCGGCGACAAGGTAGCCAATAAACGCCACGGTGATTACAACCGGACCAGGGGTAATCATAGCCACCGCCACCGCATCCAAAAACTGCTGCTCGGTGAGCCAGCCGTATTCCTTCACTACCCCGCCGTAGAGAAACGGCACGATGGCCAACCCACTGCCGAACACGAACGCTCCTGCTTTAGCGAAGAAAATGGCTATTTTCCACAGTAGCGAGTCGGACGGTAAAGCCAGTACTTGAGGTAGCAGCGGGGCCAGACTACTACCCACACTGGGCCGAATAAACGAAGGAGGGGCTTTTACCAGCCAATAGACAACACCGGAGAGCAAAACCAACCATAAAAGTTCTGATTCGGTGATGGCTGTGGCTAAGGCCGAAGCACCGAACAGCACCCACGCCAGCGAATCGTTCCCGACCGTCTTAGTGGTTAACTTATACGTACCAACGGCAATGATACCGATCACGGCCGCTCCAATGCCGTAGAAAATCGCCTGCATCCAAGGCAGTCCGCCAAACTCTACGTAGGCCCAACCGATCGCCAGTACCATTACGAACGAAGGCAGCACGAACGACACGCCCGTTACCGTTGCTCCCCAAATGCCGTAATGCACGTAGCCGAGGTAAATGGCTAATTGAGCCGCCAGCGGACCGGGAGCGAGTTGCGCCAGCGCCAGCCCTTCGCGGTAGTCGGCCTCCGCGATCCAGCCCCGGTTAGCCACCAGGTCGCGGTGCATGGCACTCACCAGCGCGGGCGGGCCACCAAAGCCGGTTGTACCCAGCCCGAGGAAATAGCCTGTCAGTTGCCGGAGCGAATAAGCGGGAGTGATCAAGTCGGAATTCATGGGAATAATGAATTAGCTCAGAGATTCAGCCACTATATCAGCTTGATGACCAACGCCCGGTTTTTGAGTTGCCAGGCCGACAGGAGCCTAAAAACTGGTAGCCAGCATCAGGCCGTACTGGAAGCCCGGTCCCCGTTTAGCTACGCCCAGGATTTTTCCGTCGTACCAGTAGGCCCCCACTTCGGGTAGCAGGGCAACAGTGGGTCGGATATCTTTTTTGAACCCAAGCGATATTCCTCCAATATTGACAAAATTAGCTTTTGCCCCCTCGGTAGCGGTCGGGATGCCGAGGTGAACGTAGCGGCCCATGATCGTCAGCACCGTCGAGCCGCCCAGATGGTACGAGTTCAGCAGGGCTACGTTTGGGCTGTAAGCCAGTCGATTGCGGTCTTCGATCAGCACGTGCGCTCCGCCTAATCCCAGCACCAACCCCCAATCGACCTTGCTGGTGGGTTGGGTAAAGCAGAATTTGGCGTCTAAATTGACGCCGAAACCTGGTCCAACCGTGGCGAAAGGCAACGGAATGGGAGCCAGCCGAAGGCCCGCATCTAATCCCTTCGCCAACCCCAGCCGAAAACCCGCGTGCGGAATGGTGAAAAACGCACTGGTTTTTTGTGGATCGCCCAAGAATACAACCTGCCCACCCATACCGGCCGCAAAGCCAATCTTTTTAGGCGGTAGCGTCCGGGCCGTACCAAAATTAACAACCCAGAACTGAGGTTTTTTGGGGCGCTGCGGAGCCATTGCCATTGGCCGTGTCGGAGTAGCCGCCACGTGGGGTGGGGTTTCTGGTAATAAATTGGACCAGGTAAAAGCCGTGGCGGTGGAGAACCCGGTCGAAACAAACAGCAGAATAAGGAAGGCGTAAGCGGCAGAACAGTTTGGCGAAAAAAGCATAGCGAGTAGAATGGATTGGATTCCGTTAAATTTGGTTGCGTGGGTAACCGCTTAATGTTTCATGCCATCGCTACTGATCCCCTTCGCCCCCCGCCCCAACTGATCGAGGGCGGCCCGAAAACCTTTGGCTAAGTCCGTGGCCGGGCCGCGTCCGTAATAGTGGAGAAAGACCGTGCGCGGCTGTTCGCCCAGCATGTGGTGATGCAGGGCCACGACTTCGAGTTTGTTTTGCCGCAACACCTTCACCACGTCGTTGACTTCGTGTTCGAGCATGGCGATGTCGCCCGCTACGTGGGCGTCGGCCTGTTTGCCAGCGAATGAGGCCCACGAGTTCATCCCGATAGCGGCCGTCATCGCGGCCCCCATCGCCACAATCGATACGTCGACGCGCCCAACGGTATATTTGTAGGTGGGTCCGTTGACTACGCCTTTGTACTTAACCAGTTCGTCCAGAGCGGGCAGGTTAAAGAGTTCCTGGCCCGTCGGGGCCGCGTTGGTCGGGGTGGCATTGTTTCCTGCGGCAGGAGCGCCTGTTGGCGCCGTACCCGGCTGGTTGGCTGGGAATAACTTCGTGTTCCGAATGGCCTGCGCGTACTTTCCGGCTAATTCGCCCGTGTCGCCCATGCCGTGCAGGTGCATATAAAAGATGCGCGGCTGCTCGTAAAAAAAGTGATTGTGAATGGCTCCCACTTCCAGCCCGGCCGCGTGCGTGGTATCAATCAGCGGATTGACCTCAGCTTCCAGCAGGACTGTATCGCTCATCATGACCGTCTGTTTGCCGTCGAGCGTTTTCTTGAAGGCCACCCAGCCCCCGAAGCCAAACGAAATCGGGACTGCTTCGCCCTTTACGGTTACCTTCAGGTCGTTGCGGGGTAATGGTACGGAATAGGTGGCCTGCGCTTGATTGTAAGTGCCTTTTTTGCCGAGCGTAGCGGCAATGGCTTCCTGCTCCGGTGGCGTTAGGTCGGGCGTTTTAAGGGCGATCCCTGATGGGTTTACCGGCGCACCGCAGATTGGAAGGGTGCTGGCTACGGCTGCGGTTTGTAGAAAATGACGTCGTTTCATGAAAACTTGTTAAGGTCAGTCTGACGTTAAGTTAATCTGGCAGAAGATACTGCCCAGTTTTTTGCGGCAAGGATACGCCCGTTATCAACCCTAAAATAGAACCGATTTAACCTTTTGTATGGGCTTTACCTTTTCGTTTACTTTTCCGGTATTCAGAAGGGTTCTGGCCGGTCTGCTTTTTGAAGATCCGGGTGAAATGGCTCTGATCAGAAAAGCCCGTCAGGTAGGCGATTTGGGTGAGTGTGTAGGTCGTTGTATCCAGCAGGTGCAGGGCTTTTTCGATGCGTAGCTTGCGGATGTATTCGCCGAACGAGAGGTCATCAAAATAGCGGGCGAAAGCACGGGAAACATAGGCGGGGTTGACGGTCAGACTTTCGGATAGTTCAGTCAGGCTCAGGGTTAAGTTGGTATCAATCTGGTCCTGAATGGCTTCTTTTAGTTCGCCCACCCAAGCCGGGATCTTTCGTTTATCCGATGGCGCTAAGTGGCGGTGCAACACGGCCAGCAACAGTTGTTCGGTGGGGCTTTGCGTGTGCCGGACCGACTGCAGGTGTTTGGCCCAACTGTAGAGTGCATCGTAGATCACCAGCCCCTGCGCCAGTAGCTGGTGATCATCCCCGATGTTGAAGGCCAGCCCCGCCGAGATTGCCCATAACCCCGCCGACTGGGCCGCCAGGCTATGCTCGTCGGTGTCGGCTCCCCGCACGATGGGCGCAATTAAGTGCAGGGCGGGGTCGGTCAGGGCGTGTTTTTGCAGAAAATAATCGAACGTGCAACGGTCTGCGTAATGGGTGTATTCGATGCCCGGCACGTCAAACGGGATAGCTCCCAAAACTTCGGCTCGCCTTAAAACGTCGGCTTCTTCAACGAAGTGAATCGTTGCCGATGGGTCAATAAAGCGGAGAATGAGCCAGGGGCATGCCAGTCGGTCAATCTTAGGTCGTTCGCGCGTGATCCACTGCATTCGTCAGGTGGGTTTAATGAATCCCTTCGCAAAGGTACACCCGTCAACAGTCCCGCCGTGAACAGCAGCGTTTCTCCACCGGGGACAATCAGGCCGAGCAGAAGCCCGTCTCGATAAACACCAGAGCGGCAATAAGGGTGGTACCACCCCACTCCAACCAGGCCGTGTTTAACAATAAAATACGTAGGGGATAATTTTTCATACCGTTGTTTAAGGGCAGCTGCACCCGTTGATTCGGGCAAAACAAGGACAAGAATCTGAAGCATTCCTGAAGTTGGGCCGGTATGGCGTTCCACTGATGGTTTACTGTATTTGGTTCTTCAGAATAGCGTCAGAATCAGCCCGTAGGTTTGCATCGGTTATCGTATCAACTCACCACTATAACGCGTGGAAATAGTCTGTTTGCAAGCCCCTTTGGTTGGTCCTTCGTGGCGCTTACGCCCGCCCTGACCACAGCAATCACCCCACCGGTTACTGTAAGTACTCCGGATTGGGCTACGATTAAATACTTCAGTAGTAACACGTATTTAGATAAAGTAGTGATTATTGGCGTACAGTACCGCTCCGTTTCCCCCAAGTAAAAATAGCTCGATAACCTCTCATAAGCCTTCTGGTAAAAGTTATGTCGCGTTTTCTTTACGCCACTTACCTGTTTATATCCGTACAGGCTCCCCTCCTACTCTACCGGTCGTTTTCGGTCAATAGATGGGTAGCTGGCGCCATTTAATGAACTCGTTATTTTGCTATCAATGAATGGGTTGTGTTACGATCAGCTACTGTTAAAAATCGTTCAGGAGACCCTCCGATTCCGGCCGGGACTGGCCAGGATGTGAAAGGGGGATTAAGCGGATTTTTTATTCCCTTTCCAACTAACTGTACCGAAAGAATCATCCCGCTGAAAAGCCGCGCCAGCAGAAGCTGGACTCGGCTTTTTGATTCAGTTTAGTGTGCCGACGAAAGTACCTGAAACAGCGTCAAAAGAAGTGCTTACCGAACTGTGTCAGCGGGGCTAATCGGAGCGATGGGGCTTGATGCGTGCTGCTTCGGGCCGGTTCCCAAACAACCGAACCAACTCAAAGCAGCACACACGGAGCCGTCAAGCAGCTTGAGCAACAGTCATCGGCACAGTAGACTCGACCTTCAACAGAGTCCAATATGCCATTGATTTTGAGCAGTTTACCTGGCCTTCTTTGACAATAGGGGTGCTTTGTGGACAAAATCGTTCGTCGATAAGCAATCGACCATAAACATCGCCAGTCGCTTGCGGCTAATGCTGAACGGAGATGGGGTCTTGCCGTAGGAAATCTGTAGTTCTTTTGTCTCTTCCTTGTTGTTGAGCGCCACCGGTCTGGCAATGACCCAGTCCAGACCGGACTCCATCGACAGGGACTCTTGCGCGTCGTGGTCGGCGAAGGTAATTTTAAAGTTGGTCAGCTTGATCATCAGGCGCATGAACCAGGGTGTGAGGGGCCGCGAATCGCCCGCGCCGGCAAAGGAAAGCGTCACAATTCGTTTATGGAAAAATCAAAAAAACCGGCTGTTATGGCCGACTGCCCGATCCGAAACGGATTGACCCGGGTTGATAACAAGTGGTCGATCCTGGCCAATCCGTTTCTTACCGTTTGACATCCTCCCCGTTGGACGAATTACCCCGTCAGCTGATCGACCCAAGCCTACTACTGGCTCGTTTTACCCGTCTGATTTCTGCTCCACGAAATTCTCTCGGCGTCACGCCAGCCTGCTTTTTGAAGAATTTGGTGAAGTAGGATGTGTCTTCAAAATTGAGGTTGTAGGCGATTTCGGCAACGGTTAAGTCCAGATTTACCAATTGCCGTTTGGCTTCCATGACGATCCGGTTTCGAATGACTTCGCCGGATGAAATACCTATGAGTTGACGGCAGATCGTATTAAGGTAATTAGGCGTTAAGAAAAGCTTTTCTGCATACTCTTTCGGCAGTCGCAACGTGTTATAATTGATCTCAATGAGCCTCTGAAAATTCTTGAGAATGGTATAATTATGAAGGGACGTTTTTTCACTTTTTTCGCCATCACTAAGCCGACTTATCGTGATGAATAATTGGATCAATAAGGCCCGAACCATGTCCAGTCCGAACGTCGCATCCGTCTCGCATTCCTGTAAAAGCGCTTCGAAATAGTGCCTTACGTTTGGTTGGACGTTCTCAGGGATGTCGACAACCGATTCGTCGACAATACCATTAAAAAACGGGAACTGAGGCAGGAAATCGCCACGGGCAATAAACAAATGGAAGAAAGAAGGGGAGAAATTGACAACATAGCCATCGACGTGGCCTTCAAAACTCCAGCTGTGAACTTGACCTGGAATCATGAAGTAAATCTGGTACGGGCGAACCGGAAACGTGTGAAAGTCAATGTCGTGTGTACCACTACCCTCCAGAAACAGAATCAGATGGTAAAAGTCATGCTTATGGGCTAAATGTAAGTTTTTATGGACAGCCAGATACGGAGCAAATCGACTGATCTGGATATCCTTTTGTTTGAAAAGGGATAACGTTTCGATGCTGTATACAGGTATATCCTTCTTTATCATCTATGGCTTCTTGTTAGACAGGAGTTACAGAACGCTTATCCGTTGATCTTTATCATTGATAGCCTCGATTCGCGCTTTTAACCGGGCTAACTCGCCCATCGCCGATGTGCACTCAAAGCCATAGCGTTCGTAAACGCGCTGACTGGCTAGTTGTAAGGCTTCCGAGACCCGCTCGTCAAAATCCTGAACTGACAAAGAATCTCCCGATTTTATATACTGGAGCAGCACCGTGGAGGGTGAATAAATGCTATCCCGCTGTTTGTCCGGCCATTCAATGGGTACGTTAACTTCAGGCATAGTTTGGCTCGCTTATGTTAATTACTGATTTTTCCCCATCCATACAGACCACAATCTCTTGATTATCAATGATATGACCGATTGCATTGCATTGAATATCATGGGATGCAAACAGCCCAATACAAGCATCTTCAGTTCCTGGCTGACAGGTGAACAAATAGCCGAAGCTTGGAAAGCTAATCAGCCATTTTTCCCACTCCACACCATCGGGTCTGGGAATCTGATCCAGGGTCAATTCTGCCCCAATCCCAGCCGCTTTCACAAACATGGCTAGGGTGCCAATGATCCCACCCATGCTGATATCTTTGGCTGCCGCCGAAAGGCCTCGGTTAGCCAGTTCGTACATGAGGTATAAGTTAGCCCGCAGGTGCGCCGGATCAGCCGTCGTCGACGCATTCCAGAAGGGGTAATGCTGGTAATAACTCCCATTCATATCTACGGCCATAAGCAGGGTCTCGGATTGTCGGGCCGCCTTGCTTTCCAACAGTTTCCTCGCCTTACCCAGTATGGAAACCGCCAGGTGCCGACTTTCGGTGTGGTAACACGTATGACCGCCCACGATAGGTACGTTATACGCTTCCGAAGCGGCCATCATACCTTCCCAGATTTGCCTGCCCTGCTCCTGATCTTTCAGCCAAAGTACATCCGTTACAGCCATAGGTAGGCCACCCATCGAGCAGATATCGCTGATATTGACCATAATGGACGAGTATCCCGCGAACCAGGGATCTGCCTCCAGAAAACTCGTAATGATGCCTTCGGACGCAAACAGCAGATGGTCGCCGTGCCCATCGGGAATCACCGCACAATCGTCGCCAAGGAAAATTTGGTGTGACTGCTGATTAAACGGGTCCTGGTAACTGACGTAATCACCCAGGGCTGAATAGGTCTGAGCAATCGTAAGTTTATCGCTTACAGAACGGTTAGCAAGTACCTGATCTACTATACCTTGCAACATAGATTACGCTTCCTTTAAGGCTGGTACTGAGACGGAAGACAGCAGGCTTTTATCGATCGTTTCCAGTAAATGTTCGGCGTCTTTGCCTACCCCCGAGAATCGCGCCGAGCCCCAGGTATTTTGCCAGGTAAGGCCCAAAAAATAGAGGCCGTCTACGTCTGTAACTCCTCGTTGGTGAACCGGCAATCCCCGTTCGTTCAGAACAGGTAGCTTAAGCCACGAATAATCCATCCCAAAGCCGATGCACCAGACTACAGACGTGATGTTGGCATTCTGGAGTGAGAGCGAGGTCACTTCGCTGGCAGGCTCCCAAACCGGTAGGTACGTCGGTTCGGCAGGAGCGTCGAGCTGGTTATCGAGAATGTACTGGTCGATGCGTTTTTTGATGTTTTCCGACACCTTATCGGCGTAGTCCAGGTGCTCTTTCAGATTGGATTCAAAACCCAGTTCCGAACCGGCCACCTCGTTGAGCACGCCATACAGTTTCATGCCTTCGAGGGCGAACTTCCGCAGGTCAATTTCACGGCCTCCATCGCGACCGGTTACGTAGTGATTCGTTTTTTCGCGGACGCTCTCGCCTTCCGGATGTTTGTCGACCGGGATGTCGTAGTACTTCATCTTATCCAGCCATTCCACGACGTCTTTTCCCCGATAGAGCCGTGCACAACGCGGTGCTTTGCCGACGCACAGGTGTACGGTTCGGCCCGCCAGATGAAGATCTTCAGCGATTTGTGCGCCCGACTGCCCGGTGCCTACCACCAGCACGTCGCCTTCGGGCAAGCTTTCGGGATTTTTGTAATGCGCTGAATGAACCTGGGTAATAGACGACGGAAATCTTTCGGCCAGTTTTGGCAAGGGAGCCGAGTGAAAATTACCAATGCAGACCACGACCTGACTCGCGGTGTACATGCCTTCATTGGTCAGGACCGTAAACGATTCCGACAAGGGCTCTTTGGAGACGGCCAATACCTCAACGCCTTCTTTTAAAGGTGGATTAAAGCTGGCGGCATAGCCGTCCAGATACGCCACAATGTCATCCTTAACCATAAAGCCGTAGGGATTATTGCCGGGGTAGGGGTAACCGGGCAGGTTGCACTGCCAGTTGGGCGTGACCAGACAGAAGGTGTCCCAGCGGTAGCTGCTCCAGGAATCGGCGATTCGTTTTTTCTCGAACACGACATGGTCAATCCCTTTCCGTTTCAGCAGATAGCTCATGGAAAGGCCAGCCTGTCCCGCGCCAATAACGATTACTTCATATTGGGTTTTCATACTACTCGGTAAAATTCAGGTGATTCGAAGCGTGAGGAATCTCAGGACAACTGTAACTGGTACAATGACTTCTGCGAAGGGGAATAGCACTCGAGATTGCATTTCATGTGATAATGCCGTTTCCCGAAAAGGTGTAGCGGTTCACCGGTTTGCCAGTGCATCCGGTTAAAGAAGGTGACGTTCTGCTCCTGCACGTACGCATAAAACTCCCGGCAGCCCAGCGCAAGGGCCGTCGATACTGCCTTGAAAATTAACGCTCCGCCAATAGTTTGGGTAAACGGGCCAATAGGATGCTGATCGTTGAATAGACCGGAGGTCTGAAAGTGGGCCAGCTTTCGATACGTTCGGTCAACCCCCAGGCGGCCTCCCCACCATACGCCCGGGCTTCGTTCGTCGATGCGGACAATACCAACGACCTGATCCAACTGGCCGGTGTAACTACTTTCGGCGATGATGGGCAGGGCTTTCTCGTCGATCAAATCACGGTCAGATTCATCAAAAATCTGCTGCTCCTCACAAAAAATCTGTCGGCGCAAGTCCCAATATTGGTTGATTTGCCAGGCCTCTTTCGCAAAAGCAAACGTAAGGTGACTTGCTCTATACGCGGTTGGTTTTTCAATAATCATGGGACAGGCAAGGTTGAAGTTGAGCGTTTATGCTTACGCCAGGGCCATCGTTTTGGCCATTTTCTCAAACGATTTCAGGGTTGAACAGGCACCGCATTTCGCGCAACCCGCTTTCATTTTGTTCGAGGTTATCCCCCCTTCGGCAATGAGGCTGCCCACTTCGGAGAGGACGCGTTGCATAAAGTCCTTATCTGGAGTTGGGTGGTTTTCCAACGGCGTACCCCCTACCGGAACAAACGGCACCACAAACGGATACACCCCGATAGTCACCAGTTCACGGCTGATAGCGATAAGCGCTTCTTCAGAATCGCCCAGCCCGGCCAGCAGGTACGTCGAAACCTGCCCCCTTCCGAACACGGCTACCGCTGCTTTGAAGGCTTCCATGTAGTAACTGACCGAAATTTCGGCCTTGCCCGGCATAATCTTTTTGCGAACGTGATCCTCCACCGCTTCCAGGTGCATACCCAGGGCATCGGCACCGGCTTCTTTCAGTCGGTCAAACCAGCTAAAATCGGCGGGTGGTTCGCATTGAACCTGAATCGGTATATCGACGGCCGCCTTGATGGCTCTGACGCTTTCGCACAGCACCTTCGCCCCGCGGTCGGGCGTCGAAGGTGTGCCGGTCGTCAGGACAAACTGCTCGATACCATCGAACTCGACGGCCGCTTTGGCTACTTCGGCCAGCTGAAACGGGCGCTTATACGAAATGGTCCTTTTCTGCTTTAACGACTCACCAATAGCGCAAAACTGACAGGACGTTTCTTTGTCGCCGTAGCGCACGCAATTTTGCAGAACCGTAGTTGCCAGTACATTATGACTGTGGAGCTGCGCTATTTTCCAAAACGGAACACCATCAGACGTGGTGTACGAGTAGAAGTTGGGCTGTTTAGGGAAAACGATCGTCCCGACAAACGCTTCGTTTTTGAATAGCTTCGAAACGCCCAGCAGGTTCGGCTCTTCGGCTGAATAGGGCGACCGCAGCGAGGCTGTATTATGGACGGGTATCATGATCGTGGCGTCTCCCAACCGAACCGCTTTATGATCCGTTGGCCCCGCTCCTCCTTTTCGCCCCCCCTTGTCAGCGAATCCGTCCAGACGTAAGCCATACGCCTGTAGTTCAGTCAATAATTCGGCAGTATTCATAGCTGATCGATGCCTTCCTTGATTACTATGCTTTTGTCACTGACGTCGACATGCCTGTAAGCCGTTTTATCGATCACCACCGATAGTAACTCAGGCCGGGAATAATGGCCAACCGAGTCCATCATCCGCTTTCGTTTATCAATTAGTTTCATATCGAGATCGGCATACAGGATCCCTTCCCCTTCGGTTAGTGGCGTTGCCAGGTGTTTTCCATCCGGGGAAATGATCATCGTATTGCAGCCTCCACGCAGCGCCTTTTGCAGTTTATCGTCCGACGTGATCGACTTGATCTGCTCGTCGTCCAGCCAGCCCGTCGCGTTAATCACGAAACAACCGCTTTCCAGGGCATGATGCCGCATAGTGACTTCCATCTGATCGGCGAAAACTGGCCCCACCAGCGACCCTGGAAACTGGCTACAGTGGATTTCCTCATGGTCGGCCATCAGGGCATACCGGGCCAGCGGATTGTAGTGTTCCCAGCAGGCCAGCACGCCGATCCGGGCAATTGTCGTATCGACGGCTTTCAGGCCACTGCCATCCCCCTGTCCCCAGATCATGCGTTCATGATAGGTGGGCGTGATCTTCCGTCGTTTCAGCACGATCTGGCCATCCGTATCGAAAACAAGCTGGGTATTGTATAACGTACCGTAGTCCCGTTCATTAACGCCTAGTACCACCACCATTCCGCATTCCCTGGCCGTTGCCGCAACCAATGCAGTGATGGGCCCGGGTACAACCACCGCTTCGTCGTACAGCCTGAGGTGGTCAGGGCCTTGTGAAACCGGAGGAAGAACGAAGGAGAAGTATGGGTAATTCGGCACGCATGTTTCGGGAAATACAATGATGTCAGCTCCCTGCGATGCGCTTGCGCGAATCATGTCACAAATCTTTTCAGTCGTGGCAAGGCTATCATTCAATACTGGTTTCAATTGCGCAGCCGCAGCTTTGATAACAGATTTAGTGGCCATAAGAGAGCTGATCAACTTGATTTACAACGTCCAGGTGTCGAAAATGAAGGCGCCTTCTTTCCGGTGCAGGAGCTGAACATCAAGCACGTCAAGCGGGCTGATGGGTATCACGCCGGGCACCAGGTTAGGCTCGCCCATGCCGTACAGGGCTTGCAGCGCAAAGCGACAGGCGTACACCTTACCGCCCTCAGCAATAAATTTTAGCAGCCGATCGGTATAGGCCATGTGACCAGGGAAAGCTTCATCGCCAATTTTAGGGAACCCCCGTTGTACGCCCAGTAGAACGCCCGGGCCATACAAGAGGATCGAGGTCTCGAAGCCTTTTCGCAGCAAACGGGTGGCGGTGAGCATGTTGACCAAGCCAATAGACCCTTCAAACGCAACGGTGTGAAACGTTACCAGCGCCTTCTGGCCGGCCTCGGCCTTCACATCTTCAAATACCTTTTCTTCATAATCAACAAAGAAATCTCCAGTCTTATGTGGGGCAACTTCTACCTTAGGCATAGCAAAAACGATTAGATTGTGTTTAATACTGTTTTTTTAGATTTCTCAAAATTAATCACTAAAATAGTGTGTTTTTAAAGGTATTTATGGAGGTTTCTACGTAAAACGCGGAATTTATCATCAATTGTAGACCTATTTTATAAAATCTATAATTTTTACAAGGCAGATTTTATCCGCTTAGAGGGTCTATTTCGCTGACCACCACCGCCGACAGGCAGCGCGTGAAGGTGTTGACGACCCGGCTGACGGATGCGCCCGCTAAACGGGGTTCTTCTTCCAAACGGATACTGTTGGCGAATTCAAGCGGTGGCAAATTTTTGTTGGATTAACCGCACAAAAGTACCTTTGGCTAAAACTCGTCAAGCAGCTTTTGTACGCTTAATACCTCAGTCGATGGCCTTGGGATGAATTCGCCAACAGTATCCAAACGTGTGGATTTACACGCTACTAAATTAAAGGCTTAGTTTACCTGTCGAATCTCGAAGCGGCCGACGGTGGGTGGAGTCAAGGTCACCTGAATTAGTAAACAAGTGTTTATTTGAGTACAGTATTGGCCAGCCTCATCCAAACAGTGAGTAGCTCGAAAACCTATCATTATTGACCCGTGAATAAGTTTGTAAAGTCTTTTACATGGTACAGGCCATGTGAGTGATGTACGGTCTGAAAAGCGTCTTTACCACTTTACAGACTTATTCACGAGTCTATAAGCTTATGGTGTGCTTGCGTCGCGTTTTCTTTGCGCAATTTATCTGTTTATATCCGTACAGGCTCCCCCCTACTCTACTGGCCATTTTCGGTCAATAAATGGGTAGAAAATGCGATTTAATGAACTTGTTATTTTGCTATCAATGAGTGGATTGTGTTGATAGCACCTACCCCTGGAAATCGTTCAATAAATCATCCGAATAATTGCTCTCAAGTAGTCCGCTCATTAACTGGGTATGCTCAAGGGCCAGCAGCAAACAGAGCCGATACAGGTGAATTCTTTGCATGCGTCAATGGGTTGTACTTTTCCGCCAATGGACCGACACCCGGTAGCGGGTGCAGCCCTGTTTTATTCTTACCCCAGCGCCTCTTTCGCCTCGTTACCTCTATTTTTACAAGGGGTAGGCTCCGGTGCTGCTGACCTACGAGGCTCGATCAGGACCACAGCTTGAGAAATCGGGCAGCGTGATCAAAAATAGGTACGGTTCCAGGGCACCGACACTGCTGAAAGCCCTACACTGAGTAATCTCATTGAGATCGGGATTGTAGCGCATCTCGACAAAGAATCGATCAATGGCGTATAGATTCAGATAGTCCCGTCCATCCCGGCAACTGACCACGAAGTTACTTTGCTCCCAAACGGCAGTCTGTTGATCCTGATCGGATAAGGCATTGAATTCGTAGAGCGTCATGACCAATGAAAGATACGGCTTTTCACTTTTTTTGGCGTTCAACGTACACTTCGTAATCTGCCTGCGCCCTCATCCAATATTCGGCCGGCTTGCCTAAGGCTTGTTCCAGCTTCAAGGCCATAGCCGCAGATATATTCCGCTTGCCTTTTATTAGCTCAACGATTGCGCTGGGGTAAGCTCCAATTGTCAGCGCAAAGACTGACGGCTTCATGTCTCGCTCATCAAGGTGTTGCTGGAGTAGTACGCCCGGATGAGGGGCGTTATTAGGGGCGTGTTTAGCCTTGTCAGAACTGATGATGGTCGTCATTTGGAAGTACCGTTGATTCGTCTGGTGACAATGATATGGGCTATTTATATTAGACTTCTTCCAACCTTTTCTAAGGTCGTACGCAGTGGTCGCATATTTTGCAGGTACTCCCATTTTTGTTCATTCGACAACGTGCGCTCAATTGCATGGAATTGATCGGAGGCCTTATTTCTGCCTTGCTGAGCTAAACGAAGGAAACCCTTTGCTTTAAATTGGGTCTGTACTGACCACGCCAGTACGATTAACCCAATCAACCAGCCCCATCCGGTAGAAGTTATCGAATAGCTTAGCGATAGCACAACACCGCCTGTAATGACAGAAGCCGCCAGCAACCAGTAAGCTTGAGCCATAAATTTGTGATATTCAAACACATTGACGTGTTGCTCCTTAATCTGTACGAAGATCTGATCGAGTTCGGTTGATTTGGTATTCATGGCAGATTAAGATGATTGATTAAGGGCAGCACTCCCCGCCTTAATTGTTGATCAAAAGTAATAGGCTAAACTGATATTACCAAATTTTGGTAAACAAATATTGGTAATATTATTATGATCTATCAAGCCTCAGGATGCTCATGCAACGAAAAAGCCTTGGTCAGATTGACCAAGGCTTCCTGCTATTATGTTTCCGCTGCACCTGATTTCAATCTAAGACCTTGACGGAGGTAGACTCACTGCGTAAATGCAACGAGCAACAAGGAGTAAGTTAGGGATTAGCCGGAACGGTGACCATTCGTCCTGACCAAAGTAGAGGCCTACCACATTGATTATGATCACTAAAATTGCCACCTTAAATGGCGAGAGAAACGCCAGTAGTTTATCGATGTCATTCATAATCGAAGTCAGTAATTAATAATTAATTAGCGTAACAAAGATACGGGTTTTCACCGTTTGAGCCGAACCAGCATTCCAGGGCTCAATCAACAGATGAGGCATTTAGGTAGAACCAATTCCCTTGACTTGATTCCAAAAATCTAATCGAGTGTCAGCCGTATGGAGAAGAACGGGTTGAAGAGTCAGGTAGTAGCTATCGCCAAATTCACCGCCTGTTGTTCGGGGCTGTAATGTCCAGCTTATTGTTAACTCGTCGCCGTACCGCAAAACATCACCCTTGAGTCGGGGTGTTTCAAAGTCACCCTCGTCGGGCAGTGGTCCACAGTCAAAGTAGTCGGTGGCCAGCTTACGGGCAAACACCTCAGCAACGGATAGCTCCGGGAATAACAGAAAATCTTGGCCCTCGGACGCGCCGTTGCGATCCTGATGGTCGATAGCCAACAAGTATGGACATGGAGCCAGAGCGGTCGGATGGGGCTCGGTTTGAGCGCTTACGTTGGTCATAGAGCTGATAAGTAATTTAATAAATCAATGCTTACTACCGTTTGAGCCTTTCCACTAATCCTATGCTTAGGAGCACACCCAGCAGCATCCCTGTAATAAATACCCCTTTGTGCAGCGTAGTCAGTTCACGGTCGACAAGAATCGTCGAGAGAGCAATTATGCATCCAATAAACATAGCAGCCAGCCCGATCAGCGCCAGGCTCAGGCGTAGCAAGCGGCCAGCAGGCCGGCGCTTTTGAAGAAATGTTGGTTCCATTGTGTTAAAGGGAAGTAAGTAGTAAATCAAATGTGCCGGTCAGTACCGGATTCCTCTGAGTGATACCGGCACCTGTGGCGTACATGGTCGCCTGGAATGTGCCGGTGATACGATAAAGCCCGCTTGAGCCTTCCGTTTTGATCAAAGTAGCTTCTGAAATTGTTAGACTACCTGACTCCGCGTAATACAGTTGCGGACCGGGTAAGTAGAGCAGAAGATCCGCTAACTCTCCCCGAGGGCCGGGCGATGCCAGTGTTCCCATCTGATACGTTCCGGGGGTTCTGGTGTTCATGATCAACAAACTGCCGTTTGATCGGTACTCCTGGGGCACAATATCCCGCTGCCTGTAATTTCGGGGCTGGCCAAGGGTGAAGTACGTACTCACGTCTTCCCGGTTAATATTGCCCAGTACGCCCGAGTAAGTATTCGTGCCGGCATTTAACTCCTCCGGACCTTCCGCCAGCAGCGTCAAACCCGGCCCGTTGATCTCTATTCGTCCCGATCCGGTGTATCCTTCCAGCGAAGCCGGTACGCGCAGGTAGCCCGGTAGTGCCGGTTGTGGTTCTTCCTTTGGGCCGCACGACCAGACGGCCACCAGCCCGATTAACACCCATGCTTGTTTGATGCTGAAGCGCTTCATATCCCTTCCCCTTTCCAACCTTTTAATGTATTGGCAACAAACGCTTTGAAACGGGCAAAGGTTGAAATTGGAAGGTACTCACTAACCGCTGGCTCACTCTGAGTCAGCAGCACGGGCGTAGGCTTGTCTTCGGTTGGATCTGGAGTGAAGCGATCCGCCCGGTAACGGTGCGTATAGAAGGCAATCAGTAGCGCTTTACTGGTTTCGCTCAAAAAGGAACTCCGATGGACTTCTTTCTCCAGTTTGCGGCCGTACTTAACCCAGCTAAATTGAGCCTCTTCATTGTGATGTTTATCTTTCCAACGCTCATGGGCATATCCGGTTGGGATCAACCAGTTCAGAATTAAAGAGGCTGTCTGGTTTCCTTCACACTGGCCAAACTCTACTAAATACGGACTGTCTTTCAGGTAAAGACCCCGTTCTGCCAGAAAGCGATTCATGTGTGGGCTTGAGACATCATCACAACGCTTGCAGTGGGAACAGGTGCCGGTGTTCTCGTGAAAGGGCGAGGTGGGCCGACACTCCAGGGGCGTGTCGAGCCGCTCGTAACAGGTTTCACAGAAGAACTGAGTGTACTCGGTTGAGCTAAGCGTGAGCAGATAGGCCATAAACTGCTCCACTAGGTCATAATTAGTGCTGCTGGTCGTTGCGGGTTGCATACGCTTACTTTTTAGGGCCGTACAAGATCATTTCATTGCGGGGTTGACTCAATTCGTCGTACCGCTTTTTTGTCTCCGTACTCATGTTAGCGGCTAAAGCCGTTATTTGCTGGTAAGCCTCCGACATCCTGACGTGCAGCTCATCAATCATCTTCAAACGTTCCGCATCAGTGAGCTTAAGCGTGGGTGAATTGTAGTAATCAATCGGGATTTTGAAGTTATCGATAATCGAGCCGACTAACCCCGACAGCGCCTTGGCCCCGTTGCCGCTGGCCACGCCGACGATGGCCGAACCTAAACCCGGCACCCCGAATATTGATCCGGCGATGTTGCCAATGATAGCCAGATTCTGTTTGTTCGAGGCAGCAAGCCCCGCCTTGAAAGCTTCGACGAACTCTTTATTGGCCGCTTCAATCTCCGCTCTGATTTTGGCCTGTTCAGCGGCCGGCAGCGCGTTCAGGTCGGCTTCTGATTTGATACCGTGAGCGGCCATGATCTGGGCAACCGAAGCGGCAAAGTCCGCGCCCGGATCACTCGAACCGGCACTGATGCTGAAGGTGGGCATGGCCGGCAGGACGATGGGTGCACCTGACGTCAGCAGGATGGTCAGTTGATCGTTAATGGCCTTTGCTCTGGAGGCGCATTCGGTCATTTCGATCATGTATTTATAGGCAAAGCCGTTACCACCAGTAGCGGCAAATCCAGGATTTGCCTTTTCAAGATTTCCTGCCTTTGTGACGTATTTAGATCGGTATTGCCAGATGTTTGCGTTCATCTTCTGGATTTCCTCTACTTTATAGTAACCCAGAACTCCTTTGGAGACGATGATGCGTGAGTTTAGCTGAGTCACCGTCAACTTATTCAACCGCTCCTGAAGGATGCGGATCAATTCGAGCTTCGCGGCCTGCTCGGTACCGGTATCACCCGTCAGGCTGATGGTGGGGCCGTCGCCGTCCTGAGCGAGCAGCGTCGAGGTGGCCAGCATAGCCCCGGTGAGAATGGGAAGAAAAAGCTTTTTCATGTCTGGTTCAGTTTAACCTATGGTAGTTTTTGTTGGAAATGGTTCTGTTTCGCCCCGTTCGTAAGCAGACTGGAGTTCTGCCGACAAGGCATCGAAGCGGCCGGCCCCAACATCACTTTTCATTTCTTCGTCCCAGCGGGACTCGCGGTGTTGAGCCAGCCAAGTCGCTAACTGCCGGAGTTCGTCAGTCGTCAGTTGTTCAATGGCATCCTGGATTTCTGGTAAGGTCTTCATCGTAATCGGTTTGATTTAAGGTTTATTACGCAGTAGGTTATCCAGGAATTTGGATTTACCCGAGCCGGGTCGGCCCATGACCAGTATACCTCGGAATGCCAACGGCACGTCCCTAATCCCCATCACCCTTTTTATAAATCTGATTAGCTTACTCATATTGGTACTTGTTTTATGGTACAATTTGAAAGCTTAGCCGAATCGTGTCTGGCTGGGTGTAGCCCCGCTCCTGCCGGGCAATCAGCACCACCTGACAAGCGCCCGTTGCTTCGGGCGTGAAGCTCCATGAAGAGGCTCCCAGGGGTAAAGCGACTGGTACGTTCTGCAGAACGGGTACCGACTCCACATCACTACCCCGGCTCAGCCTACCCAAGCCCGTCTGTTGGTAGTACACCAGCTGGTGACCGTATTCCGAGTAGTAAGAGTCGGTGAGCAGTTCCAGCGGCAAGCCGTAGCGTTGGTGCAGCTTAAGTGCCGCCCCCGGTGAGGCCGCGTTGAGCTTAATTCGGTAGGGAGCCCGGATATCTAATGACTCCGACTGGCAGCCCATGGCCAGCGTGATCAGCGTGAGATAGAGTAGCTTTTTCATTACTAATCAGAATCAGAAGTGAGAATGAATTTAACGCCCACGCCGGCGTTGAAACGGGTCGGGGTGATGCTGGAGCGGAACAGGTAGTACTCCTGCGCTTTGGCCACCAGGATGGTGCGGCCCGACAGAATGAACTCCCATTCGATGCCGAGGGTAGGGCCGACGATCCAGTTAGAGCGGTTCATCAGGTTGGCCCCCTCGACGGTGCGCCGGTCCTGATTGATCGACTCGTATCCACCCGCTACGCCCCCGCCCACGTTGAGCACCCACGACTTACCCACCAGGCCCATGACCCGCGTGAAGTAAGTAGCCTCACCCAGCCACTGCGAGACCGGTACCAGTGACCGGTCATAGGCGTAGTATTTCTGGTTGAGGTGCACCGCCCCTTTCCAGTAGGCGTAACGGGTCCGGTATTGGCTGTAGGAAAGGCCAGCGAAGTAGCCAAAATTATCCTGACCGGGCAGCTTGAAGCCGTCGAGCAAACCCGCCGACAATTCCACCGAGGCCTGCCCTTCCTGGTGGATTTGAGCCCTTGCCGACAGACTCAGCAACAGGATGATAAGGGGGGCAACAATGAGGTTTCTCATGGGAATAGGGAGAGTAAGTAAGGATAGATTACAGGGGCCGAGCGGTTGCTAATTCTTCGGGGCCAATGGAGATCACAAGCTGACGGCCGCCACTCTCCTCCCCCACCTGCACCACCAAACGCCGGTCCTTCTCCAGTGTCAGCCGCTCGATGGCAATGACCTTGGTAAGCTGATCCCGGCGCGGAATCACGCCCTCACTCTCGTCGAACACCTTGATAGGATCGACCGGCACATCCTGGGTAGCCGAGCTCTCCCCTACCCGCTTCATCTGAGTGACGTAGGTACGCAGGTAGTCGATGTCGTAATCCAGTTTGGAGGTGTTCTCCAGGCCCAGCACCAGGTACATCACATCGTCCTTATAGAGCAGGTTCTTCAAATACAGGTTCATGCCCTGCGTTTTGTAGCCCACGTGTCGGATCTTCCGGCGACTGTTCATGGCCTGCTCGCCCTGCCGGTTGAGGTTGTCGGCTAAGCGGGCTTTGGAGCCCGAGCTAACCTTAGCCGCTTTACTGACTGCGCCATCGAGCAGCATCCGGGTCAGGTCGTAGGTCAACGCATCGGGGTTTTCCTTATAGGCGACCATGAAGCTAAACAGCCGCCCGTCGGCCGTCACGACCGTCAAATTGGTTTCCAGCATCGGACTGCGACTAACCGCCTTGAGCCGGAAGACGTTACCCGCTTTCTCGACGGCTTCCCCTACTATCTCTTTACTGCCCAGATCGGCGTAGCGGATTTCGTGGGGAAAGATCAGGTGAGTGGTTTTACTGGTACTCACGTAGAGGCCGTAGGCAGGCCGAATGCTTTCGGGCATCATGGGCAGCACGTAGGCGATTTGGGCCATGAGCGGGGCCGCAGCCAGGCTCAAACAGAGGGGAAGCAGGAGTAGACGTTTCATAAGGAATTATTGAGCTTTTAAGAATAGGTTATAACCCGCCCGCAGCCGGATCGTGGCTTGCCGCAGCGAGTTGGATGCGCCCATGCGGGCCGAATTAAGGACCGTGTTGGCCAGCCCCCCGATACCCGGAAGCTGCACGCCCTGAATGGCCGAGGAGCGCACCTGACCACCCACCTGAGCGTTCTGACTCAGGCCTGGTACATTGACACCCATCGAGCCATCGGTATCGTAGACGTCCAGATCGAGCGGGATGAGCTGGCCACCGAGTTGCAGGTTGCGCACCGTTAGGCGCAGGCGGTCATCGGAGAGTTGGCAAATGGCGTACAGAATCGTGTTGGTCGGGATGGTGATGCCGTCGGCCGTAATCTCTTTGAGTAGCCGCAGCTTCACTTGCTGACTATCCCGGATGGCCTGATCTTCGTGCACCACGACCGGGATCATCCAGGCGACCGTCTTTTTAGAGCCGTAGCCACTTCCCCCACTCAGCACCGCCCGGTTAGGCTGGGGCCGGGAGCCGCCCGTTGGCGCCGTGTGAAACACATCATCGGCACTGGGTGATTCATTTAGCCGGGAAGCCGTCAGGTTATCGCTGAGCGCAACGGACGCGGCTGGTTCGTCCTGGGCAGTAACCGGCGAGATCGGTTCGCTTCGGGGCTGAATTGTACTGTTGTTAGGAGCCGGCATATTGCGGCTCCGTTCGTAAGCCTGCATCTGATAGGCCAGTTGTTGGTCCGAAGCCGAAGCGGTGTAGTACGAACCCGACCGGGGCGGTTGGTAGGAATAGGTCTGACCTTTTTTGGTTCGCCCGGTAGCGGCCAGGGCAGCTGCGTTCGATCCTCTGATTACCTTCGCTCCCTGATTCGGACTTGTTGAGCCCAGACTTGAAGCGTGAGTAGCCGTGCTGACGGAAGCCGGGTCACCGAGCGCAATTGGCTTCAACCCACTCGAAACCGAATCTTCGTGTGAGACCGTGAAAATCGACAGCACCTGCCCACCGGTCGCCTTGCCGTAACCAGGCCCCTCCACGTTTCGTCCGTCCATTGAGCCACCTTTGGCAATGGGCATCTGAGCATTGAAGCCACCCGAACCGGCCTGGTTAGCCGCTTCATCCTGAGCGATGTGCCTTTCCCCCTTTCCACCCTTACCGATAAAAAAAAGGGCCGTGATGAAAGGAATCACGATTAGGGGATAGACCAACATCGGTTTTCGCTGGCGCAGGAATACTTCGTCGCTGCTTAGTTGTGTCACTGTGGCCGTGCTCATCGGGGTAGCGTAGTTGGAGTGAATGATCGGTTTCGTAAACTGTCGAGTTCCTGCCGGGCCTGCCGGTAGGCTTTATTGTTGTCAGGCTGGGGCACAAACAGCTTTTGCATGGGCTTCATGAACTGATCGGGTGAAGCGGCCGGCAAGGGTTTGCCCAGATCCTGAATGCTGACCACGAGCTTATAGACCCCACCCCCTCCCAGCATCAGCAGGGCCACTAAGACAATGGTTTGACGGGCGCGATCGGAGAGACTCATCAGGTAGTCTCCCAGCCCGATGATGTTGCGGATGAAGGTTCTCATTGGCGCTGACGTTCTTCAAGGTCCGTGTTGTCGCGTACGGCAAACTTTTCGATCAGAAAGCCGTGCGGGTTCTCGGCCGAGCGGCTCACGTTACGCAGGTAGCCAGTAGTGACCAGCTTACGAATCGTGATGTTGGTCAAGCGGACGATCTGCTGGCGGGCGAAAGTCCTGAACGCATACGGATACTGATTCATGTCCAGTTGAATGCTGTCCACCTGTACCTCCTGAGAGGCCGACGCCTGAATGAGCTGACTGTAGTAGCCCTTCTCTTTGGTGTCCAGATAAAGCCGGGACACACTCTCATCGGCGTAGGGCAGCGCTTCCCGGATGTGCTCTTCAATGGCCCTGGCATCAGGATCGAGCGTAAAGAAAAGTTCGTGGAACCGTCGGATGTGATCGCGTCCTTCGACCGGCCGGTTCTCCCGGACGTCGTTACGAAGCGCAGCAATAAGCGACTTACCCTGCTCGACGACGTAGATGCGGCTCTCCGAGTCGGTCTTTACGCTGTAAGCAAAGGCAAGGCTCCCCAGCGCGATAAGCGTGAAGGCCCCCACGCTGACAAAGGCCAGAATGCGGATGTTACGGTACGAAGTCTCCAGGTTGCGGAGTGATTTAAAGAAGGTTTCCTGTGCCATTAGTCCGAGCTTTTAGAAATGTTTCTCATGTTGTTGAATTGCTGTTTGGCGGCATTCCCATAGTAAGACCCGTAGTTGGCTGCGGTCTGACCAAGGGCGGCCGCCGTACTCCACCCAGCCCCAACTACAGCCTTACCTGCCTTCATAGCAGCTCTACCCCCGGCTACAGCCCCGGCTCCAACAGCCCCGGCTACCGGTAGTCCAACGCCCAGTGTTGTTGCCATTGCCATATTGCTCATTCGCTGTAAGGCATGACCGACGCCCGAAGAGGAAATAATGAAGCCTGAGATAGTGGGGATGGTGAGGTAGCTCAGTGTAGCAATGACCATAAAGACCAGGTAGATTATATCCCCACTGGCCGCTTCGTCGGGTACGTTGTTGGTCATTTCCAATACCTGAAGGGCGATAACCCTCCCTTGCAGGTAGCCGACGATAGACCCCAGGATATTAGCCAGTGGTAACCAGAGCGTGATCTGCGCGTAGCGGGCGATCCACATCAGATGTGAATCCTGAAAGCCGGTGAAGATGGCCAGGGCGAAAGCCAGTGGACCAACGATGGTCAGCACGATCAGAAAGAAGGAACGTACCGTCAGAATCACCAGCCGAGCCGCCAGGAAGAGGGCATAGAACAGATTCTTAAGGAACGAATTGAGCGCTTCGTGGAAATAAACATTGATCTTTTCGACGAGCAGCCTAAAGTATTGGCCCGAAACCCAGGTATCAAGATTATCCTGATCCTTATCAATCTTGGCTAACTTTTCCTGAATCTTCTGCTGACGAATCTGCTCTAACTGCTGAATCCTGGTCGTTTGGATATCGACCATGTTCTGAGTGACGGTCTCAACGGGCTTGATGAGTGCCCCAATGAAATCGGTGACCAGCGTAAAGTTGAGTACCAAAAAGCCGATAGCGAAGGGGCGCAGCAGGGGAAACACGTCGATGGACTCCGCGCGGGCGAAGTGGCCCAGCACGCGTATGCCAATGTAAAACGTGGCACCAATGGCAGCAATAGCCGAAGCCACCGCGCCCAGGTTGCCCATGCCGGCCGTCACTTCGGTGAAGGCAGTCGTAACGGCCTCTTCCATCGAAGCAAACTTCTGGTAGAAGCTGTAGTCGATATAGGTGCTGCCACCGGGTTGTTGAAGTAGAATCATGTCGATGCAAAGGGGATAAAATGAACACGACGAATGGACGTGTCGATTGATTAAGCGTGTTCGGGTTTGCGCCGGGCGTCGGCAAAATCAACCAGGGCTACCTGAATGTCTCCGTGATTAGCGGCCGTGCGCCGTTGCACCTCAACCTTTTCCTTTTCTTCCGTGGTGTAGGCTCCGTACTCCTCCAGGCTGACCTCCAGCGCATAGACTTTTGCCCGCTCGCCCAGCGCAATGAAGACCTCTTTATACTTGCGCCTTGGGTCGTTATCCTTGTTGACCGACAGGATTAACTGCTTCTGCTTTTCAGACAGACCCAGCAACTGGCGGACCTCTTCAAAGCGGTGCTGGTATTTACTTTGGTCGAGCAGGATTTTGCAGTCCGAGTTGTTGATGATCGCATCCTTGACAATGTTGTTGCCGATGATATCATCAATCTCCTGAGTGACCACCAGTGCTTCGCCGAAGTGCTTGCGGACAGTCTTGAACAGGTATTTGATGTAGTCGGCCATCGACTCCTTGGCAATGGCTTTCCAGGCCTCCTCGATGACCATCATTTTGCGGATACCCTTCAGCCGGCGCATCTTGCTGACAAAGGTTTCCATGATGATCAGCGTCACGATGGGGAACAGGATGGGGTGATCCTTGATATTGTCGAGCTCAAAAACCACAAAGCGCTTGTTGAGCAGATCCACGTTCATGTTCGAGTTGAGCAGGTAATCATACTTGCCCCCTTTGTAGAAGGGCTGCATGGTGATGATGAACTGCTCAATGTCGAAGTACTTGGCCTGATAGTTTTTCTCCTTCAGATACGCCCTAAAACCGTCCTCAGCATCGCAGTACTCATAGAATCCGTTGAAGCTAACGTCCGCTATCGCCCCCTTTTTGACCCGCTTAATGAATTCTTCCACCGCATCGCCCAGAGCGACCTCTTCGGTGCGGGAGAATGATTCGTCCTCCTTCTTCCACAGCGTCAGCAGCAAGGTGTTAATGGAAGTGATCTTATCGATGGAGTAGAAGCCATCCTCCACGTAAAAGGGGTTGAAGGTGATGGGCTTGTCTTCTTCGTAAGTCAGGTAAACGCCATCTTTTCCCCTGGTCTTGCGCTGCACCAAATCACACAGGCCCCGGTACGAGTGGCCCACGTCCACCAGCAGAATGTGGGTGTCCTGTTCGTAGTACTGGCGAACCAGGTGGTTCATAAAAAACGACTTACCCGATCCCGAAGGCCCGATGATAAACTTGTTGCGGTTGGTGATCCAGCCTTTCTCCATCGGCTCATCGGAGAGATCGACCCAGACCGGTTTACCCTGCCGGTCACACAGCCGGATGCCAAAGGGAGAAGGCGAAGACTGATAGGCGGACTCCAGATTAAAGAAACAAACGGCCTGCTCGACGAAAGTGTAGAATGTTTCGTCGAAGGGTAGGTCTCCCGCATTCCCCGGTATACCCGCCCACAGTAGCCGGGCCGCATCCATCGTGTTTTGCTTGGGCAGGCAATCCAGTTGGGCAATAGCGGCTGACGTGCGCGCCCGGAGATAATCCATCTGTTCGGGCTTCTCGGTCCAGACCATGACGTTGAAATGAGACCGGCAGACGGTGCGCTGATTTTGAATCGCTTCCTGAATGTAATCGAGCGTCGCGTCCCGATTGCTGGCGTTCTCGGCCGAGAACTGCGAGAGTGAATTTAGCGTACGGGCAGTTTGCTCAAATTCCCGCAGGGCTACCTGGGTATCGTCGAGGCAGATGTACTGGTTATAGACGTGGTTGCAGGACAACAGCAGACCAATCGGCAGAACGTTACCCACGGCAAACTGCGTACTGTCGGAAGAGAGTGGCCCATAGCCCGCCATTACGTCGACCGCCTGGGGCATGGTCTCCGTATCCGAGATGGTAAAGCACATTACATCCTTGGAGCCGATACGTACCCGTCCATCGATGTCCCAGTCCTCAAGAATGACCCGCTTGGTTCCGTCGGGCTGAAGCCGGAAGTAGTTGGGAATGATGCCCCGGTCACCCCGCTTACTGACCAGTTCGTCATCCGTCAGCCGCTCGGCCCGAATGCCGCCGTCCAAAAGGATGCGTTCAAACTGGCTCACCGCGTCGAAGAATGGTTGCAATTCTCGTGGACTGATCTGTTCACGGGGCACCAGCCGACGGCGCGTCAGCGAATGCATGTTGCTTTTCTGCTTCTGTCGATTCTTGGGTAGCTTCGAAATGTAGAGGTAGCAGTAATGATTCAGGAAGGGCTGCTCCACGAAGTGCCGGTGGAAGGCCTGGGTGAGAAAGCTGTCGTCACTGTGGTCCAGATCGGGTTTATACTTCTCCTCCGTGAACCAGTCCTGCTTGTGAATCACCGCGCCGACCGGCAGCAGCTTGATAGCTTTGACCAAAGCACTGTGCAGGCTAAGGTAATCTTCCCGGGATTGGGTGAAGATTTCAGGCAGCAGGAGCCGAAACCCCACGCTAACGTCCGCCATTTTACTCACTAAGCAGTTGTTCTCAACGGCCAGCAGGGGCATGGCGGTTTCGAGATTTCGGGCGTCTAATTTCACGGAGGGATCGGAAAGAGTTAGCAGACGAGACAAGAATGGCTTTGGGTTGATTGCGGGTTGCTTCGAGCTTCAAAAGGCCCGACACACCGTATTTATGCGATAGTCGCATGCAGTACCAGATACCTCCACCGCCGTAGCCCAGGACAATGAGCGTGGTGAGGTAGGTGTTTAGACCAAAAAGCCCGTAGAGGATCAGTGCCAGAATCAGGCTACTCACGATGATACCCGCTGAGAGGTATAGATAAGTGCCTTTCAAACCACGAAACTCCACGGGCTTTCCGATGCCCTTGTTGATTTCCAGCATTAGCCGAAGAAGCTGGTCAGAATTGCGCTGACAGCCACCAGAAACAGAGCCGCCCCAAACCAGCTCACCATCGCCTTCTGCGTGTCAGGATCACCGTTGTGCATCTTGGAGTAGACCCGCACGGCCCCGATCAAGCCGATCAGTACCCCCAGCGCCAGGATGATGGTCGTAGCTGAGGTGCCATAGCTACGGATGGTCGTCGCCGTCTGGCTGAGAGCAGCCGCCCCGTTACCAGGTTGCGCCATTACAGCGCCGTTCATGCCGAGGAGGGCCGCTACCAAAGCCGCCTGGATTGCCGAAGTCTTCGTCCGGTTTGTCATGAGTAAAAAGTGATTAATAGTAAAAAGAGTGAATTGTAAATGCACTTTATCCAAATTGTGATACCAAAGTAGTATAAAAAATTAATTAATGATTTTTGCAGTTTTTAAAAAACAATGAATTAATTAGCGACTAAACTAACAATGTGCTGACTATCAATTATATAAGTCTATAAAAAACTTTTGGTGTATATACAAAAACCAGTTCCGCCGTTTACATAAGGTCAATTGCGCGCTAAAATGAGCTAACTATAATGAATATAGGTACATTAAAATCATAATAAGACTCACTAAGTTTGACAATATGCATAATGTGTTAATTTTGTTCCACTGATCAGCAGCGAGTTCTGCTGAAAACAAGAAAAGGCCAGACGTTGCCGCCTGACCTTTTGATGGGAGAGAATAAGCCGAGCCCTAAACAGGCCCTGCAAACAACTCATCCAGATAATCCCAGTGCCTGATTAAGGTCCGTGCTTGTTGATGGCCGGACCGATCACGTTCATTGACATGCTGAATCAATGAAGGAGTAGACTGCTCGGCAGGGCTTGAGTCTGACGCTGGCCGTGTCCAGTAAAGCAGGCATCGAAAGCCGATGTAGCTGCTGAAGAGCATAAGCCAGGCCTGCCCGGCTGAATCAATGGTTCTGCCTACGCGAAGTAGCAAAAGCACAACGGCCAGAAACAGAAAGCTTCCCCATAGCAGTACGAATCGGACATGAACCTGATTCCAGATCACAAAGCGGGACTTTCGGTACGTACTGACTGTGTAACCGATCAGTACAGCCAGCAGTCCCTTGGCCAGACCAAGCGAACCTGCGCGGGCCATATCAATAATGAATCGCTCCGAAAACCGGGCTGTTGCCTGAACTACCCAGTTGGCCAGCCCGAACAGGGCCAGACCAAGTATGATCATCACAATGCTGCCAAAGTCAAGCGTCATCAGGTTCATGTCCGTAAGGATAAAAACAGTTAGCGGGTAAAATTCATGTCGGCAAATTCATCAATACCCTGTTGGTTATTGATTTGTGCCGCTAATCGGGAAGCTGCCGGATCGTTTGGCTCAGTGGCTGCTAACCGGCCGTCCTGATCGGGCTTAATTCGTTTAGCCGTGGCGATGACCTCATCAAGCAGTAATTCCTCTGGATTTTCGGTCTGAACAACGATGGGCAGGCCAATGGTTTCTTCCGAATGCTGACTGATATCGGGGCCGTTGATGTCGACTTCATCCTCATCGATATCACTTTGTATTACCCGGCTTGGTATTGGCTGCGCCGGCTGGGGGGCATTAACCTTAGCAGGGGGATCTGGTAACAAGTTTGCAGCAACAACCTTTTCCCTTTCCGGAACTACCGATTTCGGGGCGGCCGGCACTGGGGTTGGGGCTGGCTGAACAAGATGTTGCGACGAATGATCATCGTCGTCGTAATTACTGACCGCGAATCGGGATTGAACATCGTCGTCCTGGTCATCGGACTCCTCAGCCGCAGCAGCTGGTGCCGGTTTGGCTTTCTGGCCCTGGCCGCTGATCCACTCCCGGAAGTCATGCCGGTAGTATTTCCAGAACACGAACGCATAGTACGGGATGGTTATGGCGAGGATGAACTTAATAAAGTCGCCCCAGGAGTATGCACTGAACATGGTTAGTTTCCTTTTTGATGTTCACGCTGAAGGGCTTCGTGAGCGGGCTCCAGCAGGTTATACAAAATTGTACTTAGCGGCAGTCTGTACTTGAAATGCAGCTCACGTAGCATATCGTGGTGTTCATCGGCGAGCATAATCATTTTGGTGCAGCGGAGGCCCTTAGGTACCGGCTGGTTAATAACCTCGGCTAAGTCCACTACAGTCGTTGACCGGCGAACCCGCTCCTTTCGGACCGTCGTTGTTTTTTGCGGCCGTACCACTTCTGGAGCGGGTACTGATTCGCTTACCGACCGGTCATGATCGGAATCAGCGACGGGCGTTGAAGCCAGGGGCGTCGTAACGACAACCGGATCGGGTGACTCAACAACGGGCTCGGCCACTACAGCCGCCACCAGCGGCACATCAACGGTTGGCGCTGGTGGCGGAGTCGGATCAAAATCATCGTCCGACATAAAGCTACTGGCCAGCTTACTGGCCCGGTCAACGCTCTGTTGCTTGGTGACGTCGGAAAGGCGCTTATTGGTTTGACTCTTCATTGGGTTTGGAGGTTGGAACGGGAAGTAAGCTTTCTATCTCTACAAACAGATCTTTAAGTCCGCTGTGGCGCAGGTACGTCGGGGGTACAACAAACATCGTCGAGCGGTTGGCTG
Source organism: Spirosoma arcticum (assembly GCF_054779955.1). NCBI lineage: Bacteria > Pseudomonadati > Bacteroidota > Cytophagia > Cytophagales > Cytophagaceae > Spirosoma > Spirosoma arcticum. The sequence goes on from NZ_BAAGXG010000015.1 coordinate 75,089, forward strand.
AATCCTGATAAGAGTCCCGCTGCGGAATGCGACTCTTCAGACTTTCGAACCCATGCTTTTTGAAACGGGCTTCCAATTGGTCAACCAGGGCTCCGTCGCGGGCTTCCTTGTACTTGTTCCAAACGATGAGGCACCGCTCAGGAGGCAACAAATCAATCTGCCTAATAGCCTTGAGGTAGCTAAAGCCCGTCGTCACCGAGAACTCAGAAGTTTCCATCGGAGCAATCAAGTAGTCAACGGATCCTAGCGCAGCTTCGTAGCCTTCGACGTCAATGTTGCCGGGCATGTCGACAAAGACCAGCCGAACATCAGGCGGCAATTTTGTCAGAAGACGGGGCACGCTGGCCGGCTCTCCTTTGACGACTAAATAAGGGTCCATGTTCTGGGCATTGAAGCGAACCCGGGTTTCCTCATCCATCTGCTCGGTTTCCCGAAACCTCAGATTGTAGAACGAAAGCTGAGAATCGACATCCAGAACGGCAACCGGAATACGGCGCTTGTAATGAAGCCACGAAGCGACCAGGACGGTGAGGGTTGTTTTTCCCATTCCACCCTTCTGGGTCGCGAAAGCAATGACTACGGGTGGTCCCGTAGTAGCCGCAGCCGGGGCGGGCTGGGTAGTGGGTGTTGACATACAATTATTCAGTTTGATTACGGGGCAATTATAAACCTATAAGTTTATATAAAAAACTAAAGGTTTATATTTTTAAGAATCTCTATGTTTTTAATCCCATAATCTTATAAGAGTAGAAGCCTCTAAATTCATAATTAATCTTCTGTATCGCTTATATACTTAGAAGCCTTTAGGTTTATAAGTATATAAATTTTTAACAACACTGCTCACTAGCAACATGGCCAACGATTGATCTCAATGAATCGCCCATGATACGTCTCCGATTCTTATAGGTTTATAAGTTTTTAGATTTATAAGTCCACTGTGTTGTCTCACCCTTAAAAACACGCGCGTAAGGCCACCGAAAAATGTTTGCTTCTGGCAAAAGCAAGATGTGTTTTTGTCATGACAAAAACCTCTGACCGCCTCACAGCGGTCATTCACTAACGGGCCTCCGAAGTCGGTCCGTTTAAACCAAATCAATCACATGGAAAAAGAATTTTACCGGGGCGGTGCTCCCGAAAAGCCCGAACACGAAAAGCGTTGCCGATTTGTGCAGGTTCGATTCCGGGCCGATGAATATGCATTGATGGAAAAGCGCAAAGCGACTACGTTAGCAACGGATATGTCTGCTTTTATTCGTTCGGTATGCCTTGAAAAACCGCTACTGATGCGGACTCAGATGGAAACTTATCAGGACATTGCCCTCTCACTAATCCGGGAAATGAGAAGTGATGTACTACGCATTGGCGTCAACATTAACCAGTCATCCCGGCGCATTAACAGCACGACAGATTACCGCGACCTACAGCGGGACGTAACCGAAATGGTCAACAACATGGGCCAACTTGATGCCCAGCTACGCGCCTTGATGAGCGCCATCCACCGGGATGGGCAAACCCTTGAACCGGCTCTCCATGGTGACCAGAATCAGTAGTGGCAGCTCACCGGCCGGGGCGGTGTTTTACAATGAGCAGAAGGTTGGAAAGGGGGAAGCAGAGCGGTTGGCGGTTCGCAACTTTGACGCCGTACAGGTCCCATCAGAAAAGTTAACCGCTACGATGGTTGCTGATAAACTGGAGTACCGGGCCGCCCGGTCCGAACGGATCAAGCTTCCAACGTTTCATGCCAGTCTGTCACTGGCCAAAGGCGAACGGGTAGGGGTTAACGATCTGATTGCAATCGCAGATCAGTACATGCAGGGCATGGGCTACGGTAAACAACCTTACGCGGTTTACCAGCATCACGATACTGAGCACCCCCACGTTCATATCGTTTCGGTGCGGGTCAACGAACTGGGTCGCAAGATTTCCGATAAGTTTGAGCGGGAGAAATCAAACCAACTTCGTCAGCAGATTGAGAAGGAGTTCTGCCTGCAGGTAGCCGAAAAGGTAGCCCTCAGGCCCGAGCGGATGGAGCTTAAGCCAGTCGAGTACGGCAAGGGTGATTTGAAGGCGGATATCTCGGCCGTCGTACAAAGCGTACTCAGAGACTTTACCTTCAGTAGCTTTTCCCAGTACAATCAACTGCTCAAAGTTTACAACGTGCAGGCGGTTGAAATCCCTATGGAGGGACTGAAGCCGGGCCTCAAGTATTCTGCCATCAATACCGAGGGCATAGCGCAGGGGGCAGCTATCAAAGCCAGCAGCTTACCTCACCGGCCAACCCGGGAAGTCGTCGAACGGCGAATCAATGCGGGTAAGAAAATCAAGGGAGATCGGGTCAGCCGCTTGCGCAAGGTTGCCGAACCCGTCCTGTTGCAGAGCCGGACCTGGGATGACTTTCAGCAGCGCCTTTCCAAGGTGGGCATCGAGCTTATGCCGCATTTGGGAAAGGATGGCAATCTGTTCGGGGTTTCCTACGTCGATACCCGGCAACGCGCGATCTATACCGGTAGCGAACTGGGGAAGCCCTATACTGCCGCGTCACTCAAGGCGAGTTTGGGAGAAACCTACCAGGCCCCGACGCTAAGGCAAGTAAGGGCCGAGCGGGGTGAGGGTGATAGCTCATTCCAGCGCCAAACGACAAACCAGTCTCAGTCGACGACTCACCAGCGGCCTGATCCCGAATACGCGCCGAACCAGCGCCAGGCCGAGGAGTCACCCAGCGCGCACGTCGAACTGATGCGCCAGATGCTGAACGCCCTCAGCGATGGCAACACCATTAATGATAATGAACACGAACTAAAGAAAATGCTCAAAAAATCACGACTAAAACCCCGATTGTCATGAGAGACGAACGCAAGGAATATAACAACGTGAACGAGATCTATTTAAGCGTCGGCTTGGTCCTGCTGGCCATTCACTTCTACGTTCATCTGCATGGCCTGTTTACTAACTACGGCTTTGCTCACCCCATTTCCGATAAGTTGCTGGCCGGGTTTTCTAAGTCAAACCTGTTTTCCAGCCATTGGACTCTAAAGCTGTTTGCGGGTGGCTGCCTTGCCCTGTACGGCTACGCCAGCCGGGGGGTAAAGTCAGTGACGCTCGAACCAAAGACGGTAGTCAGATCGCTACTTATTGCCATCGTATTGTACGTGGGCAGTACGCTGATTCTGGTTGAGAGCAGATGGCTGTTGAGTTTTGCCGGAATCAACGAAATAAGCATCGTTTACCTGGTGCTCTCGGTGGCGGGGGTACTCTATATCCTCAAGGGCGCGCAGGGCATCAACCGGCTGATGACCGTTAAGGTGGGCAAGGACAAATTCAACTCCGCCAATGAAACCTTCCCCCAGGAAGAGCGGAAGCTAGAGAATCCGTATTCAGTGAACATTCCAACCGAATACATCTACGAAGGCAACCGGAAAGGGTGGTTGAACATATCGGCTCCTTTCCGGGCGCTGCTGGTGATGGGAACCGGAGGATCGGGAAAGACCTACGGCATTATTCATCCCGTCATCCGTCAGCACATCGCTAAAGGGTTTTCTATGTACGTCTATGATTACAAGTATCCGTCGCTCTCGCTGGTGGCCTACAACGCAGTTTTGAGGCATCATAAAAAGCTGCCAAAGGACATGAAGTTCTATGTAATCGACTTTGACAATCCGGTCAAATCACACCGCTGCAATCCGCTGCACCCCGACTATTTGCCTCGCATCGATTACGTGACCGAGTGCGCGCGGATGATGCTGTTAAACCTGAACCGGAAGTGGATTGAGGAGCAAGGAAAATTCTTCGTCGAATCCCCCATCAATTACGTGACGGCCCTGATCTGGTTTTTGCGCTGTTACGACAAAGGCCAGTACTGCACTTTTCCGCACCTGATTGAATTGATCACAATCAACTACCGAACATTATTGCCGATCCTGGTTGATAAACCGGACATCGCCACGTACATGGCACCCTTTGCTTCGGCCTACCAGGGCGGAGCCGTCGAGCAGTTGGAAGGCCAGATATCTTCCGCACAAATCGGTTTAGCCCGGTTGTCGAGTCCAACCCTATACTGGACGATGAGCGGGAACGATTTCAGTCTGGACATCAATAACCCAGATGCACCTAAGATTGTCTGTCTGGGAAATAACCAGGCGCTGGAGGGTACCTACGGCGCTGCATTAGGGTTGTACAATTACCGGATCATGACGCTACTCAACCAACCGGGTAAGCATCAATCCTCAGCGGTGATTGATGAATTGCCCACAATTTACTTCAAAGGACTCTCTAAGCTGATCACCACAGCACGCTCCAACCGGGTGGCCATTACCATCGGTATGCAGGACTTTTCACAACTCGATGAAGACTACGGCCGCACGCAGGCGGAAACCATTAAAAATACGTGTGGCAACATCATCTCGGGTCAGGTTTACGACAAAACAGCCGAGGCCATGCAGAACCGGATGGGCAAGATTGTGCAACGTAAAGACAGCATCAATATTCAGTCCGAAGACGTAACGCACGGCATATCCACGGAGCTGAATTATATGGCACCGGCGGCCAAAATCTCGCAGTTATCGCAAGGCTATATGGTGGGCGTCTTGGCGGATAATGAGGGTCAGGAAAGCCCTCACAAGGCGCTCCACGCCCGGATCGCCATTGACAAAGAGGATTTTAATAACGAGCAAAAAGCGAAGGAAATGCCTAACTTTTCTATTTTTGCTAATGACGAGGTTACAATGAACGAGCGAATCGAAGCAAACTACCTTAAAATCAAGGAAGATGTTGCTCGATTGGTTAGCTCAGAGTTGGCCCGGCTTAACGATAAATACAAAAAGTAATGGGAGAGGTAGACGTGCAAGTTATAGCCCAGCGCCTGAACAGCCTGCGCAAACACCTCGGTGAACGGCTTGGCGAAAATTTAACGCTTGAAGTGTTAGCCAGCAAATCAGGCGTTGAACACCAAAAGATGGTTCGCATTGAGCACGGTAAAGGCAGTTGGGAGTCGTTGATCAAACTGCTCGTATTCTACCGAACGCACGGCTATAACTTGGACTGGATCTTGTTTCCTGACAATACCAATCTACCCATGATACTTACCTCGGGTGACGAGCTGCTGATGTTCAGTGAACTGATGCTAAAGGTAAGCAATCGACTCCAGGAGGATTACTCACAAATGACGGGTCACCTCAGAGAATTGGGTTATTTCACGTTGGACAAAAAACGCTTTACCCCTTCGGAGGTGGAAACACCCTTACCGGTGGAACTCGAACTCTGAAGGAACCACAACCGACGTCGCAGTAAAAAGCAGAATTCAAACGGGTCCAATACGGACCCGTTTTTTTTGATGGTATAGTGAAGGTGAGGGCCAGTTGCCAAACCCGTCTGACCTACACGGCCAATTTCTTCATTAAGCTCGATAGATTGCCCAGGCTTCACGCAGTACCCCTTGAGATGTCCGTAGGTCGTCTCAAATCCGAACGCGTGCTGTAGCTGCACAAAAACGCCTAAGGCGGGGTCATGGCCCACCCGCTTGACGATACCCGCAGCTGTAGCTTTAACAACCATACCCAGCGGAGCACGCACATCCACGCCCTGATGAAAGCGCACCTGATGATGGACAGGATGAAATCGCTTGCCAAAGGGAGAAGTAACGCGAAATGCCTGAAGGGGTAAATCAACGGGGAGTACGCAAGGTAACAGCATCAGATAAGGTGACTCAGGGCCAAAACTGTGCAGTAAACGCTCAATCTGATAGTAGGTCTGCGTTGTCCTCAAAAGAGTAACCTCCAGCGAATCCAGTACCCGCCTTATTGAATCAGAATGAATAGGAGTCGGCCCCAAATCAAGCGTATCAATTACGAGTAATTGCCCGTCAGACTTGGCGTGAGGTGTCTGTGCGCGAATCATGACCGAGAGTGAGAGGGCGAGGATAAGCAGACCATAAAAACGCAGTGGCATAAAAAGCTATTTTTCACAAACAAAGTTGCACATTTTAATTTTGCTATTCTATATTCATTACATTTACCCGCAACTTCTGCTTGTCAACTCGTTAAACCTCTTTGTCTTATGAATCCGTCCTTACAGTACGCCCAGACGCAGGCTGATGGCTATGACAACCTTGCCCCAACACTTTTACAGGCGAAGCAGGCCTGGCAGTACGCCCAAACCGATAACTTCTTTAGTCCAGAGGAAGCCTCGGCCGTGCTACGCCAGCAGCTGGAGCCGTACCGGGCTCAACTGGAAGCCAAGCTAAGCCAGATCGGCTACCCACCGGAACACTTGGCTAAACACCCCCACATTGAAGAAGCGCTGTTCAGTGGGCAGCGGACACCAACGATGAGCGTGTTTATTTCGCCCGACGTGAAAATGGATGGCCGGTTGCGGATTGTTATGTCGGATGACGGTCCGGTAGTCTGCATTACGCCCGTACAGCGTCAGTTAACAATTCCGAACGAAGTGGCAGGAATTCGTTTGTCGAAAGGGGAAAAACAGCAGTTAGCTACGGAGGGGGCTTTACCCCGACCCTTCCTACTGGCCGATCAGGGCGATTACGTGCCCACCTACCTGCGCGTCGACTCAATGACAAACACAGTTGAGTTATGGCGGGTACGGCCCGAACTACTGCCGACCAAGCTGCTTAACATTGACCTGACCAAAGATCAGCAGCTTCAGCTTGCCAACGGGCACGCCGTGCGCCTGAGTGGTTTGTTGGACAAACAGGGTGAACCCTTCAACGCAACGGTTAGCCTGTCGGTCACTCAGAAAGAACTTCAGTTCAGTGATTTTAGCCGATTGGGAGTTACGCTTAAGCCAGATGCTGAAAACCGGCAGCAGCTTGCCATCAACAACGAGGGAGCCAAAACGGACTTGACCCGAAGCCAGGAGATAACGTCTGGGGCAACCACGGTCAGTAATTTTCAGCGGGAAATGATGCAGGAGTTACTGGAGGGCAAGCCAGAACAGAAAATTGGTGGCCCCAAGCAAAGAATTCAATAAGCGATCCTATCCACCCCTACACGACCATGACAAAATTTGATGAACTGAAGGAGCGTTTCCCTAACCTGATCCCCGTTCAGGAGCTCCGCTCGAACGTTTCCATCGTTGAATTGGCTGTTCAGTACGGCTACGAACCGCAGGTCTACAAAGGGCGCTCACGCCCCGTCCTGGAACATCCCCGTTACAAGGACACAATCATCATCAAAAACCCACAGGACCCCGGCCAGCAGGTTTACCAGCGGGCCGGGGACTTCACGGACGCTGGCACAATCATTGACTTTATCCGCAACCGATTAGCCACTGTCTTTTCTACCTTCAACCGACCCGGCGAATCCGAATTCAGGAACATTACCAGCGTGCTTTATGATTACCTGCGCATCGATCCCGAGCACGTCAATCATAACCGAAAGGTTACCACCCGGCTGGCCGAGCCGGGTGTAAAGCAGCCCTTCACCAAGGAGCAGTTTGATTTGCGCCCACTGGGGGATGACAATTACCTCAACCAGCGAAACATTGCACCCCAGACCCTGAGTGGTCCTGAGTTTGTCAATAAAGTCGTTTCCCAGGTGACCTACTTCGACCCCGCTCGTGGTCAGACCGATAACTTCCCCACCGTCAAGGAACACCCCGAGCGCAACTATCTTCAGTACACCAACGTAGCTTTCCCTTACTTCAATGGCCAGTCTACGGAAGTGACGGGCTTGGAACTGAGAAACGAAAACGTTAAGCTGCATGCTCCCGGCAGTGACCGATACAGCAGTGTGTTTGTGTCTAACCCACCCCCCAAAGTTGAACGGTTCTTTATCATGGAAAGCGCCATCGATGCACTTTCCCACCGGCAGCTGCGCAGTATTGAGGGAGACGACAAATTCAACGCAGTCTACTTTTCAACCGGCGGACAGCTCACCCCTCAGCAAGTCAATACGATGAGCCGGTACATGGGGTCTTTTGCCAAAGCGGAGAACTACTCCATCAACTTAGCCTTTGATAATGATGCTTCGGGTCACCGGTTCGACCTTCAGTTTATTCAGCAAATGATGGCCGTTAAGTTTCCCATGACGCCAACGGTTGGCGGTGGTAACCGGATGGCCTACCTGTTACCCGAACAGGAAGAATACCGTCCGATTCGGGCAGCGATGCTGGATCGGATTGAATTATTTAACCAAAATATACAGGCTCAGTTTGTCAGATCGGAAACCGATACGCTTGGTCAAAAAGAATTAAGTAGTCAACTCATCCAGGTCAGCCGAAGCGGGCAACAGGTGCAAATCAGCATTCCCGAAATGATTGCCCCTTTGTCAGTCATTAATAAGCTACTTCTGGAAGAAACGGGGCTTAGTCAGCGAATCAAACTGGAGAAGGCCTGCGCTAAGGATTTTAATCAGGACCTAACGCGGGAAGTTCAGTTAGGAAAGCGTTATGCTTACGGCGTCAAAGACGAGACCGGCCTGGTCATTATTAATGGTATCTCGCCAGTATCGATGGTTAGGGTCATGCAGCACTTGCAGCACCAGGCAGAAAGCGAAGGCCTCACCAAATCCTTTACGCTAAACCAACGCCAGCCCTACGGCTTTGTACGCCCCCATTTTGAGTTGAAAATTGAGAATGGGCAAACCGTTAAATCTACACAAACCCAGGAGCTCAATGGACAAGTTCAAGAAGAGAAGAAAGCCCTGAAACTGCAGCAACCGGACGAACTTCGCCATATAAAGCAGGCTTTGAACCCAGAGAATAAACCGGCCATAGGCCAAGTAGCGAAGCAGGGACACAAGAAGGGCCAGCAACTTAAACCACGCCAAGAATGAACCGGCAAGCTTTAAAGTTCACCAACCTCGACGCATTCCTGTTAGTGATGGAAGAGCAAGGACTGGCTCAACATGTAAGGGGTGTTATTTATGAGGAAGACAGGTTACCTTATCACTCGGCCTATCTTATTCCATTAGACCAACTACCGAAGGTCAACTATATAGAACTGATTGATCAGTTTGACGGCACAATTACTCACGTACAGGAAATTAATTATTTAGGCACGGAGCAGTTTTACACTGATTTTATGATCTATCCGCTATCAAGGAGTGGTTACATTGAACTGGATGGTGTTTCTCTTATTACTTTTACTCCTAATCATATAGAACAGGAGTCAGGTGAGATCCACATGGTTTACGTAATCAATCTCGAGGATGGGAGCGGAGAAGAGTACTTTATAACCTTGGGGGGAGGTCTAGTTGGCCTGTCGTCTAGAGGAATAGAACAACCTCAAGAATTTAAATCGTATCAGCTAACCGCTAAGAGAATCGCTCAGTTGAAACCTAACTATCCACCCATCTGTCGACTGTATGCTGTTGAACGGCGTGAATTTGACAAGCGACGACAAACGATATGGGATGCTGTTAGGAAGACCACGGTAAACGATGAGAATCAGCTTGAATAAAAAAGAGTCACTTTTTTCGGATTGAATTTTGTGCAATCGCCTCTAACAAGGACTTCTTGTGAGATTCGCCAATTGGGAAAGGTCGAGACTGGTTCTGACGTTGTACCCAAAGTTGATGGGCTTCTACAAGGTCAATTTTCTTTTTGGAAACGATAAACGACTTATGAACCCGGACAAATAGTTTTTTTGGCAACTGGCCTTCCATCTCGCCAATGGAGAGTCGAAGGTTGATGCGGTCCTGTTCGGTGAAAATTGAAATATAGTTTCGATCACTTTCTATCCAGCAGATCGTATCAAAGTCGATCCGGTGAAATTTGCCCTCTACCCGCACATAGGTAAAGGAGTCAACGGCCTCCTCCGTCTGAAGCATTAGCTTGGCCTTCTGTACCGCCTTTAAAAAGCGCTCAAACGAATAAGGTTTGTGGAGAAAGTCAATCGCGTTGTATTCGTAACTTTTCAGGGCATAGCCGGGGTAGGCGGTTGTAAAAATATAGCCTTGCTTATCCCCAACAATGTGGACGAAGTCCATCCCATCAATGGCAAAATTCGGCATCTCGATGTCAAGAAAAACCAGATCTACCGAATTGTTTTGCAGATAGGTGACCGCCTGGAAAGGGTCACTAAAGTAGCTCTTCACTTCCAAATAAGGCACCTTGGCGATGTATTTCAGCAAATGCTGAATCGCCATTTCTTCGTCGTCCAACACAATGCAGGTGATCGCCATGGAATTCAGGTTTGGATGGAGAGTTCTACCCGGAAATAGTCCTCATCCTGATCTACCCTAAACGAATAGTTCGTGTCATAGGTTAAAGCCAGCCGTCGGCGCAGATTGGCTAAACCGATGTTGTTGGACTCAACCCGTTGTTTGCGATTTTTTTTGTTGGCAATGAACAAGTTAATCGCCGTTTGGGTCGCTTCGATGCGAATGATTAGTGGGTCACCCGCTTCATTCATCTTACCGTGTTTAAACGCGTTTTCAACCAGGCCAATCAGCAAAAATGGCGGAATCTCTTTTTCATGAGTGGGTCCTGCGACGCTGAAGTCGATGAATAACTGGTGACTGTGCCGCAGTTGATGCAGGTCAATGAATTGCTGCATGTAATTAATTTCCTCGTCAAGCACGACCGGACCCCGGTCATCCTGCATGCTGTAACGCATGATTTCGGCCAGTTTCAAAACGCCTTCCGCCATTTCCGGAGCGACATCCTGACTTTTCATGTAAAAGTAGTTAAGTGTGTTATAAAGAAAGTGAGGATTGATCTGCGCTTTAAGCGCTTTAAGCTCGGCACTTAGGGTTTCTTGCCGGAGAAGTAGACGCTGTTCTTCCGCCTGACTCTGTTCCCGTTCCCGCTCTAACTCTTGTTGATTACTGGCATTTATCGCAACTCGGATATTCTCAGTTACGGTTGGAATGATTCTGTAAACAGATAAGGTGGTTGTTAAACAGAAGTAAGCAGTCAGAAAAGCAATCAGCATGAAGACGAGCCAAATGTTAAAGTATCTTGAGATTTTAGGAGGGTTTAAGCCATTTTTCTGCAGTGTTTCTTTTCTTGCCAGTGCCCAAGACTGATTACTACCCAAAGCTGTTTCATACCGGGACGACTCGGCTGGGGTTAAATAGTTGTATTGATAGGAATACTCGTTACGTACAAAAGTGACATAGATGAGCAGGCCGATGACTGTTAAAAACCAAACGAATGAGGCCGTTCGTCCAAGCAGCATGGCCGACAGAAGAGTAAATGAATGACCAAGTGCAAAATCAGTCAGTATAGCATCACTACTTGGGTTTCCTATCCCGATCATGTGACAGAGACTCATCGTCATCACCGACAGAGCACTTGCCCAACGCATAGTTGTTTCAAGCCTTTTGTCGGTACTTATTCTAATGCTGAATCCCGCCAGACTAATTGTCTTTTTTGAGACAAGCAGAAGAGAACTATAAATAGCTGAGGACAAATTTGTAACCCCAACCAATATGTAGATTACACCTAATATAGGGTTAGGAATGAAGTAACCCGTAGCTATTTTCTCTGAAATAAGGAAAATAGCTACCAATCCTAAGTAACCGAAATTTAAAATGAGCAATAGTCTTCCCTGCGTTTTGGTAAATGGCTCCTTGAGTTGCTGGCGGGAGTTTTCCAACAGGTCTTTCAGCCCAATCTCTTCGTTCCTCATCGATTTAGCCGTTTAAGAGTAGTCAAAGCAGGAAACATACAATGGTCGCTGATTGACCTGCCAGGGGGCATTCGTTCCAACTGACTTAACCAGTACGTGGGTATTTATGCCCGCTCTATAGCTGCTAAAGAGACCCATTGATTTCAGGCTGAGCAATGCCGTCAGCGGGTCCCGCTCGTCGATTTGCCACATAGCGGAATGCAGCCCCAGGTGAGCTAATACACTCTCCAGTAAGATAGGTAGTAGGTGAGCTCGGCCTTCACTATGGTAAAACCCTTCCAATACGGCAAACGCCTGACGGGCCGGATTAAAGTACCAGCGGGTAATCGGGAACACGGGAGCCAGCTTCATAAGAAGAGGCCCCCAAAAACCGGGCATTTGAATGAATCGCCAGCATACGGGATTCGCCTGTACACCAGCAACGATCTGACCACCCTCCTTTAGGACAAAGTATTGACTTTGGTAGCCGATGTAGGCGAATGTTTTAAACGTGTAGTGCCGATAAAAACGGCGTAAAAGAGGTATGATACGGGTGAGATCATCACCCGTTGCCACCCCAAAACGTTTGTCTTTTACCGGAGCGTAACGCCGAAAAAAGTAAGTTTTCAGAAGAGCAATTGAGCGGAAGTCCTCGTTGACCGATATGGCCATCGAGCGTTCATTTTTTTCTTCGATGTACGAATAAAATAGGAAAGGGGAGGAAGTATGCTGTTGTGCGTAATCCATCGCTTTCTGTTTTAGCAAACGGCCATATCCTTTATTTGATCGGGATTCCGCTACGGAGAGGTAGCGGCCGTAAAAGCCGGTCAGTTGGCGATTCTCAATGTCAAGTTGGCGTTCATCCAGGCAATAGATACCAATCAATTCATTCCCCTGCCACAGGTGAAAGAAAGACGGGTTGGCCAGATCCCGGACTTTCGTTTCCTGATTCGTGTGTTGATACCGGATGCCCTTGGTTCCATAAACGGTGTTTTTCAACAGCGTCATTCCATCTGATTCAAGCGCGCGCCCGACGGTAATGCGTAAGTTATCGCACTCATATATGGTTTCTCCACCCGCCCCACGGGGATTGATCGACTCGTTCATGGTCGCTTCTGTCTGGATGCTTATTGACTCAAACGGAAAAGAAAGAAACAGGTTTCGTCCCCCGTTACAACTCGTTCGTCCCTCGGTATGACCTATTGGTACCAGAGTTGGCCATAGTGCTTATCTGATACACGTTTAAGACACAACTTATCCTATAAACAAAGTAGGTAAGTCTTAATCCTCAACACCGTCAGCTATGTGCAACAATCATCACCCGGTTAACTTCCCTCCATCATCGAACACAACTTATCGAGCGTGCGCGCCCGAGTGCAATCATAGCGGAGAAGAGTTTGATGCCGTACAGTTTGTTATTAGCCTGGAAAACGAAAGCGGCCAGGAATTTTTTCTGGCTGAAAGTAATGGGCTAGTTGGTTTTACGGATACCAGTGATCAGTTGCCGATTTTGGTCCAAACGTATCAGGAAATAAGCGCCCATCTAAGTCAACTACGCCGAGAATACCCGCCTACCTGGTGGATATACGCCGTAACTCAAAACGAATTTGAAACCCGACGCCGACAGGGGCAACCTTCTGAACGGGATCAATGAGCAGTCAGTATATCTTTCCACCGGGTAGTGTAACAAGGTGATAGCCACTGTTGCTTCATGTGCCAAGTAGGACTTAAGCCCTGACCCGCCACGCGCACCCGGTCCCGGCCGTAGCGGGTATTGATTTTGTCCATTACCTGGCTTAGTGTCGCCAGCCGCTCATCAGCCACGTCCGTAAATAAGCCGGGTTGCTGAAAGCTGTCCGGTACAAAATCGGAGAGAATAACCCCCACCTTCTGGTAAGCGTAACCAAACCGGTAGATGCTGTTCAGGGCAGCCGCTGCGTAGTGGGCTAACTCGGGCGTACTGCTGGTCGGGTGGGGGAGTTGCAGGGTCTGACTGTTGTAGTACTGCTTGGCCAGCTCCCCATTGGCTGATTTACGAAACCGGTTCGTGTGCAAAAAGACCGTCATCACCCGGGCCGCCGAATGCTGTTTCCGCAGCCGCTCGGCAACCCTGGCCAGATAGGTCAGCAGGGCTTCGGTCATGGTTTGTTTGTCAGGAATCAACTGGCCAAAACTGGGAGCTGCACAAAACGACTTGCGAACGGGCGGATCGGTCTCCATGAGCCGGCACGGTGTACCCAGTAACTCATACTTCAGGCGCAGACCATTAACCGTCAGGTGATGCCGCAGCCAGTCATCGGGCAGGGCCGCAAACTGAGCGGCCGTCTTAACGTCGTTGCGATTCAGTAGCGACTGGTAGCGTCGGCCTACCCCCCAGAGTTCTTTAACCGAGAAATCAGCCAGAGCATCTTCGATAGCGGACGGCGTATCCAGCAGAAAGACACCTTCGGCTTCGTCGAGTCGTTTGGCGTACCAGTTGGCTACTTTGGTCAGACTTTTCGTGGGTGCAATCCCCACCGAAACGGGAATGCCAATGCCCTGATTGACCTGTTCCCGCAAATTGCGAGCAAAGTACCGTAGATCGGGATAAACGCTTTCGTAGCCAGCCAGGTCCAAAAAGGCTTCATCGATGGAATTGACCTCAACCTCTTCCACAAAACGACCCAGTAATGCCATCAGTCTTGACGACGCGCATCCGTACAGGGTATAATTTGAGCTGTAAACGTGGATGTTATGCTCAATAATGAGATCTTCCAACTGAAAGTAGGGTGCCCCCATGGTCACCCCGATCTTTTTAGCCTCGTTCGAGCGGGCAACCACGCATCCATCGCCATTACTGAGCACAATGACGGGCTTTCCTTCCAGGGTTGGGTTAAAGCTGCGTTCTACCGAGCAGTAGAAATTGTTAGCGTCTACGAGCGATAGCATAGGCTAATGAGTGTGTTTGAGCTGCGACTTTTTAAGCCAGTAGGTGACCACCCCGAATAGCTTGAAATCGTCTCCCGGTTCACCGGGATGTACGTAAATGGGCAGGTAGGCCGGGTTTGCCGGCAACAAAACAATAAGGTCATCGGCCCGGTGGTAGCGCTTGACGGTTAATCCCCCGTTGACCCAGGCCACAACGATATGACCTTCATAATTCTTTCTGATCCGGCGATCAACAATCATAATGTCCCCGCTCCAAAGGCCATCGTCGATCATTGAATCACCACCACAGCGCACGAAGTAAGACGTCTCCAGGTGCGTGTCGCACAATTCATCCAAGGAGCAGATCTTCTCAATGTGATCGGTCGCCGGGGAAGCAAAACCGGCTGGTACCAGCGAGGAATAAAAGGGGAGTTTCAAGCCGGTCGCTGAACGGACCTTCAACTTCTCCATGCGGAGCGACTCTGGTTTTTGTGTAGTGTCATCACTCATAGGCGGTCGTAATAGTATAGTTGAAACATAAAACAAGCGGCTATACTATAGTTTTATTATAATACTTGCAAATCCACTTACACACAGGGCTTTCCTATAAGCGTAAAAAAAGGTTGAAAAGGGGAAAGAAAGTCGGCTCAAATTGGCAACGCAACAAGACATACAAGGGCCAATAACTGCCTTTTTTGTGTAAAATATTTACAAAAAACATTACTAAACAGTTGTAAATTTAGTAAAATGATTGTACCTTTAATCTGTAATCAAAACAGAAAAGGACATGACACTGGCAACGGAAGTACCCTTTGATTTCGATTTCAAGTATACCCCCGGCGAAGCAGCCACCCGCGACTATCCCGGCGATGGCCCAGAGGTTGAAATCACTACCGTTCGGCTCAATGGCGTAGCAATCCCGCTGGAAGCCATCACCGCCGAGATGTACAATCAAATGGTCGATGAAGTATTGAACAGCTACTACTAATCCCTTTTTCCGATGAAAACTCAATCGACTATTCCAGCCACCACCCGTTCAGAAGCCGTAAAACTGGCTTGGCAGATTGCCAGAAACGCCGGTTTGCCCTTCGCCCAAGTACAAGCCCAGGCGTGGGCCACCCTTAAGCTGAAAGCCAAGATGCAGGTTCAGCCGGTCAGCTTCTGCTATTTCAAAGAGGACGGTAGCCGACGCTATGCTACGGGTCAGTATGCCACCACTACGACCAAGCCCCTTGTCATTTGCTATTACGACACGGAAGCAAACGGGATTCGGTCATTTCGCATTGATCGTTTGATTGTCGCCTAATCACATACGGCCCGGCTCTATGCCGGGCCACTAACCACCTCTTTAGCTAGCTGACTTTATGAACACCTATAGCAAATACTGTCCGAATGTATTTCTGGCTAAATGTCCAGAACAGCACCAAAAGGGGGAAACGATAACGCTTACAACAAGACATGGGAACGAGAATGAATGCATTGTTTTCAATCTCATCTATGAAAAAGGCGGATTCTTCTTTTACTCGGTCGTGCGGGCCGATGGCTTCAATGTTCAGGAATGGGCAAAACGTCGTGCGGAAAAATATCAGGTATGGGCCGCCAGTGCAGAAAGCCAAGCCGATGCAGCGCACAAACGCTCCCACGACTACGTAAAAGGTATCCCGATGGGCCAACCTATTCTCGTAGGTCACCACAGCGAAAAACGCCATCGCCGGGACTTAGATCGTTCGTGGAATGCACTGGGTAATGCGGTGAAACTAACCGAGAAAGCAGAAGCGCACGAAGAACGGTCGTCCTACTGGGAAAGTCGGGCCAACACAATCAATCTGTCGATGCCGGAAAGTGTAGACTTCTATGAATGTGAGCTGGAAAAGGCCCGGCAAAAACACGAAGGTTTAAAGTCTGGGGCTATCGAGCGGAGGCACTCGTTTTCATTGACCTATGCCAAGAAGGAAGTCAATGAACTCCAAAAGAAACTGGAGATAGCCAACCGTCTTTGGAATTAGCATTAACCACCCCGAAGGTCGGACGGGGTAAGTTCCGGCCACCCCTTTTTCCCCTTTCCAATTTTTACCGCTATGGCAAAGACCAACGCCACCGAAGCAACCAACACCCCTACCGGCTTACTGCCTTATCAGAAGGTTCACGAGTTGACCGGCGAAATTATTGACAAATACAAGATGCTGGAAGGGCACCCCCGTCAGTATCGCTTTGACGCTAAAGAAGGCGTATTCAACATCAACGGCACCGATAAGCTGGGGCGTAGCCTGACGTTTCAGCCCATTGCGTGGCGCATTTTTACCGATGCTATTCTGGGTATGGGTACCAAGAACTGGGCTGAACTGTTCTTCATTGACGATAAGAATTGTGTAGCGTCTATCCTGTTTCACTCCTACAGCGTGGAGAATATATTCAAGATGGTCGAGCCGCTTTATTACGACGATCTGACACTGGCCGATGTGGTGATTACCGCCATTGCCGAGAAGAAGGAGTACACCAAGTCCGTTCCCAAAGGCACGTACTATATCGCTTCGTTCAGCTACAAAATGGCGGACGTTGAGCAGACAAGCGTATTGAAGCGGTACGCGCAGGATCGCAAGATTTACCGGCAGGAAACGCTGACCGATGTAGCCAACGTGAAAACGGCCCTGAACTATTATAACCCTTTGGCCCATGCCGAAGGCTTGGAACAGTTGCCCGAAGGTGTAAGCAATGCGGAGGTGCGCGACGCGGTAGAGCAGCACTACCAGGAGCAGAGCGAGGGCAACACCGAGCAAACCCCGGCTTAATTTATTACAACCCGTTCCGGTCGCTCAGGTGACGAGCCAGCGACCGGACCTAAAACCTACTTTTCTGATGCCTTATTCAAGACGCAGCACCGCCCCCATTGAATCAACTCAACAAGAGATAAGTGCCATCGGTAAACTTCTGTTATGCGCGTGGAGTGCTGAATATGCCCTGCGTGTAACACCCACCGTTCAGGACGCTGAGTTCTGCAAGAACTCCTTAGAGTGGACGTTCCCCCAGGCCTACTATGCCGCATTCTTTTCAGCCCGCGCGGTGCTGGCTTCGGATGGCATCAACATTGCCAACCAGAAAGGCGTGAACCTGCTGATGAATCAACGGGCGGGCGCGGGTTTCTACGGCCCCAGCATAGCCACGGAAAGCAACCCTTATTCGGCCCTGATGGTCTACCAATTGGGCGTTAATGTTCCCACCGTTTGCGTCTCAAGCCTGGAAGCCGTCGCCCTGAATCGAAAATTAGTTGATAGCGTTCATGCCATTGCCATCATTCACGAAACCTACATCCTACACCGCATCGGGGAGATCGCTTATCAGAAGCTAATTGCGGAGGCTCCAGCGTACTTGATTGATAAGTTTGTCGGAGCGCGGAGCACATTAATAACTAATGACAAATAAAATGAACACGTTCTTTGAAGACTGGAAAAGTGGAATTGTTCAACCCGATCAAATAGATGACTACATCGATCGGTGGCACTCAGGCAATTCAGATTTACCCCTGGCGGCTTTTTTAGGTCTAACCCAAGACCAGTATGCCAGATGGCTGACAACGCCCCAGCAGTTACTGCAAATACTTCAAGAATCCCCCTAAGTGCACTCTCTATGTTCACCAATCCCGAGTTCTACCTAACCCCATTTACACCATCTGGTTAGCCGAATGATTAGCCCGTATCAGGGCAAGAACTGGCTACCGAATTAAACAGAGTCCTTATTTTTGTCTTAGCAATTCAACCAATGCACCCATGAAAGCTATTCAGCATTCTTCATTTCCGGCACAACGCCCTTTGCATGATTTGACCAACCGTGATATATGCGCAATAATTGCGGCCCTGTTGACCTTTAATCTGCCCGTTGGTGCGGCCCTTATCGCACAGGTCGGAATCGGGCTGTATCTTCTCTTTACTCAGGAAGAAGCTAAAAGCGATATGAAACGATTACTGCGGGGGCACTACCTGAGTACCGATCCTCAAATTATAGAACGGCTGCAAGCCTATGAGCAGGGGGAAGAAGCCGAGGAATCCGACACGTTTTCGCCGGAAGAGCGGCAACAGTGGTATCAACTGGTCGGCTCACTCACTCGGACCAGCCCAAAGCCCCGGCTACCGCTCTATCAGTGGCGTCTGGATTTGATTTTATTAGGGGCTGCGTTTTTTTATCAGCTTACGGAGCTGAACCGCCTGTATCCTGACGCTGTGGATCGCCTGTTTTTCAGACGCTTTTGATTCATCGCGCTGGTTCGCAATGAAAGAGATCAAGGAGGGGTGCCGGGTAATCGTCAGCGTTTACAAATGGGATATATACATCCGCTCCTACAAAGCGACGGTGAAGGGCTTCACGCCGGGCGGACTCGTGAAGGTTGACCCCGATAGGTACCCCGGCATCAAATGCGTGTCGGCCGATAATGTCAAGGTTGTCAGCGGTTCAGCCATTTGATTGCTACCATGGACTGCTGGCTTAAACCCAGCGCTTTATCGAACTCGAACCCAGGTGTTATAAACAGCAAAACAATCGTTTTTTTAACCTGGAAACGCCTTACACCTCGACCGATTTTGTCCGGGACGCAGCGATCCGGCAACGCTGCGTCTTTGGATCATGTACTTCGACTTCAGTCGATGGCGGACGTCGGCGAACACGATAAACCAGCTGAAGAGGTACGTCGGGCCTTGGAAGACATTCGACAGGTAATGGGGTCAAGTGGTGGATGCGGAAGGCACTGGCATGGCTAATCAGCATTAACCATCCTAAATTAATGGCTTACATAAAACGACATACGTTTGATGAATTGCACACGCTAACGTATGCTTAACAGCAGTTTGTTGTGGGCCTGTTTTGGCTAACCATGCGGGCGGATGGTCCCATCAATGGCGTCGAGCGAACGATGGGTGAAAAGTGGGCCGGGTTGATCGGCATTAGTCGGCTGGTGTACGAAGGCAAGATGGAAGCACTCGATAAACTGGCTGAAGCCAGGTTAAAAGAAACCGAAATCAAATAACCAGCTTAACCAACGAGGATTACCAGTTTATCACAGCCGCCACGGTGGAGGAGGTTGTCATTGGCGACCGATGGTAGAACCGTACTGCTTATTGCATTCGCCCCTGCATTTTGTTGACTGGCGAATGCATCTTGACGCTAACAAAGACAGCAAGGCTATTGTGATGGAATTACAGATTCACCATTCCTCGGATCTGCTGTAAACAAGAGAGGCCAGCCTATACTAGCTGACCTCTACCAAAATTGTAATCAAAACAAATAATATGTAGCAGTACGGACGTGCTTTGGTAAAGGTTCGATTGTGTAAAATATTTACAAATAAACTTACCAAACAGTTCTATTTTTTGTAATTAATAATTACCTTCAGTCTGTAATCAAAACTTAATAACATGCGACTAATTAAGATTGACCCCCAAGCCCAAACCGTCGAGGCCATTGATACGCCCGGCACCCTTGGCGACCTGTACCGGCTCATCGACTGCCGGATGATTGATGTATGCGCCCGGCAGGACAATGGCGATTCGCTCACGGTAGACGACGAGGCCCTGTTCTTGGAGCCGCAGCCCCACGCTTTCATTTTTAACGGGCAGGGACCGATCCACGGCATCGCTCTGCTAACGGGAACCGACGAGGAAGGCGGTACAGAAGAGCCAGCTATGTCGGTCGAAGAGGCCATCCAGTGTATTGAGTGGTTAGGCAACGTATACACCAGACCGTCACTGACGGTAACGTCATTGCCCAGCCAGATATTTGGCTTTGCTTTTCTGAATTAATGCATCCAACCGGGAGGGGTGTGGTAGACCGTCACACCCTTACCTACAAACCTTTTTTCCCTTTTCAACCATGTCATACCGTACGATGCGTCGATACGCCAACTCTGATTTAGGTGAGTTCCGAAACAAACTTTTCAGCAATCAGGCCCTGCGCGTTTCCGGAGCGGCCCAGGTCTTCGGCACACTCTTTCACGGCCTGCTGCTCGAAGCTAAGTTAGCCGATGATGTCAGCCCCAAAATGACTAGCCAACTCAACGCCATGCGTGAGTCGGCGCTGGGTAGCAAGTTTCTGGCTAACGTGCTGCAAGCCGCCCAAGTCGAACAGGTGCGGACCTGGGTTGAGCCGCTAACGGGCCTGCCCTGTAAAGCACAGCTTGATATCTGGGCAGCCGAGAACGAGCTGGTCGTTGACATCAAGACCACCAGTGCCCGTTCCTACGGGGAGTTTCTCAAAAGCTGTGAGGACTACCACTACGACCGGCAAGCGGCCTTCTATCTGGATGGTACACCGGAAGCCAAGCGCTTTGTGATTTTAGGTGTTCAGAAGCAGGCTCCCTACGAAGTGTTCTACTTTGAAGCAACAGCCTGCCGGGGGTGCATTGAAGGCGGTCGCAAGAAGTACCAGGGGCTTTTGAAAGGGGTGCAGCGCACCGGCTTCGTGCCCTCCTCGTGGGGCCTTAAAACAGTACCTCAGCCAACCCCGGCACTTCATGCCGCCTAACGCTTTTTAGCTATGCACTTCGCTAAGATCACTAATTCACACAGCAGTAAAAACAGGTTACAGGAGTACGTCGGTAAGCAGGTCAAACAACTTGAGTGCCAAACGGTGGAGGACCCTCAGGCTTTCGGCAAGCATCTGGAGCAGTTGGTTCACCGGGCGAATTTGAAGTTTCCCCGTTGCCGACCACTGGTGGCCTACTACCATAAGGCTCACACGCAGGGTGACTATAGCGCCGGGGTGGGGGATGTCGTACAGTTCAGCTTGTACGCCCAGCGTGGCGAGTTCAAAGGTGTACAGGCGCACGTGCCTGTCACGCTGGGCGAGGGCTTGCAGGCCAACTTGTTCGCTTGAAGATTCGAAAACCGGGTTCAGCAATGAACCCGGTTTTTTACTACCACCCACAATCCCCTCGGTATTATGAGATTTGCCCGATTATTTGAGTTTAAAGCTGGTCAGTTACTGCTGTGCATTACAACAGACAGCGACGTAGACGGCTATGTTTTGAGTCTGAAAACCTACCATCAGGGAGTTTTCATCCGAACGGGCTTACCCTTTTCCGATCTTAGCGATGCCAGTGAGTCAATGGATGAACTTACCCAGCCGAAAGCCGAACGGTTGCACCAGACGCTAACTCAGTTCGGCACCGATCCCGATCAGAAGGCGCGCAGCAAAACGGGGAATGAGCCGATTGAAAACGTTGAAAAGTGGTTACGTGACGGACCAGATCAGTCAGGACAGTTAGGAGAATACTAATGAAGCCTCTCTCTTTAACTTCGCGCGGGCCACCGGCAACGCATGGCCAGGTGCACCGGATTGACAGCTAAGGGTGTTAAAATGGGGGCGGTGCACCTAATTTTACTTCTAACAAAGATTTTTCTCGATTATCAACCTCAAAATTATGGCATCGAACGCTGAACATATTCGAATTGAAATATTATTCAACTCGGTAGAGGTTGAGCTCGATCGGCGCTGGGCGTTCGGAGAAGTGCCGTCTACCTTCAAAGACCGTCCTGCAGAACACCTCCGCCGAATGGTTAAGGCTTGGTGGCAGATCTACCACGAGTCGGCTGCCGCAGCCAAGGCCCAAAACCGCACCGCCTGGCGACGCAATCCAGCTAACCCGGCCGTCGCTTTGGACACCGCATCACTAGTTGATAGTTTGGGCCAGATCAGCAAGCTTATCAATCTGGATGCCATCCGGGCGTATCGGACGGTTGGATCAGCAGAGTTATCGGCCGTTTGTCTACTCGGAATGATCACGACCTATTACGTTGAGATTAGAACCCAAACACCCACCTGATGGAAACTTTCTTAGTAGATTCGCCCCTAATCAAAGCAGATGATGAAATGGCGTTGGAGTCCGACCTGATAATTCGACATGCCGCTGAGCGGTATTTGGAAGCAGTTAAGAAGGCAGATGAATTAAAAGTAGGAGCGGAAGACCGATTATTTTCAGGAACTCCCGGTTCAATCTACCTCAAGAGGCTGGGCCATCGTGCGCTGACCAAAGAGGAGAAGGAAACTATTGTTAGTGCAAAAGGCACCGAAGAAGACAAGCGGGCAATGGTTGATTTTAGCCTAGCCCAAGAAAACCTCAGTCAGCGACTCAAGCCGATTGGTCAGTTCGTACGCCTGGTACTGGATCAGGCTGAGCTGGCCAAGGCGAATTATTACGCTCGTATGAATAGACCGGTCTTATGGACACCCGATGAAATGATTCGTGTCGTAGACGTACTCACCCGATTACAGATTTAACGACCCGACTAAACGGCCTAATTCGCAATGCTTGACCTGTTCGGCACCCTACTGCTCGGTATAATCCTGGGAGCAATCCTGGGGGTATTGGCCCTCAAAGTATGGGAACTCGTCCGACACTTCAAGAAATAGGGTACGCTAAATAGAATCTGGCTCACCAGCTAACGAGCATCTAGGCAGGAATCATTTTCTTTCTCTATCAATCATCGCAGGGTTATATCCAGGCTATAAGATTATAATCTTATAGGACTATAATCTTATAAAGCTATAGGGTTATAAAATCATGATTCAGGCGAATTGCATTTTTATTCCTTTTTCAACTAAAGCTTAACCTAGGGGGGTAGCCAACATTTGTACGAAATGTTCCACCAAAACTACTTAAACATCTGTATTTCAGCAGTATAAATTTTATACAGACACGCTCAAACCTCGGATGCGGTCAAAGTGGGTAGGGCATGCTACCGTTTTTACTAATCAACGATACCGCTTAGCTGGTCACCCCGCAAGTGTTCGCGCCGAATGCCCAGCTTTTTCATGCGGAACTCCAACGTGCTGGCTTTCAACTGCAAAAGTTCGGCGGCACCGCCCCGGCCGCTGACCTTGCCCTTACAGTGACGCAGTACCCGCAGAATGTGGTCGCGCTCATTGTCGGCGGCTGTTTTGAGGGTCGGATCTTCCGCTATTAGTGCGGTTACCGGTCCGGCCGTGGCCGAAGGGCCGGGTTTGGTGGTGGGTAAATAAAGCTCCTGAATGACCTTGCCCGGACTCAGGATTGCCGCCCGTTCCAGCACGTTCTCCAACTCGCGGATATTGCCCGGCCAGTCGTAGGCCAGAACCTGCCGCATGGCCCGCCCCGATACGCCCTGCAAGGGCTTACCCAGTCGCCGGGCCATCTTTTGCACGAAGTGCGTGACCAGCAGCAGCAGGTCGTCGGGCCGCTCCCGCAGGGGCGGCAGCGTCAGGGGAAAGACCGATAGCCGGTAGTACAGGTCGGCCCGGAACCGCCCGGCCTGCACCTCGGCGGCCAAATTACGGTTGGTGGCCGAGATGATCCGTACGTCGGTCGGGATAACCTTGTTGCCCCCCAGCCGCTCAATCTCCTTTTCCTGAATGGCCCGTAGCAGCTTGGCCTGCAAATCCAGGGGTAGCTCGCCAATTTCGTCTAAGAACAGCGTGCTGCCGTGGGCCAACTCGAACTTGCCCACGCGCCGGTCGGTGGCTCCGGTGAAGGCACCCCGCTCATGGCCGAACAATTCCGATTCGATCAGGTTGGCGGGCAGGGCTGCGCAGTTGATCTTGATGAGGGCTTTAGCCCGGCGGGACGAGGCCTGGTGCAGGGCGCGGACGACGAGTTCTTTGCCCGTGCCGCTTTCGCCCATAATCAGCACGGTGGTGTCGGTAGGGGCTACCAGCCGCAGGTTGTGGTGCAGGTTTTGCAGGGCCGGACTCTGTCCGACCATCTCACCGAGGTTATACTGCTGTTCGACTTCCTCAATCAGGTAGGCGTTCTGCTCCTGCAACTGCTCATTGAGCCGCTGAACCTCCTCATTAGTCAGGATGTTGGCAATTGCAATTGAAATGGTATGGGTAACCGTCTGAAAAAGCGTAAATACAGCAGGTTGAAAGTACTCTTTCTGCAGGGCATTGATGCAAAAGAAGCCGATGGATTTACCCCGTACCGTGAGGCCTGCTGCCAGGCAGTCGCGGTACCCCATCTCCAGAAGGCCCGTACCGCTGATCTGGGGGTAGTCCGGGAATCGTTCCACGAGCTCCTGAAAGTCAAATAGCACCGGCTCCCCGGCCGTCGCCAATTCCTGCATCATCCATTCTGCGGCAGAACCCGTATGCGGAATATTGGCAGAAACGGCGGCAATGGCCTCGTTCCATTCGCTCGGACTCACATCCGGCAGCACAGCCGCTAGGTCCGTGTGGGTTTTTTCGTCCGCACTGACCACAAACAAACCACAGTCGTGAAACCCAAAGAGGGGTTTAATCTTGTCGACAATCAACCAGAGCAAGTCATTGGTTGCTTTCACCTGAGCAATTAGCTCGGTAATCTTAAGTAACTGAGTCTTTTCCCGTTCCCTTTCCAGAATCTCCTCGTTGGCCAGAATGTTGGCTACCGCTACGGCAATCAGGTCAGCGATGGTTTTACACAACCTTAGATGCGCTTCCGTGTAGGTGCCTTCCTGTTCAGAATCGAGGAAGAGTACACCCAATTTTTTACCCCTGTGCATCAGCGGGGTAAACATAAGCTCTCTTATTCCCGCTTCCCACATCACCTCCCCAAAAGGATGCTCCGGGTAGTGTCCCCTAAACTGCGCTACCGTTATGACGCCGGTGTGGTTTAAGGTGTACTCGGTAAACCGGTCCATCGGTAAAAACTGGTCGTAGCCCTTCTGCTGCAACTGAGTGGCGGCTTGATGACCCTGGTAATTGTCCACATTGGTCCAATCCTGCCAGTACTTTCCAGTTTTATCCAGCACCAGAATACCCGTATCGTCCACGGGAATCACCGGCTTTAAATGCTCGAAGATAGCAGTAAACAGTTCTTTTCGTTCCCGCACCGCAGCAATGGTTTGGCTAATGGTTAGTAAGAGGGACGTTTCATCGGGTGCCAGCAGCGTTGGCCGTTCGAGTACCTGATCTATTTGTTCCATAGCGATGGGAATTAAATTCACAGAATGATACGAGACAGACTGTGGTTTCACAATATACTACGAAAATTAATTTCGGCTAAAAATCATTAACTGCTGACTATCAGTGGTTTATTTTCTGGCACAAATTTTATAATACGCTTATTGAACCTCAGTGGAGTACGCTACTTCTGAACTTAAATTAAACTTAACTATGAAAAACTTTATGAACACCCTGCTGCTGGTCAATGGCCTGCTGATGCTGTCGGCAGGGTTCACGGCCTTGACCAGTTGCCGTCGGGACAACAATGGGGTGGGGCTGCCGAGCGATGCCAATACACCCGCTCAGCGCGACAGTTTAACCGCTACCGTGCCGCTTCCAGCCCGTAACTACATCAACGCCGTTAACCTCAACAACCTCGATTCGCTGGTTGCGGCCTTCGCCCCGACCGGTACGGTGGTGGACGTTTCGCGCCGGATCGAAGGACGCGAGGCCGTGCGCACCTGGGCCAGGAATGAAGTCATGGGTGGGCGCTTGCAGGTACTGCGGGCAGACCAGCAACAACCGGATCGGGTACGGCTGCTGGTTCACTGGGCACCCCGTGGCTCGACGGGCTGGCGGGCTTACTACACCTTCACCTACGCCAACGGCTTGGTCACTCTGGCCGATCTGCAATACGCCTGAGCAACAGTAAATGAGACGGGGTGTAGCGGCCCCTTAACTTAATGACCAGTTAACTAAATGAAACTACTGCTTATTTGTCTGTTCGGCTGGCTGGCCGTTGCGTGCACTCCGACCAATCAATCAATCGAACCCATGACTACCAACGACATCGTCCGCACCGTCACCGACGTGTTTGTGGGCACCGACGAACGCGACTGGGCGCGGGTTGGCCGCTCCTTTGCTTCCCAGGTTCTCTTGGATTACACCTCTTTCGTGGGCGGGCAAGCTACCACCCAAACGCCTGACCAACTGGTAACGAGCTGGCGGGCCGTGCTGCCCGGCTTCGAGTATACTCATCACCAGTTGGGCAACTTTGAGGTGGAACAGACCGGCGGGCAAGCCACGGCGTTTTGCTACGGCACCGCCACCCACTACCTACCCCAGCCCGATGGCCGCAACCTCTGGACCGTTGTTGGCACCTACAACTTCCACTTAGTCCGGTCTAACGATACGTGGCGGGTTGACCTCATGCGATTCAACTTTAAATACCAGGAAGGCAACTTAGACTTGCCCCGACTGGCGACGCAACGAGTGCGGGAAAGGTAGAAAGGTAGCGAATAGATTAGCGAGTGTTGATCGGGCTACGAAATAAGCGTTTCCACACGTCAATTGATAAGTAACAGCTACGGGCTTTGTACCTAACGCTTCGGTGTGCGTAACGGTCTACTAATGAGCACAATCCGTTCTTACAGGTTGCCATCAAATTTTGATAACCAATCAGTTAACTGAACTAATTCAACATCATGAACAAGCGAATGCTTAAGTCAATGCTTATCTGGGGCGGGCTGGTCAGCCTGTCAACGACCGCCTGCAACCGGACCGATTCGGCCCAGCCATCGGCCCTACAACCCGGTCCCAACCGGGTCACCTTTCAGAGCGAAGGAGCCGAACTGGTCGGCAACCTGTTTCTGCCCACCAACTACCAGGCCGGGACTCGCCTGCCAACCGTAATCGTGATTGGTCCCTGGACCCAGGTGAAAGAGCAGGTGGGCAACCGCTACGCCGAACAATTGGCCGCCCGGGGGTTAGCGGCCCTCTCCTTCGACGCCCGCTTCTGGGGCGAAAGTGGCGGAGAGCCGCGTTACTACGAATCGACCAATGAAAAAACGCGCGACATCCAGAGTGCCGTTACCTTCCTGCGCACGGTGGGGGCCGTTGATTCGACCCGCATCGGTGTTCTAGGAGTGTGCGCCGGGGCCGGAGCCGCCACAAGGGCCGTCATTGCCGATCCCCGCATTCGGGCACTGGCCACGGTAGCAGCCTGGCTGCAACACCCCCAAACAACGCTGACCATCTACGAGGGGGCTGCGGGCGTTCAGCGACGCATCAACTTAGCCAATGCCGCCCGGCAACGCTATGACCAGTCGCGGCAGACGGATTACGTGGCGGCCTACGACACGCGGCCCAATTCGGGAGCGGCCATGTTCTTCCCGGTCGACTATTACGGCCGGGCCGAGCGGGGCGCCATCCCGCAGTGGACGAATCAGTTTGCCGTCATGGGTTGGCGCGAGTGGCTGGAGATGAATTCGATTGACGGCATTGCCGAGCGCATCACGGTGCCGACGCTAATGGTCCACAGTGACAGTGCCGCCTTACCTGCCAATGTTCGGCGGTTCTACAACCTGATTCCGGCCACTACGCCCAAGAATCTGATCTGGACCGAGGGTGAGCATACCCGCTTTTACGACACCGACCCCTACGTGAGCCGGTCGGCGACCCAGGTTGTTGAGCACTTCCGGCAGGTTTTCCGGTAGACTCGCCCCCTTGGGGTGGCTACCGGACCAGTGATCGGAAGCCATCCCAATAGTACGACAAACGCTATGATTCGGTCAATATTTCTGCTGGTCATTGGGCTAAACGTAGTAGCCGCTCTGTGGAATGCCCTTGACAAAGCGGGTAAAGACTGAAAGACAGTAAAAACCACAAATTAACTCGAAAACGAAGTTCAGCCATGATAATCCGTCGTTACGCCCATCTGGACACGCTGACGCCCGCTTTAGACGCCCAGAATATTGCCAAAGTGCTTAGTTTCCTGACCGACGACTGTTTGTTTCAGGCGGGTAACACCCCGATTCTAATCGGAAAAATGGCCATTAGTAATCAGCTTCGGGGCTTCTACCAGACGGTTAGGGCGGTACAGCATCAGGTGCAGGACATTTTCGAGGGCGAGAACCGGGCCGTCTACCACGGCTTCGTGACCTACACACGACTCGATGGTAGTACGTTGCGGATCCCGGTCTGTGATGTGTTCATGATGACCGGTGAAAAGGTGGCGGGCTACTACATCTACGTTGACTGGTCGGCGCTGTAACGCTAATCTAATTAACTCATGAATCGATCTATCATCGTCCTGTTCGTGGGACTGCCGCTGACGACCCTGTGGGCGCAGCCAATTGCTGCCAGTTCTCAAACCAACGGTGTACTGACTATGTATCATCCCAATCCCGACGCGGCTCCCGATCAGCGCGAGCGCAACCGCAAGGTGGTCGACAACTTCTTTGTAGCCCTGGAGACCTACAACTTCGATCTGCTTAACGAGGTGTTTGCCCAGAACGGGCGGCAGTTTAATCCCTACGTGCCCGAAGGTTTCCCCAAAAGCTTCGATGGCCGGGCGGCTATCCACAAACAGTACAGTTCGCTGCCCGAACGCTTCGCCAGCATGAAGTTTTCCCGCACGATCTACGCCACCGAAGACCCTAACTTCTTTTTTGCGCAGTGGCGGGGCGTGATTGTCATCAAAACGGGCGGTACCTACGAGAACGACTACATCGGCACGTTTCGGCTCAAGGACGGGCTGGTGACTGAGTACACCGAGTACTTCAACCCCATTGTCATGGCCAAAGCCTTTGGCATCTCACTAAGTGAGAAGTAAGCCGGGTTTACCTCGGTTCAGAAATTCACTAATCTAAATTCATCCGCTGATTATGAAAACCGTCTTTATTGGGCTAACACTGTTGGCTCTCTCGGCGATAGCTGTTGCCGTTTCGGCCTGCCGGTCCGGTAATGAGGCCGACGCCCCAGCGGTCAACCCGACCAATCCGCCGACCCAGCCAACGACGATTCGGTTGGACGGCCCCGTTGATACCACACTGATGGCAGTCACCACCCGGCTAATTACCGCCCTCCATGCGGGCAACGCGACGGCGGCTGAACAGCTATTTGCTGAAGACGCCCGATTTGACAGTGTAGGCCGTATTTACCAGGGGCGTCGGCAGATTATGGATCGGTTTCTGATCCCGGAAGTCATTCGGTTGAACGGGCGCTACGAGGCCGTAAGTGCCCGGCCCGAAGCGGGGCAACCTACCGTCGTGGTAGTGGAGTACAATTTCACGACGGGGGGCGGTGGCCGCGAGCGCTTCACGTATCGGTACACGATCCGAAATGGTCTGATTCAGGACGTAATTGGCCGGTACGTCTAATTAATTATCAACCCATTTGACCGGCCTAACGATGCACCTGCTTGAGTCAATGCTTATTCTTTTTAAGTAATCACCCAACTAAATCGCTCTAAAAATTATGCAAACTTTTCTGCTTCCCTCGCTCCGTGCCAGTGTCGCTGGCTTGTTGACACTGATGCTGTTTGGCACTCAACTGATGAGTTCCGCCCAGACCCCGTCTACTACTACCAATCCGAATGTGGCCTTGATTCAACGCTATTATCAAGTGTATGCGCAGGGCGATCCGCAAGCGCTTCGCCCCTTCTTTGCCCCCAATATAGAATACCGCATTCCCGGACATGGCCCCCTGGCCGGTACTAAACGGGGCGTGGACGAAGTTTTAGCGTTCTTCGCGGAGCTGGCCAAGGGCGGCTTCCGGGCCGACCCAATTGTGCTGGCCCAGGAGGGGGATTGGGTAATCGACCTGCACCGGGGCTATAGTACCTTGGGCGTTGGTCAGGTAGATATCACTTGGGCATTGGCCTTTCGTATTCAGAATGGGCAAATTGTGGAGGCCATAAATTTTGCGTTCGACCAGGCGGCCGCTGACATTTACTGGTGGGCCAACTATCCCCTCAAACCCATTCCCGACCGGTTGCTCAACCCGTCTTCTACCCCCACTACCGCCCTATCGCTGACGGCTCCAACGTATAACTGCACGACGGGGGCCATTCGGTTCAATACGGCGGGTGGCAATGGCTCGCCAATTGAATACGCAGCCGCCGGTATCACCGTCTGGACGACGAATCCAAACCAATTTGTCGAAGCACCGCTGCGGACAGCAAACGACGTACAGCCTTTCACGCTCCAGGCCCGTCAAAACGGTCAGGTCGTTAGCTACACCTGGGATTTAAGAGCTGCCTGCGGTCGGGGACGATTAGGTATTTCGGAGCCAGCGACTACCCTCGGGGTAACGGTACTGGGTAATCCAACCAGCGAGGCCGTAACAGTCGACATTAACGGGGTAGAAGGGCAACCCCTGACGTTGCGATTAACTAATGCACGGGGTCATTTGATCGAAAATCGAACCGTCCAACAAACCCGTTCTATTGAACGGCAAACGTTCGATTTGCGCCGACAGCCGTCAGGTCTGCTGTTGTTGCAGGCGATCACTGGTCAGGGGTCCCAGACTGTGAAGGTCGTAAAACCTTAGCCCGCGACACCGGCCCTTTTGTGAGCCGGTCGGCGACGCAGGTTGTCGAGCACTTTAACCGCACCTTACGGTGAGGTTGGGCATTCTGGCTTGCGCTTGTCTTGACTATTCCCCCATCTGGCTTTGCGCCAACTCCCGTAACCCGGTTTAATGTCCGTAAGAGAAATCGGATGAGGGTGGTTGGCGCAAAGCCTCCCTGTTAATGATCGTATGCGAACAGTACGTTTAATCACCTTTTTAACCGTCAGCTTGTTTTCGCTGAACGGGTGCAGACCGCAGGGAAACCCCGAAACACCCCTGCGGGTGTACATCTTTCAGCGGGGTCAGCTCATAAGTAACGATGCCTCCGTGGTGTCGGCGGGCATCAATCAAGGGCAGCGTCTGGTATTGGGCAACACCTGCTTTCTGATTCAGCACCCGCGTGGAACGCTGCTATGGGACACCGGACTGTCAGATTCAATCGTTGCCTATCCTGATGGAAAGCAGGAAGGACCAGCCCTGCTCCGGCTCAACCGGACCCTGACCGATCAGTTGGCGCAAATTGGTATCACGCCTGACGAGGTCGATTACTTAGCCCTCTCGCACTGCCACACCGATCACGCCGGTAACGCGAATCTATTCCGGAAAGCCCAGTTTTTGATTCAGCGCGAGGAGTACCAACTGGCCTACGGGCCGGATGCGAGTCAGTACTATTACAACCCGGCGTTCTATAATCAACTCACCAACATCCGCCAGATTGAGGGCGACTTCGACGTTTTCGGAGACGGGCGGGTGGTGATTATGAGCGCCCCCGGCCACACGCCCGGTCATCAGGTGTTGTTTCTTAATCTCCCCCGTACCGGCCCCGTTCTACTCTCGGGCGATCTGTATCACCACCAGTTGAACCGGCAGCTTCAGGCCATGCCCGTTTTTAATTTTAGCCGCCCTCAAACGTTGCGCAGCATGATGCGGCTCGAAGCTTTTCTAACCCGAACCGGGGCGCAGTTGTGGATTCAGCACGACTCAGCCTTCAACGCCATGGCCCACTTCGCCCCGGACTTTGTGGAGTAGTTCGGTATAAACCGGCTATAGGGGACGCTGACCTTCGCCCCGCGTTGAATCTGGTCGGCTGTGCCCGGAGCTCCGCTTATGGGCTACTCATTTTCTTTTAGCTTAAACCAACCCGGTATGAGCTATCAACTTTTAGGCAACAGTGGTTCGCGGGTCTCCGAACTGTGCCTCGGCACGGGGTGGGGCGGGGGAGCCGACAAAGCCAAGTCCCGTCGCATCTATGACGCCTTCCGCAATATTTCGTTACGTCTACCTTTACCGGGTCCCAAGTACTCGCTCACAATCCTTGCTGAATGGCTCGTTTAGCGGTCCTCGATCAGACCGCCCGGCGCGAATTTGAACGCCCCCCGCAATTCAATCATGCCCAACGCAAACTCTTCTTCGAGCTACCCACTTGGTTACGGCCCCAGTTACGGGGGTTAGACACGCCGGCCAGCCGGTTCGGCTTTATCCTCCAGTGGGGCTACTTTCGGGCCAGCGGTCGATTCTTCAAGCCCGCTACCTTCGCGCTGGGCGACATTCTGTTCGTAGCCCGCCAACTCAAGATAGACCCCTTAGCCATCAACCTGCGCCACTACCGGCGCAACACGCTAAACCGGCACCGGCAGATGATTCGGCAGGCCCTGGGCTTTACGCCCTTTTCGGGACCCGGTAAAGCGATGGTTCAACAGGAAGCCGGACAGTTAGTCGGTCGCCAGCTTCACCCCGAACGGCTGTTCTGGGCGCTCTGTAGCTTCATGCGGTCGCACCACATTGAGGTGCCCACCTACTTCGGCCTGTGTGCTTTGATTGAAGCGGCCATTAACCAGTTCGAGGACCAGATTGATGAGCGGATCGCCACCCATCTGACGGTCGAACAGGCGGCTCTGTTGAACGAGCTACTTACCAAACTGCCCGATGATGCATCGGGCCGCAGCATCCACCAACTGGC
This sequence comes from Spirosoma arcticum, assembly GCF_054779955.1. Taxonomy (NCBI): domain Bacteria; kingdom Pseudomonadati; phylum Bacteroidota; class Cytophagia; order Cytophagales; family Cytophagaceae; genus Spirosoma; species Spirosoma arcticum. The sequence goes on from NZ_BAAGXG010000015.1 coordinate 107,755, forward strand.
CCGGCTCAAGAACGCTCAGGAACTGATGCGCTTGGACGTCATCCGCCGGAACATGAGTCTGTTGAAAGACCTCAAAGACCGCTACCATCACCTGCGGCCCTTGCTGAGTCGGCTCGACTTGTCGAAGGAGATGATTGAGTATTACGCCGAATACGTGCTCCGGGCGGAAGTGTTCCAGATTAAACGCCGGACCCGCCGGTACCTGATCCTAACTTGCTTTGTGCAATACCAGTACTTTCACCTGAGCGACATCCTGCTACAAACCTTTCAGCAGGCTACCACCCTGGCCTTCGCTCAGGCGAAAGAACAACGGGACCAAAAGCTGCTTAAACTCCAGGAAGAGAACGTAGTGACGGTCGAGCAGGTGTTGACCAACTACTTAACCCAGGCCGATGTCGCCCGGCGAATGCAGGACGTCGCCTTCGCCTTGGACCAGACCCAGGATGAGAAGTATGTCGGCTGGATGAGCCTCATCAAAGGTGGAGATATTGACCAGTTTCTCAAGTTAGTGCCAGCCGTCGAACGCCTGCATGGGCAGTCGAAGAAGCACCTACAGGGCAGCTTCCTGCACCAGGCCCTGGGCGAAGGCTCACGTACGTTGATGAACCGCATCGCCGACCTGTTGCGGCACATTGAGTTCGCCGGCCAACACTCCGATAACCCGGCCATGCAGGCGCTGGCCTTCTACCAGCAGAAAGGCGGCCACATCAGCAATATCGCCCAAGCCGACGACTTACCCGTCGATTTCTTAAGCCGCGACGAGCGCAAAGCGGTGCTGGGCGAGGAGACGGACTTCGCCCTCTATCGAACGCTGCTGGCCCGCTCGGTACTGGACGATCTCAAAGGCGGGCGCATCACGGTGGCAACCTCCCACACGTATCAGGCCTTTGAGGACTACCTGATTGACGAAGAGACTTGGCTGAACCAGAAGCAAACGCTGCTGGAGCGGGCCGGACTGCGCCATCTCTCCAATTGGACAACCGTCAAAGAATCGCTGTCGGAGGCCCTGCAAGCCCAGATGCGTCAAACCGTGGACGCCATCACGGCGGGTGAGAACCTGTTTGTGCGGCCCCGCAAGAAGGGTGGTCTGCGGTTTGTGACGCCCAAGAAGGAAGCCGCAGCGCCGGTCACCAGCTTCTACCCCCATGAGTACTACGTATCCATCTTCGAGGTGCTGCACACGGTCAATCGCTACTGCGGCTTCACGGGTGCGCTGACCCACCGCATGGAGCACAACCAACAGCCGGTGCTGGCCGACACGGTGAACTTTGCAACCTTGATCGGCTGGGGCTGTAACCTGGGCCTGCACCACATGGCCAAGACCTCGTCGGTGCCCATCAGGGAGCTGGAACGGGCCACCAACTGGTACTTCTCGGCTCAGAACCTACTGGCGGCCAACGACCGGGTGGTGGCCCTGATGAACCAGTTGCCCATCGGCGGGCGGCTGCGCGAGCAGGAAGACGTGTTTCGTTCGGCCTCGGATGGCCAGAAGTACAGGCTCGCCCTGGACTCCATCCACGCCAACTACTCGGCCAAGTACTTCGGCAAGGACAAAGGCATTACCGTCTACAGCTTTATCAGCGAGCACTACCCGGTCTTTTATACGACGGTGTTTTCGTCGGGAGACTATGAAGCCTGGTACGTCTTAGACGGCTTATTGCACAACGCCTTGAGCATACCCGCTGAGCTGACTCACTCGACTGATAGCCATGGGGTGACCGAACTCAACTTCGCCCTGACGCATCTGCTGGGCATGGCTTTCCAGCCGCGCATCAAAGCCTTCCATCGGGCCACGCTCTACGGTATGCCCGGCATACCCTTGGAGGCACCCGCCGACCTGGGCTTCAAAAACGGTGGCTTGGTCAATACCAAACTCATTGACGAGCAGTGGGACACCATCTTGCGGTTGCTGGTGACCATCAAGCTCAATCATGCCCTGCCCTCCGCCTTGCTTCGTCGGCTAACCTCGTATGCCAACCAACATCCCCTGCACCGGGCGCTGGTGGAACTGGGTAAGATCGTGCGCACGACGTATCTATTGCAGTACATGCACGAGGACCAGACTCGTCAACGGGTGAATCACCAACTCACTAAGATTGAGAATATGCATCAATTGGCGGGCGAGCTGAATCTGGGCAAGAACGGCTTGATCCGTTACGCCAGCAAAGAAGACCTGTTAGTAATGGTCCGCAGCAAGCAGCTATTAATTAACTCGATGACCTGCTGGAACATGCTGCGCATCACCCAGAAGCTGACCGAAGTTTCGTCCGCAGAATGTGAGGAGATTTTAGCGTCGTTAACGGACACGGCCCCACTGAGCTGGAAGCACATTAACTTTCAGGGTGAGTATGACTTTTCGGAAGATACGCTGCGTAACTTAGTGAACATCAATTTGAAGAAGATCATCAGCGAAGAGAAAAAATTGAGTCAGTAAAAGACTGTTTATGAATTGGTTACCTAGGTTAGGTGGAACATTTCGTACGAATGTTGGCTACCCCCCAACCTACCGTTAGGGAGTGGTTCGAGCCGCTGCCGTGCTTGATGCCTGAAGAAAACCTGTCAATTCTTATACCGCGACCGTCGAGAGCACCGATCTTAGCTATCCCGCATTTTAAGCCCATTTAAGTAAGCCTGTTCGCGAATTTGTAATCGTTGCCAAAACGCCCAATCTGGAGCTGATAAATGCTGTTCCAAATAACCATCTATAGTTTGATTAGCAGCTAAATTCTGGCCGTCAGCTGTCCAATCACGGTGCGCTTTGATGACAACGACAATGCGTCCTAAAGAATCTAACTCGTTGGTGAATCGGTTTGAAACAAGTTTCATCAGAAGTAAAGGCATAAGCATTGATCAATAATTAGGAAAGTGACAATTCGCCCCAAATTGTAGGATTCACTGCCCACCTGAATATACTCGTGACCGAACGACCAGGTATCACTCCGATTGTAGAGCTTGCTGTCACTGTGACGGTATACTTCTACCTGGCGGATGTCGTTTTCTGCAATTAAGCCTTGCAGTCTGCTGACTACCGTTTCTCCTGAAAGCATAAAGTTAATGAAATTGAAACGCCCCGATCAGGTTTGGAGCAATTACGGTCGGGGCGTTTCTTTGCTAGGTGGCAGTGAAATATCATTCCGATCAACGAGCGTCTGTTCGGTACGTACATTAGTCTATTCCTGGCCGACGTTCGTTTTAACTTTTATCGTTAGGAAAGTTTCAGCCACTGAGTTTGCAGAACGAAAGCTTAGCTACTTTTAAGTCTACCTGATCAGTCCTGAACCGTTCTTAGTTGGCTCGCCACTGCACCATTGAGCATTTGTATTATTTGTTAATTAGGTTTCCGAACAGATCGGCAATCGACTGGGTAGAGCCTGTGCGCACTGTAGGGCCTGGTGCCAAAAGGGATGGCAGGGGAGGGGCTACAGCGGATTTCAATGCGCTGGCCGCTTGCTTAGCGGGTGCTTTCATTTGATCGATGCCCAAGGACTTGACTAGGTAGGCGGTTGGATTCTTGACGTTGGTGCGCAGGCCATTGGCCAATTCAGAATCCACGCGGTAGAAGGTTTCAAGCAGGCTGTGATCGGAAGTAATTAAATCCTTCTGCCAGGGTTTGAGTTTGTAATTCTTCATCAACTGCCAGGCGGTGGTAACAGCTTCATTGATGGACATCTTGTTGACCATCTGCTGATCCTGCCTGACTCCTTCAATAGCTAACTGTTGAGCGGTTTTAATAGCAAAATCAAGTGCTACTATTTTCTTTCCCGCTTTTTGGACCGTCCAATCCAAAAGGATATTTGCTTTATCTCGCAACTCCCGTTGAGCTATTACCAATGTATTCTTTCTAAAATCATTAAATGAATAGCCCTCTGGACAATTAAGTATCTCTCTAAGCCGATCCACTGTGTAGCTGAATTGAAGCTGTTTGCGGCTTTGATACATACTAACAATTTCAAACATTCGCTGCGAGTAAACTGAACTCAGCGATAACATTACGTCAATATCGTATTTAGTGTAACGTTGACCCAGTTCGGCAAAATGAGGGACTACGGCGGAAAACATAGTTAGTTCGATTACCTTTTTGCCATCGACCTCATCAAACCTAATACGTGGGAAGGGAGTGATAATGTCCAACTTCTGCGTCTTGTCATTACGATAAATTAGTCGTTTGGACTGAAGTGACTCGGCAGCATCAGCTATTTCTTTATAGTGTTTTTTAGTCAATTCTTGAAAAGGCACGTTACACACCACGCTAACCCCCAGTTTTAGTTCACCCTTTAGTGACATATGGCCAATTTGATTGACCACAAGCGTTACTATCTTCTTTTCAAGTTCATTAAATTCCTGCTTTGACTCAGTAAAAACATTTGGTTGATAATTGGTGGGACGTTTTTTGAAAACAGGAGCTAACTGATCGGCTTCGATAACTTCCATACAATCAAAGGTTTAGGAAAGTATGTGTAACATGTGTTCAAAGCTACAAATAGGAGTTGATTAAAGCAATTTCCTACTTATACATGTATAGCGTAGGAGAACTGATTTCAAAATAGTACCCTTGCAAAAGCTACGCAATTAAGTGCGTTTACACATTTATTGTAGATCAACTAGTTAATAATCAGCCTTTTAGTATAAAGATTTATGCCCCCGAAACTTCCTATTTGATTATATAGGTAACCCCTTAAACCTCCTATTTGGACTATTATGACCGCATATTCTGACCTAATTTTGCCTATTTAAGCACCTATTTAACTCGTCATAGCAGCTAATTCCTCCGTTTTTGAATCCAAATTAACCTTTCCCCCTAAACCTCCTATTATACGAAAGAGACCCCGTAAACCTCCTATTTAAGTCCCGTAAACCTCCTATTTCAACCCCTTAAATCTCCTAAAAACAGCATATCTTAACCCCGTAAACCTCCTGTTTTAACCCCACAAACCTCTTATTTTGACTTGCAAACTTTTGATAAATAGGGAGTTGTGAGCTCCCTAAATCAATCAAACAAAACTTTTTGATAAAAGGGATAACTATATCAAAGAATTGCTTTTGGAAAGGGGAAGGAAAAAAAGCGGAGCACCGAAACTATTTATTTACTTTGTAAGTAAAAGAGTGCTACTTTGTGCTATGGAACTACAACCGCGTAAGAAACCCCTCAAACGAGAAGAGGAAGCACCCCTTGACACCCTGCGTCCGGTGCTTATCAAGCAGGCCGTACTGCTCAATCCCATTGACAATCAAGTCAGTGCCTTGCCCGTAGATAAGGAACTGGAGTACTACTTCGTGCCTATGCAGTACATGCCACAGTATCAAGCTTACTACCGACCCGGCAAACCCTTCAAAAATCTTAAGCTCATCAACTTCGATAAACCCGCCATCTCGCTTTCCTTCTTCTTTAAGCATAAGTACTCCATTGAGCGCAATCCAGTGGCTTACGATGTCGAATTACACTTGAAAAACGCCCGCAACGAACTCCTTAACAAATCGCTTACTCACCAGCTTAGCCCCACTCAGCAGCAACAGCTTCAGCAGGCCGATCAACTCCTGCGGGCTGTTCGGCAAGACCCTGCTGCTTATCAGGCCTGCTTTTCTAATTACTACCACTACTACCGCTACTGGTACTGTACCTACCGCTATTTCGACGACCTGGAGAAGACCAAAGCCACCACCAGCAGCGAACACCTGCTTAAGCACACTGAACGCATTAAGGGACAGGTTCATGAGCGGCTCAACATCATTTTCATCGATCCCCACTACATCAGCCGGCCCGTACCCCACGACCACAAGCTGATCGACCGCGAACTCGACACCTTTCCCATCCAGCTCCGGCAGGGAATCACTACCCTCTATTTGCGCAAAGCCTAATCAGACCAAGCCTCACACCAAAAGAGGGTAAGACTTCAAGGGCCACTCATAATTGATTGACTAACCACATCAAACAGGGCCGTACCACCTTGTACATCCCCAAAAAGCTTTAAATTGATCCCGCATCCTGGTTCTTTCTAACCAGGATGCGCGCTGACTAACTGCTCACCGGCTGACTCGAAAACTATGCCCTCTATAACACGCCTGCTCTGGCTGATGACCCTGCTGTTTGCACTTGCCCCACCAACCCATGCCCATGCGCGAGTGCAACCGGCTGATTCAACCAAAACAAGGGCTGCCCGTAACTACCAGACCTACCGCTCCATGAGTCGGTCGTCCGACGATTCGACCCGTTCGGTTTTTAATCTCAAAGCTGCCCCCTGGTACATTCGGGCTACCCCTTTTTCAATCTACACCGGGGCGGGTAACCCAAGGGACCGCATTGCCCAAAGCCTTGAAATCGGCAAATCATTCAACGTCATTGACCTGGGCATTGCCGTAGGGCGCAAGTCGCTGCGCACCGACTCGAGCGTATTTGTTGAAGGCCGGCTGACGATGGACGTGGCCAACTACGGCGTTTTCGCCAACGAAATGAGTATCGGAGCGGGGCGCGTCTTTGATCAATCAGGAAGCCTGATGCTTGAACTAACCTACAGCATCATCGCTCAGGTAGCACCCCGTCTGGGCATTGGCCTGACCACGGGCTACTACGATTTTAGCAGCGAGAGCACCGATAGTTCTAAAACGTTTTACGGTATTTTTCTGCGCTACGGGCTGCTACGCACTGATTCGGGCGGGTTGTTGACTGTGGGCCGGACTCGGCCGGTACGAGCTGGCCGATCCGGACGTGGCCGTGGTCGATAAGGGGGTAGTTAACACAAACCCGCCTTTTTCGCCACGTAAGGGGTTTAACCACCTTTACTTCAACTACTTAGATTAAATTTTATGCTTTTATCGTTCGTTTTAGAGAGTAAGTAATTATGCTATTTAGGTACGTGTAAAAGGAAATAATTTTGATGCTTTTAAGCGAAAAACAACCTTAAGGGCAAACCCATTACAAAAAGCACCTTTTCAAGAGGAAATTAATCCGTTTTCCAAGCCATTTAGTTAAACTGGCTCAATAGCTCCGAGCATAAAGAGTTAGATCTGTATAACTAATTGATTAACAAAGTCTTATATGCTCTACGTGGCGGATATACCCCAACTGTGTTAGTTACCCCCTAGTAGTCAAAGCGTCTGCACCGTTCGTTTACCGGATTGTAAACTCGACCCGTCGGTTCTTAGCCCGTTCAATGGGTACGCCGTTATCGGCAAGCGGGCGGCTGCCCCCGTAACCGCGCGTGCTGATGCGCGAGTCGGCAATGCCGTGCTGGCTTAAGTAGTGAGCAACCACCCGGGCGCGTTGCTCAGACAAAGCCTGGTTGAGCCGGGCATCGCCCACGTTGTCAGTATGGCCTGCCACCTCCAGCCGCCATTCTTGATGCTGGTTTAAGGCCACCACCAACTGAGTTAACGGAGTCGACGCGTCGGCAACCAACCGATAGCTACTTTGCTCAAACTGTACCTGGGGCAAGACAAACGATGGACCCGGCTTAATAACGACCACCGGCGGGATGGGCACTGGGGGGGGCGTTGGTACGGCCAAACCGCTCGTACGTGCTCGAACTGATCGGGCCGCTACTGGCCGGGGTTTGGGGGCGGTAGCCGTCAACCGCTGTTTTGTCGTAATGATGGGCCGATTTAGCCGGGCGATTGGGGGGGCACTCATCGCCCTGGAATGTATTGGCTTGGGCGTAGCTGGGGGGGCAAAGTACGCCGCCGGAATAATCTCACCCGGCGTAGTGGATCGGTCCCCGAAAAACAACTTTTTAACATCGGGTCGTTGCCAGTAAAGTTTGACTTCTCCACCCTGTCGATCATTGAAGTATTCCACCCATAGGTCATATTGGTGACCCGCCTGGAGCATCAGGCCACCGGTGTAGTGCTGGGAATCGTTTAATTGCCACGATTCGACCACCAGTTTATTATCAATCCAGACCCGAATGCCGTCATCGACCTGGGCGTAGAAGCGGTACTCTCCGGTGACGGGGGCCCGTAGGGTGCCCGTCCAGCGAACGGAGTAGTAGGAGTGAGGCATGCCAGGGGCCGGGCGCCCGGTCGACCAATCGAAGTTGAGCGTTGAGTCCAAGCGGGTCAGCACCGGGTGCTCAAAGAAAGTGCCCCGAAAATAGGCTCCCTGCAGCCCCCTCTGGGCCAGCAGTGGGGTAACGAACCAACCCGCCATCAGCATTCCCCCAAGTAGACCGACTCTCATCGTTGTGCATTTTTGTAAAATTGGCCATTTAACGCATCGGCTTGGTGGCTTAGGCAACCAGTTGCGAATTTTTAACATCAGCGTAACGGCCCAGTTGGTTGGGATCTACCCGACCGGGAAACACTACTTTTCTGACCGATCCAGCCGGTGCACACTCATGGGCTGGAAGGGTTTCCCCCGCCGGGTGCGAAACCCCATCCGGTTGAGGCGGCCCGCAATGGCCTGGTAGGTCAAGCCCTCCTTGCGGTACAACCGGATCAGTTCGGCCGCCTGCACGTTAGCCGGATGAGTCCGGGCATTCTGCTGCTGAAGCTGCCGTCCCAGCTCACTGATGGCCGGCGTCAGGTTAGGAGTTCCCAGTTGAAACCCCTGTGCCTTTTTGGCCCGTAGGGCGGCCCGGGTTCGCTCGCCAATCAACTCCCGCTCGTGCTGGGCTAAGACGGCCATGATGCCGACGGTTAGGGTATTGGCATCGGGAATGTCACAGGCCACGAAGTCAACTTCCGAATTACGCAGCGAAAAGATAAAGGACACGTTGCGACTCAAGCGATCCAGCTTGGCAATCAGCAAACGAGCGCCGTGCTGCTTGGCGTGCGCGATGGCGGCAGCCAGTTGGGGCCGATCCGCCCGTTTGCCCGATTCAATCTCGACGAACTCCAGTAGGAGTTGATCGCCGGTTTTGACAAAGCGGTTGACGATCTCCCGCTGGGCGGCGAGTCCCAGGCCGCTCTTGCCCTGGCCGACGGTGGAGACCCGGTAGTAAGGCACGTAGTACATGAGATAAGGTAGTGTCTGAAAAAAGTGGAAAAGGGAAAAGAGGTGAATCATGACCTCCCTTTCCAATGAAGGGTAATTCATTTGTAGTGTTCCACGGACAAATGTAAGGAGAAACGGGTGCTTATAACATACTAAAAAGGAACGTTCTTAGTATGTTATAAATATCACCATCTATGAAAAGGTTACATAAATCGGTACGCAAATACTAGTGGATGGTCTGGTAAATTCACCGAATGAGCGAACTTGCCACAGCATCGGTTGAAAAGGGAAGTAAATTCGATTGGTTACAGGCAGGGGAAGAATTAAAATTACCACCTCACCCCTTATCAGGCCATTGTTCCAGACCAGCCGCAATGCGCAGAGCCCGCTGTACATCTTCCCAATAGTAGCCGCTGTCATAACCTGTTGAAATACGATCACAAAAGCTCAGGAAATCGCTAGCGGCCTCAATCCGCTGTTTAGCGCCCACCAGTAAATCAGGCTGTGGAGATTGTTGATCGGAGGCGCTTTCCATTCGGGTAGGAGTAAACAAGCTAAAACATAAAAAGCCCCACCGGTTGAACCAGTGGGGCCTCAGAAAGCGTAACAGATATAAAACGCCCGGTTAAGTGGTTTATTGTCTACCCTGAAATAAGGTGAGTTTATTTATCACTTTTTTTCTGTTTTGATTAAGCGGTAGAATAGTTGATTAAGTTCTAAATATGGTACAGGTCCAGTTAAAAAAGGGATTTCATGAACGAAAAGGGTTGACCTATTTTTTGTACGAAAACAATAAGTAACGCTGAATTAACTATCAAAAACTACATTGCAGGAAGTAGTACATTCTTAAGAAAGTCACTA
>NZ_BAAGXG010000016.1:0-114600 GCF_054779955.1 Spirosoma arcticum
TTCGGGAGCGCGAACTCAACGAACTAAAGTCCAATTTCGTCACGCTGGCCTCCCACGAGTTTCGCACCCCGATGGGCACGATCCTCTCGTCGGCGTCTCTGATCGGGCGGTACGACGGTCCCGACGACGGCGAAAAGCGGGAGCGGCACGTGCAGCGGATCAAATCGGCGGTGCAGGGCCTGACGGGGCTGCTGAATGACTTTCTCTCGCTCAGTCAGATGGAAGAGTCCACCCTGCACGGTCGCCCGCATCCGGTGCATATCATCACCTTCTGCCAGGAAGTCATCGATGACATGCAGGCCATAATCAAGCCCCGTCAGCGCGTTGTCTATACCCACCGATCGGGGGAACCGGCTATTTCGCTCGACGGACAAATGCTTAAAAACATTCTGATCAATCTGCTGGTCAACGCCAGTAAATACTCGGCCGATGGCAAACAAATCGAACTGACGACGCGTGTTGACGGCGATCAACTCTGGCTGACCGTCCGGGATGAGGGGATCGGCATCCCGGACGCGGACAAAGACAAGCTGTTTATCAATTTTTTCCGTGCCCGCAACGTCAATCACGTTTCGGGCACGGGCCTGGGCCTGTATGTGGTCAAGCGCTACGTGGATCTGCTGGGCGGAATGGTTACCTTTACCAGTCAGCTCGATTCGGGCACGGTCTTCACCGTTCAGCTCCCGGTATCCCCACCGTCAGCATGAAAACCATTCTGGTCATCGAAGACACCCCGGCGATGCGGGAGAACATTGCTGAAATTCTCGAGTTGGCCCCTTACAAAGTCGTGCAGGCGGCCAACGGCAAAGAGGGCATCGAACGGGCCCGGCAAGCCCGCCCGGACCTGATTCTGTGCGACATCACGATGCCCGAACTCGACGGCTTCGGCGTCTTACATATCCTTCGAAAAGACCCCGCCTTAGCGGATGTTCCGTTCATTTTCCTGACGGCCAAAGCGGAAGCGACTGATTTTCGGGCTGGGATGAACTTAGGCGCGGACGACTACATTACCAAGCCCTTCGACGACCTTACCCTGCTCAATGTGGTGGAGTTACGGCTCAAAAAAGGCGCGGACCGACCGACCGACCCAACCGCGACCACCACCAGCTTAGACAAACTGACGCTGGCCATGCTGGATGAGACCGACGCCCGCCAGTTGCTGTGCGATTTTTACCCAACGACGCAGTATAACCGAAAACACCGGCTATTTACGGCGGGAAGCTGGCCGACAGGCTTGTATTTTATCAACAGGGGCAAAGGCAAACTTTCCAAAATAGACGCTGCTGGCAACGAGTACATCACGGGCCTGATTGGACCCGGCGACTTTGTGGGGTACCTGGCATTGCTGGAAGAAGAGCGCTACGGTGAAACCGCCGAACTACTGGACGATGCGCTGGTATGCACCATTCCTAAAGCTGACTTTATGGCCCTGATCTATAACCATCAGGGGGTGGCCAACCAATTCATCCGGATGCTGGCCGGCGACGTCGCCGAGCTTCAAGAACGGCTGCTGAAGCTGGCTTATCAGTCGGTACGCAAACGGGTTGCCGAAGCGCTGCTGATGTATCAGCGAAAATTCTATCCGTTACTGCCGGATTCTAAATACTCGGCCGTTACCGTACCGGGGGAAGCTGACGCTTCGAGGTCGGAAGGCCGTACCTCGGATCGCCGCACCTCCGACGATCCGGCACTTAACACCTCACTGGCGATGACCCTGTCGCGCGAGAACTGGTCGCACTTAGTGGGGGCCTCCACCGAAACGGTCATTCGAATTCTGGGCGATTTACGGGCCGAAGGGCTGATTGAGATCAATGCCAGCCAGATTACGCTGCTCGATATCGACAAACTTACCCGCCTAAAGCGCTGACAGGCTGATGTTGAGCAGGTTCGAACCTGATAAAGATCAGGCCAGCAACTGACGTTTGTCATTCTCTGTTGTAGAAACGGTCATTGTTGAAACGAGCGGGTTGGGTGACCTTTACGGTAACTTCTCAACGGACCAATGATCGCTGACTCCACCAAACCTACCATCAACGATCTTCAGGGCTTTACGTCATTTTATGATCAGTATGCGCCTAAACTGTGGGGGTTTATTCTATCAGCTGATCTACCGACGTCGGCGTCTAAAACCATTTTGGTCAGTACCTTTATTAAAGCCTGGCAACATCCCCACCGACAGCTAATCGGCGAGAATCAGCTACTGACCTTGCTGTTGAGTTTGGCTTATGCCGAAGGGCTGCCCCGGGGTACGTTGACATCTGTTTTTGGCCGATCCTAAACACCGCTATTTCGGTTGGGACCACCAATCGGGGCTACCGTGCATCCGCCGCACCGGCCCGTGCGGGACCGTGCCGGGACATTCCGGCCGAGCGGGACCAACGTGGCGCGGCCTCAAACGGAGCTGCACCAGCAGAGCGTCCGAAATAATGAGGTCGAAAAACACGGAATGTCAAGCCTAAAACTCTCGTTTGCTTTGCCCTATAGTCAAAAGCAACCGTAGCTTAATTTTATAGTATCCAGTTCATACGGAGTTTCTTCCCCGCCCCCTATCGTTTAGTTAACGGTTGAGTTACTCCATAACGCTTAGCCCAAATGCCATCGGTTGAAGAACTCCATTCGATAAGGTGTATAGAGATACTACGTTGTCAACCAACTACGTCCAACCTGAACGATGCCCATGAGAATGAATGGGCAACCCTATTAGCGACCCAAACAACAATCTGGCGTAACTTAGAAGACCAGCAGCCAAGGGAATACGATCAGGTATGTGCAGGCAATGCGGGTCTAACCAACGAAGTCGCTCTGTTAAGAGGGCATCTCCAAAAACTTGTGCGATTAGACCGTCAGAATGAACAGGAAAAGAGAATTTAAGGATTTGTCAAGCCCAGGAGAGAGTCAATCGCTACTTAATTCGCTATCCAAAGTAAAGTACCCAGCTTGATTGTTGCCTGGTCGGGGTTTTCGTAAAGCATATGTGACGAGTTGAGTTTGACAGATGTTCTGCTAAAAGTAGTGATTTTTGGCGTACAGTACTGCTCAGTTTCCTTCAGCCAAGAAATAGATAGATTATCCCTCGTCAGGCTTCTGGTATGGATTAAGTCGCGTTTTCTTTACCTGTTTATATCCTTACAGGCTCCCCTCCTATTCAATGGTGCCTGGACAATCGAGCGATGCCAGGACGGGTCACGGCCGTTTTCGACCAATAAATGGATAGCTATTGCTATTTAATGAACTCGTTATTTTGCTATCAATGAATGGGTTGTGTTACTATCTGCTAACGCTGAAAATCGTTCAGGAAACCCTGCTTTGACTGACCACTTTATAGGGATGAATGGCTAAGCAGTATTCCCCTACGTAGGGCGGATGAATCGCCATGTTAACTACTCCGTAAATTTAAGCGGAGTCACTAATCGCCATGCTGATTCAGCATTATTGCGTTCAAACATGATATGGAAGGCAAACACCGTATTCACTGTGTTTACCTCCGTCAGGTTGTGTTCTGTTGATTGGTGATCCGGGCTAAGGGGCGTGTATAAGGCTATCTTGTAGCGATTACTTCGGATGGGCATTTGGTTAAGCCGCTCAATTAATTGCTGGGAGAAGCGTCGTGAAATTGAATGCATAGCAAACGAGAGGCCGTTGGTTGTTTTCTTAAAACGAGTGGTCTATCTACTTCGGTTTGTTGACTGGCTTACTTTTTCGGCGGAGTTAGTAGGGAAGTTACCAAGAGTTGAGAGATTTCTGGGTCTTTACACATCATTAACGGACGTTAATGATGTGTAAAATTCCCGTGGAACACTATCTTGCGCCATGCAAACCTACGTCGCCTACTACCGGGTCAGTACCAAGAAGCAAGGACAGTCTGGATTAGGACTCGATGCCCAGCGAAGCAGTGTGCTTAGCTACGTGCAAAACCAAGCCCTGATCATTGGCGAATTCATGGATGTCGAATCGGGTAAACAGGATCGGCGCCCCGAGTTGCTAAAAGCCATTGAGTATGCCAAGCAGCACAGAGCCCGGCTGGTGATTGCCAAGCTCGACCGACTCAGCCGCAACATGACCTTTGTCTCCTCCCTGTTGGATTCCAAAGTCAGCTTCGTCTGCGCCGACATGCCCGATGCCAATGAATTTACCATTCATATCTTTGCCGCTCTGGCCCAGCAGGAACGAAAGATGATCAGCGAACGCACCAAGAAAGCACTCGATGAGAAACTCCTGCGAATTGGCCAGTGGCGCCGAAGTGGACGCGTGTTTCAGGACCCAATTATTTCGGCTAAAGCTGCCGAGTCCAATCGCAATCGGGCGGCTACCAATGAAAACAATCGCAAAGCGATGGCCCTGATCAAGGCCTTGACAGGGGCTAAGCTGAGTTACGTGGCCATTGCTCAACAGCTTAACCTAGCAGGCTTCAAGACCGCCCGGGGCAGTGCCTTTCAAGCGACGCAAGTCATGCGCCTGGCTAATCGGGGTAGAGATATCGAACTTTCCTCCAAAACGAGTTAATTGTACCACTTTTCCAGATACGCTAGCGACAATGCGTAAGGCCCGTTATACATCTTCTTTGTGAACCCCGTTATCGTAACCAGTGGACACCTGTCAGGCTGGTGTACTAAGCACTAATGGTCAAAAAAGAAGTAATGGCTGAAAATGCTGCTCTATGAATGTTTAGCTCAACCTGCTGATATAGAGAATGTTAATTTCTCAAAATCTACGATCTTCGCTATTAATTAACACATTTCAGCCACTACTCTTTTTTGTTTAGTCATAACTACAATACTACTTTGGAATTATCATTCGTTCAAATACATATTTCATTATTTAAACATTTGTGCATTTGTGCAAATAAACAAATAATTAAATGTGTATTTGTTTGTAAAAGCTATATTTTTGTTACCATGAAAAACACATTTCTCAAATGATTCTCTCAATAACAAGTCTCAAAGGTGGGGTTGGTAAATCAACCGTTTCCCAAAATCTCGCTGTGTGTTTCGCACACGCTGGTTATAAAGTTTGCATTTTTGATGTAGATACTAATCAAAGTGCTATTCATTGGTCAGGCTTACGTCCAGATGAAGCCCCCCCTATTCCAGTTTTTGGACAACCAGATGGAATAGAGCTTTCCAAGAATGTGAAAGTTATCAGCAAAGATTACGAGATTGTCATAATTGATGGTACGCCGTCACTCAATAAGGTAACTAGTAAAATCATTTTACTTGCTGATTTGCTGCTAATTCCCATTTTAGCAAGTGGCCTTGATATGTGGGCTACTAAGCAATTTCTTCAACGATACCAAGATACCGTTGAAGAAAAAGAAAAGGCGATTCCAGCCTTTTTTTTGTTAAATCAATACCAACAAAATACCAATTTAGCGAAGGAGGTCAAGGAAGTTTTGGAGGATACACAAATTCCCGTTTTAAAAAGCACCCTCAAAAGCCGCATAGCATATCGAGAGGCTGTGATCAAAGGGCTTGGAGTTGTTGAGTATAAAGATGAAAAAGCCAAAGTTGAAACAGTAGCACTGTTTAATGAGCTAACCAAAATAATCAAAAAACTTTAACACTTATGATATGCCAAAAGATAAGTTAGGTTTAAAGAACACTTTAGGATTAAGCCCGAAAGTCAACGTTAAAAGATCAGACATAGACGTTGAGCAGACTGAAAAGGCAGTAAAGGAAATACACTCAACCAAAGAGGAAACCAAACGTGTTACTTTAGATATGCCACTGGATTTATTCAAAAAAATGAAAATAAAAATAGTAGGTGAAAGAACAGCCCGTGACTATATTTTAGAATTGGTAAGAAATGATTTGCACAAATAAACATTTGGGTATTTGTGCAAATACTTATTTGCACAAATACCCAAATGTTTATTTGTGCAAATACTTATAGATTTTCATTTAAGTGTCTGACAATGTGAGATTTGCTAACAGTATCTTCGGTTGAAATCGTCAGTTTACAAATTTTTTATATCAAATATCACCTGTTGCTGTTCTGTAACTTTCAAAAGCACATTTATATTTGTGCCTCAATCAAAGGTTAATTTGAGCGACTGATCTAACTTCATGGGAAATAAAATAGATGCGATGTAGCGAGTTGAAGTAGTCTTTATTTTTAATAAACCGTTGTTGATTTTATAATCAAGTTCTATAAATTTATCAAGTTTGATAGTATCTAAAAGAATTGCCTTTTGCTGCACGGCCGTAAATGTGTAGTTTTTTCGCAGTATAGCCTCCACAGTAGCCTGACGGAGCTCCAGACTTAAAGTCAGTATACCCTCTTGCAAATCAGCATGAACTTCCTGACGTAACAGTTTCTGAGATTGATGATTTTCCTTATCCTTTCGCAAAGACATTGTAAAGTGCAATACCTCTACGGATCGACCAACGCGAATTTCCTTACATTCAACATGAATGTCAGTACGTTGATTAATTTCTTCGAGAGATGGTGTGAGCACCTTTTGCTTAAAATTAGAATATCGCTCGTATGTGGTGGCTTCTAAAATCTGCTTAAGATCTTCGATTTTAACGCGCCACTGGTGTTTATCTAAGAAACGGCAAAGCCGCACGTAAAGAATCTGCGAGTAGTCTCGGCCCAGTGACATAGCCGACTCTCGTCTAAATTTAGCATATCCTTTACCAAGAGTACACATTGCTGGTACAATTAGTCGATCAACGTGAACTTCTAAATAACCGTTCTCATAAAATACCCTTGGAAAAATAGCTAATGCTCCCACTTTTCGTTTAGTGGGATCAACAATGTCCATATGATCGACTGTGATGATTGACTTTTCGATCAATTGTGCAGCAATAGCTTCAAAGTTTGAATATGTTATTCTGTTAGTTAAAATACCCCGTTGCTTTACCTTTTTCCTTTCTATTGAATCTGAAACGCCCATATCTACGTCTGGCCTACTTAAATAAAGATCTTTCACAGGAATGAAGAATACTAAATTTTCTGCGGGAATAGATAATGGTTCATCTCGATTTGCAGTTTGCAGTTCACCCATCTTTGCCAGTATATACCAATACACCCGACGATCTATAACTGATAGCTTATGCTTGTTCTTAGCCAGTAACAAGTCTAATGGCTCCTGAACTATCGACCCCAGTCTAAGTAACCGGGTTGATTCGATCTCAAATAGCTTTATCTGGGCACTCACCTGACTATTAAGCATTGCATATAGTCTTGAAAATTGTGAAACTCATTCAAAGATAAACTTTTCAATTGAGGCAACCAAAAAAAATGGATAGTTGCCATTAAATAGCTAATTATCAGATGTTTAATGGCAACTATCGTTGGAAAAAACGTAGTTATTGGGTATTAATTGGGAAACGCAAATTCGGTATAACGGTTGCCTTTCATGTAGATGTTTGGAGTGCGAAGTGATAGTTTTTATCACTTTCCGGTATTTTCCATCACTTTCTGGTATTTTTTTTTAATCTAAAATTGTGTATAGATGCTCTCCAACCTGAAAACGATGATTTTAAGAAAAAAAACTTTCCTGAGAACGAGTTTATAAATTTCGATAATTTATTTGGTTTATTATTAATAGTATTTATATATGTTCTGTTATATAATCTATGAAAGAAAAAAAATGAAATATTATTTGGAGTTACCTGTTTGAACAGAATTTAATCTGGACCACTACTAAAAGCTAAGTTTATGAATTATAACTTATCCACATGGGGTCAAAGTGAAGTGGTATAAGAGTTGCTTTAAGTGGTATTCTGGTTGCCTATAAATCGGTATTCTGGTTGCCTAAGTGGTATTCTGGTTGCCTATGATCGGTATTCTGGTTGCCTATGATCGGTATTCTGGTTGCCTATGATCGGTATTCTGGTTGCCTATGTCGGTATTCTGGTTGCCTTGAAAGTTATATATTTAGTCGTAATTGTTTGAAATTCAGGCTGGTGTTAAGAAAGCTTTAATGTTTGCAAGTCTTGCGCGCGCGATCAAGTCAAAGCAAAATTTGAAAGCAAGTTGATCTGAATCAACGCAATGAGAGGAAAAGGGTTATCCACAAGAAAGCATGTAGCAAAACTTGAATATTCAAAAAATGATTGTTCAGCACAGTTGAAAGTTTCCCTTAAAGGGAAATATATTTGCACAATATTATTCTACCCAATTAGTATGGACGAGCAACCCTCACACGCCAAGCGTAAACACTATGACTCCCAAACCTACACCCGGCTACTCGATGAGTTAACCCAACGCATGGACGAAGTGCCCAAACTCAAACCCAACCGCGACGCTTGGGACATCGAGGGCGATTGGGCCGCCACCGGCGTCATCCATTTTGTGGACGCTGCCCACCAACCCCTCTTTGAGCCAATTCAGCACTTTGATTGTCGCACCATTAAACTCGTTAATCTCCACCGCCCCGCCGTCCGGATTACCTTTTACCGCAAGCATCGCTACTGGCTGCTCAAAGATAAGGACCTGCCGATGGCCGAAAAGATGGCCCAAATCCAGACCTACCTTGATGAGCTGACCGTCAAAGCTCAACAGGTACGAGCTCAGCTTACTACCACCACCAGCCCCCAGCTGGCTCTGTACCAGCAACAGATCGCTGTTTGGAACCAAATCTTAGCTAATCCCCAATACTATGAGATGGCACTCTCCAATTACAGCCGTCAGCATTTTTACGTCACCATCAATTACAAATACCGACTCCCTTCGGGCAATTACGCCAACGAGCAGGAGCACTTGCTCAACACCCAACGCGATCGCTTGGGCAACATCACTCAGGTGCGATCGAATATCGTATTCGTTGATCCCCTGGAGATCCTGCGTGAGCATCCCTACCAAAACCGGGAGGTAGAAGCCTATCTCAACGGGTTTCCCATTCAATCGCCCCTTGGACGCCACACGCTCTACGCTCGGATGCGGGCCGAAACGGAGGCTTTTCGGTTGGTTGACTAAACGACTCCGGCCGCGTCAACCCGCGTGGGTTGACGCGGCCGGCCGGGTGAGGCGGCTTACCTGACCGCCAGCCATCTACTCGTAACGGGACGGCTAGTACTGAAAAAGACGTTGACGAGCCGTAAACGGCTTACTGGGCGGTTGGTGCCATCCAACAGGAGTAGGGTAGGGGGTACCCCTGCTCGTCTCGATCCGGTGATGCATAGCCACCTCGCCGATCACGGATCATCACCACACACGGTCCTAAGCGCGCTTGGCTGGGTAAAGAGCAGAAGTAGACAACTTATTGCCTGGGCCGAGCGTTCCGGGGACCGGTTGGCCCAGGCTTTACCCCGGTCGTCAGTATCCCCCAGTAAGTCCGCTTTAGCCTCGACCACGGGGCCGCTTCTGACGTCACGCCAGCCGGCCTGACTCGCTCAATGGCACGCTACAGGGACGCTTTATGGGCTTAATTGGCTACTCCACCGGTAAATGCAGCCCGATCTGGGCCACTCGATAGGACCGCCTACGTCTTCTTGAATTAAGTAGCCACGTTTGGGCAGGATTTGACGGACCCCACCCGTCGGCTTTGCCACCCCGACTTCTGAACCGATCCCTTCCTTAAGCGCAATCATGGCTTTATACCCCTACCACCAGCAAGTGCCCCCCTGAACAGACCCACCACGGCCCAAGGGATGACCACCCCCTGATCACGGGTGATTGACCCGCTAAGAGACCCCCAGCGACCAACACCGGGGGCCACTACCCACCTATGGCCCACCCGCACCGGTGGGCTTTTCCAGCCGCCCAGGCTGTACTGTTATCGCATTTAGAATCAAAAGTTAAGCGATGTTCGAGTGTTCACCTTCGTACATTGTATACCGTGTACACGGTACAGGTGGCCTAAAAAAAGATACGTTCGTTTACCGCCCGCTCCGTTGTTTCTCTCAATCAACTCCCATGTCAACGCCCAACATACCCCCCTCGATTGGTCAGTTAATCCAACCCACGGCCGCTCATGCCCAACACGCCGGTCAAAGCCCACCCACCCAGTCCGCCTACCGCGACAACTTTGGTAAGTTCGTCCGCCAAGGCGCCACCTACACCCACGTTATCCGCTTCGCCGATCCGGGAAAGACCACCCTCATCGGCTACAGCCGACCCCGGGGCGGGGGCGAGAAGACCGATAAAGTGGTGCTGCTCCAAGATATTGTCCGACGCCTGCTGAGCAGCCCCAAAGCCTACCTGCAACCGGGGGCCTGCATCGAGTTTTACAACAACCGCTCCGATGATGATCGCGACTCAATCTGGATCTTTACCCTCCACCACAGCCGGGCCGAGCCCAGCCACTACGCCAGCCAGCTGCCCTGGCTGATGGCCTACCTGGAGGGCCTCTATAAACCCAAACCGGATGCTTACGTGCAGGGTCTCTTCACGCCCCCTACTGGCAATCCTGCCGCTTACTCACCCCCGGTAGCCCTGTCCCCCACCAACACCCCACCGACGATTACCCCCCAGCCAGGGAGCCTGCCCTTGGCTACCCACTATGCAGAGGCGGGGACCCGAGCCTTATCGGAGACCAAACGCTTCCAAGACCGCATGGAGCTCGACGACTATCTCAAACCCTTTATCATCGCCGGGGTCATACCCCCCGGTGAGATCGAAGGCTACCGCTGGAAGGTGATCCGCAACCAGCAACTGCCCGACAACTACATCCGCCGTTGAGCTACCCGTCCCTCTCCCCCCTGTAGCGGTGGCTTACTGCTGAAGCGATGGGTTCGAGAAAGTGGTCCTTTGAGGACCTAACCAGCGGGTCCATCCAGGCTGCCGAAAACGGTGCTATTAGGCAACCTACTCAGAGGTTTCTTGAGAAAGACCGACTGGTCAGCTAGCCCAGGGGTTTGGGTGCCAGCACCCCTGCTACCCAAGTCGAGCAAAGGGGTTACCCAGGCTCACCACCTCAACCAGGGTGATTACACTCTGTAATCATTCGGCCAGATTGGAGCCAATAATGGGCTGACTCTGATTACAGGGTGTAATCACCCTGTAATCATTCGACCTGATTGGAGCTGATAATGAGCTGACCCTGATTACAGGGTGTAATCACCCTGTAATCATTCGGCCTGATCAGAGCCAATAATGGGCTGATCCTGATTACAGAGTGTAATCACTCTGTAATCATTCGACCTGATTGGAGCCAATAATGAGCTGACTCTGATTACAGGGTGTAATCACCCTGTAATCATTCGGCCTGATTGGAGCTGATAATGAGCTGACTCTGATTACAGAGTGTAATCACCCTGTAATCACCCCAATTACACCCTGTAATCGGGGTGATTACAGGGTGCCTAACTCCTGTAGTACCGGTGTAAGCCTAACCCCATATGACAACCGGTACACCAGCGGTTGAGGGGATCTACCAGACAAGTGTTACGCCCAGACCCCACCAGAAAGACCAACTGATAAGGGGAATTGTCGGCTGGACCTAAATAACCGGAACTCATCAACTACCCATGAAAGCAAAAATACAGGCATCTCCTGCTTTAAAGGCGACTACTTAGCAACCTCAATAACTTCGATAAAAACTACATCCACTCTGAAGATCCCTTCTTTAGCAGGCCTCTCATTGAGCCTGTGTCAGCCCAAGTACCGCCCCACATGCACTCCTGCGAGGGGTGCATCGAGTAGCCCGTTTATCCCCTCCGCTGCCCACACCCCAATTGATCGATTCGCTCAGAGAGGCGATTAATCCCCCAGGGGCGCTAGCAATGGGTCCCAGAACGGACCCTATTAGGAACTACGTTACGAACCAGTTCATGAGGGGTATTTGGTCTAAACAAGCCGCACTGGCGGATCGAGCGGGGCAGGAGCGTTAACTACTTGGTTAATGCGTGTTGTCAAGCTCATAGCCATGGGCAATGAGCTTGAATTTTCTGTATGAAGCGTAAACTACGTGTATGATTGACTAAGCGTATCGTTAGACGTTTTCTACTGAAGCCATTGGCGTCACGACGTTGCTGCTGATCAAGAGTCAGCTTATGTCTTGACTTAAGTTGAGCGATAAGGCTATTCGGTGGCCGTATACATCCGCTCATTAGACTGAAAGACGCCTTTTTTTACTGATGAGGTCACGCAATCATAAATAAAGGGAGGGTTTCCTGAACGATTTTATTGACAGAAAATATTTACCCAAATCATTAATTAATAGAGCATTACAAGTTCAATAAACAGCAATAGCTACCCATTCATTGGACATAATCAGCCGGGGGTGAGGTAAGAGGGAGGCTTGTATAGAATAAACATATATGTCACGTAATGAAAACGCTACACAACCTATATCAAAAGCCGTACTAGGGGTTTTTAAGCTAGTTGATAGCTACATAAAGCAGACCATTACTGTCAGTCGATAATCACTACTATACGTTAGTACAACAGTCCGATGGCTCTTTGCAGCAAGTGCAGCTTTTGCCGCTCGCGGACGGGGTCACGCGGGCCGGGATCAGTGCCTCCGCGTTCGCCCGACGGTGGCTGGGAAAGGGACATTGCCCAAGAAGCGACCGGGTTGGTCATCGTTTCTGGTTGTTCGCTGGCATTGTCCATCGTATTGAGCTAAACTTGTTTGACTGCTTTGTGAGCGTGTATAAATTACCGACCAAGACGGGTTAGGCTGAACGGCCCGGCTCGTTGGCAACCCTCGAACCGTTGCTTACGATGGTTTGCGGTCAGGAAATTTTCCTATAATCTGACCTACCTCGCGGGGTAGCTGCGTGGTAACGTTGGCCGGGTTATGGACGGCATTCTGCACCGAGCCGCGCCAGATCAGCTTGTGCGTTTTGGCATCGACCATGTCTACCACAACCGTGCCCGCTTCGTAATTTTGCCTGATGTACCGTTGCCCGCCATAACCATACCAGTTGGGTCCCCAGCCGCCGTAGCCCCACCGTCCCCAGCCCCAGCCCCGCCCGAACCCGCGATAGCCGCCATAACCACTGTAACCTCCGCCATAGCCGACGGGAACCGTCTGTGTCTTGTTCTGCACAAAAAAGTGGTAGCCGATCAGTAGATCAGGATTCCGGGTAGCTTCGGTTATTCCTTTTTTAGCGAATTCAGACTGTATCGTACGTTCGACGTTCTGAGTGGCGATCTGATTGTAATAAAGCGGGTTTTCCCCAGCAACTACGCTCGAATCGTTGTTCATGAACGCAAACGTGCGGTAGTGGCTGAGGTCCGCATTTTTGGATTGATCCACCGTTACCCTTGGCGCACAGCCAGTGGCTAACAGCAAAATTCCGGCGGTAATCATCCGGTTCTTCATGGCTTGTAGAGTTGATTAAATTGGGTTGATACGCGAAGTAATTTCCAGTAATACGAACGGTTAGAAGGGCTATGCCATCTCCGCACGGGCCCGTGATGGCGTACCGTGCCCCCTCACCTACTCAGGCATTAATCGCTCGTTCTACCACCGCTTCTGCCCACACCAGTATGGTGGAAGAGAAACACCTGATGGGTCTGGGCCAGGCCGTTTGTATGGGCTGGATCCCCGTTGTCCCTTGTTCCGGTAAATTGCGGCCAAAAGCGTAAAGGCCCCGCGGAGGCTTTACCAAACATTCGGTAACTATATGGAATCCCCCAACCTCAATAAACGGGGGCTTAGCCGTTGGCTGAATGATTGGATGGGCTTCACCAATCGTTGAGGCTTGCGTTAAGATTCATCGGCTGATTCAATCAGCCTTTTTAATTTTGTCTCCAGCGAGACACTTACTTGGGTAACTCCTTCATTTCCAAGCTGACCAAACAAGGTAGCGGGTTGATCATACGCCACCTAGCTTTTCTGTTGATGTCAGGCTAAGACAGTAGCCATATCCAAAGCGAGGGCTAACGATGTAATTTTCGATTTCCTTTTTCTCTTTGGCGCCCGCCATGAATGTAATGGTAAGATCAGCTTTGACTTCGGCGGAAGACAGTCCCTTTTTGCTCAGAATCTGCGTTACGGCTTCCTTTACGTTGTTGTTGATCAGTGTACTGTAACTGTCCTTGACGTCCAGCTTGCGCATGACTTTACCCGGAGCAAAGCCGAACGTCCGGTACTTGTTGAAATCAACGGCGTGGTCGTAGTCTACGTTGATCTGACACTTCGCCGCCTGCGCGGCAAAACAAACGAACAGGAAAGCAGGCGTGTTTTCATGAGATTGAGCGTAGTAGTGAGCTAAATATGTGCGAAATGGCTGACGGCTTAGATACGAAGGCCAGCGAAAGTCACAGCCGGTGGCAGGCTTTCTAATCAATGGCGTCTGCCACCGCGCAGTATCCTGCCGTTGCCATCCAGATAGATCCTTTCGTGTTCTTTACCTTTTGCCAATTTGACGCGGTACACCACAGTCTTATTTTTAGAGAAGGTAATTCGCTCACGATCACCAACAACCCGCCAGTCGGTAAACTGACTGTTAATCGTTTTTGCAACGGGACCGGGCAGGTCTGCCTGTCTGACGGTTTCTTTGTAGCTAAGCAGCTTTCCGCTCTTATCATAGACCGCCGTGTACTTCAGGTTAGGACCGGCAGCACTGACCTGGTAATACTGCAAATCGCTCTTGTCGCCATCGGTATCGTCGTTATCCTGAATAGCCCATTCCTTACCATATAAGGCCCCCGGCAGGAAGGCCACTTCGCTGACGATGGTGTTTGGGAAGTCCTTCCTGAGGGCATCCATTACCGCCTGAGGCTCTTCTCCTTTCTTGACTCGCGTGATCGAGACCGTTTCATCAATAGCAGGGGCCTGCGCCCAAATGGTCCCAGGTGACAAAAGCATGAGTGCTAAAGAAATGATTAGTTTTTCCATGAGTTTATACGTTTGTCTTGTTAAAATCCGGCATTTAGATAATGCTTACCCAGAAAGTCACAAGCCGCGCAAATTTTTTTGCCCAATGTGACATACCACCGGAACTGTCAGGTGTACGTAGCACGATGATACAAAAGCATCGAAAAGCGTGTCGAGGTCTAATTGGCGAATACAATACGCATTGATCTCGCGTCCTTCGTCGTTGATCGCCAGCAGTTTTAAACCATGGGTCGCCGGTCGGTACGATTCGGCAGTATGACTCAATTTTAGTCTGTAAGGCGACAATCCACTTCGGGATAACTCGTGTAACTGAGTGGACTTTAGGCGACATCTATGTAAATGGAGACTCCAACCTATTTCCTCCAAGTGAATGGAGTTCTCGCCAATAAATAGAAACAAGGCTGTGAATTAGAAAAAAAAATTGTCCGAAATAATAAGTGTTTCTGCCAGATAACTATGGACTTTAGCAATTGATTTATGTGTAATAAACAATTAATAATCAGATAGTTAAATTGACTTAGACTGATTAATTTCCAGGGCCATTATTTTATCCGTTTGGCTGAGTTTATTGTCTTTCCCGTATGCGAGACAACACTGGTCCACCAGTTGCTATCCGTTCGTAGTACTAATAGTTAATTCGTATGTACGACTTCCAATGTTCAACCATGTGCTTTGGCAAAGATTCTTATAACGTTCTCTCGTTGATTTGCTTAGGGGCCCAACAACTCCGTGCTTTTTAACCGAAGTGAATATGCAAAACCAGGCAGAAAGAGACCAGTTCATTTCAACCTTATTTCTGGACATAGGTGGGGTAATGCTGACTAACGGCTGGGATCAGCAATCGCGTAAGCTGGCCGCCGAGACGTTTGGTCTGGATTTGATCGAGTTAGAAGAACGGCATCACCTGACCTTTGATACCTATGAAGTGGGCAAGCTTACAATGAACGAGTACCTCAGCCAGGTCGTGTTTTACGAACCCCGCTCGTTCACGATGGATACCTTTCGGGGATTCATGTTCGCACAGTCAAGACCATATCCCGACATGATTGCACTTGTCAGGCAGTTGAAAGTGACGTATCGGTTAAAAATTGCCGTGGTGAGTAACGAAGGTCGCGAACTCAACGCCCACCGGATTCAAACGTTCAGACTGAACGAATTTGTGGATTTCTTCATCTCGTCATGCTTCGTTCACTTCCGAAAACCGGACGCCGATATCTTTCAGATCGCCCTCGATATTGCGCAGGTTCCAGTTAGCCAGGTACTCTACATTGATGACCGACCTATGTTTGTCAGTGTGGCGGAGAGGCTGGGCATTAGGGGCATTTGTCATGTAGATTACCAGTCTACCCAAGCTGAAATGGCATCGCTTGGGTTATCATTAGTCGTAGGAGACCGCAACTCATGATCGCACCAACTGAGCAGATATTAACTATTAACAGCGGTTCGTCGAGCATTAAGTTCGCTATTTTTAACGGGAGTCACTTGCCCAACCGTGGCCTATACGGGTACATTGACCGCATCGGTTTGCCAGGAACAACGATAACATTTACAGACCCTGATACGCATCAATCGTCCAGTGTTCCGGTCAATGCCTTAAGCCGTTCATCAGTCGTGAATTTCCTGATCGACTGGTTGGAAAAACAACCCGTTTTTGACCGGATAAGGGCGGTCGGGCACCGAATCGTACATGGTATGGAGCGTCAGGAGCCGGAATACATTACGCAGGAGCTCACCAATGAACTACGCCGTATTAGTGCTTATGATCCCGATCACCTACCCGGCGAAATCGAGCTGATCGAAACGTTTCAAAAGCGCCATCCACGCTTGCTTCAGATTGCCTGCTTCGATACTGCGTTTCACCGTGCGATGCCCCGCGTTGCTCAACTCCTGCCTATTCCCCGACGGTTCGATGCGAAAGGAATACGGCACTACGGGTTTCATGGTTTATCGTATGCGTATTTGCTTCAGGAACTCGGCCGGATTGCTGGCGGGAAGCACTCCCGACAAGAACGCCTGCAAGGTCGTATCATCCTGGCGCATCTGGGTAGTGGAGCAAGTTTGTCGGCCGTTCGGGATGGCAAAAGTGTAGATACGAGTATGGGCTTTACGCCCACCAGCGGCTTGCCGATGGGCACCCGCCCCGGCGACCTTGATCCGGGGGTGGCCTGGTATCTGATGCAATTGGAGCCGTTGACGCCCCAACAATTCAACCACCTCATCAATCATGAATCCGGTTTGCTCGGTGTATCGGAAACTAGTTCGGATATGAGCGATCTGCTAAAACAGCAATCCGTTGATGTCCGGGCGGCTGAGGCCGTAGAGCTGTTTTGCTATCAAACCCGCAAATGGATCGGAGCCTTTGCCGCGGTTCTCGGTGGACTGGATACGCTGGTATTTTCGGGGGGAATTGGCGAAAATGTCGCAGAAGTACGAACTCGAATATGCGATAGGTTAAACTTTTTAGGTATTGAGCTGGACCAACAACGCAACGCAGCAAATTCGCCAGTGATTTCAACTGCTGAAAGCCAGGTCACTGTCCGTGTTATCCCGACCAACGAAGAAGTGATGATTGCCCAGCTGGTGAGCCAACTCTTAAAATACTAACTAAGCTTTGCCATTTTTTCGCGCTGCCTAACGATAATTCCTCAACACACCTAACTAAACTATGGAACCAGTTAATAGTCAACCAGCAGAAACGGAGAGCCAGGCGGGGATGTCCTTATCCGCAGAACAATGTTGGCGGATGGATGCCTATTGGCGGGCCGCCAACTACTTGTCAGTTGGGCAAATCTATCTACAGGACAATCCATTGCTGCGAGAACCCCTGGCACTGGCTCACGTCAAGCATATGCTACTGGGGCATTGGGGCACCACGCCGGGGCAGAATTTCATTTATGTGCACCTTAACCGGGTCATCAAAAAGTATAACCTTACTATGATGTACATTGCCGGACCTGGTCACGGTGGTCCGGCGGTGATAGCCAACACCTACCTGGAGGGAACGTATAGCGAAGTTTACCCGGCTATTAGCCCTGATGAAGCCGGACTGAAAAAGTTGTTTAAACAATTCTCGTTTCCGGGAGGCATTTCGAGCCATGCGTCGCCCCAAACGCCGGGTTCGATTCACGAAGGGGGTGAGTTGGGCTATTCACTGAGCCATGCATTCGGGGCGGTCTTCGATAATCCGGGCTTGATAGCGGCCTGCGTCATTGGTGATGGCGAAGCCGAAACCGGCCCCCTGGCGACGGCTTGGCACGCCAATAAGTTTCTCAATCCAATCTCCGATGGGGTGGTGTTGCCCATCTTACACCTGAACGGCTATAAAATTTCGAATCCGACCGTGTTAGCCCGCATCACCCCTGAGGAATTAGACCAGTTGCTTAGGGGCTATGGCTGGACACCGTATTATGTGGAAGGTGACGAACCGGAACGAATGCATCAGGCCATGGCTACCACGTTGGACCAGGCTATCACACAAATCAATGAGATTCAATGGAATGCCCGCAGTCAAAATCTGTCGACTCGGCCTCGGTGGCCGGTAATTGTGTTAAAATCACCCAAGGGCTGGACAGGGCCAGCGGTTATTGATGGACTGCCCAACGAAGGCACCTTCCGGTCGCATCAGGTGCCGCTTTCGGTGTCGGCCAGTACGCCCCCAGAGCATCTGGTGCAACTGGAAAGCTGGCTGAAAAGCTACAAACCCGACGAATTATTTGATGAGCAGGGGCAACTGATACCGGAACTGGCGGAGTTGGCTCCGAAGGGCGACCGTCGGATGGGTTCGAATCCTCGGACCAACGGGGGACTGGTGCTGAAGGATTTACACATGCCTGACTTTAGCGAGTATGAGGTCAATGTACCGTCGCCGGGGGCCAGCGAGTCCAGTGTCACCTATGTGGTGGGGCAATTCTTGCGGGATGTTATTCAGTTGAATCAGGAACCCAGAAATTTCAGAGTTTTTGGCCCTGATGAAACCCTTTCGAATCGTCTGGAAGCCGTTTTTGAAACCACGAATCGACAATGGAATGCCGAAACCGCTATTAATGACCAGTTTCTGGCACCGACGGGTAGCGTTATGGAAATACTCAGCGAACATCAGTGTGAGGGATGGCTGGAGGGATACCTGCTGACGGGCCGACATGGTTTGTTTAACAGCTATGAAGCATTTGTTCATATTGTCGATTCGATGTTTAACCAACATGCCAAGTGGCTGAAGATGACCCTCGAACTACCGTGGCGTCGACCACTTGCTTCATTAAATTACCTGCTGACGTCCACCGTGTGGCGGCAGGATCACAATGGGTTTACGCATCAGGACCCCGGTTTTATGGATCATGTGATCAACAAGAAAGCCAGTATTGTGCGTATCTATTTACCCCCCGATGCAAACTGCCTGTTATCGGTAATGGACCATTGCCTGCGCTCCCGGCATTATGTCAATGTGATGGTGGCAGGCAAGCACCCGGCTCCTCAGTGGCTGAACATGGAGGCTGCCGTCAAGCATTGTACGGAAGGTATTGGTATCTGGACCTGGGCAAGTAACGACAATGGAGTCGAACCGGATGCGGTTATGGCGTGCTGTGGCGATGTACCGACGCTCGAAACATTAGCGGCCGTGTCAATTCTGCGGGAGCATTTACCCGACCTTAAAATCCGGGTGATTAACGTCGTTGATCTGCTGAAACTGGAACATCATACCCAACATCCTCATGGCCTGACTGACGCGGATTACGACGCTCTTTTCACCCGGAACAAGCCCGTTATTTTTGCGTTTCACGGTTACCCCTGGCTGATTCATCGGCTTACCTACAACCGGGTCAACAACCCTAACCTGCACGTACATGGCTATCAGGAAGAGGGCACTATTACTACAGCCTTCGATATGACGGT
Organism: Spirosoma arcticum; assembly: GCF_054779955.1. NCBI lineage: Bacteria > Pseudomonadati > Bacteroidota > Cytophagia > Cytophagales > Cytophagaceae > Spirosoma > Spirosoma arcticum. Next base: position 19,628 of record NZ_BAAGXG010000016.1, read on the forward strand.
ACTTAATAAGCTGGATCGCTTTCATCTGGTTATAGATGTACTGGACCGCCTGCCCCAAATGGGCAACAAGGGAGCGTATTTGAAACAGTTGTTGACAGATAAGCTTATCGAGCATAAGCAATACATCGACCAATATGGAGAAGACATGCCTGAGATTCGTGACTGGAAATGGAAAGTCTGATCGGATGAATATACCCGTATTAATCGAAACAGCCAGAGCCCTCGTCGCTGACAACAAGGGCCTGCTGGCGATGGACGAAAGCCCATCGACCGCTAACCGGCGATTCGCGGAACTAGGTATTCCCCAGACCTCAGAGACCCGACGGGCCTACCGGGAGTTACTGGTCACAACAGTCCGTTTGGGTGAAAGTATTAGCGGAGCCATTTTGTACGACGAAACTATTCGGCAGCGTACACTGGCCGGTACTTCATTTGTCGATGTTCTGGGCCGGGAAGGCATCATTACAGGAATTAAAGTCGATCTGGGGGCTAAGGATCTGGCGGGTTTTCCGGCAGAAAAAATCACCGAAGGATTGGACGGACTCCGCGAACGACTGGCCGGATATGCTCGGTTGGGTGCCCGTTTTGCCAAGTGGCGGGCTGTATTTTTCATTGGCGAAGGCCTGCCAACGAGAGCCTGTACAGAAGCTAACGTTCATGCGCTGGCCCGCTATGCCGCATTGTGTCAGGAGGCTGGACTGGTACCCATTGTAGAGCCGGAAGTCCTGATGGATGGCAACCATACACAGGAGCGTTGTTTTGCGGTGACCGAAGGGGTGCTAAGAATGCTTTTTGCCCAGTTATATACACAGGGCGTTAGACTGGAGGGCATGTTGCTGAAGCCTAACATGGTAGTGGCGGGGAAAGATTATCCCGAACTGCCTACTATAAATCAGGTTGCCGATGCGACCGTGACGTGTTTATTGAGAACGGTGCCCGCTGCGGTGGCGGGCATCGCATTTCTGTCGGGCGGCCAATCGTCCGAACTGGCGACCAGCCATCTGAATGCGATGAACAGTCGATTTAAGGGGCGATTACCCTGGGCGTTGACTTTTTCGTTCAGTAGGGCCATTCAGCAACCCGTGCTGAGTATCTGGAACAATCAAGACGCGAACATAGACGCTGCCCAACAGGCCTTGGTTTATTGGGCAAGTCGTAATCGTGCCGCCCGGCAGGGGTGTATAATTCAATAACCGTTTCGTAGCATGATGCTCAGAACCAAGACCTGTGCATTCTCACTTAAGATAGAAAACTACCAAAATTCACCTGAAGTGACGCTGGGCCAATACCTCGTCCCACATGGAGCCGACACAGGTTTCGATGATGAAAGATCGGCCATTCTCAAAAGCAGAGGCTGAATTAATGGTGTTCATGATGATTCAGTTAAAATAAAACTGACTTTTCTGTCCAGAAATAAGTGAATTGATCATTTACTTACCCATACAGTATTTGACCTCCCCCCGCTAAACTGGACCAGTCTAAAGTAGAGAATCTGGGCGATTTTTCGGTAATTCAACAACCAATAATCGCTTATGAAAAAGACAAAATTCACCGAAGCGCAGATCGTTTTTGCCCTTCGTCAAGCCGACACCGGAACCGTCGTTGCTGAGGTTTGCCGCAAGATGGGCATCAGCGAAGCCCCCGCAGCGGCGGACCGCTTCTACAACTGGAAAAAGAAGTATGGCGGTCTGGGCGTTCCCGAGCTTCGGCGGCTCCGCCAACTTGAAGAGGAGAACCAGCAATTAAAGCAATTGGTCGCCGATCTAAGCCTGGATAAACAGATGCTTCAGGATGTGATCAAAAAAAAGCTCTGAGGCCAGCTCAACGCCGAGGGCTGGCCCAGAGCCTGATGAGTGATTATCAAGTGTCAAATCGCAGGGCTTGTGCGGTAGTGTTGTTGGGTCGCTCCACCTAGCATTACAAAGCTCGACGCCGGGATGACTCAGTGCTACGAAAACGGATTCGGGAGATTGCCCAAACCAGAGTCCGTTACGGCTGTCAACGCATTTTTACCTTACTTCGGAGGGAGGGCTGGCGGGATAACCACAAGCGAGTACACCGTCTGTATCGCCTGGAAGGACTGAATTTGCGCAGTAAGCGGCCACGACGCAACCGAACGGCGGCTCATCGACTGGATCGGCCTGAACTCTCTACTATCTACCAGTGCTGGAGCATGGACTTCGTGGCTGATCAGTTGTTTGACGGACGAAAAATCCGAGCCTTAACTGTAGTCGATAATTTTAGCCGTCAGTGCGTTGCCATCCACGTTGGCCAATCGTTAAAAGGGGAAGATGTGGTAGCAGTAATGAATCATCTAAAAGTGGTAGATTTGGCTGTGCCGGAACGCATTCAACAGGGCCGCCTGAGCGGTAGATAACGGCAGTGAGTTTATTTCGAAGGCACTCGATCTGTGGGCTTACGATAACGGGGTGACACTGGACTTCTCCCGGCCAGGTAAACCGACTGACAACCGCATCGGCGGACCGCCGTTCATTGAATCATTTAACGGGAGTTTCCGGGATGAGTGTTTGAACGCTCATTGGTTCCTATCACTGGACGATGCCCGTGAAAAGATTGAACATTGGCCCGGGCCGCCGGTGCGGACAAGAATATAACAGTTTTCGGCCTCACAGTTCGCTGGATGGGCTAACCGCACCGGCGGACCGGCCAGATGAGGTTGGAAAGGGGAAAGAAAGGAAGACAAATGAACGTCCGATCCTCAATCTTTGAGCGGTCCAGTATTTGGGGGGAGGTCAAAGGCGGCTTAAACTCCAGTCAAAACCGGCTCATTAAAGGGGGTAAGGACAAGGGGGGTTCGATTTATTTCTTGTCTGAATACCGCTGAGCACTACTGTACGGATGAAAACACTACATTTTGCCAGTACGTCTACGTCTATACGTCTGTTTATAAGAATCTATAGGTTAGCGACGCCTTAGCTTTTAGCTACCGTTTGGGCCAAATCGTTCTGTATAAATGTCTAATGGAGGAAGCTCCATAGCGGCGAGCTCATTAGCTACAAATTCTACCAATTGCGTAGGACCACAGATAAAACAAACGGGCAGCTCTTTTAAGGAATCAACTGCATCCTGTAGTATAGGTCGGTCAATTCGGCGGTGGTATCCCTGCCAATCAGCGGGTACTTGTCGGGTTAAGGTCATGGCCAGTGTGAAACTTGCGTCCTGGCTGGCCAGATGTTCTAATTCGGTGCGGTAGATGATTTCTTCGGCCGTTCGCACACTATACAGCAATCGGGTAGGATTCGTTGCTCCGATCAGGAACCGATGCCGTAGGATAGCCATCAAAGGCACCACACCTGACCCACCTCCGACTAATAACGACGGTCGGCGCATCATTTCATCTCGCCAGACAAAGTACCCCCCAATAGGGCCACGAACTTCCAGTAAATCACCCAAATCCACCCCTTCGTGTAAATAACTCGATATTTCGCCATCGTCTATTCGTTCAACAGCCAAGTCAATGATTCCCGTTTGTTCTGGGGCCGAAGCAATTGAATAACTGCGCTCGGCCTGGTAGCCGTCTTCAGCCGTCAGGCGTAAGTCATAATGCTGCCCCGGCAGATGAGGTATCCAATGTGGGAGGTGGAGTCTAAATGTTTTGACCCGGGGCGTTTCCTGGATGATAGCCGTAACCGTGCCTAACTGCCATTGGAAAGATGCCATCTAATCGTCGCTTCGGTAACGTTGTTCCGTCCAGGGATTTCCATACATGCTGTAGCCACCCTGCTCCCAGAAACCGGGCTGGTCATGATCCATAAATCGTAGCCCTTTGATCCACTTGGCACTTTTCCAAAAGTACAGGTGTGGCACGACCAATCGGGCTGGACCGCCATGCTCAGGGGCCAGCGGTTTTTCCTCAAACTGTAGTCCAATAAAAGCCTTGCCCTGCCGGAGGTCTTCCATAGGAATATTGGTTGAATAATCCCCGTAGGAATACGCCATTACGTACCGAACTTCGGGTTTCAGCGTAACGTGCTCCAGCAACATTTCCACACTGACACCCCGCCAGTGGGTATCAAGTTTCGACCACTTCGTTACGCAGTGAATGTCGTTGGTAAATGACTGCTGAGGTAAAGCGTTAAACTGTTCCCAGGACCACTGAACGGGCGATTCGACCAGCCCATCGAGGGAGAATGTCCAGGTAGCTAAGGGAAGTCGGGGTGTGGGACCAGCCGTCAGCACGGGCCAATCATTGGTTTCGTACTGGCCGGGTGGAATTCGATCGGCGTTGAGGTCAGAGTGTTTGCGCCCAAAGCCACGATTGAAAAAGGATGCCATACCGCGTTAAGTTTAGAATGAGTGAACGGTTTGATCACATCTGCGAGCTAAATAATCATTTTGCTGGTTAAAATGAGTCCGAAGCATCTTTCGGGTGAAATACCAATGCTTGTTTTCATGAGTCGTTCAGGTAAATAGTAAAGGAGTTATGTTTACTTCATAACAACGACTTATACCCACTCCCCTTTACCCCAATAAATAGTCCCGCTATGTAAATCAACGGTACTTAGAACATGTCGGGCGTATTGAGCAAGATGGGAACGAATGATTGGAAATAAACGAGACTGCGTTAGTTTTCCATGAAACTGCTGTCCAGCCACAAACAGAGCCGGTGTTTTGGTTACCCCAAGTCGATATCCTTCCTGCTGGTCGGCCTCAATGCAATGGCGTATCTGCTCATCGGCCAGATCATTCACAAATCGATTGTGGTTCAGGCCAAGGCAAGTTGCCAGCGTGGACAAGGCTGCCTGGTTGACGGGCGACTGTTTAAACAACGCATGATACATGGGCCAGAATTGCCCTTGCCGACGAGCGGCTTCAGTGGCTAACGCGGCTAAGAGGGAAAGTTCACTGCGGTACTTCGGAAAGTAGTGAAAGGTGTAGGTGATTTGGCCCTTAAAGGTGTTTAAAACCGTGTTGACAACCTCCCTGGATTGACGACATCGCGGGCAGGTAAAGTCAACGTATTCGACCAAGTCAACAGCATCCACCGTCGATCCCGGGTTGACAGGAATATCGTTAGGCAGTAAATTCATAGAGGAGCGTAGTAACTAAGATGAGAAGACAGTAATTGGTTAAACAGAAACGTCAGTTGAGTGAGTGAAAAGCCATTAATGTCGATAATTCAGTGAGTTGCTGAGAACCGCTCAAGTGCATATGGACGTCGCCTATGTAATAGCGCACACCGACAATCTGCCCTTCATGAATCCGGTAAAAATGGGTAAATGGCGCGGTATACCAAAGCCCATTGGGCTGTCGCCGAAATTGGTATTCGCCAACCACAATACCGCCAATCGGAGTGCCAATTACTTCGTTGACAACTTCGTGCCAGGCCGAATACGTGCGGTCGATTTCCGGAATATAGTGATCGTAAAAATCCGAACCCTGGTGGATACCCTCGCAAGGGTGTCCATTGGCCAGTTTCCAGACACAGTTGGGGTGAATGAGCGATTGATCCGCCTGTAATATCCAGGCGTTTATTAGATGAGCATGCCGGTTTTCGACGGACGAAACGACGGGCGGGCTGAACAGCCTGCGGAGAAAGTGAGCTAACAGGGTCATAGCAATGGTTGGTAAGTGAGTACTGTACTTCGGCCGTTACCAGGTAGTTCGGGCGCGATGAGGTCAGCCTGCATCAGCCGCTGTAGCTCTGCCGTACTTTCGCGGACTACGTTGACGTATTCGTCTTGGTTACGAATGACCGATAACCGTTTTAAGGTCCGCTCATCATGAACAAAAAATGTGCTGGCTGCCTGCGCGGCTTCCGTAGTCTCGCGTCCTAGAAGAGTCATGGCGTCAATCCCGAGTCGCAAACAAGTATCCAGCGTTTCCCGATAAATGTGCAGCATACCTGCATTCATCAAGTCGTACGCATCGTAGCGGTTAGTGGAACGAACCAGAATGTGCAGATCAGGAAAATAGCGTTTAATTGTTTCGATCAATTCAAGGCGTTTTTTTGCGTCGTCGATCGCAATGACAATGATTTTAGCTTTAGCAGCCCCGGCAATTTCCAGTATTTCGTGTCGGCAGGCATCGCCATAATAAACGTTCAGGCCTAATCGACGCAGCCAGTTTACATTGTCGCTGTTGCTATCCAGCACCGTCGTCCCTATGTTATTTGCCTGAAGAAAGCGCCCAACCGTGTGGCCAAAATGGCCGTAACCGGCAATGATGACTGGGTTGTCCTGGGCTTCTACATCACTTTCTTTATCGTCCGCTTCTATGAATACTTCCCTGGGAAGCAGAATTTTCTCGTTAAAAAGCATAGCCAAAGGCATAATGGCCATGCTAAAAGCCACTACGGCAGTTAAAATGCCGGTTAGTTCCTGTGTCAGAATACCCGCTTTGGTAGAAAAAATTAACAACACAATCGAGAACTCACCGACTTGGCACAAACCTAAACTGAACGTAAAATTCTGGGCGATGGGTAATCGGAAAATTTTACCTAACCCAAACAGCACCAGGAATTTGCAGACCATTATGCCCAACGTTAAGCCAAAGACGAGTATGGGATTGGCCAGGACCAATGGGAAATCGATAGAAGCCCCGACAACCATAAAAAACAAACCCAGTAGCAAGCCTTTGAAAGGATCTATATCACTCTCCAGTTCGTGACGATATTCGCTATTAGCCAGAATTACGCCTGCCAGAAACGCTCCTAACTCGGGACTTAAACCAACCGTTGTCATCAATACCGTAATGCTGACGACAATCAGTAGTGCTGTGGCCGTAAATAATTCCCGGATTCTGGTCCTGGCAATGATGCGAAACAGGGGCGGTATCAAATAGCGTCCAACGAGGATGATTACCCCTACAGCCCCTAAAGCAGCTAAGGGCTGAACCCAGTCCGGTAGCGACTGCATCACAGCCGTATGATCAGCACTGTTGGTTGGCCTATTGGCCAGCAGTGGGAACAAGGCCAGCATCGGAATGACGGCTATGTCCTGAAATAGCAGCACAGCAAAAGAGCTCTGTCCGGCGGGGGTCGAGATCAACCCTTTTTCGTTGAGCCATTGCAGCGAGAGGGCTGTCGACGATAGCGATAGCGTCAATCCCACGACTAGGGCGGGCTTTTCTCCAACCCCCAGCGGAAGGGCTAGCCCGGCTAAGACTCCCGACGTAACGGCGATTTGTAGCCCACCCATACCCACGATGGCTTTGCGTAGCCGCCACAAACGGGAAGGCTCTAATTCAAGCCCGACAACAAACAGCAACATCACCACGCCAAATTCCGCTACCTGCATGATAGCAGCCCCGTCGTGGGCAACAATGGCTAAACAGGCGGGGCCAACGAGTATGCCAGCGAGCAGATAGCCCAACGCAGAGCCCAGGCCAGCCTTCTTGGCGATCGGAACCATGATGACGGCTGCGGCCAGAAAGACCATCGCCTGAAAGAAAAATGATTCCTGCATGGTAAAAAGTCAGAATAAGTGAACCAGTTAGATTAGGGTTGTAATCGGCGCTGCAACTCTTTACGGGCGATAAAAATCCGGTTTTTCACAGTACCCAATGGAATGGAGAGCTGGCGGGCAATTTCGTAGTACTTAAAACCATCCAGGTGTAGTTGCAAGGGTTCGCGGTATACATCCGTCAATTGAGCCGTAGCCGCCCGGATGTCGTCCAGCACGGACTGGCTAATGGCTCCATTGTGTAAGGCACCGCCTGTTAAGTTTCCTAACTCCCGAAAAGACGTTTGAACCAGTATCCGGCGTTCGCGCTTTACCCGGCCACACTGCGTCATGAAGGTGTTGTGCATGATGGTAAATAGCCAGGCCTTCAGGTTAGTGCCAGGCTTGAATTTATGCCAGTATCTATAGGCTTTTAACAGGGTTTCCTGCACCAGGTCGTTGGCGTCTTCAGCGTCTTTGGTAATCTGTAGGGCGTACTGGTGCAGCTTACCCATAATCTGGTTGATCTGACAGGTAAAATCGGCGTGTATGTCGTTCGTTATCATGGCGTTATTTGCTTGGCATTGCAATGAGGATAACCGATTCGCGAATGGGGTCAGGGCGGTAGATGGCAACAACGGTATAAAGCCTTTCCACAGACAGGGGGCCGCAGCTGGCGCATCGACGCCTATAAATCAGATCGTAACCGACGGCTGATTGGGATAGCGTAGCCGACGGTAAAGGAGATGACGCGGTTGTGCGACTCTGACGGGTTGATGTTCGATAATCCCAGCCCATAGCGGCCTTCGACCTGTAGGGCACCGTAACCCAGCCGTTGGGTAAGCCCTAACCCAAATTGCAGGCCCCAGTCCGAGCGTTGCACTTCATTCTTTCCGTCGCCAAATTTCAGCTTGACGTCTTTTCCGTCGGTTCCCCGGTTCTTACCACCTACAGCATAGCCGTAAGAGGGACCAGCTCCAACGTAGACTCGGGTTTGCTTACTGCCTACGCTCAAACGGCCCATCACCGGAATCTCGATGTAGTTCACCGTCATTCGATCGTTCTTGGCGCGTTGATAGCCTTTCTGCGTAAACAGCACTTCAGGTTGCAGCGAAAAGACACTGAACGGCGAGCCGATCAGGAGACCGACGCCACCCACAAATACCCCTCGTGAGCGGGTATCTTTGTTGTCCGCCTGGTCGAAGGCGATACGGGCCAGGTTTAGACCGGCTTTGGGAACCAATGCGACCTGCGCCCACGTGCTGCTCACTAATCCGGTGAGCAGCAGAACAGTGCATACAAATTTGTTCATGGTTATTTGTTGTTTATTGTTTAAAGCAAGGATGTTATGGACGAACGATAGCCGTCTGCAAACACCACTGTCTGGGAAAGATCAGTTAAGCCGGATCATTCATTCAGTAATGGACGCGCCGGCGATCAGGTAGTAGTCTTAGGCTCCTGATCCGTTGTGATATGACCACTGTCGATAAACCAGGCCGCCAGTAACAGGATTTCCCGCTCTGCATCGGTCAAGCCAGTGCTCCGGGCTATTTTCTTACAGGCTCCGACGATTTCATGCGCCCGTATGTACGTGTGATAGTAATGGTTACCTGACCCATTTTTCTTGTAAAGAGTAGACACGAATTCACGAGCCATCTTAACTACGCTCCCGGAAAAACGCTGTCCGTCCAAGGCATGCCTAACCGCATCGGTTGATAGTAGAGTCTGTTCCATAACGCAAGTGGGATTTTAAAAAAACACCCCCCATACCTGGGTACCGACTATATTACCAATTGGCATACCAACACCGAAGAAGAAACGGCTATTATACGAATTCGCTGTGTATCAGTAGTATACGAAAAAATTAATTATTGACCTACGAGGGCCGGATTCTTAAATCCTCCAAAATCAGACGAAATATTGGACAGGATTAGTCAACTAATTTGGAGACCAACCAGGCGAGGCTGCTAATGAGAGTGCCTGAAAACGGGCAGACACGTCTATCGGGCAGCTCTATTCATTCCGTTTGATATCCATCCTCACCATCTTGGCTTCCAGGGTAGTAGGCTTGATATTTAATAGTTCAGCGGCTCCGCCTTTGCCACGGATTCGGTAGTTGGCCAGTTTCAAAGCTACCAGAATATTATCCCGCTCGGCCTGATCAAATGGCTTAACAAGAATAACGGACTGGTTGGGCGATGTGGGCGATAGAGCCGGTTTTAAGTTGGCGGCCAGAGGTTCGATTAGGGAGACCTCAGGGGTAGTGCTCATAATAGCAGCCCGCTCCAGCAAGTGCTCTAACTCACGAATATTACCCGGCCAGTGATATTCATTCATCTGCTCCCATGTAGCTTCCGAAAGACCGGTTAGCTTCTTACCCAGCTTTTTAGCAATCTTTTGTAGAAAGTAGGTACTCAGCAGGGTCAAATCCTCCTTCCGTTCCCGTAACGGAGGCAGATTAATGGGAAATACGTTTAAACGATAGTAAAGGTCCTGGCGAAAATGCCCGGCAGCGGCCTCCTGCTGCAGATTACGGTTGGTGGCGGCAATCACCCGTACATCACAGGCAATGGGTCCCTTGCCACCAACGCGTTCAATCTCTTTTTCCTGCAGAACTCGAAGGAGTTTAGGTTGCAGTTCCAGGGGTAACTCGCCGATTTCATCCAGAAAGATCGTACCACCATTGGCCAGTTCAAACTTACCGATCCGCTTGTCAGTCGCGCCCGTAAAAGCGCCTTTTTCATGGCCAAACAATTCGGATTCGATCAGATTAGTGGGTAATGCCGCACAGTTGAGCTTGATCAGGGCTTTCGTCCGGCGTGTCGAGCGGTTATGAACAGCACGGGCAATCAGTTCTTTGCCGGTACCGGTCTCCCCCTGAATTAACACCGTGTAGTCGGTGGGAGCAACTTGTTCTATGCTCTTAAATACGCTCCGTAAAGCCGGGCTTGTGCCAATAATTTCTTCAAAATTAGCCCCCGTCTTTACTTCTTCCTGCAGGTAGGTATTCTCCCGGCGCAGTTGCTCGCTGAGTTGTTCGATCTTGTCAAAAGCCATCAACCGGTCCACCGTTAAAGTCAGGGAGGATTGCAGGCGCTGAAGTAACGTTAAATGGTGAGGTTGGTACGTATCCGGCTGACGGCTGAAGAAGGAGAGATAAAAATCACCATTATGGGCTGTCCTGATGAGCATGGTCAGGTTGGACTGTAGCCGGAAGGTTTTGGCAATGAGCTGTCTTAATGGATTCTGGCGGCAGATTGCCTCGAAGTCATCCCCGTTGTAAATGGCTAACCGGTCAAAGCCCGATTGCGCACGGATCTGGTGATACTTATCCAATGTCAGGCCGGTCATTTGCAAAAAAGTATCCGGTCGAATCGTTTGATATTCTTCCTGACCCACCCGAAAGAAACTACAGGAACGAAACGTGTTCAGAGCCATTTCTTTCTCCAGTCCTATGATAAAGTAGTCGAAGGGTATGTAGGGTTGGAAAAGCTGGGCTACCTTCAACAGTCGCTCTTCCCAGTCTCCCTCCTCCGAAAGGGCGTCCGTGATAGCGATCTGCAACGCCTGTTCCTGCCGTACCTGGACTTCAAGGCTGTGGGCGTGGCGGTAATGGGCAATCTCCAGAGCTACCAGCACGTCTTTTTCCCGGAAGGGCTTAACCAGAAAACCATAGGGTTTGGTCGCTTTTGCTTCTTCCAGAATACTGGCGTTGGTGTTGGCTGATAAATACACAAATGGAATATTGTCTTCACTAAGCTGATGGGCCAGATCAATCCCCGTTTCGGCCCCCTTCAAGTGAATATCGAGCAATACCAAATCTGGCCGTTGCAGGCGATTGATTTCCAACGCTTTGGCCACCGATAGCGCAATACCACTGACTAAGTAGCCTGCTCTTTCCAGAATAAGACGCAGATCGTTGGCTACGGCAAACTCGTCTTCTACAATCAGGATGGTTTGCGTAAGTCGCTGGGGATTAGTTGTATCAATAGGCATAATCGGTGCTGGTAGAAGTTAGATTTAGTTGCTCATTGCCAAAAGCTAACGTGATCGTTGGTCCAAGGCCACTGCTAATCGCTAATACCCCGCCCAATTGCTCACTACTTCTATCAAACATTCCTAACTCATAATAAGCGTTTTCCAGCTTAAAATAGGCCAATTCCAGTTCCTCGGGTAGCTCACTGCTCTCTATACTTTTGACGACCTCAAGGACGTAAAATAATTCTTGATTTAAATCGCCTTTAGCCTGACTTAAGTCAGACATGAAGAAGTAGGCGTTGGATAAATAGCCGTATTCGCCGGGCAGCTTGTAAACACTCTCCTCGGCCAGTGTCCGACAAGCCCGGGTCAGGGGCCTGAAACCGATGGCTTTTTGAATGCCCAGTACCTGTAGCGCTTTTTGCTTGGCCTGCCCGGTGCTCCCTCTATCTAATTGAAAATGTTCATAACCCATTTCTATCAGAATGAGCATTTCCTGGGACTGATCACCGATTTGACGGGAAAGGGCCAGTACTCTGAGTAGAGCGTTCCTGTTTTTCCGGCAGTCATCACAGAAGGTTGTGGTTGCCATTCTCAGCAAGGCCTTTATTTCACCGGCTTTGTCGCCTGCCTGTTGGCGAGCTTCGATCACCTGCATGAAGTAGGCTTTGGCTCGCGCCCAATCCTTGCCAAGCAGAAAGCCAATCCCGATCAGGCACTGGCTTTCTTCCTGCCATTTTTGATTGCCAATGCCTTCGCTGAGCGTTTCGGGCTGGCGAAAAAATGCGATTGCGCCAGCCCGATTCGCCCTCTGAGTAAACGTTGGGCGGAGCTTATTCTTTCCCAGTTCCAGTAACAGCTTGACGCGACTGGTATCACTCAGGCTTTTTACTAAGCGCAGGGCGGTGCCGATTTTCTGTTGTTTACCATAAATTTCTCCTTGCAGGAAAATGGCATCAACCTGGCCCTTCGCCAATATAAGCCGATGGCTTAGCTCCCCGGCCTGCTTGGCGAACACCAGAGCACTATCCAGATCATGCTCAGGATTTAGGGTTTTGTTAAGGTAGTAAGCGCTCAATTTAAGAAGGACCGGCACCTGGTTGATGTCGATCCAGGAAGTCCGAAGTTCCTGCCTCAGACTATCGACTGCGGTTAACGGGTTTGGCTGTGTCCTGGCTTTAAACGATAACAAGATTAACCCAAGCATACTTCCCAAGAAACGGATTGTTAGAAAGTCCCTCATAGTAGGGACACAATAGCAACTTAATAACCAATGTCATGGACCAGCGGAAAGGGATGTGACTTTAAATTTCTTAAAAGAAATCAACCAATACCGAAAACAAAATATTTCCTTACAATGCTAAGTTAAGTACTTTAAATACAGCATATTAAGTTAATAAAAACTGGTGAGTGCTGAGCGTACTTTATTAGAAGGAATTTCTTTCACCTTGTGCTTGGTACGTTTAGTTGCTAGCCTGACTGTCTTAAAAAGCGACAGGATACCTCTATCACTCCAAAGTCATGGAGCCTTTTGTTGGAGACTCCAATCCAGTGGACTTCTGGGACACGGTGGTTGGCGGACCATAGAGGGGAAAAGCGATAAATAAGCGCCTTTTTCGATCAAATAGCTTGATTTTAGCGATGTGCCAGCTATATCCGGGTGGTTTGGCACACTTTTCGGACCTTCCGGGTCAAGACGTTGATTATTATCCTCAGCTTTTAATCCGGACGGGGGCTCCAAGATTTTCAGCTTTGCCTTGCGCAGTTAGTCTTTCACCCAAACTAAGCCGCCATGCACTTATTAGACAAGTTTTGTCGTATGCTGATCGGGGTTCATATCGCTACGCTGATAGAGAATCTTCACGTTCGATTGCTGAACGATTGGATCAGGCACCCCGCCGACGAGCATTTACATCCTGAATGCACCTGGAAACTGGCTGACGCTCATCCCCATACAGGGACCTATCAGGGCAGGGAGTTTTATGAATGGTATACGGACCAATTAAGCGACACGTACCCAGCCTGGATTGAAGTAATTGATAGTGTGATCGGGTCACAGATTGGGGGCATCGTTGTCGGGGAGTATCAGTTTCAGCGAGAGACGAATGGAAACTGGTATACGGCTACCTTCACTCATTTTTATCGAATCGACGATGGTCAGATCACCTCCATTCGGTTTTTTATGGGCGAGGTTAAAAGGAGCACGATTTTATCGCAGCCAATAGCTGACGTTGGTTTAAAGCCCTGCACGTTATCACTTAATTAACAGCCATCCTGCTATTGCACGATTGTCATATAGATCACCGTTGTTCGCTGTTTTCCATGAACTCTATCCAGAACAAGTACCCACTTAACGCTGCTTACGTAGCGATAACCGAATTTGGCGATTTTGGGTCTCTTCATAGCCGACATGCCCGTAAGCCGATTGATGCCGTTGTAAAAATGCTTACGGGTGACGTTAGGTACCACTACCGCCATTATCCTGATCCCGCCAATAACGATTCGCTATTGGCGGCATTTGCCCTTGAAGCGGCTAAACGTCAGGGGCGGTTTCTGCCGATGTATGATGCCATGCTTACCCTGCCCGCCATCAATTGCGGTACACTGATAGCGCAGGCACTTCAATTAGGGTTCGACCAGCAACAATTCATGGATGATCTGGCAGATGATGACTTACAGGCTGTCATTAAGCAGGACTGGCAGGCCGGTCATCAGTTAGGAGTGGTTAACACGCCCACTCTTTTCGTAGACGGGTGTCGATTCTACGGCAAACTTACCCAGTCACGATTGGTACCATATATCCACTTTCACCTGAATCGTCACCGCAGACTGATAAATCATCAACTTGGTTCAGGTCAGCTGTCGATAGATGAACGGAAGAGTGTTTTGCTCTGATAAGCAGCAGCAAGGGTTGACGTGTATATAGTACCGTTAGTTATGAATTTTACTTTTCTCCCCAGTTATGAAGCCTATCAGAAGGAAGTATGATGCCTTGATTATCGGCTTTGGAAAAGGCGGAAAAACACTGGCCACTTACTTAGCGGATAAAGCCTGGCAGGTGGCCCTGGTCGAAGAGTCAGCGTTAATGTACGGAGGAGCCTGCGTTAACATCGCCTGTATCCCCACAAAATTTCTGATTCATAGTGCGGAGACCAAATTGCCTTATAAGCAGGCTATTGAGGAGAAAAACAGGCTAACGGCTACCCTTCGTCAACTTAATTACAACACGGTCGACGAATCGCCAAACGCTACAGTCATAACCGGTAAAGCTGCCTTTTTATCTTCTTATCTAGTATCGGTTCGTCTCAGTGAAACGGGTAAAGAAGTGCTGATCGAAGCCGATAGAATTATAATTAATACGGGTGCCAAGGCCAGTATACCACCAATTCCCGGTATTCATCGCAACCCAAGGGTCTTCACCAGCACGACCCTCATCGAGCAAACCGAGTTGCCTAAACAGTTGGTGATTATTGGGGGTGGGTATGTTGCGCTGGAGTTCGCCAGCATGTACGCCCAGTTTGGATCCGACGTTACACTACTGGATAAATCACCGGTTTTTCTGCCGGGGGAGGATCGCGATATGGCGGATGCCATTGGGTCAATTCTGTCTGCTAAAGGCATTCGGATTGAACAGGAAACTAGTGTTTCAACCATTAAAACCGAAGACCCTCAGCACGATACCGTCGTATTTCGGAATCAGAAGGAGGAGACCGAAGCGGTAAACGCTTCTGCCATTCTGGTAGCGACTGGCCGACAGCCCTATACAGAGGGTTTAAACTTGTCGGCGGCCGGTGTAGAACAAGATAGTAAGGGATTTATCCAGGTTAATGAACGACTACAAACCAACGTTCCTCATATCTGGGCGATTGGTGACGTGAATGGCGGACCACAATTCACGTATGTATCGCTGGATGATTTCCGAATTATTAGAAGTCAGTTTTTGGGGCCAAAAGAATACACCCTGTCTGATCGGAAAAATTTTGCTTCATCACTATTCATTTCGCCACCCTTTTCGCATGTTGGTTTGCGTGAGCATGAAGCTTTAGCAAAAGGGTATCGAATTAACGTGGCTACGTTACCGGCAGCGGCCAATGCACGGTCTCAAATCCTTAACCAAACCGAAGGCCTTCTGAAAGCGGTTGTAGACGCTGAAACGAATCGGATTTTAGGATGTAGCCTGCTGTGTGCTTACTCCAGTGAGTTGATCAACCTGGTACAGATCGCTATCCACGCGAACCTCGACTATACCATTCTTCGCGACAACATTTATACCCATCCCACTATTAGTGAAGCCTTAAATGACCTGTTAGCTAAACTCTAACTGTTCATTTAGTTTGCATGGGCACCAAATCTACCAGACTTCCAACGAGTGTATGCCGTACAAACGTAAGTCAACTTATGCCACAGTCAGGCTGATTTGCCTCCTTCTGTACGAAATGCCGAAATCAGCTTTGTAAGGTTAGAATGTTTTAGAGTGTGTGTACTTAGAAAACGGATCTTTTTATAACGCACGAACTGCCATGTTATACAACAGTCGTTTCTACAGCGTTTTTTTCAACAGGTGCCCCCGTTGTCACGAAGGTGATTTCTTCGTAACAAACAGCGCCTTTAGTCGCCATTTCGACGACATGCATGAGCACTGCGACACCTGCGGGCTGACCTACATGCCTGAGCCGGGTTTCTATTGGGCATCTATGTTTGTCAGTTATGCCTTCTTCACCATCTGGACGTTAGCCACCTTCTTTGCTGTCGTTATCTGGCTAAACGTCGATGTCAATTATTACCTGATCGGTCTGGTTCCAACGCTGTTTTTGTTAACACCTTACTTTTTCCGGATAGCGCGTCGTACCTGGCTGACCATCTTCATAAAGCCTGACTTGCACAAAGATCGCTCTGTAGCTAAACAAGAGTAAACTGGCCGATTTGGACGTAGTGTGTTGTTTATTAATGAATTACTTACTTGAATTTTTCACCCTTTAACAATTATCCATATGAGTAACACAGCAACCCTGGAACAGGTTAAACCTGTACCCTTCGCTGAAGACCCCCATCTCTCCGTTGGCGTCAGAACATTTCTGAAAGAACTGAATTCGGGCGACGGACCACCGATGGAAGAGCTTCCTCCCACGGAGGCAAAGCTAGTGCTGGTTAATGCACAGGCAGCCGTGAAGGTTGATTTATCGGGCATTGAGCTTTCTCAGAAAACGATCACCGCCGATGGGTACAATGTTGTTTTGGATATTGTACGCCCGGCTGGAGTTAAAGGTACATTACCCGTATTTATTTTCATCCACGGGGGCGGCTGGATATTGGGTGACTTCCCAACCCACCAGCGGATGGTTCGGGATTTGGTTGTTTTGACCGGTTATTGTGGGGTATTTATCAATTACACCCGCACCCCTGGTGCCGAATTTCCACAGGCTATTAACGAGATTTACGCGGCTACGAAATGGGTGGCGGATCACGGCGATGAAATCGAGGTCGATGGCAAAAACATGGCGGTTGTTGGCAACAGCGTGGGCGGTAACATGACAATGGTTACGGGCCTGCAGGCCAAGGCCAAAGGCGGTCCACACATCAAATTGCTGATCATGATGTGGCCCATCGTCGATGCTGACTTTGAAACCGACTCTTACCACCGATTTGGAGAAGATCGCTTCCTAACGACTCCACTGATGAAGTGGATGTATGACATGTACATTCCTGATCCGGATGACCGGAAGCAGATCTATGCGTCACCGTTGCGGGCGACTGTCGACCAGCTTAGAGGGCTTCCACCGACGTTAATCCAGGTAGCGGAAAATGATGTACTACGCGATGAGGGCGAAGCGTTTGGTCGTAAGCTGGACGAAGCGGGCGTGACAGTGACAACGGTCCGCTATAACGGCGTCATCCATGATTTTGGTTTGCTGAACGGGTTGGCAGAATTACCCCCCGTCCGTTCCCTGTTTGATCAGGCAGCCGCTGAGTTGAAAAAATACCTGGGATAGACCGGCTGCAAAACCTGGTAGGTTTAGGCGAAATCTGTTTCCGAGCCTACCAGGTTTTACTTAATTATTTAGGGGGAGGATGCAGACTGTCAGAATAGATAGCTGATAATTGTTTGGTATTGCAGGAATGGGAATGACAGATGGTTAATTGATAAAGTTATAAGCCAAATGACGGAATCCAGTTCACTGTGAAACCAGAAAAAATCGACACCACGCATGATTGCGTAGTCGTTGGGGCAGGCTCTGGTGGGTGTGCAGTTGCGCGTCGTTCACTTGACCATATTTTGGCTTTGTAATAACTCTACCACGGTGGAGCTATTACGTAAAGACTCTATCCTCTTGGAGTGAATAGCTACCGGAAAATCTTGTAAAGAATTCGTAGAAAGCTTTTTCACCCTAGCAAAGCGGTTATTGGCGTTTTCGGTGATCGATGCGCCGTTTGGCACTTCATTAGCAAGGTCAACATGAGACTGTAGTTACCTGACAGAATATTTCTATCAAGCGTACCAACCTGAACGATTTAAAGTCCTGGTCGCCATCCTAACATTTTCACCCAAATTTCGTCAAACCATGTTTCGTCTTAATCAACTTGCGCCGAGCGCACTAATGGTTTTGTTGCTGGCTTTCTTCTCAGGGAATCCGGCCCAGGGTCAGGCTAAGTCGGCCGGCCTTAAAAATGTCGTTTTAGTCCATGGCGCGTATGCTGATGGCTTCAGTTGGAGTAAAGTGATTCCGCAGCTCCATGCCAAAGGCCTCAACGTCACGGCGGTACACCTGCCACTCACTTCTCTGAGGGACGATGTCGCGGCTACCAAACGGGCCATTGCCCGGATGAAAGGGCCCGTACTGCTGGTCGGGCATTCGTGGGCGGGTATGGTCATTACAGAGGCCGGTAATAATCCCAAAGTAGAAGGGCTTCTCTACATATCGGCCCTGATTCCCAACGACGGCCAGGCAGTGGTCGATGTGGTAAAGGGCTATCCAGATTCACCCGGCGGTGCTGAGACTCAGGAGGATGCTTCCGGCTTTTTGTATCTGAGTGAGAAAGGAATGAATGAAGATTTCGTACCCGATTTATCACCGGTCGAACGACTGAACGTGTACGCCACCCAGGGGCCATGGGCCAAGAAAGCGTTAAGCGACAAAGTGTCTAATGCCGCCTGGAAAACCAAACCATCCTGGGTTATCATCGACAAACAGGATCGTATGGTGAATCCGGTCCTGCAACGGGACCAGGCCAAACGAATCAAGGCAACAACGCTGGAACTCAACAGCGGTCACGTATCGATTCTGTCTCATCCGAAAGAGGTGGCTATGTTTATCACGGAAGCGGCCCACAAACTGTCCACGCAAGTCAGCGTACGCTAAACGGAAGATCTCAATACCCTACTCGTGAAGGCCTTCTCGAGTAGAGATCATCTGACTACTCAATCAACTCAAATCATGACACGCATGGGCCTGCATGGGTTTGGCCGGATTGGAAGACATTTTCTGCGAATCGGTCTCCAAAGGAATTTGTTTGTGCCAGTCTCTATTTCGGATATAAAAGATGCCCCAACGCTAGCGGCCCTGTTTGCCGTGGATACCAACTACGGCCGTTGGCCCGAACCGGTTTCGGGCGGTGACGCGCAGATCATCATTGGTGGACGGGAGATTCGGTACGTTAATGCCACAAAGGAACTTCCCGATTGGGACGCTCTTGGCGTCGATTTGGTGGTTGACTGTACAGGGCGGGCCACCACCCGTCCTGGCGCACAGGCCCATATCAACCGCGGGGCTAAGTACGTGTTGATCAGCGCGCCCAGTAAAACGCTGGCCGATTGTGATGCGGTACTGCTGAAGGGAATAAACCTGGAAGACTTTACTCCTGCCAGTCATCGTATTGTCAGTACGGGGAGCTGCACAACCAACGCCCTGGCCGCTCCCATCAAGGTGTTGCTGGAAAACTTCGGGATTAAGTATGGTCTCTTTTCAACGGTGCATTCGTATACCAACTCCCAATCGCTTACCGACCAGCCCATGAAAGATCGGCGGGACTCGTGGGCGGCCGGTGAGAATATAATTCCGTCTTCTTCGGGAGCGGCCAAGGCGTTGAAGTTTATCTGGCCTGATCTTCAGGTTACGGGAAAGGCTTATCGCGTACCGACCCGCACGGGTAGTATTGCCGAGTTGAATCTGGTTACGGACAAGGAATGTACGGTGCAGCAGGTGAATGATGTATTTCGTCAGGCGGCCGTAGAAGGGCCGTTGAAGGGTGTCATGGATGTGCTGGAAGAGGAATGGGCCTCGTCCCGAATCGTGTATGATTCCCATTCCTCCCTTATTGATTTACCTCTGACCGTGAAAGAAGGTAACATTCTATCGGTCGCGTCCTGGTACGATAATGAATGGGGCTTCTCGAACCGGTTGGCCGACGTGGCAGCCTTCATGGCCGAACGGATTTAAGAAGTCTAATGACCCTGGGAAAACGGGAGTTCATCAACCGGTTATTTACCTGCAGCTCATACAGTATGCTACCCTCAGAAAAACCAGTGCGTACAAATCCTAAAGGGGTTGTTATTCGCCAAAGTCCGTTCCCGGCCCGCGAGACGATTGATCGGTTGGAATCGCTGATTCGTCAACGTGCTATTACGTTGTACGCACGCATTGACCAGCAGGCCGAATTACAAAAGGTTGGACTTCACAGTCGGCCCCTACTGTTCATCCTGTTTGGCAACCCGAAAGGAGGTGGACCGGTGATTCTGGAGAATCCACTCGTAGCGCTCGATCTGCCGTTAAAAATAATCGCCTGGGAAGACGAGCAGAATAAAGTATGGGTCGCTTATAACAACGTAACATATATAGGAGAGCGTTACAAAGTGTCGGTTGAGGTTGTTTCGGCGTTACGCCTTGATGGGTTGGTGGCCGAAGCGTTGAATCTGGAGTAAGATCTTATTAGTATGAGACAGCTTGTCGCCCCATTTATACCGGCCCCGTTTGAACTGCCGCCTTTGCCCTATGCGCTGGATGCGTTGGAACCCTTCATAAGTTCGGACAGTGTCGATCTACTCTACAACGGGTACCACACTGCTTACGTGCTGGGCCTGAACGGAGCCCTCCGCAACGCCATGCTTCCGGCAGAATGTTCGTTGCCTGAGTTGCTTATACGGTCGTCTTCGATGGGTGTAGGGCTGCAAACCTACGTGGCTGGGCATTATAATCTGTCGTTGTTCTGGAAAACGATGAGTCCGTGGGCTGGCGACAGGCCAGCCGGTATCCTTGCCGAAGCGATCCAGGCAACGTTTGGTGGCTTGGAGCCATTGGTAAATCAGGTTATTTGCCTGGCCCATCAGATCACGCACAATGGCTGGATATGGCTAGTATCCCGCGACGGCCGCTTACTATTGGTTACCACGATTGGCCATCGAAATCCACTGATGGACTGTGAACCAGCCGATCAGCGTGGATTACCGATCCTGGGACTGAATATCTGGAAGCAGGCTTACCACGGAACGTACGAGAACAGAGTGGCCGATTATACTGCGCAATGGTGGCCACACATCAACTGGCGCGAAGTTGAAAACCTGTACCAACATTCGTTGTGAGCGTGAATATATCTGTTACAAATAATAAACAAGCAATACTTTATGGCACAATTGTATTGGTTATTCGGCACGCACCTCACCATATTAACGGACGAGCAACAAACAAATTCCCGGTATGACCTGATCGATGGTCGGTTGGCTGCCGGGGTAGAAACGCCTTTGCACCGTCATACCAAATACTCGGAAGCAATCTATGTCCTGGAAGGAGAATTTACGGTTTACACGGATAGCGGGGCAGTTACCTTAATACCTGGCGGTCATACGTTCATTCCGATAAACACCCCGCACGTAGTTTTGGCGTCGGGTGATGGAGAGAACCGAGCCCTCACCGTCGCTTCGCCTAGTGGATTTGCGAAGCTGATTCGTAGCGCCGGTACTCCAGGAAATTTTGGAAGCTTGCCGCCCGACGAATCGAATGAAATGAGCTTGTTTTTGAAACTATCCGAAGAAATCGGCGACGTTCTGCTGGGGCCACCCGGTACCCGGCCGGAGTTGAAAACAAAGCCGATACAATAATGAAAAGTCCGCAGTCGCGAGGGCACAGAATCAATTCAATTTATCAGGTAAACAAATTATTTCCATGGAAGCACAACAGGCAGTAGCTACGACCTGGGTCATTGACCCTACCCATTCCGAAGTGCAGTTTAAGGTAAAGCATCTGATGGTTTCAACCGTAACCGGCCTGTTCAGCCGGTACGAGGGCAAACTGCAAATGGATGGTGATGATTTTGAAGATGCGAAAATCACCTTTTCGGCCGATATAGATAGTATCAGTACCGGCAATGCGCAGCGGGATGAACACCTGAAATCGGCGGAGTTTTTCGATGCCACCCAGTTTCCAACCTTACTTTTTAAATCAACGAGTATGATCAAAACGGGGGCTGACTCCTACGTACTAAACGGGCATCTTACCCTACATGGCTTAACGAAGCCTGTCTTGTTAAAGGCTGAATATGGTGGCCAAATGCAGGATTTCTACGGCCAGACCAAAGCCGGTTTTGAAGTCACCGGAACGATCAGGCGCAAGGAGTTTGGCTTAAACTGGGATGGAGTGACCGAAGCCGGGGGCATTGTGGTGAGTGACGAGGTAAAACTGGTGTTGAACATTCAAGTTATCAGGCAGAATTCACTTAACTGAAGTTTCTGGTTTTACAAAAGCCTCGTTAAAGCAGTTGTGAATCACGATTAAAACGTATATATCAATGAACAAAGTAATCTTTATTACAGGAACAAGCTCAGGATTTGGTAAACTTACCACCATTACGCTTGCTAAAAATGGGCATACTGTACTGGCCGGTATGCGGGGAACCAAGGGGAAAAATGAAGCGGTGGCCCGGGAACTGGTGGCTCTGGCTAATGTGGATGTGGTGGAGATCGATGTGGCCGATGACGCTTCGGTTTCCAATGCGTTCGAACAGGCATTAGCCAAACACGGCCGCATCGATGTTTTGGTAAATAATGCGGGAATTACCGGCTTTGGTTTGGTGGAAGCTTATAGTCTTGACCAAATACGACAACTGTTTGAGGTAAATTTTTACGGTGTTATCCGCACCTATCAGGCCGCATTGCCGGCTATGCGTAAAGCAAGAAGCGGATTGGTCATTAATCTCACCTCCGGAGCAAGTGCCCATGCCCTCCCATTTATGGGGCCGTATTTTGCTTCGAAATTCAGTGTAGAAACCATCACGGAAGCGATTCAGGACGAACTGGCTCAGTTCAATATTGAAAATGTAACTATTCAGTCTGGTGTATACCCAACGGAAATGGCCGTAAAACCGGGAAACAATGCCGACAGAACCGAAATTATCCAAGCATACGAACCCATTGCAACCGAAATGTTCAATACGTTAAGTGCAGGGTTATTCGGTAAAATGCAGGCGCACAATATGAACCCTCAAACCATAGCGGATGGTATTCTCGAATTAATTTCCATGCCGGACGGAACCCGGCCGCTTCGGTTTCCCCTGGATGCGATAGCCGAAGGAACGGATGTAGCTTTCATTAATGCACGGGCAGACTTCAAAGCTAAATGGCGTGCCAAGTATATCCTTTGATTCAAAACGGGTGATGTCTATCCAGATTGCTAAATAAAATCAACCAAAACACTAAGCTATGGGACAGCTTCATTATGATACCGTGTCAACCGCTGTTGAGGCATTACGGCGGGAAGGCTACACCGTAGATTTTCGGTTGGAAGAAAACAGCATGGTTTTCCCTACGGATCGGTTTCGCTACGATGAGTTCGACATTGTGGATGTCTATCGGTACGAGGGCGAAACGGACCCGGCCGACGAAGCCAGCGTGTACGCTATACAATCTAAATCGGGTGTGAAAGGCATTCTGGTCACGGGTTATGGCGCGTCCGACGATACCTTTTCCTCCGAACTTCTTGCCAAATTAAGAAGAAGGTGATAAACCCTTGAGTCACCCGAACAAAACGGATCAGGCGTTGGCGGAATAAACGTCATCACGAAATAGCAGTCGGATAGTCAACCCCGACTGACCGCTAATCTGTAGCTGCCCGCCCAGTTGTTCGCTGAAGCCCCGCATCAAGGTAAGTCCCAACGAACGGCTCTGTGCCGGGTCGAAGTCGGCGGGCAGGCCCACGCCATCATCGACAATCCGCAACTCATAGCCAGCCCCTTCCACTTGCCGCAGCTCTACCTGCACCCGGCCCGGACGACCATCAGGAAAAGCGTACTTAAGGGCGTTAGTGATGGCTTCGTTAATGATTAGCCCCAGAGGCACTGCCTGGGTGACGTCTAACTCGATGGGTTCCACCTGTAAGTTAAAAAAAATGAGCTGAGGCAAATCAAATGACTCATGGAGGTAGTCCACCAGTTCAGCAATGTAATCGGCCATGGGGATGCGGGCCACGCCTTCGGTCTGATAGAGCTTCTGGTGGATGAGGGCCATGGCCTGCACCCGGTGCTGGCTCTGCTGGATGGCTGACAGAGCGGTCGGGTCGTGCAGAGAAGCGGTCTGGGAGTTCAACAGGCTCATGACTACTTGCAGATTGTTTTTGACCCGGTGATGGATCTCCTTCAGCAGCAACTCCTTTTCGTTAAGTAGCTGATCTTTGTCACCCAGTAACTGAGTTTGCTGACTCAGCAGAAAATCCTTTTCGGTAAGAAGTGTGGAGAGCCACTCATTTTTCTGATTAATCTCTACCTTCTGGGCTTGAAGAAGCTGGTTGCTGCGTTGTTTGAGCCGGTAGCGGTTGTAGCTCAGCCCCAACAGGGCGGATAGTAAGGCGGTACCGCCAATGAGGGCGTTGCGCTGAGTTTGCTGGGTTTTGTTCTGCTGGCTGAGCAGGGTGATGTCCTTCTGGCGGAGTTTGAGTGTCTGCTCTTTCTGGCGGATCTGGTAACGGACATCGAGTTCGGCCATCTGTTTGTTGGTGGTCTCGTTGAGCAGCGAGTCTTTCAGGGCCGTGAAGCGCTGGTAATAACGGAGAGCTGAGGAGTAATTAGCCTGGGCTGAATCCACTCTAAACCGCAGCAGGTACAGTTGCATTGTTTCTATAGATCGCAACTGTCCTACATACGCATCCATTCCTTTCAGGTAAGGAGCGGCTTTAGCGTATTGAGCGGTGGTTACGTAGAACTCACTGATGTACCGGCAGATGTAGGGCTCCATGGTTTCTCCCTCTTTCCTACTCCAAGCAACGGCCTCCAGAAAATACTGCTCAGCCAGTTCGTACTTACCAAGGGCTGCATAACACTGCCCAAAGCCGACGGCCATACTCACCTTATTCTCATAGCTGAGCGGTAGGCGCTGGCTTATGAAGTCTTCCAATAGGCTCAGCGCTTTTCTGGCTTGGCCTGTTTTCAACAGCGACTCTGCCAAGCGTCGTATCAGCGCTACGTGGACAACCACTCGGCCCTTCTGCTGACTCACGGCCAGGGACTGCCGATAATAGGCTGAACATTTGGCATATTCTCCTAACTCGAAGTAAATGTTTCCGATGCAGAAATACGGCCAGTCTAATTCATTCCGCAGGCTACTGCGCTCGATGTCTTTGACTGCTTCTAAATTATAAAATAATTCTTTGTATGCCTGATTAGTCTGGGCACTTACATCACCTAATAAATAATAAGCATTAGATAAATTGGATACTAGGACCTGCGATACATAATAGCTATCTTCCAAAAGGGCGTGTTGAGCTCGATTGAGGGCTGAGTATCCAATGGCTTTTTGAATGGATAGGGCATTTAGCGCTAGTCGCTCCACCTGTTTTGGATTGACTTCTAACAAGTTTTTATAGCCAACCAACAATAGAAGTAGGGCTTCACGGGGTCGGTCGCTCAGTTGGCGGGCCAACGCGAAAGCCCGACTCAGCGTATCGGAGTTTTCACAGTATTTAAATTGACTATATTGAGCTGTTGCCCATTGTAGCCTGGCCCGCAGTTCGCCCGCTTTATCACCTGCCCGCTGGCGAGCATCGATCACCCGCCTGAACCAGGCCCCGCTGCTCTTGCAATCCCCTTTAAACAAATAAGCAACGCCGGTTAGCATCTGGCTTTCCTGTTGCCAGGACTGGCTCTTCAGGCGCTGGCTGAGCCCCTCGGCTTTGCCAAAATACCACAGGGCACTGTCAAGATTAGCCTCCTGATAATAAGTCGGCCTGAGCTTGTTTTTGCCCAACTCCAATAGCAAGCGGATATGAGTTACGCCACTCAGGCTGGAGAGTATTTTCTTTACTTTATTCAGCTTTTCCTGCTTGATGTAGATTTTACCTTGTTGAAAGAGGGCTTCTTGTTGCCCCCTTTCATAGCGTAGTTGTTGGCTTAGGCCCGCTGCTTGATTGGCTAAGACAAGAGCGGTGTCCAGGTTGTGGCGGTAGTTGAGCGTCCGGCACTGGTAATAATCACTCAATCGTAGCAGTGTCCCTATTCGGCTGGTATCGGCTTTGCTGGCTCGCAGGAGGAGCCGCAAACTGTCGGCCTGCGCCACGGTGAGGGCCTGGGCCTGTAAGGGTAAAGCCAGAAAGCAGCCAGCCAACAGCCCTACTAAGAACGTAATAGCGTATCGCATAGTAGGCAGAATAAGATATTCGTTTTAGGAAACAAAACGGTGAGCAGCATCTGGCTGACTTCCTGTTACAACTATGTCAGCTATCTATTGTAAAAAAATAAACAATTATAAAACAACGGGTTACGTGGCCTGTATCAACGAAGTCCAGGCTAACTAACAACTTGCGAAGCCACAAAATAAACTGATACATGTACTTAGTTACTCAGGATTTGACCATAGACACTTCGTCATGGAAGAGGAGCCGAATATTCAGCCCCGCTTGCCCGCGAATCTGGAGCTGGCCCCCCAGTTGTTCATTGAAGCCATACATCAGCGTCATACCCAGCGACCGGCTCTGGGCCGGGTCGTAGTCAGCTGGTAAGCCCACCCCATCATCGGTAATAACTAGTTCATACTCCCCGCTACTTAGTTCACAAAAGCCCACCTGCACCGTTCCCCTTTGCCCAGCCGGAAAGGCGTACTTAAGGGCGTTGGTGATGGCCTCGTTGATGATCAGCCCCAGGGGCACCGCCTGGGTGACATCCAGGTCGATAGGCTCCACCTCCAGCGCAAAGCGGATGGGTTGAGGTAAGTCATACGAGTCGCGCAGATAAGCCACCAGTTCAGCGACGTACTCCGGCATGGCGATACGAGCGATGCCTTCACTCTGATAGAGTTTCTGGTGGATGAGGGCCATGGCCTGCACCCGGTGAAGGCTCTGCTTGATGGCCGACAGGACCGTGGGGTCCTGGAGCGCAGCGGCTTGGGAGTTGAGCAAACTCATCACGATCTGGAGGTTGTTTTTGACCCGGTGGTGAATCTCTCGTAAGAGCCTTTCCTTTTCTTCCAGGAGCCTCTCCTGCTTCAGGAGTAGGTCATTCTTTTGGGCCAGAAGAGAATTCTTTTCCCCCAGCAATTGGGAGAGGTGTTTATTCTTGTAGTGAATCTCTTTCTGTTGCGCTTGTAGTTCTTGTTTTTGCATTTCCAGCAGCAAATTGCTGCGCTGTTTAAGCCGGTAGCGGTTGAAACTGAGCCCTAATAGTGAGATTAGTAACAAGGTGCCACCAATGAGGGCATCACGCTGCGTTTGCTGGTTTTTGCCTTCTGCACGAAGCAGGGTGATGTCCTTCTGGCGGAGTTTGAGTGCCTGCTCTTTCTGGCGGGTCTGGTAGCGGACATCGAGTTCGGCCATCTGTTTGTTGGTGGTCTCGTTGAGCAGCGAGTCTTTCAGGGCCGTGTAGCGCTGGTAGAGGTTAAGGGCTGCGGGGTAGTTAGCCTGGGAGGAGTCCACTTTGAACTGCAACTGCATCAGTTGCAATTTTTCAGCAGCCGGTACTACTCCGGCATGGGCTACTAGTCGCCTGAGATACGGAGCCGCTTTGGCGTATTGAGCCGAAGCCACGTAAAACTTACTAAGTTGCAACCAGGCAATAAATGTCCCTTCAGTTTTATCATTCCAGGCAACGGATTCCAGGTAATACTTTTCGGCCAGTTTGTACTGCCTGAGGGCTGAATAACACTGCCCAAAGGCGGCTGCAATATTCATTTTACCTGCGTAATCTAGAGGAGGGTGTTGGCGGGTAAAGTTCATTAACAACTGTAGGGCCTCGTGTGTCTTGCCCTCTCTTGTTAGCGACTCGGCCATCCGTCGGATCATTCCTGCGTAAACAGCCACTTCTCCCTTCCAATGACTCACGGCTAAAGACTGTTGATAGTAGGCTACTCCCTTGGCATACTGCCCTAGCTCATAGTAGCTGTTTCCCAGCCAGAAATAGGGCCAGTCCAGGTCTTCACGCAGGCGACTACGCTCCAAGTCCCTGATCACTTCCAATTTGTAGAATACCTCTTTAGTCGCATTAGGCGTTGTTTCTACTATATGGGCTAACACACCATTGGCGTTTAAAAAGTTGAAAAGAAATACATGCTGCAGATAATCGTTTTCAACCACCAGCTCGTGGAAAGCCCGGTTGAGGGCTGGATAGCCAATGCTTTTCTGAATGGCCAGGGCCTTCAACCCTTCCTGCTCCGCCTGCCTTTGGTTGCCTTCAATCGAACGTCTAGTTCCAACCATTAACCACAGAAGGGCTTCACGAGGCTTGTCGCCAAGATGACGGGCCAACGCGAAGGCCCGGCTCAGTGAGTCAACCCCGTCATAGCATTTCCGTTGAGTATATATAGTCGCTGCCCACCGCAGCCAGACCCGCAACTCGCCCGCCTGATCCCCTGCCCGCTGGCGTGCCCCGATCACTCGCCTGAACCAAGCCTTACTGCTCTCACAATCGCCTTTAAACACATAGGCAACCCCCGTCAGCGTTTGGCTTTCTTCCTGCCATCGCTGGCTTCCCATGCGTTGGCTCAGTCGTAGGGCCTGACTAAAATATAACAGGGCACTGTCCAGATTGGCCTCCTGAGAGTAGGTAGGCCTGAGCTTGTTCTTGCCCAACTCCAACAGCAAGCGGATATGAGTTACGCCACTCAGGCTTGAGAGCATTTTCTTTACTTTATTCAGCTTTTCCTGCTTGATGTAGATTTTACCTTGTTGAAAGAGGGCTTCTTGTTGGCCCTTGTAATAACGAAGCTGCTGGCTTAGGGCCTGTGCCTGATTCGCCAGTACCAAACCCGTGTCTAGGTTATGGCGGTAGTTGAGCGTCCGGCCCTGGTAATGACTGCTCAGCGCAAGCAGTGTCTCAACCCGATTAGTATCAGCTGTGCTGGCTCGCAGGAGGAGCCGCAAACTGTCGGCCTGAACCACGGTGAGGGTTTGGCCTTTTAGTAGCAAAGCCGGGAAGGTTCCGACCAGCAACCCCAACAAGATCGAGAAAGCGTATCGCATAATAGGCGGGGCTGGGTAGACATTTTATAAAGGGAAAAGTAAATGGATTACTTAAGACCTTTTCCGTAAGTGAATCCATTAGTATAAAGGTAAGTAATTCATTCACAAACGAATAGCTGCCTTCGTCATGTATGACCCAGCTAAGCAACCATTTTCAATGCCAAGCACTAAATTATTTATCCGTGCAAGCTTAATTCAATAAGAATTGCTCATCACAGGCGTCTTATCCCTACCCTGTATTCATTCGTGGATCAACTTTCTTAGAGATTCAACCAGCTAACAATACCGCAACCTGTATAGCATATCCAATACGATGGAGAAAAACGTTGGAGAATCCAATTCAATGGAGTGCCGATAGGCTAACGCGCTAACCAGATTGGACAAATAGCAGGCTTTATGACTGCATTGACACAGTTTTTACACTCAGCAATTCCTTTTATTGCTTTGGCACGTTTTTAGAAAACCGGTTGGATGAACGGTTGGGCTTCACTCGATGTGCAACCAGAAGGAGAGGTGTTGCCGCGTGAATTAGTTGACATCACGTTTACAATCAGTCTCCAATAATCCGTGATATACAAAGAGACTGTTACCAGTCTTTTTAATAAGATCAGCGGAAAGCCCAGCTTCAGCAATTGCCAGTTGGCAGTATGGATAATGACCTTACCAGCCCGGAACAAGTATGAAAGCCGCCGTATTGAATCAATTAGGAACATCCCCCGACTATGAGGATGTTGAGGACCCCGTTCCTCAGGATGAAGAGCAGCTCATGGAAGCGGCTTCGCTTAAAAACATAGATCGGTTGAGAGCCGGGGGAAAACACCCGGCAAACCATTCGAATCTTCCAGCTATTGTGGGGATTGATGGCGTGGGCACGTTGGAAAACGGAACCAGAGTGTATGATAAGGCCTGACCGGGATGATGGCGCAGAAGGGGTTAATCGCTAAGACCAGATACACCGTATTGCCCGACAAACTGGATTATAGTACGGCGGCGGCCTTACTCAATGCCGTCATTGGATCGGCAATGGCCTTGCATTTTCGGGGCAAGATGGAGCCGGGAATGACGATTTTAATTAACGGAGCAACAGGCGTAACCGGACAAGTTGCGGTTCAGGTTGCCCGGCACTACGGAGCGGCTAACATCATTGTTACCGGTAGAAATCCAGCGGTTTTGGACAGGCTCAAGTCGTTTGGAGCAACCACTGTTATCTCTCTGGAACAAGCCGGTGATCACTTCATCAAACATGTGAGGGAGAGCCATGCCGAAACCCCTATTGACCTTGTTCTGGATTATTTGTGGGGATATCCAATGGAATTGGTATTGAAAGCATTAGTAGGGGGTGGATCACGTAAAGTACGCATTGTAACCGTAGGCGATGCCGCCGGAAGCAGCATCCCTTTAGCCTCGATCATGCTGCGTAGCGCTGCCATCGACTTACTGGGCTCCGGTATAGGAAGTTTATCCCAGCAAGAACTGAAAAAGTTCGATACGGAAGTTTTGCCGGAAATGTTTCAACTGGCCGCCGACGGAAAACTATTGATAGACACCCAAAACGAACCCCTGGAAACTATTCACCAGGTGTGGAACAAGGAAGGGAAAGCCGGTAAACGAATCGTGATTGTCATGAATTGATCAAAAGTCAACGCCAGTAATCATCTGGGCGCTGGTAACGATTAACATAAAGATAATATGGCTGCTGATTCAGAAAATGGCTTGCAGAGCCTTGGCCTGCACAACTTGGCTTTTACGGTCTCCGATGTAGAAAAAGCCATTCAATGGTACGGGGATATACTCGGTTTTCAGGTTCTGCGCCGGGAGATCTTTACGGCACTCGGTGACGCTGAAATTGCTTTTCTACAAAAATCGAACATCCGCCTGGAAATTCTGAGGGTCCGGGATGGCTTTCGCATCAAAGAGTTGTTTGCCGATGCTCCGGCGCACCTACTGCCGATTGGCAACAAGTCGTTGGTGTTGCAAGTCAATGATCTTCATGACGCCACAATTGAATTGGAAGCGAAAGGTGTGACCTTCGTCTGGAAAGAAATGAACCTGACGGGAGATGGTATGCCTTCGACTATGATACGGGACATGGACGGGAACTTCATCAATATCTTCCAAAGAGAAGTGTAAGCCCGGTGTTTATCAGGTTTACAGAACGTAAGTCCAGGTCAACCCGCCCTTTGGGTACTAATTGCTTCACGTATGGCCATTTCGTCTACCGATTCAGCTCAGGCTCGATCAACTTCGTCCAATGAGGCTCAACTATCAGTCCGGGACGTTCGCGGGCAGGCACCCGTAGTACCGCTAACTTCAGAACCGCCAGCCAGACTGTTTGTAGATGATCCTCTGACCGAACCTTTAGCTTTGGGTCGGGTGGTTGTCCAGTACCGCACCGAAAATCTGCACATTGTGCCGGTATATGGCCCGGCGGCACTGGATGTTTCACCCCGTATCGGACATCTGCACGTGACGGTTGATGATGCGGCATGGCACTGGCTTGATGCCAGCAATGAACCACTAACCATTAAAGGACTGCCTGCGGGACCGCACCGTATCCTGATTGAGCTGGCTGATCCTGTCCATAAAGTAATCGATGCCAAAACCATCGACTTTGTCATTCCGCCCTACAAATAGGGTGGCAATGAGCGTCTTCCCCGGCGGGGACTGTAAACGTCCGCATGGCCGGAAAACCAGGAGATTTATTTTTCACCTGTTTAAAGGAAAAACTGTATGAAAATAGCCGCAACACTGCTGGCAGCCGTTTTATTACTGGCTGGCAAGTATACGAATGTATCACCTTCACCCCGACACAGTGCCGGAGAAACCGATTCCATTTATAACATTCAGATCCCTGATGGGTACCGCGACTGGAGGTTGATCTCGGTGGCCCACGAAGAAGGTACGCTAAACGATTTGCGTGCCATATTGGGCAATGACATAGCTATGGAAGCTTACAGGAAAGGAACACGTCCTTTCCCGGACGGTGCCATCATAGCCCGGCTATCCTGGGATTACGTCTCCTCGGATGAAAACAACAACGTATTCGGCCGTCGCCAATCCTTCGTGGCCGGCCACCCTAAGAATAATCAGTTTATAATCAAGGACTCAAAAAAATACGCATTGACCGGGGGGTGGGGATTCGCACAGTTCAACGACGGCGAATCCGTCAACGTAGCGGTGCACGCCACCTGCTTCCCCTGTCACCAATCTGTTCAGGGACGCGATTTTGTTTTTACCCAGTATGCACGTTAATACGGGAAGCAGTAACGCAGTCCTTGCCCGCGTTCATTGCTTTCTTAGGGCAATGTTCCGATCTGCCGCAAAGCCTGTACAATTACCCGCACAATGGAATGAATCACTTAAGAATTGGAACAGAAAATTGAGATGAGAACTGCGAAAGAATTACTACTCAGTTACCTGAAAAACATCAACGATGCTGATAAGATTATTGACTTATTCGCTGATGATGCCACCATCGAGCTACCTTATCTGGGTAGTTTAGGTATGCCCTGGCAATGGCACGGGAAAGCTATTTTGTACCAATTTCTTCAAAGCCTTCCCCAAACCTTTGCTGGTTTTGTATTTCAGAATATCAGGATACATATCGACACGCCCGACCAGGTGTTTGGCGAATATGATGTCGATGCTACGGTCATGGCAACCGGCTTACCTTATAAACAAGCCTATATGGGAAGACTTGTGGCCGAAAACGGCAAGATTAAATTGATTCGTGAGGCTCTCGATATGGTACAGGTTGCCAAAAGTATGTTTCCTGATGGGGCTCCTGGCCTGCCAGGCGAATAAACGCTTCTCCCAGACCAAAGACGAGCAGAAAAGACGGATGGTTCATTTACTGAATAAAATCCCGGACGGTGAACCGCGTCGACCGCGTCTTAAATGGACTGAAATTATGAAAACGCTTAATCCAATAGGATTGCAATCAACACCCGAAAATGCGGCC
This sequence comes from Spirosoma arcticum, assembly GCF_054779955.1. Lineage (NCBI taxonomy): Bacteria > Pseudomonadati > Bacteroidota > Cytophagia > Cytophagales > Cytophagaceae > Spirosoma > Spirosoma arcticum. The sequence goes on from NZ_BAAGXG010000016.1 coordinate 52,393, forward strand.
GGTAAGAAGTCAACCGACAGATTCTTATCTCGCTTGCCCGTAAATCTGTTTGCTTCGGTAGTAAGCTTGGCAGGGCTAACGGTTGACTGGAGACTTTCGGCCCGCCTGTTTGGAACTGATGTCGGCATCGCAGATTTCCTGGGACTAACCGCCTGGAGTGCTTTCATCCTGTTATCCATCGGGTATGGTCTGAAGGCATTTCGTTACCCCAAACAGGTGATGGCCGAATTTAAGCATCCGGTCGTTAGTAGCTTCTTCGGTACAATCTCCATTAGCATCCTGTTACTTGCCAATTCAGTAATTCACTATTCGCTCCAGCTGGCGGAGTTGATTTGGCTGGTAGGTGCTATTCTCATGATCGCTATTTCGTTCCTGACAACGTATCACCTAATTACCATTCAACAAAGTCGCCTGAATGCAACACCAGCCTGGCTCATTTCGGGCGCAGGTACGTTCAATATTGCTGTAACGGGTGGCTCAATGACGTTTGGGGCCGCCGAAGAATTAAAGTTGTTGGGGTTTTCAATAGGAATGGTCCTGGCCCTCATTTTCTTGACACTCATTTTTTCACGACTCGTATTTGAGAACCGACTTGACCAGTCATTGATGCCCTCTCTGTTTATGCTAACTTTACCGTTTTCCCTCGCCTTTCAGGGGTACCATACGTTAACCAACCGAATTGACTTATTCAGCATGGTACTTTTCTATTTCGCTCTGTTTCTGTTTGCCGTTATTGTTCTTAGGGTTACCTACTTCAGGCTACCGTTTACGCTCAGTTGGTGGAGTATGGGATTCCCCATTGCCGCGTTATGTAAAACGGCTCTAGAATACGCCATCTATAAACCGACAATACTGACCCGTAGCATTGCGGTTGTTCTGCTGATTGGTCTGACACTTTTAATCGGGTTTATGGCAATTCGAACTCTTTATGGGCTAATATCCAAGCACCTGTCGTAACGTATTTGCGTTTGATCTGAGCTTTTCGCTGTCCTTATGCAGTTCGCGTTTTTGACTGTTAACGTAGTAATGACTGAACTGTACATGTCATCAGTCTAGGTGTAAATCAAAGTCTAATTCGGAACAACATGAAAGATCCTTGGCTTGAAAGGTGGGAAAATAGGTATAGCAACCAAGAGTATGCCTATGGAGTCGAACCGAATGAATTCCTGAAAGAACAGTTACAGAAAATGGACGTTGGAACAATACTTTTCCCCGCCGAAGGAGAGGGACGAAATGCGGTATTTGCGGCTAAACTTGGTTGGAAAGTTTCAGCATTCGATATCAGTACACAGGGGCGGAGTAAAGCGTTACAATTAGCCCTGGAAAATAATGTCAGAATCGACTATCAGGTTGGCGAACTCCCGGCATTAGGGTATGAAAATGAGCAATTTGACGCCATTGCATTAATTTATGCTCACTTTCCCGCCAGGCTGAAATCTGCATATCATCAGTTGTTAAACCAGTACTTACGTAAAGGGGGGCTAATCATTTTTGAATCCTTCAGCAAAAACCACCTTGCGTACAGACGTAAAAACGAAAAAGTTGGCGGTCCGACTGATATTGGGAGTTTATTTTCAATGGATGAATTGACATCAGATTTCAAAAACTACGATGTTTTAGAGTTGACTGAAGAAATAATTAACTTGAAGGAAGGTGTCTATCACAATGGAGAGGGGTCTGTTATTCGATTTGTCGGGCGAAAAAAAGCTGATCAGGCCGTCCCGCTATAATCGGAATGACAGAAAAAGTTGTCTTATGACCAGTTTGAAAAGTTTAAACATCTTCGTTTTTCATCTGATGTATGTTCACCAGGCACATCTTAGTTCATTCTCTTGATGGATGTCTTCACCTTGCCGAATTCTTACCTAACGTTCTGCTCGGCCTTTTGGGTATCGTTTTCGGACGCCTTTTTCCGAATCATTCAGGGCTATGCAGGCGTCTTCGACCACAGCCTTCCCTTGCTGTTGGGCCTCCTCACCGAGGTGAACAGTATTTTTCTCAATGTAATCCAGCACTTGACTCATATGAGTATTCTGCGCGGGTGTAATCACAGGCAGCGTTTCAAGTCTTTCAATTTTATCATGTGTCACCAACAGTTTACCCACTCCAGTCATAAATTGGACAGCATCAGCGGTTGTGGCCCCAGCTTTGATTTGCTGCACTAAGGCTTTCCTTTTAACTATGCAAGCAAAGGAGATCGGTCGATAGTTTATCAAATAAATGCAAGGTCGTGTTACTATCAAATCGCTTTCGTGACGGATGGTGCCAAGAACTCCAAAGAGGAATTATTCGTTATAATCATATACGATAAAGACAACCTAGTAGCTATCTGGGTAGGATGCTTTCATTGGTTCTTCAAGTCCTATATTTTCGGATATTACTTTACGGAGGGTCCAAGGTAATGGACAAAACTCCAAAAAAAGCAAATTTAGGAGGGGCCGGTGGTCATTGCCGGGCCATTGATGGCCTCGCTGGTGGCGGCTCTCGAAGGAGCCGTAGTGGTGGGTGGGCTTACTGCGCTGGGGGCCACTCTGTATAGCTTAGGGATTCCAAAAAATAGTGTTGTGCAGCATAAGACGAAACTCAAAGCAGGTAAGTTCATGCTGGTGGCCCATGTAACTGTCGACAAAGTGGAGAACGCCCGCGACATTCTCGGCATCAACCATGAAATTCCGGCAACCGTTCTGGTGTAGCCCGTATTCAATTATACGTAATGCTGGAACTAACCTCAACTTGGGATCATTCTGACCCGGCTTTTCCCTCGTCATTTATTATAGCCATCCTGTTAACCCTAGAACTTATATAAAAAATATGAGGGGTTGGAGCATTATGTTTAGTTCTATTGATCTCAGGTTATCTGTATGAAAATTGTATGCTTTCTTTTCATACAATCGGCCCTGTTTCTGCACGCCTGACGGCCGCCCAACAAGATGACTGTTTTTTCTTTTTGGTGTGACCTTCGGCCCTGTCGTTTATCTATTGCATGCTCATTCGACAAAGGGCTACCGACTCGCTTAGTCGAACCTTCAAACGGATGGCCCCATCCGTTTGCATCGATGTTTTTTTCATTGCTTGCCTATTTTTAATTATACCTGGTCTATTATGAAAACAGACAACGGAAGTGCATCAGTAGATGCAATACCACAGCCTCAGGACACGAATCGGGGAGGTACCGATTTTGGGCCTCGTAACCTCAGCCGTGATCGGGAAAATCCTGACCTTCTGGCCCCTCCTGTCACGGATAAAGGAACCGTGAACAACCTGCGTTTCTCGTTCTCCGACGCCCATAACCGGCTCGAAGAAGGAGGCTGGACGAGGGAAGTAACCGAGCGTGAACTACCTGTTTCCACAACCCTTGCTGGCGTGAATATGCGCCTTAATCCAGGGCAGCTCACGGGCGTACGGGAGCTTCACTGGCACAAACAGGCAGAATGGGCCTTTATGATCAGTGGTAGAGCCCGGGTTACTGCAGTCGACGCCGATAGCCGTAACTTCGTAGATGATGTCAAAGAAGGGGACTTGTGGTATTTTCCGGCGGGTATTCCCCATTCCATTCAGGCCTATCCTGAAGGGTGTGAGTTCTTATTAGTCTTTGACGATGGTGGATTCTCGGAGAACAATACGTTCCTGCTGACGGAATGGCTAACCCGCACACCCCGATCCGTAGTGGCTAAAAACTTCGGTGTTCCAGTGGAAACGCTGGAAAATTTACCGCTTAAAGAAAAATATATCTTCCTGGCTCCGGCCCCTCCCGAAAGCCTTTTAGCTGATCAGATAACCAGTCCCAACGGCCGAGTCCCGCTCTGGTTCAGTTACCATCTATCGCAGCAGAAATATACGGAAGTGACAGGCGGTCGGGTGAAGATTGTTGATTCAACGATCTTTCCCGTTTCAAAAACCATTGCAGCGGCTTTGGTAGAAGTTGAGCCGGGCGGTCTTCGCGAGATGCACTGGCATCCCAACAACGACGAGTGGCAATACTACCTGGAAGGACAAGGTCGGATGACCGTTTTTACCTCCGGCGATAAAGCCCGTACGTTCGACTATCAGGCGGGTGATGTGGGCTACGTACCGTTTGCCATGGGTCACTACGTGGAAAACACCGGTGATACGCCCTTACGTTTTCTGGAAGTATTCCGTAGTGATCGTTTCGCCGATATCTCCCTGAATCAGTGGCTGGCGCTGACGCCCCCGGAATTGGTTCAGGCGCACTTGAACGTCGATCATACCTTCACTGACAAGCTGAGCAAAGAAAAGCCGGTGATTGTGAAGGGCTGATCGTAGGCTGAGGTAGCCCCTCTGTGGCTAAACGGGCTTGATCTACTTACCGAGATTAGTGCCCGTTAAGCTGTTTTGTGCTGTTTATCGTTTACGAACCCGTAATGACGGGAGCCTGATTCTCCATACGCTCATGGAACGCCAAACGACTTTTGTGCTTGCTTTTGTTACCGGCTTCGTCGATACGGTTGGCTTTATTACCCTGTCCGGTCTTTTCATCGCGCAGATTACCGGTAATCTGGTGCTGGTGGGCGCTTCTTTAGTCCAGGCCGATGATGCCAATACCATTAATCGACTGCTCATGCTACCCATCTACCTGCTGGGTAGCAGCCTTGCCACGCTGCTGTGCCTGTTGCTCCAAAAGGCTTCTAAAGCTGTTTTTCCTGCATTGCTAATGGTTGAGGCCGGGTTACTGCTTTTGTTCACCGGTTTGAGCTATTTTCTGGGCACCCAGCATCACCCACTGGGAGCAGTGGACATGTTTTTCATCGCTTCTGCCGGCGTACTGGCCATGGCCGTTCAAAGCTCAGCCTTACGTTTAAGATTTCCAGCCTATGTGTCAACGACGACTATGACGATCAACCTAACCCAGTTTTCCATTGACCTGATTGATTACTTGGTAGCCGTTCCTCCCTTTGTCCGGCGTCCTCAACCGCAGGCCCAGCAACAGGTCCTGGCACATCAGGTAAATCGGTACGGCGTGGCGCTGCTCGGCTTTATAGTCGGTACCGGCGCTGGCGCCTTGTTATTTGCCCAGATAGGGGCAGCGGCTACGATCTTACCCGTTAGCCTGGTTTTGTGGATGGCCGTTGTTGCCCAACGATCTGCCAGCGCCGGAACGGTATCGACCTAGTAGAGACAACAAACCTAAATATTTGTTACGTATATACACAACCGTTAGTAAACCGCCTGCCACACCAAAGATTTTTTGCGTGGCAGGCGGCTTACATGTCTGGTAAAGTCTGACCGTGTTATTTGTTCCTTTTGGTAAAATCAATGCTGTGATTCACGTTTACCCGAAATCCATTATTTATCTCTAAGACTGGTCGGCCAGTAGTCGCATCCAGCCTGGCATGTTGAAGAATCTGGTTCAGATAGTTCATTTCTATCTGCAGACCTTTCCGAACCTGATAGCCTATGCCTGCCGAGATTCGGTTCTGATTATAGATGTTCTCATTCACCAGTTTACCAAAACCGATAAAGAGTTCGTCAAAGAAATTCAGATAAAAGTTTCCGTTCTCAATTGTCGCTCCCTGGAAAGGCAACTTACCGGAAACCTGGTAGCGAATTCGGTTCTGAAACGCCCAGTCAGCAACCTGGCGGGGATTATCCTTTGCAAAAACTCCTAACCAGCGCTGCTCCAGACGAAACCGGTGCGCGAGGTGCAGCCGTCCGTACGATTCGCTCAACTCGACATCCTGATAGATGCGCTGTTCCGGATACGGTTCGCCCAGGTCCGCCTGGGGAAATGCTCCGTACGGGAAAGTGACCAAATAGGTGTAACCTCCGGCAAACTTCACCCGCTCCGATAGTTTATAGGCGGCTCCCACCCGTGCCAGGGATTGCTGCCACGTACGGACCAGGTCGATTCGTCGCCATTGGTATTCTGTATGAATGGACCACTTGTCAGCAATGCGATGATCGCCGTTGTAAACGTACCAGCCAATGGCATTGTGATCTAACACTCGTTTGGACTGGCCATGCCCTTTACCATTGACCAGCAGGAGTACCCCGACTATCAGGCCCACTCCACACGTGTTAATCAGCTTCATTCTGATGTGTTATTAGTACTCGTTTGTTACACCTTTAAAGAGTCGTTCCTGACGGCGTTGGAAAAACCTGTGGAGCGCTGAGGTGGCGCAGCATTTCGGTCTGTACCAGTTGAATATCCAGTAGCCGTCGGTTCTGCTGCTCCATAATATGGTCCATTTTCTTGTGAAGCAGCTTAATTTCCAGCTCGGCCTTCAGGTTAATTTTATAGTCCTGTTCACGGCGTATCCGATCTTTGGCTTCCTGCCGGTTCTGGCTCATCATAATGATAGGGGCCTGAATAGCGGCCAGACAGGACAGAATTAGGTTCAGCAGGATAAAGGGATACGGATCAAAGCCTTTATCGTTAAGCCAGAATACGTTTAAGATCATCCAGCCAATCATAATAATGAAAAACCAGGTGATGAACGTCCAACTTCCACCAAAAGCCGCTACTACAACGGCCACTTGTTCACCCACACTACGCCGTCGATCAATTTCTTCCTCTACATCTTCAGAAAGTATACTGCTACGCTTAATACTTTCGACGACCTTCTGCTCTAGAATACTGAGCTTACCCGCTTCGTCTTCAAGCAATTGACTAACCAACTGGCTTCTCAGCTTAGGTAGTTGATCCAGCCCAACTAAGCTGTCTTGGGTCAGGGTAGGGTATTGATGTTGAAGAAAGGTCCGCAACAGGCTGTCCAGCGTGGATACCGGAACTGTTCGATCCTTGGTGTATTCCGTCCCGCTTACGGCGCAAACAACCTGTTTCGTTTCCATCATATTGTGGCTCTTAAGCCCGTTACGATTCAGCCTGTAGTAGCCGAACCGTCACACCATCGAATGTTTTTAACTGGACCCCATCGGATAGCACCTGTCGGCTGTAACTCGATTCGTGGAGGTTAGTCAGTATGTCCTCCATCTGCGACTTCTCAAAACCACTAACTGTGAACGCCTTCAAACCAGCACAACTCGGTAGCCAGTCCGACGAAACGCCGGCGACATACCGAAACGATAAGTCATGGTGATACCCGCGCCAGGTACCATAAACCGCCTGAGCCGTCCGTAGGTTGACCGACAATTGAAGCAAATCCACGAATAGATCGATTGTATCTTCCAAATTACTCACTACTAAATTCAGGTGTCCAATCAGCGGGTAACTTTCTTCCACGTCAGCGTTTCGCATCAGGTCTTCTATGTTCAGGAACCAGATGCCCGCCGGGTCCGGGTGTTCCTCAGCGGTACGTGGCCATTCGGCTACCAGGCGGTCGTAGTACAATTCGATACCATTCCCATCGGGATCACTTAAATAAACCGATCCAGAAATACCGTGATCGATGGCTTCGTTAATTAACGTATCACCTCGTGTCGCCACTCGGCGCACAGTAGCGCCCAACGAACCCCGACTGGGATACAGCAACGCTATGTGTCCGAGTCGGCCAAATTGGTGGGGCGAAGGCCCGAGGACGCCACAATCTTCAAGAATCAACCGATGTCCTGACCCGAGGTTAAACTCTGCATAGCCGTCCGCTACGTGCTGGGTTACCAGCCCTAACACACGCTGGTAGAAATCAATGGACTTATCGAGATCAGACACTAACAGCCCCACTCCGGTGATTCGTGGGGCCGATTCGGGTAACGGTAAAGCGATGACGGGTGTACGATGGAGTTGGATTACCTGTTCCATGTGATTAATTATGATTTTTTGAAGTCAACAATATCGAACAGGTTTGCTGTTCATGTCAATTACCTCTTATGCCAAAGAATATGCCACTTTAAAAATCAATACGTAGGAAGTGTATATAACTACAAATCAATGTTTTATCTTTTTGATTGTTACAATAACAACTCCCATAATTTTGATCTATCCCTACACTACAATGTGATGGAGAAGACTGGAATGGCTGGCATCCCCGGCACCGCAATCATGATTCGATACCCTAAAAAGGGCTTTATGTGGGATGACCTCATAAAAAAAGCAGCTCATTGTGGCTGCCTTTTTTAGAATCAACTCAACGTTTCGATTTATACACCCATTCAAACCACTTAAGCAACCACATTCAGGTTGTTTTCCACATGGGAGACTCCCGGCGCCGACCATGCCGCTGATTCGGCCGCATCGTACTCGCTCCACGAGTGTACGCTTCCGTTTAAAATGGCCTTGTTACCGATTGCTTCAACCAGAATGCTGTTGGCCTCAATATCTGCGTTTCGTTCAAGCGCTTTCCTGATCTTGTCTTTGACATCTTCCGCGCCAAAAGAGACTGACGGCTTTACGGTGATTAAGTTCGAGACCCCTTTAACCCCGGCCAGATACCGTACCGCGTCTTCTGCGGCTTTTTTCCGGTAATTCCAGTCAACCTGGCCTTCCAGTGTGATGTGTTTTTCTTCCACTTTTACCTGAATCCCGGCATTTGCTGTGAATGAATTCCACTTTAACGCGTTCAAAGCCGCTTCAGCAATGTCCTGATCCGTGTGTTTATTCCAGCCGGGTAATTCGACCACAATATCCTGTACCACGGCTTTAACCCCGGTAACCCGCCGAGCCACTTTCTCAGCATTGTACTTCTTAAGGAAGTTGTCCACCTGACCACTTAAGCTTACGATACCATCCTTGACGGCAACGCCAATATTGGCTGAATTGAGAGAGGGCTCCCAGAGCAATTCTTCTTCTACATCGCCCTGAACGTTTGCATCGGTCTTCATAAATTACATAAGTTTTGTAAGCGTTAAACTTAAATTTGTTTAGTAGCGAATGAATCTTCCAAATCTGGATAAGTGCTCTTTAGCTGGTGGCAGAAATGGTGTGCCACTCCTTTGAAATAACTTCAGTTTTGGAAGCTTCCTTTGCTACCATCTCCTTTGCCAAATAGTGTACCGTTTTAGTTGAGTTGGTGAAAAGATTAACAAGCAACTGTTTGTCAGTAGGTTATTATTCATTTATACGAAAATAGGTGAGCGGACATACTCCCAAATAATTGAGTTTTCAACTCGTTTTTAGAATATTGGAGTTTTGCTATTCCTTTCATCCGATATAGGTTTGATAGCACCTCTTTCTTTGTGCTTATTGAAAAAATCCGTTTGGAGAAACCGGTTCACAATGCCCTTCAACAACGTGCCGTTTGACAATGCCAAGCTTCTTCATGCGGGCATCCAGCGTATTTGGCTCAATAGCTAATAAACCGGCGGCACCACCTTTACCCCGAATTCGTCCTTTAGTAAAGTGTAATGTCTGAACAATCAGGTCTCGTTCGCTATCAGCTAAGGTTTGAGGAAATTTACGTTGGCAACAAGGCAATGATGCAGATATGGGAGTACTTGTGAGTGATAAACTGTAAATGACGTCATCAATAGCGGTGACAGCCGCCCGTTCAATGACGTGCTCCAGTTCACGGATGTTACCGGGCCAGGGGTAGGACATCATTTCCAGCAGGGCTGATTCAGACAAACGAATTAACTTTCGGCCCAACTTGTGGGCTGTAGATTGCAGAAAATAATCCGCCAACAATGGAATATCCCCCTGTCGAGTTGAAAGGGTTGGTAGTGAAATAGGAAACACATTTAGCCGAAAAAATAAGTCAGCCCGGAATCGACCCGCCTTAACTTCCTCCTGTAAATTTCGATTCGTAGCGGCTATAATCCGTACATCACAAGAAATGCTTTTATTGCTACCTAACCGCTCGAATTCTTTTTCCTGCAGAACCCGTAGCAGCTTGGGTTGCAACTCAAGTGGTAGTTCCCCGATCTCGTCGAGGAAGATGGTGCCCCGATTGGCCAGTTCAAATTTACCGATACGTTTTTCGGTGGCGCCGGTAAAACTGCCTTTCTCGTGCCCAAATAGCTCTGATTCGATCAGGTTTGCAGGTAAAGTAGCACAATTAACCTTAATCAAAGACTTATCTTTACGTTTTGACCGGATATGGATCGACTTGGCGATCAGCTCCTTACCGGTGCCCGTTTCTCCAAGCACCAATACGGTGTAATCGGTAGTGGCTATTTTCTGAATCTTTCTATGCACCTCTAAAATAGGTTCGCTTTTACCGATGAGCAGGTCGCCCTGACTGCTTTCGTTACCCCGATCAGTAGCGCTTATTGATGGGATTGCGCCCGGATCAGCTATTTCAAGCTTCTGTTTAAGGTAGTTGATTTCATCAAAAGCCATCATTCGTTCAATTGCCATCACAAGACTGTACTGCAAGGATTGAATGAGGTCAGTATGTTCTTCTGTAAAACTATTTGATTCTGTACTAAACATCGCCATTGTAAATTGGCAGTGCGCAGTGAGAATTAAGGCAGATCGCATATTAAATACAGTGGCTATAGTTTTCAATATGGGTTGTTTCGGCCAGGCTTCTATATAATCAATGTCGTTGAAGCAGTAAGTGTCTGCCGAAAACTGTTCCTGCTTTACGCCATAAAAATAGCATACTGTCGAGCGTGTCATACGCAGGAACGACTCACGATTCAGCAGTTGGTACTCATCAAAACTAATTCTGCGTAAACTGTAACTATCATATTCACTGTCAGGACCAGCCCAGCTAAAGTGTATGAAGTCAAAAGGAATGCATGTCTGTAAAACTTTCGTAAGCTCAATAAATTTCTCATCCCTGTTGCCTGTTGTTAATAACGCAGTCACTGCATCAGCTTGTAAACGTTGCTCCTGCTTTCGTATCCAATATTTATCCTGTGTGTGTGCAACCAAATTAGTCATAACGATGCATGCGAACAATTACTGATGGTGTACTATATACGTTAACATCAATCGATGGCCCTTACCTTACTGTTGGTTACTGTTCGCCTGACAAATGCGAAAAAGAGTGCCAAACTAATTGCTGATTTACCAGATCATCTAAAAATGCGTTAGAGCATATAAAATTGACTTTTTGGTGATTTCACTGATGCAGTAAGCTCAACTAATACTCCATAGAAATGGAGAATCCATCTGTTTTCCTCCAATCATTCGGGGAGGTCTATATGCAAGTGGCGACTACGTAGCTGGAACTTACCAGAAGTTACGAACCTCCTCGACACAAACCGCTTCAATTATTTATTGCGTTCAAACCCAGGTAGCTTAAACAACGAAACTCCCTGTTTGCCCGCATTTTCGTTTTGAAACTCCACCTCTATGGAGACGTTGTCCGAAATTCCAACACAGTGGAGTAAGCGTTGACTTGCTGCTGTATCAACACTCAAAGGCAAACTGCTGTAAATAAGACATTTAATTAAAGACCGCAGCTATATATTCTAAGTGTTCGGGCTGGCATTCAATTTGGCATACTGAGGACAAGACCGTTCTAACGGATTAAATCCTGGTTAGGCATGGCCAAGGTCAACTGTTCACCCAAGTGCTCCATCTTATGTTGTAAGCCAACGAACCACATGCCCAGGAACCACACTGACCGATTCATGTAGCTGGGCAGTCGACACCTCAATATGCTGATTCATCAAACGCGTCCAGAAGGCCGCCAGGCATCACTTTGCCCAATTTTTTCAACATAACCTAACAACAACTGCTATGATAGCTAAGTCAATACCTACAAAAGCCTCCGATGAATTACTTCTCTACCAATATCTGGAAGGCAATCGGGAAGCAATGGGTACACTTTATCAGCGCTATTTTAAGAAAGTATATTATAGGTGTTTTTCGTTATGCCGTGACTCCAATGATGCCTACGATCTGGCGCAGGATTCTTTGCTGAAGGCCTTCGAACAGGCCCACACGTTTCAGGAAAGGTCTTCCTTTGCAACCTGGTTGTTTGTCATCACCAACAACCACTGCCGTGCATATTTTAATCAGAAAAAACGCGCACGGTTCAGTAGTTTAGAAGATGTTTATTGCCGGGAAGAAGGCCTAAGCACAAGCCCCAGCGACAGAAACCTGAACCAGGACGAGCAGGAAAGTCTAATGTTCACTTTGCTGAATAAAATTTCGGAGCAAGAACGGAATATGCTCTACCTAAAGTACTGCAAAGGTGAATCCATCGAGACCCTACAGGTGAGGTTCAATCTCACAGCCAGTGCAGTAAAGATGCGACTGAAGCGATCCAAGGAAAAGCTCAACGCTCAGTATGATGTACATCTTTCGTCCGTGTAACCGGTTGTGTTCAAACACCCTCAGCGTTGTGACTTTGGCTACCTTACCAATCTATTAGTGGCAAATTCACGAAGAGAACATGGATAAATTAGCTCTGATACCTATGTTATTTCTGCCACTTTTTCTCCATGCACAGGCTCCCACATCGGCCGACACCCTGCATGTGTATGGCCCAGGAGGTCCGTTAGGCCCCATCAACGAGTGCGCCGAACTATTCAGCCAACAAACCGGCCATCCAGTCAAGGTGGTAGCCGGACCTGATCCAGATTGGATTGACGCGGCCCGAAAGAATGGCGACATCTTTTTCAGTGGGGCCGAATATATGTTTACCCAGTTTATGAACGACTATCCCAATCTGGTCGATCCGGCTACCCGTACGGAACTCTACGCCCGAAGGGCCGGTATTCTGGTACGGCCCGGCAACCCCAAGGGTATCCGTAGCCTGGCAGATCTGGCTAAGCCTGGTATCGGTATTCTCGATGTCAACGGGTCGGCGCAGGTAGGTCTGTGGGAAGATCTGGTCGGCCGTCAGGGATTTAGCCAGGCTATCCAGGCCAACATCCGGCAAACGTTCCTGACGGGTGCTGCGGGTATTGCAGCCTGGAAGCAGGATAGTCGGTACGATGCCTGGATTACTTTCACTTCATGGCATCAGCGACTCAAGGAGGAAACGGAACTGGTGCCGATACCGCCAAGCGAGAACTTATTCCGATCAACGCCCATCGCCCTGAGCAGCTTCACCAAACAAGCGGCTTTGGCTCGTCAGTTTCTCGCGTTCATGAAAACGGAGCCGATGCACGAAGTATTCAAAAAATGGGGGTGGGAGTAAACCGAGCGCACAGCCGCTTATTAAGCAGGAGTCATGTGGTGGAAGGCCGATGCCAGCGGTAGGAAAAATCATCACTGGAATAAGTGGTCCCGAGCAGTTCGTCGTTAAAGAGTAAGCGGATGGTCACGCCGGGAGAACCCGTTATTGTCAATTCCCCGTCCAACTGCTGGCTGAGACCCCGGATAAGTGTCATGCCTAACGACCCGCTACGGGCTGAATCAAAGTCTGCGGGTAAGCCCACCCCGTCGTCGCTGATAGTGAGTTGGTACGTTTTATTTTCTACCTGTTGCAGGCTTAGCGATATTGTACCAGAATGATCTTGTGGAAAGGCATATTTGAGCGCGTTGGTGACGGCCTCGTTGATAATCAGGCCCAGGGGTACGGCCAGCGTTACATCCAGCTCCAACGGTTTTAATGACAACTTAAAGCGGACAGAACGGGGGTGGGTATACGAATCGCGTAAGTAATCAATCAGGTCATGAATATAAGAAGCCATCTCCACGCGGGCTATCTGTTCGGACTGGTAGAGCTTCTGGTGGATGAGGGCCATGGCCTGTACCCGGTGCTGGCTCTCCTGAATAGCCGACAGGGCCGCCTTATCAGCCAGCGAAGCGGCCTGTGAGTTCAGTAGACTAATCACAATTTGCAGATTATTCCGTACCCGGTGGTGAATCTCCCTAAGCATCCATTCTTTCTCGTCCAGCAGGTGATTCTTCTCCTGTAGCACTTGTTCCAGCGACTGATTCTTCTGGTTGATTTCGAGTTGTTTTTCTTCGAGTAACTGGTTGCTTTTCCGCCTGAGCCGGTAGCGGTTGTAGACTAAGGCGAGTATCAAAATTAGCAGAAGGATTCCGGCAAAGGTGCTGTTGCGGATCATCCGCGCCTGATCGAGTTCCTGTTGTTGCCGCTTTCCCTGCTCGGTTAGCAGTTGAATACTTTGTTCTTTAAGTTTGATATGCTGGTCTTTCTTTTCGGACTGATATTGAATTTCCAGTTGGGCAATTTGGTCGTTTTTGCTTTCCGTCAGCAAGGAGTCCCGGAGCGCGACGTAGCGTTGAAAGTGGACGATAGCCGAAGGATAACTTCCCACCGTGGAATCCAGTCGGAACCAAAGTAAATAATTCGTGGCCAGAATGCCGGCAGATCCTTGTTCCTGACAAAGCAACTCATTGAGCGCCAAATACCGGCGAGTAGGTTTATACTGATGACTGGCCAGCAGAAACCGAGTAACGGATTGATAAGTAGTGACTATGCCCAGGCTACCGGCACCATTCTTTTCGACCAGTTTAAGCACCTGATCACAATAAGGCTGCGCTAAGTTGTACTGCCCAAGGTGTTGATACACTTCCATGAAACGGGTAGCCAGGATAATTTTGCTTTCAAAATCAATTGGTGGATAGGTATTAGCCGTTCGTTTGAGTAAACTAAGCGCTTCCTTAGGCTTACCAAGACTCAGGTACACTGAGGAGATGTTTCCTAATAGATAGATTACAGAGGGAGTGTGATGATTTCGCTGCGCTACAGCCAGCGACTTCTTATAGTAATCATACGCCTGAATGGGTTGTCCCAGAGTTTGGTAGGTCATACCCAGCCGATTATAGATGGTGCACATTTGCAAACTGCTATCCTTCTGGACTTCGGCGGTTTTTACGGCCTGTAAACCGTAGGCCATGGCTGACTTATAATCACCTATTTTACTGGAAATGAACCCAAGCAGATCGTAAACACCTTGTACATGAGGGAAATTAACAGATTGGTAGAGTTTCAGCGCTCGCTGTAATTTACTTATTGACTGGTGATACTTCCCCTGCAATTGATACATATCACCCATCTCCTTTAACACGTCCGCTTGTTTTTTTCGATCACCGCTACGGACAAAGCAGCTTAAGGCCAGTTCATTCAGGTTGATTTGTGAGGATACACCAGCTTGAGTATCGGAATAATACCGAGCTAATTCAGAATAGACGTAGCCCATTAGCTCTGGATAACCCAAATTTTTAACTAAGTTCATTGACCGCACGGCGTAGACCTTCCCCTGCTGTGCATCGCCTTTTTCACGTAGCGTCTTGGCCCTAATCAGATAGCCTCTGCCTTCCCCTTTTTTGTACTGCAGGGATCGGCTCAGGAATATGGCTTTTTGGGTAAGTGATAACGATGCATTTATATCGTTGGCTCTATTACCAACCCGGTTTACGTAGATAAAGCTTAAATCCAACAGTAGTTTCACGCGATTAGTATCGGCTTGGCTACGGTTCAACTCGTTCCTTAGACTGTAGATTCGTGACTCCTGGGACAGCGCTCGCCATGGTAAGAAAACAAGTAAAAGTGACACAGCGAGAAAGGGCGGTCTCATGGTGCTGAATTGGTTCTGTGTACTAAAAAAACAAGTAATCAACGATTTGCCGAAGCACAAAAGTAACAAATCTAACGGCGCTCAAACGTTGACGAGCTGCTCCGCTTCCAACACCAGTTGAATGCTGACCCCGGCTGGCTGGAAATGGTGATGATTACACAGAGATGGTGGTTAACAGATTCAGTATAAGCAGACTAAACATCAAACCGGAGGAATAAAAACCACGCATAGTACGAATAGTTTTGAATGAGCATCTACGGGTCAGGAGCCGACTCTTTCCTGCGGTGGCACATTTTTTACTAATTCCTGGAGGTATATTGGATCAAGCAGTTCCTCGCTGAATACCAGCCGAATAGTTAAGCCGGGTGGACTGATGATGTGCAACTCTCCACCTAATTGCTCACTGAAACCATGCATCAGTGTCATGCCCAGCGAACGACTCCGGGCGGGAGCATAGCCCTCTGGTAAGCCTATTCCGTCGTCGGCAATGGTCAGTTCATAGGTGGTCTGGGCCAGCCGATGCAGCCGCACGCTGACCGTACCCGCACATCCTTCGGGGAAGGCGTACTTGAAGGTGTTGGTGATGGCCTCATTGATGATCAGTCCCAGGGGTACGGCCACCGCCACATCCAGTTCGATGGGTTCCACCGCCAACTGAAAGCGAATTGGCTGGGCCAGGTTGTAGGAGTCGTGGAGGTAATGGACCACGTCTTGGACGTAGTCCATTATGGGGATGCGGGCGATGCCTTCGGACTGGTAGAGCTTTTGGTGGATCAGGGCCATCGCCTGCACCCGGTGCTGTGTTTCCTGAATGGCTGACAGGGCCAGCTCATCGGAGAGGTAGCTGGCCTGAGAATTGAGTAAGCTCATCACCATCTGGAGATTGTTTTTGACCCGGTGATGGATTTCTTTCAGGAGCCACTCTTTCTCTTTCAGGAAGGTGTCTTTCTGCACCAGCAGTGAATCCTTCTCGATGAGCAGTTCGGAGAGGTGCTCATTCTTCTGGTTGATTTCTTTTTGCTGAGCCTGAAGTTGCTGGTTGCTGCGCTGCTTCAGGCGATAACGATTGTAGCTAAGTCCCAATAGTGCGAGCAGCAATCCAGTACCTATAACCAGGCCGTTACGTTGGGCTTGCTGTGACTTACTTTGCTCAGTAAGCAGGGCGATGTCTTTCTCTCGAAGCCTGAGCGCCTGTTCTTTTTTCTCCGTTTCGTATTGAATGCTTAACTGCGCAGTCTGTTTGCTTTTCGTTACGTTGAAGACCGAATCGCTGAGGGTTTTGTACTGCTGGTAGTGTCTAATGGCCGCAGAATAGTTACCCAGCGCCGAATCCACTTTGAACCGCATCAGGTGCACATCGATCAAATGACTGGGAATTATCTGTTCACGAGCCGCCAGCAGCAGCCGCTTCAAATACGGATCAGCTTTAGTGTATTGAGCGGTGGTTACGTAGAACTGACTGATGTGTTTCCAGGCAATGTATTGAAACTGTAAAGCGGATTGCTCACTCAAGTCGACGCCCTGCAAATAGTGCTTCTCCGCCCGTTTGTATTGTTTCAGGGCATTATAGCAAGCCCCGAAGCTCTGGGCGATAAACATCTTGTCCTCATAAGTGACGGGCAGATTTTGGTGCGTAAAGCTTTTTAGCAGGAGCAGTGCCTCCCGGGCGTTTGCCTGTCTGAGTAAGGCTACAACCATTCGTCTGGGCAATCCTATCTGAACAAATAGCTGACCTTTCTGATGACTAATGGCTAAGGACTGCCGGTAATACTCAATGCTTTTGTCAAACTGCCCCAACTCCCAGTACGCGTTTCCCAGCCTGAAGTAGGTGTAATCCAGTTCGTCGGCCATTCCACTGCTTTCCACGCTTTTGACCACGTTCAGGATGTAGAAAAGCTTTCGGTTCAAATTCCCTTTGGCCTGACTCAGATCGGACAGAAAATAGTAGGCATTGGACAGGTAGCCGTAGTCGCTTGGCGTGTAGTAAACGCTTTCGTTGGCCAGCGCATGGTACGCCTGGTTGAGTGCCTTAAACCCAACCACATTTTGAATGGCTACCGCCCGAAGCGCTTCCCGCTCGGCCTCGTGGATATCGCCTTTGCTTAACTGCTTGTAGCCGATTTCCATCCGAATAATAGCCTCTAATGGCCGGTCGCCGAGTTGGTGACAGAGCGCCAGGGCTTTAGTCAAACAGTATATGTTTTCCTGGCAGTCATCACAGAACCGGGTGGTGGCCATCCTCAGCCACGCCCTGACCTCCCCGGCTTTGTCGCCCACCCGTTGGCGGGCTTTAATAACCTGCGTAAAGTACGCCTGACCGCGAGGCCAATTCCCGTTTAACAGGTAATACACGCCAATTAGACACCAGCTTTCTTCCTGCCATCGTTGGTTGCCGATAGCTGTACTGAGCGTTTCGGCTTGTTGAAACCAGAGCAATGCACTATCCCGGTTTACTTCCTGCGTAAAGGTTGGTCGAAGCTTCTGCTTGCCCAGCTCCAGCAACAGCCGGATGCGGATCGTATCGCTCAAGCCAGCCAGCATCCGCCTGACGGTGGCGGCGTTTTGCTGTTTGACATAGACCTTACCCTGCAAAAAAACGGCTTCCTCTGCGCGTTTGGCATCCTTTAGTTGGCGAGACAGCTTTTCGGCCTGCCGGGCCAACACCAGAGCACTATCTAAACTGGAGTTGAGGTTCAGGGGCTTACTGAGGTAAAAAGCACTTGCCGTGAGCAGTGCTTTCAGGCGGTACGTATCCGGTTCGTTGAGCTGGATTACTTCACCCAGACGGTCTGCCTTCGTAGCCGAAGTGGATTGCGCCACGGCTGTGGTGGTAAACAGAGTCGACCCAAGTTGGCCCAGCAGAAAACCAATGGATATTAGGCGTCTCATGGCCCAGAGTACATTGCAACTTCAGGACCATTCTAAAGCAGTAAGCAACGGAACCCACAGGTGTCCGGCACAACCAAGGACAATCAATAGTAAAAACCAACATTAGAGTTATTACACAAACAATAGTACGTTGATAATCAAGGCATTACTTGTTTGACTTGTAACTTACAAAGGCTACGTTGACTTCAAATTATTTAGCCTGTGTTATGGGCTTACGGCCGGCAACTTCTGCCAACCCCGCAAACCCTCCAACCTCATGGAGTCTCCAAAAGAAAACTCTATGAGGTTGGAGGGTTGCTTTCTCAGGAGCAGCGGTTGAGTGCCGATTGGTCAGATTATTCTGACCGGAGGAAGTCGGCTACTTGTTGGCTTGTTTTGTTACAGCGTTGTACGTAAACGGTTGCCCGGCCGACGCCAATTCCAAGATAAAATTCTGGTCAGTCGGGGAACTGTGATACTGTTGGTAATGAATCGTGTAACGGTGTCGGCCAGGCAGGAAAGCGTACGATTGATCTATACGAATCCTCGTTTGTACGCGTTTACCCGGCTCCAGCAGTACGAAATCGTCAGCCGTCGGAGCGCGACGTTTAACCATAACTCCCGTGTAGGGTATCTCCCGTTGTTCCTGTACAACGATAAATACTTTATTAAGCAGTCGGTTACCCATACCGATATCGATCTTATTCAGGTAAACCGGCTTGCTGGACTGGTTCTTAAAGGTCATCGTTGTCCACAATTCAGTGCCTATCTGATGGATCATCAACTGAACGCGGACAGGCAATTTGGCCAGCGCAACGTGGGTGAGCAGGAATGCCAGCAGCAAGGGTATCCAGGCTGTTTTCGTCAGTTGTTTTTCCATCATATAGTCGTACACGGTTAGGGAACGTACCACCCTACTGGAGTAGAATGGGAGGATGCGGTAAACCATAGATAAAAATTAACGTATATGTCACATCGTATCGAAGTTTACGATGAAGGTTATCTTTTATTTCCTATCAATCAGCAAGAAACAGGGCAAACTACGTTCCCGCCGGTGAGTGATAATTGACGGCTCCAGCGCCCCGGAGATTCAATTTGGAGACTCTATGAGATTGGAGGGGAGTGTCCATTGAGAAGCCGGTGCGGTTGTTGAAAAACGCATCTTTGGGCGTAACCAGGGGGTATTCTGACCATTTGGTTAAGCTGCTTGCAAAATTGGCATCTGTTTGGCAAGGCTCAGTGCCGTACAACATTCATCTAGTGGAAACGTAAACCAAAGCGGCTACTACGTGGCTCATTGACGCCGTTCACTCGGAGGTACAGTTCCGGCTAAGGCTTCTTACGGTATCGACCGTTACGGGGTTGTTCTCTCGTTTTACTGGCAAGCTGGAGATGAGAACTGATAATTTATAGGCGATCAACCCACCCGTTTCAGGAGGATGAAGGCATGGTTTGTTAAAGCACTACTACTGGTCGGAACGCTCTGGGCTTTCACCTCATGCGGTCTGGTAAAACCGGGACCGGGGGTGAAACGGCCCATTGCACAAAGCAGATACTGCCAACCGGCCATTCGGCTTTCGTTTGATACCACGTACCAGATTCAAACAAACGTAGGCGTCAATCTGCAAACCGACACGGCGCTAACTAAACGTTACGCTTATCATGACGTAGTATTGGCTAACGCTGTCGGCATTTTGCCTTGTCTGCAAAAGCTGATCTCTCTAGAGACAAATTCAACGGCTGGCAATCAACAGGAAGTCACGATTATCCGCCAGAAGATATTGAGCCGACTCGTGGCAGCTTCCACCCAGATTGCCAGTGTAGCCGCGGAACTGGAGTGTGAAGCCGAACGAGCCAATCGGTTCGCTACCTATTTAGACCAGCGCGATGCCGGACGCATTCGCAGACTGACGGTTATTTCGATTGTTATTGGTGCTGCCACAACGGTAGTTACCACCTGGCTTCCACCTGACAAAACGACTATACTAACAGGCGTTGGTGGCGGAGTACTGAGTGCGGGCTTTGGCAGTTGGGCAGCTTTCTCGTCGAATCGAACCGTTCAACTTATCCACCAACGCAATCTACTGACGGATGTCTGGTTTCAGCATAAGCAATCTACGGTTTTTCCGTCTTTTGTTTGGTATGTGCTCAATGAGAATCTGTTTAGCTATGGTGGTGAACATTCCATCAGTTACAACACCCGTCAGCGCTGGCAGGAATACGTACTTAATGGCAGTACGTTAAAGGAGCAGGAAATTTATTTTGGTCAGGGTGGATTTTATCAATCTGGCAATCTCCATGCACGCGCCGAAATGCTGGGGCAGCTTAAGGCAGCGGTGCAATCCATCAATCAGGACTTGTACAGTTTGGTGCTAAACTTTTCCAGATAAAAGGTAAACTCTTTTCACCCAGTCCGCAGCCATTGCTGCCTGCGAAGATTTGCCCCCAATGATTAAAAAAAAAGTTTGTGAGATCTCTGTGACTTTTCTGCTTTGACTTCTCAAATACGTCACTAATTAAACCATTGCAGAATCAACTATGGAAACAACGATTGGCATTTCGGCGTCGAATCGGGAATTCGTCGCTCATGAATTGGCCAAGGTATTGGCTGATGAGTTTGTTCTTTACACAAAAACGGTCAACGCGCACTGGAACGTGGAAGGCCACGACTTCCATTCGGTGCACTTGTATTTTGAAGAACTCTACAAACAGTCGGCCGACATGGTGGACGATGTCGCAGAACGTATTCGTCAGTTAGGCCATTACGCGCCCGCTACGTTGACTAAATTCCTGCAACTGACCCACCTTACCGAACAATACGAGGGAGACAACAGCAGCCAGAGTTTGATAAAAGCCCTGTTAGAAGATCACCAGAGTATCATTGTGTTTCTGCGAAAAAACGTCAATGACTTTGCCGACGCGCACCGGGACGCAGGCACCAGTGATTACATAACGGGATTGATGGAAACCCATGAGAAAACGGCCTGGATGCTTCGTGCCCATATCAAACAAAACGGAAAGTAGCTTTCCGATAAGCCTGATAATGCGCCGTATCTTCTCAGAATTACTTTACTCAGCCCAAGACAGGTCAATGCACATCAATAACCGTCTGAATAAACCAAATCCCATTCGCATCCTTGCTGTATCTGTAGATTACTATCCGGTTAGACTACGCGACTTCGTCAATGTCACATTGCGCCGTTAGTTCGTTTTCAAACTTTCATGCGTTTGGCTATTGTGATAGCTAATGCGGGCCGCTTCAATGCGATAATAGTAGTGCAGCCGTAGTAATCGAAATAGCCCAACCACTATAAGGACACCTGTTACTGGGGCAACCCAGTACAGCCAGTAATCCGTGAAATTATGGCTGATCAGGGCTGGCCCAAAACTGCGGGCGGGGTTAGTGCTGCAGCCCGATAGTGGGGATTCGGCCCAAACCAAGACGCTGTACAGAACCGGCATTGTAAACGGCGTGAATGACTTGAGTTGGCGGCTTCCCACGAACACGAATATGACCACAATCAACGCGGCCGTGGTAACCACCTCACCCCAGAAGGCCGCCCACAAACCTGCGTCGCCCGGCAGGGTAACGCCGTATTGAATGCTACGTCCCTGCTGACCCCAGAGCAACAATGGCAA
The DNA here is from genome assembly GCF_054779955.1 of Spirosoma arcticum. NCBI lineage: Bacteria > Pseudomonadati > Bacteroidota > Cytophagia > Cytophagales > Cytophagaceae > Spirosoma > Spirosoma arcticum. The sequence continues at coordinate 74,206 of NZ_BAAGXG010000016.1, forward strand.
ACTACCAACGGCCGCGCCGAGCATCTGGCTGATGAGGTAGCCCAGCATGGTCGTTATTTTCATCTTACCCCGCAGCCAGAACGCCAGGCTCACCACCGGGTTGATATGCGCCCCACTGATTTTCCCGACGGGTGACAAAGTAATCAGGCAGCCCGTCGTGCCGAATAGAAAACCGGTCAATGCCCTCCGGGATGACTCTACCGGAACGAGCGTCGCCATGATTGAGCCAGTTCCCCAGTCGAAGATTACTACGCTTAAGCCAACGGCAATCAATAAAGCGGTGCCTACGAATTCAGCCAGGAAGAGAGTAACTGTCGAGCGGGGGGCAGCCATAAATTTTGTATACGCTATTTATTCAATTAAATCCGCGACGCCACGAACGATTAAGATAGCTGGATACAATTGCCTAATCAGTCTTTTTACCATCTGTCGGGAATCAAGCCCATCGCTTGCAATAGAGTATTTAGTCGCTCTTATGTCACATCCCATAAAAAATAGTGCGTCTGGTGTGACTTTGCCGTCCGTCGCTCTCTAAATACCGGAAATTCTCTTGGTTTAAATGTAAAAGCTCATGAAAAAAGTAAGCATATCCCTAATGTTGACGCTCCTGTTGCTCGGGACGATATGGGCAAAGGGCTCAACGGTTGATAAAACCGTCACGATCACTCACGTCAAAAAAGGTGAGCAACCGCAGGCTGTTCTGGATGCCCTAAGGAAGGACTTTGCGAATACCACTATCAAGGACACTGCCTTCTTACCGGGTACATTATACGGCATGGAATGGTCTGTTCAGTAAAAGGACGGCACAGACGGCGATACCGCTGATTTGCAGTACTAACAGGTTACCGCTGCGGGTCCTGACGTAAACTGCACTGCCGTTTATGATAAGAGCGGTACTCTACTTAGCTATAAGGAAATCATCAGGCAGGCTGACCTGCCAGGTTCCGTCGCTAGGACTATCAACAATGAGTTCCTCGGTTGGAAAGTGGTCGGGAGTCGGGAGCGAATCAAGTTCTCCAAAAATAGAACCGTGGTGTACCGCGTCGAATTGGCTAAAGGTAAGGAGCGCGAAATTGTTTATTTCGACGATAGCGGCAAGGTCCTGCGCGAGGTTAAACATCACCGATTATAAGGCCCTGAAGCGTTTTCTGCCCAAAGAGAAACACGCCAGCCGGAATCGTTGAGCGGAGTTAGGATACCATACTCAGCGTTTTTCATTCAGTTAACGCAATTTTCAATCTTATCAACATGGACAATCAGAACGCATTCGTGGCGCTTTTCGACAGCCACGACCTGGCCGAGGAGGCCGTCAAAAAACTTCATAAGGCGGGCTACGACATGAAAAAGCTCTCAATCGTAGGCCAGGATTATCATACTGAGGAGAACGTAGTCGGGTATTACAACCTCGGCGACCGGGTGAAGAAATGGGGTGGTGGGGGTGCCTTCTGGGGTAGTATCTGGGGGTTGCTATTTGGATCGGCTTTCTTCATCTTGCCAGGTTTAGGACCAGTCGTGATTGCCGGACCGCTGATTGCCTCGCTGGTCGGGGCGCTGGAGGGGGCCGTGGTCGTGGGTGGTCTCAGCGCTCTGGGAGCTGCCCTTTATAGCCTGGGAATTCCCAAGAACAGCATCCTGCAGTACGAGACCGAACTTAAGGCGGGTAAATTCATGCTGGTCGCCCACGGCACCGCCGACGAAGTAAACAAAGCCCGCGACGTACTGGGCATCAGTGAGGAAACCGCTCCGGCTGTTAATGCCTGACCGTATATTCTCCAGTGCCGGGAAGCCATTTCCCTGATTGGCTTCCCCATTTTTCAAATTCCTTTAGCCATTTTGCTGATTCTGAAGACTTATGCGAACAACATGAGCGGCTACTGTATTGCGTTCCATTTTATCCTACTCAATCGCACACGTATGAAATCGATGTGTTTTCTTCTCACCATGACGGCGTTATTTCTATACGCCTGTACGCCCGAAGGTCCCGATACGGTATCCGGCTACGACACCGTCATCACACAGCACGATCCTTCGTTTAACTTCTCGACCGTCAAAACGTACGTCCTAATAGATTCGGTTGCCCAGATCATCGACAGCTCTGACATCAAGGGGAATGTTAAGATTCCGTCGGACATCAACAAACTGGTTCTGGCTCAGGTAGTTGCACAATTAAAGAAGCAGGGATGGACTCCGCTCAGTGCCAGCTTCTCAGAGATTGGTCAGCAACCCGACATCGTTGTGCAGGCATCGGCCATCGCTACTCGTAATACTATCATTTACAAAAACTATTACGGCAGTTATTGGTGGAACTACTGGGGCTGGTATCCCGGCTGGGGTTATTACTACCCCGACTATGGCTTCGGCTACTATCCTCATGGCGTATCGTATACGAATTACACATCGGGCACCATTAGCATCGACATCTTGAACCCGAAAGGAGCCAGCGCCGGTATTAAACGGATTCCGGTCGTCTGGTCGGGTGCCTTACTGGGTGCTGCCTACCAAAACAACGCGACGTTGCAGCAGCGGATCACCAGCGGCATTCAGAAGGCCTTTCAGCAGTCGCCTTATCTCTAACCGTTTTTCACTTAGACGTAAAGCTTTATGAAAACGATTCATCAAAAAGTGTTGGTAGTAGCGTTAATCAGCCTGCTTACCCTGACGAGTTACGCCCAGAAAGGCTACTCTTCGATTACCTATAGCCTTTCTTTTCCTTCAAGCAAAACGTCCGATTACATTGATGAAGCCAGTTGGCGCGGGGGAGGGTTTGAAACCGGCTATTTCCTGGGTAAACACGTTAGCGTGGGCATTGCTACGAGTTGGAACGTCTTCAATAAAAACCTTGGACAATCTACTCTAAATGCCGGTAATAATACAGATGTGTCGGGTAACACGTACCGCTATATCAATGCCGTACCAGTTTTTGTTACGAGCCACTACTATTTCGGCAAAACGGACGGCTTTAATACCTACGTGGGGGTTGGCGTGGGGACAATTTACCGCAAGCAGGAGACAGACATTGGCGAAGTATCCTTCGTCAATAGGGGTTGGCAGTGGGGTCTGTTTCCGGAAGTGGGCGTCAATATTCCGCTGTCTTACGGTGTTAAAGCGTTGGTAAATGCCCGCTACAATTACGGTTTTAAAACCGGCCTGGTTGGCGATACATCTTACCTCAACGTCAATGTAGGCTTAAGCTTTTCGCATTAGCCCGGATGATAGAGGCAGATCTAAAGATCAAGCGAGATTGTGTAAAAGAGTTTCATAGTGATTATCCACCATAACTAAGTTCTTGCCACCTGTTGGTATGGCTTACTCGAAGAAGCGTTCGCGTCTGGGCTTGTGGTTAGGGGCGGCAGCCCGATTCGAACAGGACGAATCACGAACGCTGGTAAGGGCACGATGGCCGGTAGCCAGTCTGAACGAGGTCATTGGATGGAACTATAATGTGCTGAGTTTTTCTGTACCGTACAAATGGATCACTAGTGTAGAAACGATTGACGGGTGGTCAGGCTTCGGTTGGAAGGGCTTTGGATTGAGATGATAAAATTGACTGACCACCGCCAATCGGTCTTACTGCGGACTCGGTATCAGTTCACGGGTACGTCATTTTGCCAGCCTATTCCCGTCTTCGACGTAGAAGCGTTGATGCGCAGGGCCAAAACGGAGGGGCATTGCGACATGAACGGGCCATTGGTCAATTAGTTTGACCAAACCTAGTTCTGTGTTATTCAAACGGCCGGTAACCATTCAATTAAACTGATTCAACGCTTCACTCACTCACCAATTAGTCAGATGGTTAACCATCAAATCGCAGTATAATTAGTCCGTAGATACGTTGAAGCCGCTGAGCGATAAAGCTCGCATTAACGTAACAACCAGTATATGTCTATGGCAACTGTTCTGTTAACCGGCGCAACGGGGGGCCTGGGCCACCTCGTCACTCAAACCCTTCTAAACGAAGGACATAGGATCATCGCCACGCGGCAACATGGTAATAATCCGCAAAATTCCATAATTAATCAGGCAGATTCGTTATTTATTTACGACGTTGATCTATCCGATGAAGCGCCTATAAAAGCGTTGGTACAACGGGTCATTGCCGAACATGGTCCCATCAATTCAGCCGTACTGCTGGCCGGTGGCTATGAAGGGGGATCACTGGCTGAAACTGACGGAACTTTGATTGACAGGATGATGGCTGTTAACTTTAAAACAGCGTATCACGTTGTTCAGCCGATTTTTTCCCACATGAGCAGTCAACCAACTGGCGGGCGATTTGTGTTGATCGGTGCCCGGCAACCCCTCGAAGCACAATTGGGTGCACAAGCAGTGGCCTATACCTTATCGAAATCGCTACTATTTCAATTGTCCGACTTAATTAACGCGTCGGGAAAGGAACATAACATCGTGTCGACGATCATTGCGCCCAGCACGATTGACACGTCCGCCAATCGCCGGTTCATGCCTAATGCAGATTTTACAACCTGGGTCAATCCGCAGACCATCGCCGACACAATTACTTTTGTGTTGTTCGGCGCCGGACGAGATCTTCGTGAAACCACACTTAAATCGTATAATCAAGTGCAGTAGACTCGTCTCACTTGTAAACAATATCGTGGTAGTCAGACTAAATAGTCAGATCGCGTTTATTGTTCGCCTTTGCAAAAACGGTAATCCAAACTCACTGCAAAGGAAAATGACTGGACGCGTCGCGTCGGCCATTCCGTCCCCAGTTCTAGTAGCCTGCATCAATCTACTTTTAAAAATATTAACCTCGCTCTTCGTGAAGAGCGAGGTTAAAGAAGCGGGAATTAACACTTACGAAGCCGTGCTGAACCAACTGATGCCTACTGTTTTTCGACTGAGACTTGTACGGTGTAATCCGACAAGTTGATCGCCTTACCGGCTTCCGGGTAAGGAAGCACTTCCTGCAGGTTCAGTCGGTAAGTTTGCCCATTGATGGTAAAAGGCTTATCAACCGCCTTATCCGGGTAAGCGGGCAAATCAACTTCAACGGCTTGGGTTGCCCCCTGCTCGCTGGCTTCAAAAAAAACTTTCACCGAGCCGGCAGTAATACAACGGGCATTGATAGGACAACGACTATCGACAACCTGAGCTACTTTAAGTTCGAGCGAAGTACCCTTCAAGCGAACGCTCTTCTGATAAGCCACGCTCTGGTCCGATGATTGAGCCGGAGTTAGACTCGATTGCCTGTCGCAGGATACCATTATCCCGACGAGAGCTAAGCTAAAAAAAACAGTTTTCATAAGGTACTATTAGTGATTGTTACTCTAAAGTGATTCTTTGAAATGCGTTAGAGTTGGAATGACAGACTACTTTTTATAGTCCATTAACTATACATCCGACATAACTGATTGGATGCCAGTGTTTATGATAAATAATATTTCTATTAGAGCGTGTTGACAATTACAAGAGTAGAATCATGGCCGACGCTAAGTAGACAAAACCGGCAAAACTACTGGCCGTCTTTTCATAAAGTGTGGCTACCCGCCGGTACTGCTTGAGTTTGTCGAAATAACACTCCACCTTGTTGCGGTCCTTGTATAGATTCTCGTCGATGGGTCGTGGCTCAAGCCGACTTTTCTTAGCAGGTACGACGATTTCAACGCCCGCTCCCCGTAAGCCATCAAGCAACGAGTTAGCATCATAGTCGCACCGGCGCCCCGGCTCGATCAGTCAACACCGCATCTGTTTAATAGTCAGCCAGCAAAGCCTCGGCCTGAGTGATATTGGCTCGCTCGCCTACCGTCAAAATGATGCGTAACGGGTTGCCTAGAGCATCGACCATGGCATGAATCTTCGGGCTCCTGCCGCCTGCTGATTGCCCTAAACACTCGCTGGCAGGATCACTTTTTTGTCCTGCTGCGTGTTGGTGCGCCCGCAATACCGTCGAGTCAATCATCATCGGACCGCCGATGCAGCCAGTCCAAGTCGGGCTCCTGCAAGTTCTCGAAGGCTTTTTGCCAGACACCGGCCTCGGCCCACCCGCACCGGCGGACCGTTCGGAATCGGCGGTAAACGGAGTTCCAGCCGGGCCGCCGGTGCGGCTCCGAAGCGTTCAGGCAAGTCACCCCAAGGTGCGCCACTACGGGCGACCCTCAGAATAGCCGGGCCGTCGGTGCGGTAGCATGGAGCAAAGTTGCAAAACGACATCCATTTAATCTAATTTTCCACGCGCTCTAATTGGCAAGATATCACTCAGCCTATGCGACGGGTTGAAGTTGACAGTTGTTAAAGTTGAAGTCGATCTTTCAGATGGAATCGGACGTTTTTGTGGACGATTTATAAATTATAAAATACATCTATTTAGGTTGGGTGCTTTTGACAGTTCCTCAAGCCTCAATTTTACGGATGACTATTTTACGAAGGGTCCAGTGTAATGGAGAAAACTCCAAAAGGAGGCAAAAATAGAATTGGATGTTGTAGAGAATTACACTAATCAGTAGATGACATAAGTACTTAATCAAATTATTATGAGCAACTTATAGAAAATAATAGCAGTTGTTATTTTTGGTATATGGCTTGGCACCCGTTTTGGTTTGCTTTGAAGAGGGTAGTTAAATAACAAAGAGTAAAAGTATGAGACGACACAAGAAAATTAGTCTTGTGTTGGATTTGTGGTGTGGCTAATAACACCAATCCTTCGTCCTTGGATCTCGGTTTGTTTATACTACTCTACTAAACAAATATTTTAACGTATACAAAACGATTACAGCTATGAATCAATGCCATTTCCCTAGCAGCGGGTCAAAACTTTACCCATTTAATTTAAATCGATTTAGTCGATTTCGTTTGTTCACATTGCTTGTGTCACTTTGTTCGTTGACCACTCAAATCGATGTGGTTGCCCAGGTTAAAGACTATGCCACGGACCCACATCTAACGAAAGAGGTACGTGCTTTTTTGAAACTAGTTAATGCTGGTCCCCTCCCCGAGACGTTTCCACCCAGGGAAGCCAGGAAGTTACTAGAGAAGGCGCAAGCCTCCGTTAAAGTAGACCTGTCAGGCATTGACGTCTCCGAGAAAACGATCACGGCTGACGGACATATTATAAAACTTAACATCGTTCGCCCCAAAGGGGTGAAGGGTGAGCTACCGGTGTTCATGTTTGTTCACGGAGGAGGTTGGGTATTTGGCGATTTCCCGACGCATGAGCGGATGGTGCGTGACTTGGTGGTGCTATCGGGCGTTGCGGCCGTGTTTGTCAATTACACCCGCACCCCGGATGCTAAGTTTCCCCAAGCTATCAACGAGATTTATGCCGCCACAAAGTGGGTGGCCGACCACGGTAAGGAGATCAACGTGGACGGAGGCAACATGGCGGTGGTGGGCAACAGTGTAGGAGGCAACATGACGGCGGTTACTGCTATTCAAGCCAAGGAGAAACATGGGCCCACCATTAAGTTGCAGATTATGATGTGGCCCATATTAGATGCGGACTTTAATACAGAGTCGTACAAGGAGTTTGGAAAAGACCGGTATCTGGCCACATCGACCATGAAGTGGATGTACAATATGTATATTCCTAATCCTAAGGATCGTAAGCAAATCCATGCTTCACCCCTTCAGGCTACTATAAAACAACTAGAAGGACTTCCCCCCGCTCTAATTATGGTAGACGAAAATGACGTTCTTCGGGATGAAGGGGAGGCTTACGGACGAAAGCTGAACGAGGCAGGCGTGAAAGCGACCACCATTCGCTATAATGGTATGATCCATGACTTTGGACTGCTAAACGGCCTCGCGGAAATTCCACAAACGCGTTCTCTGTTTGTCCAGGCCGCTGCCGAGCTAAGAAAGTACTTGTTGCCGAGCGGACTCCCTAGTGAATAGTTGTCCAAAGTTCGTTCATTGAGGTTAAAGATGGTAGTAAAACCCAATGTGGCTTTACTACCATCTAATCAAATGAAAACAAACGGTATCGGTATTCGGCTCCTGCTGGACGTACTGCTATACCGTTGTCACTCCAACTGCCCACTTTTAGTCCGGGTGCCGCTATTGACGGTGCCGACGACAATGCTCTGTTCCTGAATTAAAAACACGATACAGATATGAACTGAATGATACTTATGGAAAATCAAATTTTAGGGCTTCATCACATCACCGCCATCGCCAACAATGCTCAACGCAATTTTGATTTTTATACCCATTTGATTGGCCTGCGGCTGGTAAAAAAAACCGTCAATTTTGATGATCCCTTTACCTACCACCTGTATTATGGTAATGAGGAAGGTACACCCGGAACCATCCTTACCTTCTTTCCCTGGGAAGGCATCGGACCGGGCAAAAACGGAGTTGGCATGGCCACTGAGATCGGGTACTCGGTCCCCGGAGATAGTCTGGATTACTGGGCTGGTCGGTTTCGCGAGTCTGGCGTATCGATGGGCGAACAGGCCGACCGATTTGGTGACCGCTACCTGCTATTTACCGATCCAGACGGTTTAGCTCTCTCCCTTATCGTTTCCAAAACTACGGATGACCGACCAGTCTGGGAAACGGCGGATGTAAAGCAGAATATAGCAATCCGGGGTTTTCATAGTGTCACGCTCAGCCTGCAAAAGATTGACAGAACGGCTGAGATACTAACCGAACTATTCGGTTACCGATTACTGGCGCAGGAAGGGAACCGCTATCGATTCATGACCGATGCCGTACCGAATGCCTCGATTGTCGACCTGCTCGAAGAACCAAGAGGAAAATCAGGTCGGAATGCCGCCGGAACCAACCACCATCTTGCCTTCCGGGTGGCCAATGAAGCCATCCAAATGGAATACCGTGAAACGATTTTACGTAAAGGCCTGCAGATTACTCCAAAAATAAGCCGCGACTACTTCTTTTCTCTCTACTTCCGAGAACCGGGCGGTGTATTGTTTGAGATTGCCACCGACAACCCCGGCTTTACGGTCGATGAGCCGTTGGAGAAATTGGGCACGAGCCTCATGCTCCCCAGCCAGCACGAAGCCTTAAGAACGAACTTAGAGAACACCTTACCAGACCTGAAATAAGTTTTCGTACGCACCGTGGTCGATATAAAACTAGAGCAACGAAAAGCAGAAAGGTACCTTTGTTTTGTGTGAGACAGTGGCCGCAATCGCAGAAATGATCGTTGATATCTTCAGCATTACCCTGACGGTTTACCATGCCGAAGTGAATCCGGAGGCAGAAGGGGAAGTGTATGCCTGACTACTATTGCCAACAATGGTTGCTTATGTGCGGGACCATATGCTGACTCTACTTCTGCTTTGTCTTTATGTGCTGGCTCAGTTCGGATATGCTCCTAGTCAGTATCAGGACGTATGGTATGGGTAACTAAAAACTGAATAGCATATCTCGGTATAGACTATTTATAACTACATAACACCATCTACGATGCAACAGGAAGCAATGCTCACGGCTGGCCAACCGCTGACTAATAAACCCAGGACCCTGATATTGCTGCATGGCAGAGGGGGTAGAGCTAACGATATTCTGTCGATAGCCAACCATCTGACCGTTTCTGATTTCGCTTTGCTTGCACCACAGGCTCCGGATAACAGTTGGTATCCAGCGTCTTTCCTGGCTCCGCCCGCACAAAATGAACCCTGGCTTTCGTCTTCACTAAGCCTGCTGACCACTTTAGTTGAATCGCTTGGTAAGCAGGGCGTTCCGCAGGAGCGACTGTATTTTCTCGGGTTTTCGCAGGGGGCCTGTCTAACGCTAGAATTTGTTACCCGACAGGCAACCCGCTATGGGGGCATAGTTGCCTTTACCGGCGGGCTGATTGGTGATAAAATATACCCCGAAAAGTACAGCGGTGTATTTGCCGATACACCAATTTTTATTGGAACCAGCGACCCTGACGTTCACGTACCGGTGAAACGGGTGCATGAATCAACGGTATTGTTAAAAAGCATGGGGGCCAACATAACCGAGAAAGTCTATGTGAACATGGGCCATACCATCAGTCAGGATGAAATTAACGCAGCGAATTCGCTTATTTTTACTCACTCGTAACTACATCCATTCTCCTTTACCCAACAAATTGTACCACTCGCCGAATCAATTTTAGTCAAGATAGATCGGGTACACCACATCAAAGCATTACAACTTGATGAAGATAATGTTGCTACTCTTTAGTAGGGAGGTATACTTGTTTTAAAGGCTTTTAGTTTTGTCAGAGGACTGCTAACGATTGATAGATCTTCCGTTCATTCCGCTCAACTATTTGGTCAGGAAAGACACTCAATGTCAAGTTGGAATTGTGTATTTCTGTAATTGTCGCTCCTTACCCTTACGAAATTAACAAGTGGTTTGGCGAAGCACCATTCCCCGATTTTCATCTTATAGCCAATGTGTTGGAGATGCCGGGTAATATTTGCCCTTATAACGCTCCCTTGATACGACAACTTGGCTGAATCGGGCGCGAGTAGTTGCTGGGCATTGCTCCAGCTGTACCCCTGCTAATACTCTATGATGATGGCAGCGCGATTTGCCCTACCTAATCGAGAACCTTTCAAAGACTATTTATGCCTATCAGCTGTACCAGCACTCCAGGCTCATTGCAACTGCCAGTAAACCCCCGATTATCATGTATAAAATTCTGATACTGACTGATTTCTCTTCGTCTTCGCACCATGCAGTGGTTTTTACGCAAGCTCTCTTTGCCGATACAGCCACCCAATTCAATTTACTCCATGCGTTTTCAACCGAACCGACCGAGGGGTTCACCGGGTCCTTTTTACTGGCCAAACAACGCCGGTTGGTCGAGGAGTCGTTACAGAAACTTGAGCGTACAATAACGCAGCAGCTTGTACCGAGCTACCATACCTACCGGACATTGGCGATGCTGGGCAGTCCAGTAAGTGCCGTTGAGACCCTGCTCGCTCAGGAATATTTCGATCTGGTTGTGGTGGGAGCTACCGGTTTGGGCCTTACTGAATTCTTTGGCAGTGTTGCGACGGGTATGATCCGGTTCGCTAATACGAATGTGCTGGTGGTGCCGGTTTCGTCACCCATCCGGACACTTAAGCAGATGGTACTGGCAATGGATTATCAATCGGTCAATGATGCGGAGTCATTTTCGTTTTTGACAGCCCTGGCCCATCGAAAAGAGGCCCAACTTACGCTGCTGACCATCGAAGTCAGCAGGCAATCAGATATGCTGACCTCCGATCTGAGTCGCCAATACGTATTCAGGGCTTTTGAAGATATTCAGATAGACACCTATAGCATCCACGACGAGGATGTACAGAAAGGCATCAATGCGTATTTAGACAACCATACGGTTGATTTATTCGTCATGATGCCCCATCACAAAAGTGTCTTTGATGTGTTTGTGAACAACAGCGAAACCCGCCCCTTGGCCTACCATCCGCGTGTTCCACTGTTGACTCTGTACGATTCTCCTGTTCCCCGCGAAAGGACCCGCTTCAGATTTAGATGACACTCCGTTTGCAACTTACCGTTTTGGCTTGTCTTGTCCAGAAATCATACGGCCAGCAGAACCTGCTCACCGTTTTGATTCGTCAAACGAATACTTAACCCCGCCTGCCATGCGATTCGCTTTTGCTTTCTTATTGGGGCTTCTGGCTGGCACTTCCATGGCCATGCCCTTGAAAGCCCAACCCCCTACAGTGGCTCAGTCCGACAGTCTGTGGCTTCTGCTGCGAGCCAACAAAGCTGATACCAACCGCGTCAAGGTGTTGTTACAGTTGGGAACAAATCTGTTCCTAAAACCCGGGGAGTCGCTGGTAGATCTGGATAAGGCCCTATCGTTTACCCAGCAGGCAGAAGTGCTTAGCGAAAAATTAAGTTATACACGTGGGCAGGGAAATAGCTATTTATTGTTCTCACAGATTTACAGGGAGAAAGGCTCGCGAAAAATTGGGGAAAAATACATCGACAAAGCGGTAGAATTCCTCCGCTTGCATCAGACCTTCGAAGAGTTAGGAGCCGCCTATCTAGAGCATAAACATTATTATTCGGCTTTTGCGAGCAAAGAAGAATTGCAGAAGCGAATTCAACTAGTGGAACAAGCGTTGGCGGCTTTTCAGCGATCAGGGAATCGATTAAAGCAAGCCAATACATTAGAGGAACTAGCCGATTTACATACTATAGCAAACAATTTACCACAATCCCTCTTAGAACTCAAACAGGCCCTAGCAATATATCAGGCCATAGGCTACCGACCGTTGCAGGCTGTTTATGATCTACTGGGAGCGGTTTCATCCCAATTAGGTGATTACAAAGAGGGCATCCGCTATGGTTTGCTGGCCGTCGAAACGGCTGAACAGCTTGGCGATCTAACCACAATGGTCTGCACCATCTACAACCGGGTGGGCTTAACTTACTTCTTCCTTAAAAAACACGAACAAGCTATCATTTACTTCCGAAAGGGTCTTACACATGCCATTAGACTTAATGATCATCAAGCTATTCATATCCTGACTCACAATCTATCCAATGGGCTTCAAAGACTAAACCGCTCAGAAGAAGCACTGTCTTTAATAGATAATATAGTAAAAAAATACCCTCCCACTGAGCTAAATGATCAGGTTTTACTTACGGCTAACTTCGTTAGGGTTTACATTCGTCTGAAGCGGTATAATCAGGCTGAACAGTATTTTAACCAACTGTTGCAAATTAAAAAGGCAAATGAAACAGGCGACTTTGATTACATAGCGTTTTATAACACAGCTACTGAGTATTTTTTTAGCACGCACCAATATAATCAGGCCCGCAAATACCTGAAGGATCACCAGGCGCTGGTTACTAAAGTTCACCTGGTAAAGGAAGCTGCAACAGTTCAGAGAATGTGGTTTAAACTGGATTCGGCGCAGGGTAACTATATCTCCGCCATTAATCATTACCAGAAGTATAAAACTTTTGAAGATTCGTTGCTAGGTGAAGCTAAAAGCAGACAGGTTACCAACCTTGAAATTCAGTACGAAACGGGGAAAAAAGAGCAGGATATTAAAATCAAGCAAGAAAGAATTTTCCTGCTTACAGAAAAAAACAATGTACAACAAACACAACGCAATGCGCTGATTGGGGGGAGTGGTCTGCTACTAACTATTCTACTATTGGGTTTTAACCGCTATCAGCTTAAGCAACGCAGCAACCAGTTGCTGGAAGTCCAGCAGCGACAACTCAAGGCCCAGCACGAGGAATTACAGACTCAACAGGAGGCATTACAGGCTCAACAGAAGGAAATTGGCCACAGAAATGACGAGTTACAGCGGCTGCTAACCGAAAAGGAACGACTCTTGAAGGAGATTCACCACCGGGTCAAAAACAATCTCCAGATAGTCATGAGCCTGTTGAACTCCCAGGCCGCTTCCCTGCAGGATCAGGCCGCCCTGTCGGCCATCCAACAGAGCCAGCACCGGGTGCAGGCCATGGCCCTGATCCACCAGAAATTGTATCAGACCGAAGGCATCGCCCGCATCCCCATGGCCGAATACATCGCCGAGCTGGTGGCTTACCTGCATGAATCGTTCAATCTGCCCCAGCCCATCCGCTTTGTGGTGCAGGTGGCCCCCATCGAGTTGGACGTGACGCAGGCGGTGCCATTGGGACTAATCATCAACGAGGCCATTACCAACGCCCTCAAGTATGCCTTCCTGGGTGGGCGTCCGGGCACGGTGCAGGTCGGGCTGCGGTCGGTGGCCCAGACGGGCTGTGAGTTGCTGATCGCTGATGACGGCGTGGGCCTGCCCGCCGACTTCGACCCGACCCGGAGCCGTTCGCTGGGGATGACCCTGATTCGGGGCTTCAGCGAACAACTCGGGGGCGAATTGGAGGTCATCAGTCCACCAGGGCTGAGTCTGCGGCTCCTCTTTCAGGACGAGACCTACCTGGTTAACGCCTGAGTACGGACATCGGTAGGGCTGACTATTCTCCATGACGGACGATACATACTTTTTTGTCCTGCCTTTATTCGGACGTTTTACTGAACGGTGATGGAGTAGGAGGGAAGTGGCCGAAAACTGCCTTTTTAGCGTCCAATAAAACCGTTCAGTTTAATCGTTCACAGTTTTGACCTGTTCAGCGCTTTTTTTGAACGGTTTTACAAGACCCGAACAGACTTGTCTACAAGGCCTTGAGGCTTTTAGCTAACTCTATTTTTTGTCTTTCAAAGCGTAACCCCTCAATCACTCGATGATCGACTATGCATCAGGCCCGAATCTGCTATATTGACGGGTATTTCCGGTAGTAGTACACAACCGGTGTGATAGCGGCCGCAAACCAGAATCCACGGTCTGCATTTGAAGTAGAGATACCGTACGAATCACTCAAATTAGAACCGCTTTCTCGCTTCGGAAAGATGAGTATAGCCAAGTTGGCCCCGTGGCATGAGCAGTCAATACCTGCCCTAACTTCGCTTGGTGCTTTGTAGGAGTTGCTGATAGTTGTCAGGCTTGTGGAGAGTGATACCAGTCACACGCTCAAAATGCTTAGGATTAAGCGTAAAAACTGGTACATCAAAAACTAAGGCGGTGGCAATTGTGTAAGCATCACCAACGCCGGTATCGGGCCATCGACGGGCCAGAGCCAACGCAGTTTCACTAACCCCATCGCTGTTTAGAACAATGTAGTTGTCCAGCCGCTTGCGATGTCGATCATACTCCACCCGGCTGATGGGCATCGCCAGCCCCCGTTGGATCAGTAGCCAATGCTGTAATTCAATGAAGACTGCCGTGCTAATTGTTTCTTGGTACTGCTCAATGGCCGTTTGGTAAGCCTCTATAAACGGCGGTTGGGCTAGAAAAACACGACTTAACAAACCTGTGTCACAAAGGAGGGCAGGCTTTGTAAGGGTGATCAAGGGATGGGGGTAGGTTCAAGGTGTTTATGTTTGCCCAGTTCCTTAGCTATGGCCAGACCAGGGTCTTCTTTGGCGAGTTGACCGGAGAGAATGATGCCTTCAACTACCTGGCCCGATGCGTTGAAGAGTTTAACCTTAAGCGGCTTTTTGGTCCTTAGCTTTGCGTTGCTCGTTGCCATAGCGGGAAGAATGATTCACAAACTTAACAAAAATAAGGCCCAATTGATCTAAACTTTGAGCGTTCTCTGCGTTCCCAACCATCTGATAAATGATGATCATTAGCGGTCGATCACTAAAGCAATGGCTGAGTTGAACCCCCATCTGCCAGCCTTTTGCTGACCTATACTATACCATCCCAAAAGCAAAAGAGGACTATTGGGACCAGTTGAGGGTGTTTGTTGAAATCTGGAAGCGAAAAATATATCCGTTTGCGGACAGTAATTGTACTATTACAGAAAAATCAGAAAGAGGAATTAGTAGCTGAATAAAGAAGTTAAACGGAGGCCGGTTTTGGCCATGTCCAAGAATCTGAAACATTTTCCCGGAATGTTAGCAACTACCCTATAGTGGGCTGAATTATCACTGCAAACCACAACTCTGGACAATACTATTACTCGGTGACGGTGGTGTTACACTGCTGACGGCAGTAGCGCGGCCCTTGCCATTAGTTTACCCGTTCCGGCCGGGCCGTATTCTTGAGCAAGTCAACCATATTACGGGCGTTGGTCTTCCTGAACAGGTTACTGCGATGGTTGCGTACTGTATTGACGCTGATGCACAGCCGGTCAGCAATTTCTTTACTGCTCAGTCCTTTTTTGATTAACTGAACCACTTCTACCTCGCGGGCGGTCAAGTCCTGCTCGGGAGCCGCCGGTACGTAGCTGCCCACGCGCTGATAGCCCAGTTCATGCACTTTGTACCAGTCGAGCTGAACGCGGGTTATGCTGCGCTCGGCCGACAGATCCCGGAACAGAATATAGTGAATCGGGCAGTCGTGCTCGTCAAGGTAGAACAGCCGCTCTTCATGCAGGCTCAGGTACTCTTTTCGCCGACGCAGCCGGTACTGAATCGTGAATCGATACTGGAAGACTTCAGTTGGATCAATGCTTTTTAGCACGTCACTCGCCTTTTGAGAACTTCGCTGATAGGAGTCGAGAACGTCGGGGTGGATCAGGCTCATAAAATCGTCGTATGTTTTAGCGGCCAGTTCATCGGGCGAAACGCCGAAAAACGCGGCACTGTTGCGGCTCAGAAAATGCGGCCGATGCCCGGCATCGCACTGGCTAATGACCCAACCCGGAAAGAGTTGTTCCAGAATCGACAGGGCGGGCGCTGGCAGGCAGGGGACGTCGGTTCCCCACTCACGGCCCTGACCGCTGACAACCTCTCGTTGCTCTTGCTTGTTCATAATAATCAGTTGGAGGAAGATATAAGGTGGCATTTTATGTGTACGTACGCATAAACACAACACAAAAATAAGCAACTTTCCCGACCAGACAGGATGAAAATGCTCAAAACACAGCTATATTGAGTAATCGGTCAATTTAGTAGACAATAAACAATAAGTACGTACACACATAAAGTTAAAAAAATAGCCGAAATGCCGTCAGGATTTTTGGTTTATCGTGTTTCGTATTTTGTCGAGCAGCATGTTCAGCAGCAGCAACTCGCTGGGTTCGAGGTGGCCGAGAAGATTATTAATTTCCGGGACGCGCTCTTCGACCTTCATGAGCAGGTCGAGTCCTTTCTGAGTAATGCTGACGTCAACCGACCGCTTATCGATGGCCGACGGGCGGCACTCGATCAATTTTTTGTGTTGCAGCTTTTCGGTAATGCGCGACACGTTCGAGGACTTGTCCATCATGCGTTCTTTGATCGTGTTGACGCTGACCGGATTACCTTTTTGTCCGCGCAGAATACGCAGAACATTGTGCTGAGGCCAGGTGATACCGAACGATTTAAAGAAATCGCTGTGCAGGGTTTTCAGCCAGGTGCCGGTGTAGATCAAGTTGATGCCTGCTTTCGAGAGTTCGTTCCGAAAGGTGGTTTGCTGAATATCGTCTTCAATGCGGTGGTACTGATTATTGTTCATCGGTTAGGCAGTTCTTCGTTTTGACGTGATAAGCAATCTGACAAACTTACTACTTAATCGAAAACGCTGCCTTTTGATGAACAAGTTGACCCGGTAGAGAATAGTGCCGGATTACTTTTCTGAGTCGTATGGCTGTCACTTCAGGGAAGATGCGTCAATTTTTTTTGAAAGATCAACTGGTGTTTGCATTGAACAGCGTTTTCCCAGATCGGTTCGGGGTAGGGGCGCAGGAAATATTCTTGGTCGATGCCGATTAAATCAAATCCTTCCTGCTGGTAAAGCGCGATCTGACCGATGCCGGAGTTACCCGTGGCAATCAGCAATCGCTCAGGGCCGTGTTGTTGGGCCGCTTCGGTCAGTGCCCGGAGCAACGCCCGTCCTAATCCTTGGCGTTGGTACTCGGGCGCGATGGCAATATTCACAATCTCGCCTGCCGTATCATCTACCTGTAACAGACCGACGCCAACTACCTGCCCGTCGATTTCCAGTACGCACATCTTACTGTTGGGCAGGTAGGCGTCGACAAGTGCCCGGCTCTCATCAGCCAGTAGCAGCAGATCGTAGGGGATGGGATCGTCTCGTCGGCGCGACGTTCCCCAATCAGGTAGTCCACGGCGTTCAACAGGATAGTGTTATCTTTTACGTAACGCTCTTCGCTACTTCGGTTCATTGGCTGTGATGCAGTGAATACCCCCACCGCCCAGGTTCACCGGCAGAATATCGACTGGAATTACCTTTTTAGCCGGAAAGAGCGATTCCAACAGCCGTCTGGCGTCTGCGTCCTGTTTTCGCAGGGCAGGGTCTCTGCCTTTTTTCCAGTAATATGGGACGAGTACGCATTCATTGACGATCAGAAAATTGAGATAACTGGCGGCTGCAACCACGGGAACCGGCTTCCCGACGGGGAAAACGGACCCATCCTGGTAGGTCAATTGACTGATGATGTCGTAAACGCCATCGCCGGGCTGAAGTGTCGTAGTAATCGGGCTGGGCAACTGCATCCTGAGAATCCTGAACGGACGCCCCCGCATATCTGTCGCGCTTCGCAGTATCCGGACATTATCGTCCATTCGCCGACCCGTTTCCCGCTCCAGAGGGCTGTGCCGATCCGTCGGGTCAATCCAGGCCAGCAGAATCGTGCTATCGTTGACAAAGCGGGCGACCTCGTCCACATGGCCGTTGGTGGTCAGGGTCGTGTAGTATTTCTTTCCCTGCGGTCCGTCTATTGGCCCCCGAAATGTGTGGTCATCATCGCGGAGGCCTTCCGCCAGCCAGATCACTTTCTTCGCGCCCAGCACCCGCCTGAACTCAGCTTCTATCTGTTCGAACGAAAGCGATGGGTTGCGCTCTTTTTCGACTGCCTGAACTGCCAGCAACACCCCCTGCCGATTGATCTCCTGATCGCCCCCCTCCGTAATCAGGGCGGAACTGGTGATCGGCAACTTCAACCGGGCCGCAATCCGCTCATCGAGTTGCTCGTCCAAGCGGGCGGCCGCATCCGTCGTGTCGGCGTAGCCCCAGGTGTTGAACCTGAAGTCAGCCATCGCTTTCTGCCCGTTCGCATTGCGGACAAAGCGCGGTCCCATATCCCGTGCCCAGAATTCCTGATAAGGAAACGTATGCAGCGTAACTCGCTCGGTTGCCAGCAAACTATCGGGCAGCAACGCACTCGCTCGCTGCCGAAGACTCTCGTTAGGAACAATCAGGTTAATATGAGCGTACGGGGCCACAGCCCTGATTATCGTTGCGATGACCGGCTCGATAGGCAGTTCCTTCTTGTGGGTCACCTGTGGATAGAGTAACCAGACAGCTTCGGTCGGCTCGTATTCCGCTACCTGGCGATAGGCCGGCGAACCGGCTGGCTGCTGCGTGGACGTCTGACAGGCCAACCCGATCGCACAAGTCAGAACTACCACCAACAACGTAGTGTGGTGTTTCATAGTCAATCGATGCATGAGTACAGTTGATATCTACTAGTGGCTGCTTTCCTGTAATCTACGGTGTCCGTCGTTCACGGTCAACCAGGCCGGGTTCGTCGGGAAGGCGGTTTCCGAAAATGAGTTCATGATCCCAGCGCAGAAAACCACGTCCGTAGCTGCGTGTCCACCCGTGGGTTTTGTACCGGTAAAAAAAGTGCAGGCTGACTCCAGCTACTGAAAAAGAGCCGAAGATCCACCAGAAGGTGGGGCTGTTCCAATAAAAATAGACGAACAGCCCCAGCAGGACATACTTCAAAATCCTGAACCGGACCGGCTGGGACTTGGGATGAAACGCCACCCGAATTTCCCGTTTTAGTAGTTCGTTCATAATCGGTTCGCTTTAAAAAGCATCAAATACCTCCGTTGAAACGAGCCGTAAAAGTAGCCTTTGCGGGATCCATCGTCAATGGTCCTTTTGTACTAATTCGTGCTCAATGGCCTGTTAATCAGGATTTAGTACAAAAGCACTATTTACCCAAGGCTGGCTTACCCGCTACCTTTGCTGGCGAAACCAACTCAATCACAAGATGATCTGGGAAAACTTAGGGGGGCAGTTTGACCCCGGCCGCCAACCTGACGCCGACCGGCATCGGCTCGTGGAGAGAAACCGACTTCTTTCGGACGCTGCGCACGGGTAAACGCCCCAACGGTCAGGAATTACACCCGTCGATGCCCTGGCCGCAAGTTGGGATGATGACTAACGACGAACTACACGCCATCTGGCTCTACCTGAAAAGCGTACCGCCGAAACCGTTCGGAAACAACTGATGATAATCGATTTTTTGTCTACAAAACTAAATAACCAGATTACTGACCATTCATTTCTTTTTAAAATATGAGCCTCTCCCTTATTGCGCCACAGTCGGGCTTCGTACCCGGCTCACTGGTGACTCGCCATCCGCTCGAATACGAAGGCGCGATTGCCGAGATTCAGCGCTTTCGTGGGCGCATTTACGCGCACGACAAAGCCATTCCAGTCTCGGCTTTAGACGCATCCGGCCGACATCGTTCCGAACTCGATTACCACGCCTGGCACATCGTTGCCCGCAACGCCGACGGACTGATCTGTGGCGTGATCCGGGTGCCAATCTATAAGATTGGCACCGAATTAGCCTTATTTGAATTGCACCACGCCCTCGACCGCATGGAACCAGCACTACAAACGCTTTATGGCAACGTCATTCGGGATTTCCTGAACCATTCGGCGCGGGACTACTCATTTGTGTGTGAACCCGGCGGCTGGGCCGTCGATAAGCACCTATGTAACCGACTGACAGGTGTAACGCTGGCCGCTGCGATTTGGGCGCTGGGCGCGCATTTTGGTGGCTATTGCGCCATTGCAACGGCTACCACCAAGCACCACGCAGCCGACATACTGACGAAGATGGGCGGCTTTAATCCCTTGGCCGGAACGCCCTATGCCCACTTTTATGACGTCTTTTTTCGCTCCGGTATGGCGTTCGTTTTCTTCCAGTCGGACAGCTTCAATGCTCAGTTTACGGGTTTGATCGCGAAGGCTGACGATCAGTTGACGATGGTGCAGAAAGTTGAAGAAACGCGGATTTTGTCAGGTAGATACGAAGCGGCCTACGTCTAACAGGAAAACATGATTGCCAAAGGGGTCAGTACTGATGAGTCATACCAGTATCAGAACCAGAACTTTGCGCTGTTCCGCGTCATCATTCCGTACCTGAACGGCTTCAGCGACAAGAACGTAAATGACCGGCTGATGGCCCTGGCGAATGCGTACCTGAGTTACCTGAACCAGCAGGTATTTGGCCCGGCGGGGATCAAAACCGTGACGGCCAAACCGGATGCTCAGAACCCTACACTGTTTTATCCGTTCCCGGCGGGCAGCATTCAGGGCATAGATTTCGGTGATTCGACCTTGTTCTCGGCGGGTAGCGGGATCCACCTGTCGATGGACGAACTGAACCAGTTCCTGAGTAAGCTGCGGTTCACCGATACCGTGCTGAACGCCCAGCAACGCAAACTGATGGACGATAACAACCTCGGCTGGTATCGGGACAACGTCACCAATGGTACCCAGGTCTCGCACGGAGGGTATCTGTATTACCCCAGTTCGAACGGTGACGGGTCGCTGAAGACGTCGTACTATGATTTCTCAATCGGGGCTGGGGAGGTGGGCAAAACAGCACAAACGGCTATTACTCAGACTTTAATAAACTAAACGACAAATCAGGGGCAAGGAACAGACGCTAACCTTTTCCTGGCTGGCCGAAAAATGCTTGTGGTCAGCCCAACTGTACCGCTGTAAAGAAAACCACATTGACGGCGATTATGGATTTTGTAGTCACCGTGCTCGCCTACGGATCGGCTCAAGTCTAACGGCACCAGTGGTAGGCCTCAACCTGAGTAATATTGACCAATGAAGCACACACAGGGGCTGCTAACGTGGCCCCTGTTTTTTGTTCTCATAACTCAACCTGAATTCGTCCAATTAAAGGGCTGTCAATCACCTTTAATTGGACGAATAAATAATTGAAATTCAATAAACTATGGATAGTTGCATTGTATTTCAAAACCGTTCACGAAATCCCTTGGCTATATGGACGTTACCTATTGTTCAGAGACGTAGCTGGACCCTTGTAGTCAGCAGTTGAAATCGTCCACGAAAAGGTTGCCTTTTCTGAACGCTCACTATGAAAAGTACAAACTCTGAGATGGGCAGAAATCAGACCGCCCTAATGATATCACAATGGTAAAATGCAATTTTCTGAGTAGTCTTGGCACCGGCTCCGGCTCGCCGCTTGAAACCATTATTCGTTGACAAACGGCCATCTTGGAAGGGGTAGAAAAGCGAAACGCTCCCCAAGTCGTTTACCGATTATGTTAGGAGTGTTCCGCCAACGAGAAATTCTGATCAGAACTAAACGGGTGAGTGCTAATCAGCGGTTGATAACTCTCTGGTTAGCATAGCTGTTGGCAGGAGCTACTGCCGGATCAAAACCCGATGTGACACGGCACGACCCCGGAGCGGGCTACCCTGACGCTGGAGCTGCGCGACCAGGAGCGAGCGGCCCAGTAAGGGCGGGTGCAGGCCATCCAGCGCCAAGCCCACGAGCTGCGCCAGCAGGAGGAAGCACAACGGCTCAAACTGATCGAGGAACAGGAGCCCAACCTTCAACGCGAGCAGAACCAGGGGCGGAGCCTAAACACGATTCAGGGCCGGGGCATGTAGCGAGTCAAAGCGGTTTCTTCATTATTTCCCATCCCAATGGTGCCCAAATGAGTTGTAAGAGCGATGACAAAACAAGATCTTATCCGCAGGATTAGCCAGCAGACGGGTTTCGATGAAGAAACCAGTCGATTCGTCGTAGAAACCTTCTTCGAGGTAGTCAAAGAGTCCCTGACGCAAGGCGAGCCCATTTATGTACGGGGTTTTGGGAGCTTCATTCTCAAACAGCGTGCCCGCAAAACAGCCCGTCATATCGCTCAAAACACCGCCTTCATTGTGCCCGCTCACACTATTCCTTACTTCAAGCCCAGCCCTGAATTCACCGATCTGGTCAAGCAGCGAGACGTAGCCCGAACCACTCAGGAATAAGTCAATCAGCGCCGATTACGCAACGGAGGTCGACGGCTGAGTCTGGGCCGTGTTTTTAGCCCTTCGGCCGCGCGGTTTACCCGTATAGGCAGGCTTAGGCGTCTGGGTATTGAGTCGTAATTCATAGCCCGTTACGCCATCTTCGTGGGCAAATGGGTGGATGGTAAACACGTAGGGGATCTTCTGGTATTCGACGCCCCCCTTTTGTAAGATCAAGGCTAAGGTGATGCTGTAACTGTTAGTTTTCTTGACTAATTCAAAGCTGTCTGAAACGTCCTCTTGAGTGGGAATCAGATACAACGATTTGATCTTACGTTTCCCTTGCTCCATACCAATTTTGAAGCGGGTGGCCGTCGGGTCAAGGGCCAATTGGTCAACCGTCTTGTGGGAGAGGATCAGTTTACCCGTGGCCGAGATCGAACCCGTCAGGAAGACTTTACGAGTTTGCTTGGCCGTTGGCTGCTGACTGGATTTGGTATTGTCAGAAGGGGAGAAAAATTGAATGGCTACGGGTTTCATATTGGTCAGTGGTTAGATCGTCGCGCAAACATAGCCAATAAGTGAGCTACTCAGAGCGATTGGTCAACGCAACAGAACTCACTCATTTTTGTATTTTTCCCAAGAATACTGGATACGGATTCTTAGGTTAAGAGAATTTTCCGGGAAAGCAACCGCCGTATGATGCCATGGGTAGGGCTACTTTTGCGCTGACTTTTGTTCAGATTGCGGCAGCACAAACAATCGGTTTTGCCACCCCGCCCGACCCGTTGGTCAGCCGGGGGAATGCTTTGGGCCTGCGGACAATCATCGTTGGAGTGATAGACCAATTGCTGAAGACAGTAGAAAGGCAATACGTGAGCCATGGGTGGTCAGGGTCAGTGGTGAGTAAGTAATAACTTGACCCCAAGCCATTTTAGTGCTGGCGATAGCGTTTCTTAACATACTGTTGATTATAGAACAAGAAATAGCCATAATCTAAATCAATTGAAGTAAAGGACGTAAGTTTTGTTTTATTGCTCATAAAAGCCCAATAGCACTTAATCCGCAAACCATGCAACGTCGACTTTTTCTCCAATTGCCCCTACTGGCTCCTGCTATAGCGACGGCCAAACCGCCTTTGGCCAATATACCCATCAGCAACTTGGTGGTCGACCCTCCTAAAAAAGCGATTGTCGTTCGGGCGGGGGAGGATCGTACCAAGCAGCCATTTCAACTGCCGGATGCCACCTTTCAGGTAAAGGTATCGGGCAAGGATACCGAAGGACGCTGTGTGATCTTTGATACCACTCGATCCCTTAAAGCGGGACCACCCTTGCACCTGCACACGGATACCGACGAATGGTTTTTGGTTGTGGATGGTGAATTCAAATTTCAGGCAGGGGATGAAACGCTGCGGTTGAAAGCAGGCGACTCACTATTAGTACCTCGTGGCCTACCTCATGCCTTCATCAAGACCAGTGAAGGCATTGCCCACTTAACGATTATGCACCAGCCCGCTGGTACGATGGAAGAGTACTTACGCAGCTTTAGTCAAATGAGCGATCAAAGTATAGCCAGTCTGCGAACGTTGGCTGAAAAACACAATACACGAGTTCTTGGTCCCCCACTCAAACCCGATTGATGAAAACATATATTAATAACTATAATTTTGGAGTCAGCAGGAGATCCAACATCAGGTTATCACAAAGGCACTTATGTAACACAAAAGAAAGTAATGGCAAGACAGTTCAAGTGCATAAAACTCGTTGGCTGTCATTGGACGCTATTCATCATCTTATTTCTTAGCTTATCGAACATAGTCAATTGCCAACCTCTACCCACTGGCGCCAATTTTGACTTTAAAGGCCGATACATCGTGGCCGTCTCCGATGCCGATATGATTGCTTCGGCTTACTTAGATGGCCACCTCGGTCCCGCCCAGGGGCAGGATGCCTTGGCTGTTATCCGACTCAATAAACCAGTAGGGCAACTAAAGGCCGTGGAGATTGGAGCCAGCAACTCGGTTACCGGGCCACCTTCATCGGTCGCTGTTTCACCCGACGGGCGATACGCCATTGTCATCGAGACACGAGGGACCCGTCCCGTGGGCAAGTCCAATCCACTCTTCGATGACTTACCACCGGGGAAAGTAGTCACCGTCATTGACCTTTCGGATGCTGATCACCCCAAGCAAATTCAGCGAATCGATGGACCCGAACGGCCCCTATCGGTCGTATTTAATCAGGATGGCTCGCTGGTCGCCATCACCTACCGTCCCCAGGATGCCAAACTATCTCCCTTAGCTATTTACCGATTCGACAAGGGTAAATTGGTCCATCTGTCACTACCCGATATTCCTGGTTATGTGGGGGGGGATATCTTGAATGGACTCGTGTTCCACCCCAGTCGGGATGAGCTGGTTTTGTTGAATGCGACTAAATCAACGCTTTCTTTTTTCAAGTATACCCACCAAAGCAACCAATTCAGCTTATCCCCCTGGGGTAACTCGGTGGTGGTCGATCCAGACCCCTTCAAGGCGCAGTTTACCCCCAATGGCCGTTTCGTGGTTGTCAATGCCATGTATCCGGGATCGGTACGGGGTTCAGTTACGGCGGTCGGCCTGGCCGTCGACACGGCTGGCGACGGTTCGCCCAAGCATCAGATTGTGTCGCGTGCGCTGGCGGGTGTTCTACCCGAAGGGCTAACGATGAGTCCCGATGGGAAATGGATTGTTACCACCAATTTGGAACAAAGCACGCAGCCCTTTGACAATACGAAACAAGGCTTTTATGCTTCATTGACGCTTTTGCGTTTAGACACGGAGTCAGGTTTTCTGGACCGGGTTGGCGACTATTCTTTTGATGGTATCTTACCTGAAGCGGTCGTGTTTGACAATTCCAGCCTGTATCTGGCTGTGGCCACCTTCGATCATTACGATGGTCGTAAGCCAGGCGGCTCGATTGACTTCTGGCGGCTAACAGGTGATTACTTTAACCCAAAGCGAATCGAGTTAGTCAAAACCGGCTACTCTGTACCCGTTACGCGCGGTGTGCACTCGATGGTAATTGTTCGCTGATATTATTTTGCACTAACCAAAGAAATCAGATAGCTTCTAACACTGCTATTTCTATGCTTATTTTCATAACATATTCATAGTTATTGAACACACCTAATTAAAATGCAAGTGGTGACATAATATGTCACCACTTGCATTTTGCACAAATCTCAGAACAGTTTTGTAACTAACTTTATGTAAAGAGATTTTTCAGAGAAGTAAGGTCTGACTTTGCTTTCGATATTATCCTAGCATTTTTACCAATGCGATTACTACAAAGCTAATTACAACTAAGATAGCCCGCCACGTCAAGAAAAAGAGTGGAGTTGGGAAACGAGGAAATCGGGAGTCCTTTTTCATAGTAATAAGCATTTGAAGTATTCTCTAAAGCAGTATCAGTTTCATAGATACTGTGTGATAACAAGCCAGTTATCTACTGAGCGGATGCTTTTACTCAAAAATTGTATAAGTCAGATTATGTTAACTCAGCCACAAGGGTTAGTAAAGCTTGAGCTAATCGTTTGGGTGATAAAATTCGAGTTGGATGATCCTTCAAGATAGCCGACTCAGGCATGCCTGTAAATTCAGCCGTCTGAGGATCTTGCACCATCACCAGCCCCTGCTCATTATGAATCGCAATGGCTCCCTGAGTACCGTCTGAGCCAGCCCCCGAAAGAATAATACCAATGGCATAGGCTTTTTCTCCTTTCGCTAACGACTTAAAGAAAATATTGACGGCCCAATTACTGAGGTCTAAGACTTGTCTATCCTGTAACTGTAAATACCCGTTCTCAATGGTCATCATCTTGTTGATAGGCAACATGTAGATGCAGTTGGGTTTTACTTCCTGCCCTTGGCTGGCCCACCAAACGGGCATGGTTGTGTGTTTAGCTAAAAGCTTGTCGGCGATACTGACATAATCTCGGTTTAAATGGGGTATAACGACAAAGGCGATTCCCGAGTCAGGGGGTATTTGGGAAAAGAACGCGTGTAGCGGCTCCATCCCCCCAGCCGATACGCCAATCGCAGCGATGTAGAACTTGGTTTCATGAAGCATTAGAGAATGGTGTTCTATAATCTACACTATGTAAAGTAATACAATTTGTAAGACAAAATGAACGTCTGTCTTACAGGTGTAAGACAGACGTTTTTTAAAATTTAATCGCGTTTTCTAGCTGATCCGCTTCCTTTCGTAAATAGTCCCTGATTTCCTGATCGTCTTCCACCACCAGTTGCTGATGAATCGTTAGATACCGGGCTTTCCGGGTGGCAAACAATTCGCTGGCCATAAACTCCTCCAGCCACTGGCTGAAATCCAGCCACTCCGTTTGCTGATGGGAATAGGTGAAATACTCCGTGAAACCAGCCTGAGCCAAATTTGACCATTCATATTTTTGGAGTGGGTGAATGGGATGGCCAAAGAACTTATCCAGTACATAGGTATTGGCACAGAAAGTTTGCCAGATTTTGGCTTTGGCCTCGGCAAGCTTGCCCGACTTAAAGAGCACCACGGCCCACTCAAACAAAAAGTCTGGAAAGCCAATATCATCGGGAAACGTTTTGGCAAACCAGCGGGTGTAGGCTAATCCCCCTTTGTAATCAGCCAGCTGGAGGTAATAACGGGTAGGCAAATAACGAAGCCCCCGGGAATCATCATAGCCACCAAACTTCCGTTTTTCGGCCGCTAACGCGCGTTTGATATCGGCTATCTTTTTGATGAGCCGTTGAGATTGTTTGGGCGTCATGCGTGGGGATAGTGGTTGGCTAAAATACTGACGAATATACCGTCTCAGCCATGAGTCAGGCAAAAACCTGGCTGATGAGCTAGAAAAAGCAATCCTTATCAGGGCCACTTACCTTGGAAAAATCATAATGAGCGCATTCAATTCTTCGTGATAAAAAATTGATTACCTTCACTTCGTATCTTTATTAAATACAATTAGCAGTTTCTATGGTTTCGATCACGAAATCGCTGCGTTCATTGGATATCCTCTTCAATCCATAGCTGGAAAGGCAATAAACCAAATGATTCTTTTAGCACAATTCGGCAGTTAACAATTGCTTAATTGAAAACATACCTCAATTGGATAGAATCCGATGAGTGCCTACAAATGAAAAAAGTTGGTTAACTGCTGATTGACCGCTTGTTGGTCGAACTTCTTTTCGTCATAAGACCCACCAAGCCATTCCAGCATTTCCTGCCGTTCAGGATGTCGCTTGTCTTTCACGATGCGCAACATGTCGTAGAAACCAGGAATACCACCACAGTCTTCCGGTGGACAACTTAACTCGCCACCGGTGCAGACGGGGTACATTGTAGCTGAATCCCCCGCAAGCCATTTCTCTACCTCAATGGCGTGAATCCAACTGTCGCCGAAATCATACGTGTAGTTAACTGTCTGATTAGTGGCAGTCAGCACGCTTTCCATCGTAACCGATGCTTCATCAATCAACTCATCACCGTAGTCATCATCTAAGTGATCCAATGGCTGGCCAATCCGTATGCCTGGCAGGGTAAATTCGTGAAGATGCGAGTTGGTCCAGCCCATCACAATCTGGATAATCTTATGCAGGGTTTCAAACGTAGTGGTCTTCTCCACCAGCACCTGGCGCCATATGAGTGGTTTAGTGCCAAGCAGGCTGATTCTAAGCTGAATAATGTCGTCCATCTGAGTAAGGTT
The DNA here is from genome assembly GCF_054779955.1 of Spirosoma arcticum. NCBI lineage: Bacteria > Pseudomonadati > Bacteroidota > Cytophagia > Cytophagales > Cytophagaceae > Spirosoma > Spirosoma arcticum. Next base: position 102,384 of record NZ_BAAGXG010000016.1, read on the forward strand.
ACTGATGAGTAGATCCAATTTTCGACACCTTGACGTGTTTACTGAACGCAATTGTGCAATGGATGTGCAATGGATGTGCAATTTGTGCAATAGCTTCACTATAACAAGACATAGAAGGAGCCAGCGCCCTTAGTGCCCTGTTGCTTCACCCAGCCCTGTTGAATCAGTTCTTTCAGATCAGCGCTGGCCGTGTTGCGCGAGCAGTTATTGAGACGTTGGTAGTCAGCGTTGGTGATTCGCTCCTGTTGCTTGGTGTATAGAACCCCTTTTATCTGTCGCTCATTCAGCCCCGCCTGCCGCAACCGATCTTCCTGGTAACGATCGGCAAAGAAGGTCACCCAGACCCCGCCTTGTTTGTCTTCAAATACAGGGTCAGGCAAGCCCCAAGCTCGGCACTCGGATATCATCTTCAAGGTACCCCGGCCCCAGGTTTCTACCAGACCGCCCCGAAACATGGCCATCGCTAAGGTGGGATTACGACGACGCGAGGAATGAGGCTGTTGCAGATCGGCTGGGGTCAATCCCTCGATCAGAGAGCCTTCGTTGAAAAACACCAGTCGATCTTCGTACACCCAAATGAAAATGGGGCCTCCAAAGTAGTCCTTGTGCATGATGGCATTTAATAGGGCCTCACGAATGGCTTCGGGTGGGTAGGGCAACCGCTCTTGTCGATACAGGCCTTGATAGGTAACTAAACCGGGCAAATACTTGCTGTCTAGGAGTTGCAACGTACGCTCAGCCAGTCGAAAACTATCCCCACTCAACTCGTCCTGAAACTTGAGTTCCGTAGCATCCTTGCCAAAGCGGCCGACCTTAACATGGGCTCCCAAAATAAAGCGCATAGGTTGTTTGCCAAACAGGATTAAAGCGGCCCGCTTCAGTCCTCCTTCGGCATCAATCAGGTTCAGGTTATCCAGGAAGGTAACCAGGCCTGTCTGAGCCGATTGATCCTGAGCCAGTCGCTGTCGTTCCACGCCCCGTTGCTCATACGCTTGGATCGCTTCAAGATCAAGGTCTTCCAAGCTAGCTTTCGGCTCAACGACATCATCAAAGGTCTTGCCCAACCGCTTCAGCAAAAACTGCTGCAAGGCGTTGCCTTTGAGCACCTGCTTGGTACTACCGCTCCGCAGATGATACTCGCCGTGATAGGCGACGGGCATTTCATAGGGTTGGGTAACAATCTCTAGGTAGGCCTTACCAGCTTGCTCTCGTAAGTTTACATCGGCGACGATACCTAACGTATTCTGAATCTTATTGGGCAAGTCTTCTAATAATCGCTTGGCGTTATCTAGACCAACAACCTGCCCCTGATCGTCGAGGCCAATCAACAAGGTACCACCTTGAGCATTGGCGAATCCGGCAATCCACTTGAGGTATTCATCGCGCCAACTTTCCTTATATTCAATGAGTTGAGATTCGGCCATAGTCAGCCGTAAAGATACGAGATCGGTCAGCGGACTGCCATAAGCACAGTCCAAATCGAAGTATTTTTAAAAGTGGACTTGTTACCTTTTACTGGACACGACTTTAAGATCATTTAGCGTAGTGCTTGGTAAGAGGCAATCAGTATAATCTAAATAGTGTACTATTAAAATAGTAAAGTTTTCTCATAGCCCTTTCAGCTTCCTTTATTGCTTTAGTGCAAATACGAGTTCAACTCTCTTTGTTCACGAAAACCCTTTGATAAATGAACGACTATTCGAACTTGGCTGGCCAGGTTGGTCGATCAGTTATTAACTTAAAAGCGTCCACGAAAAGGTTGCTTTTCTGAACAATAACTATGAAAAATACAAAATAGTTAAAACCTATAGTAAGCCTGCTCCATAGCCAATATAACGGCAAATTACTATTCTCGTAAATTTATAAAATCGAGGAGTGTCTTCGTTTGAATGTAATCAGGCATAACCAGTTAAGTAAATGTATGTCGCTTTGCCAAATCGCACGCTTGTGCTAGGGCAACCAATACGCTGTGGTCGGACTGCCGCACCACCGGCATCCCTGGGCGGGCCGAATATCGGTGCAACGGCCGTTTGGGGCCCATGATTAATAAAACACTACATAAAGACTTTGATAAGCGTCACCTAGCGGTTGTACCTCCCCTGTGTTGGTCTATCCAAACAAAAAGCCCGAATCATAGCGATTCGGGCTTTTTGTTTGGATGGCAATGTGTAACCGATTGATTAGGCTATTCTGTCTTCAGCACCCGCACCACATTTGTTTGACTAGGGCTACTCACCTTAAGCAGGTATACGCCCCCTGAACGGCCCAACTTCACGCTAATCCGTTCCATGGCAGCCGCCTGCCCGATGCGCTCCTCGCTCACAGGGCCACCTAGTAAGTTGGTCAAGGTCACCCGCAGCGGCAGGTCTTCAGCTCCGCTCACCTCCACTTGCACCGTCTCGCCCACAACCGGGTTGCCCAGCACTATCACCCGCAAGCGACGCTCCGGCTCACCAGCCCCCAGCCGGGCCCGGCCACAGGCGGCCTTCAGATTCCACACCAAGCTCACAACCACCCCGTTCTGACGAGCCTCTAAGAGGAAGGGTTGCACGTCGTTGGCCGTTCGCGAGCCTTCATCCACAAACTGGTTGAGATTCGTCGTCCAGTCGGTGATACCCGGCACGGCCCGGTACTCAATCGGGTTGCCGTTGCCCCCACTCGTGTTGAAGGTAAACGCTCCTGTAGCGCAGTTATAGGTTGGAGCCAGCAGCACTAAGGCAGAACCAACCGGTGGGTTGATGGGCGGAGTACCCGGACCGACTGGGCACTGAGCGCGGATGTTCCATAAGTAAGTCACCGTCGTGCCGTTTTGAGTAGCCGACAGGGTAATCAGGGGTGCATCAGGCGCGGTGCGCAAACCGGTATCGACGAATTGGTTGGGGTTAGTCGTCGGACCGGTAATGCCGATTGCAGCATAGGTAATTGGTGAACCACTCCCCCCGCTGGTGTTGAAGGTGAAGGCACCTGTAGTGCAGTTATAGGTCGGAGCCAGCAGCGTCAGGGCACCACCACCTGGCGGAGTAATGGGCTCAGTGCCCGGACCGACCGGGCACTGAGCGCGAATATTCCACACATAGGTCACGAGTGTGCCATTCTGGATAGCGGACAGCGTAATCAGGGGCGCATCGGCAGCGGTGCGCAGTTCCTGATCAACGAATTGGTTAGGGTTGGTCGTCGGGCTGGTGATCCCGATTGCGGCAAAGGTAATTGGCGAACCGTCGCCCCCGCTGGTGTTGAAGGTAAACGCACCCGTGGTGCAGTTATAAGTCGGAGCCAGCAGCGTGAGCGAACCGCTACCGGGCAAGGCCGGAGATACAGTAATGATATAAACGGCGGTAGCTGACAGCCCGCCCGTAATGGTACCGTTACCCAGATCCGTGCCCACCAACGAGACCGAGTAGACACCGGCCGTAGTAGGCGTACCGGCCACAATACCGCTGGCGGTGCCCGTATAACTCAGACCGGGTGGCAGCCCGAAAGCCTGAACGGCGATGGCCTGCCCATCGGGATCGGTGAACGAAGGCGTGTTCTGAAAATAAGCTATGCCAACCGTTGCCGTCTGACTGGGAATGCTGGGCGCAACGGGCGGATTGTTAGTTGGCGGGGTTCCCGGAGCGGGGTTGATGGTGATGGTGTAAACGACAAAGGCGGTGGTGATAGCCGGGTTGGAGGTCTGGCCAGTGGCCGTGACGGTCACGCTCAGCACCCCCGCCGTGGTGGGTGTGCCCTCGATGCGCCCCGAGGACGTAGCTGGATTATACCCCAGGCTCAAGCCGTTAGCCGGTAGACCCGTCGCCGTGTAAGCCGCGTTGGGGATGGGCAGCAACAGAGGCACAACGTAGGTGAAAGGCGTCCCGGCCGTGGCCGTCAGGCTGGTCGGCACCGCCGGGTTGATGGTGATGGTGTAAACGACAAAGGCGGTGGTGATAGCCGGGTTGGAGGTCTGGCCAGTGGCCGTGACGGTCACGCTCAGCACCCCCGCCGTGGTGGGTGTGCCCTCGATGCGCCCCGAGGACGTAGCTGGATTATACCCCAGGCTTAAGCCGTTGGCCGGTAGACCCGTCGCCGTGTAAGCCGCGTTGGGGATGGGCAGCAACAGAGGCACAACGTAGGTGAAAGGCGTCCCGGCCGTGGCCGTCAGGCTGATGGGGACGGGGTCAATGGCCAGAGTCGATACATTGCAGGATTCGGTGGACTGAACCAGATAGCGGTGAGCGATTCGACTCGGATTGACCTCTGCCTGTAGGTTCCAGGAGAAGAGCAGCAGCAACGCGCTTAACCAACCGAGCGCCTGAGTAGGACTAAGTTTATTCATAACTGAAGCGTTAGTATTACGAAGATTGGGATACCTCGTAATAATAATTAGCTTGGGGCAATAAACCTCCTTACCTGTGTACCAATGGTAAATAATTTATTGAGGGGAGGTCAGAGGTCAGATTTGGGAATATACCATTTTGTAGATCTAAAGTTTTTGACAGCCTGTTCAGCCCTGTTTATTGTTTTAGTACAATTAGTAAACTTGGCATTTTTGTCTTGATAATCGCTGCTTTTTCTGAATAATAATTTTGAAAAGTATTAAATATTGCAAAGGGGAGGGCAAATCTTATAGTGTGCACAACGGAAAAATACTACTTTTGATAAATCATAAGCTCAATGGAACTACTTCCTTATACCTGATACCATAATGCGATCTTAACGGAGTGTCCAGTAAACGGTAGCAAGTCCAAAATGTCTGTAAAGTGATTTTTCGGTGGGTTGCTTGCGACAGGCTGCACGTCCCAGAGGGCAGGCTTTTTTGCTCGTTTGGCGGGTTGTGGCTGACACGAGAAAGGCCAGCAACGCCGATCCTCCGGTTGGGCAAATTTAGGTTTGTAGAGTTGCTCTTAGTCAAAACGGTCTACCGCTTGACCGGTAAGAGTTGGACTAGTACAGCAATGTAACACACGTGCTATCTGTTGAATGTGTGGCAATTAGCGAGTTAGTAAGAAATTTAATGAACCCCAAATTCCGAAAACTATTACACCTGAATAAATGGATAAAAAAATAGCTATAGTTACCGGAGTTAGCCGGTTCAAAGGGATCGGTTATGCTATTTGTAGTGAACTAGCCCGAAACAATATTGACATTTTCTTTACCTATTGGACACCCTACGATAATCAAATGCCTTGGAAAGTAGGCGCTGAGGAGCCAAATTTGATTCAAAATGAAGTTATTAAGTATGGTGTAAAATGTGAGAAATTAGAACTTGACCTTTCAAATGTAAACTCAGTAGAATTATTATTTAATGAAGTTGAAAATAGGTTGGGTCCAGCTTCAGTTCTTATAAATAACGCGACTTATAGCACTCAGACCAACATTACAAATTTCTCAGCCTATGAATTAGATAAACATTATGAAATTAACCTGAGAGCAACAACGCTACTTACATTAGAATTTACAAAAAGATTTACGTTAAGTCAAGGTGGAAGAATTATCAACTTGACTTCAGGCCAATCGTTAGGAGAAATGAGTGACGAAATTGCGTATGCAATAACTAAAGGAGCGGTTGAAACATTAACAAGAACAATTTCTCAGCGAATCGCAAAACATGGCATCACAATTAACGCAATAAATCCTGGTCCTACAGACACCGGTTGGATGGACGACAATTTAACCAAAGTATTTCTTGAAAAATCGCCAATGGGGAGAATTGGAACACCACATGACGCAGCCCGATTAGTTTCTTTTTTAGCGAGTGATGAAGCAGAATGGATAACAGGTCAAGTTATTCATTCGGAAGGTGGTTTCATCCGATGAAAAACCTGATACTACAAAGGCATTGGCTTCGGTAAAGCGAATGCGCTGACCGGTCCAATCTTATTCCTAAAAACGTTGACTAATCTACTGTAAAGCTACGGAATTGGACTGGCTACCTTTCTTTAGCCATTACCGTAAACGATCTTAAAGACGTGTTCGGTAAAAGGCAGTAATCTGATCTTAGTAATGTACTATTTTAGAAGTAAAAACATTAACAATAAACTTACCTATTGGTATTGCTTAAGTACAAATAATTCATCAATCCTATTCGTAAAGAAAATCGCTTCAACAAATGAACATCTACTTTGAACTACACCCCCCGATGCGCACGGTGTAGCTCCCCCCAGGGGTAGTCGGTGTCGCCGGTTTTTGCCTACCAACCTTGATCTGTAAACCCCGTTGCAGGGCCGTGACAAGCCCCAGCTTCATGTAAAACTGCTCATCAAGCCACTTGGCAAACCCCTGCTGATCCAAATCCGATAAGTCAGAGAAGTCGATTTTATTGACCACCTGCTGCTGATAGATCACTTCATCCAGACCATATCGACTGGTCACTCGTCGTACGTATTCCTCAAATGTTTCTTGAAAGGAATTTCGGTTGGCATTACTTGGTGGCAATGATTTCATCGTAACCAACAGAGAGTTAAAGTGGACAAAACAAACTATAGGCGTGGATAAGCCTACAGGAGCGGATTGGCTCCAACGAGCCAGTCGTTCTGAAGCTCAAGAGGGTAGATAGGCCATCCTAATCTTTTACCAACTTAATTATAGGCTCCTAATGTGACGAATTGTTTTACTTAAAGTCACCACTTATTTCGTTTCTTTTTTTAAATAAGGCTTGGGCGTTTGGTCTTTTTGCCAAACAGGACATAATGGGTCATATGCCCTTCCTGATGGCTACGACAATATCAGCCCTGAATTAAGGACAGGTTTATTAACGCATCTAAGTTGAATCCAGAGCGGACAGTCGAATGATCGTCGTCATGGCTTTGTCAAGGCGAAGCAAATACTTCTCAATTGGGGGTTGGAAAGGGTGATCAATCTCCAGGCTACCAATACGCCGGGCACGGCTGAGTTTCAAGCGTTAATGGCCAACACCAGCCACGAAGCGGTCCAGGAATGGTTGGTGGCTCAACTGAACGGGGCCCGTCGAATGAACACCAAATTTGTGGTACCACAAAACCGAGTTATGTTTAACTTTTCGCCCAGCTTATCATAGTGCTGATTATAGAACTAATAACCTGAGTAAACATAAATTATGAAACAGGCATACGGCTTGGACATTCCCCAAAACTTGGCGGAGGTTTGTGACCCCCAACGAACGGCCTTAATTGTATACGACATGCAGATTGGGGTGTTGAATCAAATCAAGAATAGCGACCACCTGACCGCACAAGTACTGCGCGTGCTAACGGCCGCTCGTCGGGCAGGCTTGCGCGTCATCTTCATGCGACATCGGTCAATGCCCAAAGAACTGATGGGCGTCTTCCAACTACGCATGGCTATGGCTTGGCAACGAGTAGACACCGTTGAAGACGTTAAACCTTGGTTCTTACCTACTTCGCCGGGTTTTCAGCTAACGCCCGCTCTGGAGCCGCTACCGAGTGAGGCCGTTTTGGACAAGATCGCCATGTCTGCTTTTGAAGGCACCCCGTTGAATACCGTTTTACGCGACTGTGGGCTTAACTCGTTTATCATCGTGGGCGTTGCCACCGAGATCGGCATTGATCCGACCCTACGCCAGGCTGCCGACTTAGGCTACATGGCCATTCTTGTCACGGACGCTTGTGGGGCAGGCCACCAAGAAGCGGCTCAACGTTCCATTGATAATATTGCGTATTCAGGGGACGCCCTACTAACCGACACCGATACAATCTGTGAAGTTCTTAAGGCTAAATGAGACGGCAACGCGCTTGTGCTTTGTTAATCGACTACTTTACATAATTGGTACTTATATAACACAAATTCACTTTCACAACCTTGTGAGGGAAGTTGGAGTTTACCAAGTAAAATCCATGAAAAAGATGAAATTAGGCTCCTGCATGTTATTCATAATCGCTTATGTTTTTACACACAGCATCGTATTTGGGCAAGCCAAAAACTTGACCTATCAATTACAGGGAACAGTTAATCGCGACACGGGAACGGTTACTTTGGTGCCAAGTGGCGAGGGGTTCGATCCAAATCTAAAGAACAACTACGAGACTAAAATTATACATGGACGCTTTCTACTAGAGGGAAAAATGGCTTATCCTAGTAGTTATCGAATTCAAATCAGGCCCGGTTACATATCAGACTATTTCTTCATTGAGCCCAGTAGTCAAACCATTACGTGTAACGTTGATTCGCTCCGAGAGAAGCCCCAACTAGCCACAAAGACAATGACTGAGTATAACCAGTTCAGAGACAATTATATTTTGCCAATTAGTAAACAGCGAGAGCAGGCTTTCGAGCAATACTTAGGACAAAAGTCGGCTATTACTGATGCTCATATACTAGACAGTTTGCAAACGGCTTTTAGTCGAAACCGAGCCCGGTTAATCCATCAACAGCAATTGGGCTATCTCAGCTACATTAAGCAGTATCCTACTTCGTATGTGAGCTTATGGCAATTAGTTAGAGACATGGGAGATGGCTATCAACCCATCTTTGACTCGCTCTACCAGGCTTTTTCTGCCTCGTTGAAAAACACACCTACTGGCAAGATGATCGCTCAACGGCTAAACTCGTCAAAAGTAACCGCTATTGGGCAAATTTTCCCTTCTCTCTCCTTGATTGATATAGGTAGTAAGTCGGTATCCATTTCCCCTGACCACAAATCAAAATATACACTCATTGAATTCTGGTTCAGTCGTTGTGGACCGTGTCTGCAACAGTTTCCTCAACTCAAAAACATATTTACTACTTATCAAACTAAGGGGTTTACTATCGTTGGAATTTCTATCGATAAATCGACGGAAATAGAACTGTGGAAAAAAACCATTCGAACCAACGGATTAAATTGGCCTCATTATTTAGATCCCTCCGGTAAACTCACGGTTGGCCTACTATCAATTACTTATTTTCCGTCTAATTTCTTGCTAGACGAACACGGCACGATCATTCGAAGAGATATTAGTCCCCAAGATTTAAGTACTTTTCTTTCTCAGCGAATGTAATTATTTTACTTTGATGAACAGTTATTCGTTCAAATGAAATATATTTTTATTTTATTAACATAACTTCAGTTATAAAACTGCCCTAAAAAGAATACGACTTGTTAGCGGTCAGAATGTAATGTTCGAATTATACTTTAACTTGATAATTATTAGGTCATTATCACTCAGCTTACCGATTATGAGAACACATCAAGAGTTAATCGAAGAAATCTATAATGACACCAATTTCAGAAATGAGTTTATAAGCTATGCAAAATTGTGGTTTACGCTTCAGACTGAGCAACAACTCAGACCAAAAGCACCCGCTGCACCTAATCCAGACGGTGTAAATTTTATCTCTTATAATGACTTGCTGATAAAACCTAAAATTGAACCTGATTCAGCTCTAGTCGCAAAATGTAAGCGTGGGATATCTTTTTTGTATTCGTCTCTGGCAAGAGCTCTATATAGGACTTATCAATTAGATAGCGAAGAGACACGGCAGTTGATTTTTGCCGTGGCTGCCCGACATATCCAAAGTATAAACTTTTAACAGGAGTCAAGAAAAATACAATAAACAAGCGGTTCCAAGTATAGGTAATTTTTACACTTTTCCGACCTCTGTTTTATAACTAACAATATGTTATGAGACAATTTGAAGTATGAGTAGCAAAATATAATAGAACAATTATGGAAATAGTCACAATTTTCACTCTTCCACATATGAGCTCGAAATTCTTACAACCACTGTTTATCTAGTTGAACACAGCTACTCAATCATCCTATGTACGCCAAACTATCTCCTTGGTATTCGATTTGCCTACTTGTTGGTTTAGCCTTTGCTGGTCAATCTGGTCTTAGTCAATCAATACCTCAAAAAGCCGTAATAATCAGCGCAGCAGAGGTAGCTAAAAGCTGGATTGGAAAAAAATTACCTGATTTCGCGTTTCAGGATCTGGCAGGTAACAACGTTAATAATAAATCGATTAAGGGTAAGATAACGGTTTTGAATATGTGGTCAACTACTTGTCTGCCTTGCGTATATGAAATGTCTTCGCTGAATGAATTAGTAGCTAAGTACCCTAAGCGTGATATCATCTTTTTAGCTCTATCCCCGGAAACCGCTGATAAGATTAAGGCTATTCTTATCCATCAAACCTTTACTTATACGATTATACCGGAGGCTCAAGATTTATTCAAATCAATGACGCTAATCGGCTACCCCTACCACATTGTGGTAGATAGTGATGGGTTTATACGCTTTATGCGTTTTGGTACCATGAACCCAAAAACGGGTCAAAAAATAGCGGAAAGTGATCTTCCAATGGCTATAGAACAAATGATTAAGTAGTTGTATAAGTGGCCTTATGTTAAGGGATGCAACTTAGAAATTGCAGATACTGATTTGCTACGTTCAATCCCCGAAATATCAAATTCATGGCGTCATTCCTTAAAGCAATTTTGCTGACTCCCGGTGGGAGTCGCTAACTGATTAGCTGCTTCCAATCCCTGCTTAGAATCAACAATCTTTTGTAAACTCATCTGATCGACCTTGTTCCATCGACAACTCGTTCCACTGTAGATATCAAACTCGACTCCTAACTCACTATTAGCTTTATCGTACCAGACTGCATGTTTATGATACCCGCTTCCGTTAACTCCTGGAGCGAGTTGGACATCATCAAATTCATACTTCACTTTGTAGTAGCCTGATGTTGGTAACGCTGAAAATCGGTTTATCAGTGTTTTCAAAGCCTCAGTTTCAGCGGTTGTACGATTGGCGAATTTTCCAATAGGCAGATAGCCACCTTCTAATTCGTCCTTGTCGCAAGAGTTGAGAATTACCAGTGATAGGCAAGCCAGAACTATTGGTCTGTTGTATCGCATAAAATTTGAGTTTTATAAGTGGCAATACGTTAACTTGATCTGAATTCATCAAGCTAATAATCAAACTTTTAATCATAGACTTCCAAGAACATAACGCTTTTTTGCCGCTTCCATAGTCAAAATTTTGTATTCAATATCAAAGCGTTTAGCATTCTCTTCGACCGTTTTAGCTAGACCAGCTTTAGTTCGACGTTGATTGACTTGGTTAGGGTCCAGAATAGGCCAAACAAAGCATTCCTGTTTGGTCGAATTGGCGCGCAGTGGGTAGCAGGCGATCTGTGTACCATAAGTCTGAGGTTTAAGTTGTTCGGTTAATAGCCGATCCTCCATCATCGCCACTAAGGAGAAAGGTAATTCGTTGGCTTGACCAGCTTGTTTGACGAGGGGGAAATAGAGCCCAATCTTAGGGGAATGTTGAAGAATGTACCAAGCGGCCTCATTCGTGGGTTTACCAACCAGCGAGCTACCGGGATACCCATATATTTTGACGATCTGCTCTAAGCGAGTCAGATTTAGACTATCTACTCGGTTCTGATAAGTCCATAAGGTTCCGCTTAAGTTGTCTTTGATCTGGAAAGCTGTCATCAGGCTATCGGCTAGTAATTGATTCTTGCCTACCTGGCCCATATAAGCTCGATAACGTTGATCTAGCACATACATGCTGTCTAGCTCCCGTTTCAGTAATAGGTTAACCTGACTGATAGCCACAAGCGGGCTTAGACACAGTAGTACCAGTAACAATAGAACGCTTTTCATAGATCACCAGTAAAGACAAAACAAGCTCATTTTGACATGATTTTACCCGCAATAGGTGGTCCAATCTACGGATAATCGATTGAAATAATACCGAGCTTCTTTCTCCCCTTTCCAACGTACAATCGAGCCCCTATATATGGCTCCTGAGGGGTGTTGAATCTTAGAATATTCTCTTAATATAAGAATCCTTATAAAATCCCCCTTGAAATAATACAAAAAGTATTGATCCAAAAAAGGTGGGAAAGGCGGCCACCGCGCGGGGATAAAAAGTAGACCGCCTGGGGTGGTGACATACGATGTCACCACCCCAGGTTACGGGTGTTACTAGGCTGTATTTGCCGAGTTGCGCTGGTTTCCTCCCTGTTTGACTTGATCGACGAACTCAGTGCTGGGCTTGAATAAGGGGATGACACGGGGCGCTACGGACACCGCGGTTTTCGCATTGATGTTGCGTGCCGTTTTGCCCGCCCGCCTTTTGAGAATGAAACTCCCGAAGGTGCGAATGTAAATGGGTTTGCCCTCAATTAATGAATCTTTAACAACCTTATAAAAGGTTTCGAGAATGAACCGGCTGACTTCGGGATCAAGGCCGGTTTGGGCCGTGACTCGGTTAATTACATCTTGTTTTCTCATCCTCGATC
>NZ_BAAGXG010000017.1:0-113497 GCF_054779955.1 Spirosoma arcticum
TTCCCCCTGAGTTAGAGTCACATGGTATTTCTTCATAGTTGTAAGCGATTGCTTACGCCAAAAATACCCGCCAAACAATACAAGTCAAAATACTAGTCCGTTTCACTAACCAGGCCGCTACTCCCATCGTGCTGTAGTTAATGGTCCATATAACGACGAAAAACACCCAATCGAACTGAGTCACGGAGGGTTTGATGAGGTTCTTGTCCCAGTTATGACCAAAGTACAGATTGCTCCCGTAAGCCGTTAGTTGGCCAATAAATAAACAGAAAAGAGCAAAAAAGCACCCGGCCAGCCGGTTGTTTTTTTGCTCTTTTGAGCCAGTTGCATGGACGGTCGTAAACATAAATTAGGCGTTTACAGGATTAGGTTGAGGATGTATCATGCGAATGGCCCGGACCGACCAAGCAAGCGCATACCCTTCAGCTAATAACCGGAACAAACCCAGCACGAAACCCAGATAGTAAGTTTCCTCGATGGTTAACCGGTTTGCGCTTGGTTGCAGAAAATAGAGTTTTAGATTCACCTGTGTAACGATCAGCACCGTAAGCACCCAGGCAACTGTAACACCTATGGCCACCCGCCGGTCGGCAAGCTGATGGACTCTACCCATTCTGGCTGAATACTGGCTCACCAGCCAGACAAGCACCAGCAAGACCGTGTTGAGCGGTTGGAAGTAATAAATGGGATTGGTCAGCCAGTTCAATTGATTCCATAGCCTGATCCCATCAGGAATAGAACCAAAGAGAATGTTGGGGGTGAGTACCACTTTTTCATACAGATTGCCAAAGAACCAGTGGGCAGTTAATAGTAATACGCCCATCCGCAGGGTATCGACCCGGGTTGTCGTCATGGTCATCGCCATAAGCGGTACGTTACGCTTACAGTAACAAAGGTAGATACGGGGTAAAACGGGCGGGTAGACTAAATCACGCCATCCCTCGCACAATTCATGCTTTCTGGCGGTAATCCGTTGGGTTAAGGCCTGTATGTTTACGAAAGAAACGGCCAAAATAAGATAGGTCATCGAAACTTAACCGAAAAGCGATCTCTGAAATTGGTAGATCCATCTGATGCAGCAGCACCTTCGCTTCGAGTACCAGCATGTCGGCAATCAGGGCACTGGCGGGCTTTCCAACGGCTTCCTTAACGCATTTATTGAGATGGTTGGGGGTAACAGCCAGTAAATCGGCGTAGTCACTCACCGAGCGCCGGGTCAGAATATGGCGCGCCAGCAGTTGACGGAATCGGTCGGTGAGTCGGTCGGCCGATGATAAAGGACGGGATGAAATCTGTTGCCCGTACTGCTGCTGCACATCCAGCAGAAAACTATACAACAACGTACTACTATAGGCTTGCCCATCCAGCCGATCGCTTCGAAACGTCCGTTCCAGCCGCGCCAACTGGGCCAGCCAGTCCGCCTGAGTCGCGGCATCAATGGGCAGTACCGGCGTGACATCCGGTTGCAGGAAATTCAGTTCGTCCAGTGCCCGTGGGTTTTTTATCGTCGCCAGCACATACGCAGCATCGAACAAGCCATAATAGCCGGTAGCATCGGCACTACAGGCATCGGTGGAGACAATATCGCCCGCCCGGTAGGCCGAAAACATAGCCGGGCCAATCGTATACGACTCCAAACCATACGTTCGCTGAATGGAACCCGCCGTCAGGAACATAAAATCGTAGTGAAAACTACGGGCGGTGGGTATTGGAAACGTAATATGTCGGGCAAAATCCTCAATCCGCATGAGGGTGAAAAACCGGGTGGCCGGAAAGTTGCTATCAGCCGACGAGTGTATGTGCCGGGCCTGCTCATGCGCTTCCGGGCTGACAAACTGATTGACAAATAAGGCCGGGTCGAGTACCGGGATAACGGGCTGGTTCATGATGCTTAAGTAGTTGCTGGATGGCTACTAAACAAAAACAAGCCCGATTTGTCCTGATAGGCTCCGTGTTTGTCCTACCCGCAACGGCTGACCCCGGTTGAACTTTGCAACATAGTCGGGGTCAGCAGTATGGGTTACTGTCCTGCATCCCAACCCGACTACTCAACCGCATGAAAAAGCACACCCTTGTCTTGCCGTTACTGCTCTTGACCGGCGCAACGGCGACATTTTCCAGTCTGACCTCGATTGACTTGCGTCCGGGCCGTACGCCTGAACTATCGAGTCGTGTTCTCGAGGTCAGGCCACCGGACCGGCGATTGATTCAGGCCGGCGAACGGTTGGTGCTGACCAACTGCACTCACTGCCACAGCAACGACGAGGGCCGGTTGGCCGGCCAACAACTGACGGATGTCTCGCCTACGCTGGGCCGGATTGTATCGGCCAACATTACCAACGATTCGGTGCAGGGCATCGGGCGGTGGTCGGACGTACAATTAATTAAGCTACTCCGAACGGGCGTTGACCCGAAGAACCACAAAACCCACTTTATCATGCCCCGCTATCCCCTACTGGCCGATGCCGATATGCGGGCCATTGTCGCGTTTTTGCGCTCCTCCGAATATGCCGTTCAGGCCACGCCCAACACCGGCCCGACCCACAAGCCGTCAATCCTGTCGGGGTTTATTGCCACGTTTTTTATCAAACGCCTGCCCGAACCAACCGCCCCGATTCCCCTGCCCGACACGACAAAGCCGGTGCTGTATGGGCGGTATTTGGTGAACAGTCGGTATCAGTGTTTCGCCTGCCACTCGGCCAACGTGCAAAAAACCAATCTGATTGAGCCTGAGCGAACAAAAGGCTACTTAGCGGGCGGCAGCCAGTTCGATGATGCCGATGGCAAACCGGTGTATTCGGCCAACCTTACCCCCGACCCAGAGACCGGCTTTGGGCGCTACACCCGGGCCGAATTCAGCGAGGTAATGCGGCTGGGCAAAAAACGCAACGGGCAGATTGCCCGCTCCCCCATGTTGCCCTACCCACTGCTGAACGACCGGGAAATCAATGCTATTTATCAGTATCTCCAGTCGGTACCGGCCGTTCGTCATGCCCTGGCCCGGTGAGGAAAAAGCAGCCCGGTTCGCTTCAGTTGCAGTACGCTTTTGAGTTCATTTTTTATCACGTTCTATCAAACAACGCTATGAGAGTTACAACAAAATTGTTCGTGTTATCGGCAGCCATTGGCTTACTCACCGGCTGTCAGGATCATATCACCGATCCATCGCCCATCCCTTCATCGGCCGTCGAGACGGTCCGGGAGTTCAATGCCGCACAGGGGCAGCACCCTGAGAATGTGGCGGTTGACCGGAGGGGTACTGTTTATGTAACGCTACACGAATCAGCAACGGTCTGGAAACGCGATGCTGCGGGTCAGGAATGGTTTATCAACGTACCCGGTAGTAATCCAACGGGTTCGCAGACCCGCGCCAACGGCCTCGTGATCGACCGCGTTCAGAATGCGCTGATCCTGGTCCGTTCTGACCTGCCGGAGTTGGCGGGCATCTGGCAGATCAGCCCCGCTAAAGCCGTCACGAAGTTGATTGCGTTACCGGCCAAAGCGGGTCTAAACGGGCTGGCTCAGGATGAGGTGGGCAACCTGTACGCCACCGATGATGCCAATGGTCTTGTTTACCGAATTAAAGCTGGACAGATCACCCCCGACGTTTGGGCGAGTGGCTCCCTGCTGAAACCGCAGGGGCAATCGGCATCTGGCTTCCCGGTTTTCGGCGTTAACGGCATTAAAGTCTATAAGGGAGCCGTGTTTGTGTCGAACCCGTCGCAGTCGTCGATTCTACGGATACCTATTCAGGTCGACGGTGCTGCCAGGCCGATAACGGAGGCCTATCCTGGGAAACAGTTTGCCAATGTAGATGACATCACCTTCGATGAGCAGGGCAATTTGTACACCACGACCGTGGACCAGAACACGGTGAACCAGATCAGCCCAACGGGTCAGTCGCGGGTGCTGTTGACTCAAGCCGATGGCCTTGATCAACCCACGGCGGTGGCTTTCGGCACCGCAGCGGGTGATGCCACGAAGCTTTACATTACCAATGCTTCTTTCTACACCCCACCGGGCCAGACTTCCAGAGCGTCCCTGTTGCGAACGGATATAAGTATCAAAGGAACCCGGTAAGTAGGGAATAACGTGTTGCCAAGAGGAAGCGGGGTGGTGTCACCGGAAAAGATAGGAGCGGTTAAAGGGGGCTAGGCGTTGTTGAATCTGCTTAGTTTAGTTCCCCACTCTTGCTGAGATTGAGCCAGCCAACTACGCTTTCCTGGTCGGTCAGGGTAGTTGGTTGGCGGGCTCATCAAGACGCCTAATTATTAGTGCAGGACTACGGGGTAGCCGGTTGGGGGCATGCCGACAGCCGCTTTACCGACGACACGCCAGTCAGCGCTTGTTGAAAATTCATTCGTTTACTTTTTTGTTCTCCTAAAACAATTCGTCGATGAAAACGAAACTATTGACCGGTTATTTCATACTCTCGTTTTACGTGCTGGGTGGGCTGATCATCGAAAATGACGCTAATTATCCCACTTGGTATCAACTGGATGCCAGCCATTTTGAGGCCTACCATTACTCCCTGGAAAGCCGGTTGAGCTACTTACTGTTCACACCTCTGGCGATCCATCTCCTACTGAACGGACTGCTGGTCTGGTTCCCCCCGGCTGGTATTCCCCGGTGGCCGTTGGTGCTAACGCTGCTGTTGAGTGGGTATATCATTGTCGAATCGGTATTGATCCAAGTGCCGATTCACCAAGCACTGGCCGCCAATTACTCGCCCAAGTTGGTCAGTCAGCTTATTGATCACCATCGTACCTGGCGCTTACCCGCTGAAGTGTTGGTTGGCAGTCTTAACGCCTGGTGTTTGTACCGGGTTATCAGGATGTCGACTATGCTCTTGAACCGGTAAGTAGGTGTAGGCTCGCTGAGGTGGTCGAGTGTAGCGGCTTACTGAATTTGAGTTGCTGGTTGGCTTTGCCAAATATTAAACGCAGAATAACTGTGAGATGGTCCAGGTTTGCCGGACAGGCTAAGTGTGTCTTGTCTTGAAATCAATTGGACGTTTAACTGAACGGTAGCTGGGTAGGAGGGAGGTTACCGAAAACAGGCCTTTTAGCGTTCAATAAACCCGTTCAGTTTAGTAGTTCACGATTTTGACCTGTTCAGCGCTTTTTCTGAACGGTTTTACATGGCCCAGATAGGCTTATCCATAAGGCCGTGAGGTTTACCAAACTCTACTGCTCGTCTTTTAACGCTTAACCCCTCGATCACTTGATGATCGACTATGCATCAGGCCCGAATCTGCCGTATTGACGGGCATTTCCGGTGGTAACCCAGTACCGGTGTGATCGCAGTCGGAAAACCAAAAAAATCCACAGTTATGTATTCGAAGTAGAGATACCGTACAGATCACTCAAGTTAGAATCACTTTCTCGCTTTGGAAAAATTAGTATCGCCAAATGGACCCGGTGGCATGAGCAGACAATACCGGCCCCTAACTTCGCTTGGTGCTTTGCAGGAGCTGCTGGTAATTGTCAGGCTTGTGGAGAATGATACCTGTCACACGCTCAAAATGCTTGGGATTAAGTGTAAATACAGGTACATCAAAAACTAAGGCGGTGGCAATCGTGTAAGCATCCCCAACGCCGGTGTCGGGCCATCGACGAGCCACGGCTAACGCGGTTTCACTAACCCCATCGCTGTTTAAAACAATATAGTTGTCCAGCCGCTTGCGGTGTCGATCATACTCCGCCCGGCTAATGGGCATCGCCAGCCCCCGTTGGATCAGTAGCCAATGCTGTAATTCAATGAAGACTGCCGCGCTAATCGTTTCTTGATACTTCTCAATGGCCGTTTGGTAGGCTTCGACAAACGGCGGTTGGGCTAAAAAAACACGACTTAACAAACCTGTGTCACAAAGGAGGGCAGGCTTTGTAAGGGTGATCAAGGGATGGAGGTAGGCTCAAGGTGTTTATGGTTGCCCAACTCCCTGGCTATGGCCAGACCAGGGTCTTCTTTGGCGAGTTGACCGGAGAGAATGATGCCCTCAATTACCTGGCCCGATGCATTGATGAGTTTTACCTTAAGCGGCTTTTTGTTTTTTAGCTTTGCGTTGCTCGTTGCCATGGCTGAAAGAATGATTCACGAATTTAACAAAAATAAAACTAATTGATCAATATGCTGAGCGTTCCCCGGCTGTGATCACGCAGATGGTTGAAGACTTTGCACGGGCTGAGTCTGCATGAATTCGTCCATGTAGCGTGGCAAAGAAAATCAACCCTGTTTGCTCAGGAGCCGGTCCCGGATCCAACACACCTTCATTCGATGAGTAAGGGACCCCCTTTAAAAGAAAAAACCAACGTAGACATTCGGCAGGACGCCTTCGCGCGATAGGGCACCCGTCAAAGTAACCACAGCCAGATTGAAGGGGGCCAGCCAGAGTCCACCCCCGAAACCATGATGCCAGCGGGTGGATTGTTCGCCATCCGCCCACACTCGACCCACGTCCGAGAAGCCCAGAACACCCGCATAGCCCCGGGTAAGAAACGAATTGAACTCAACTACGCGCAGCCGCAACTCTGTGTTCTGGTAAAAGGTAGTCCGACCCGAAAATCGGGTGCGCCGGTAGCCCCGCAGATTGGTTGTGCCACCAAGCGTCTGCGCCTGAAAAAAGTCGAATTGGCCCAGGTTGGTGCCACCACCAAGCCTGAGTGCCAGCACAAACGGTGTACCCCGACTCAGCAGCCAGTAGCCGGACACATCCCCCTGAACTGATGCAAAGGCCTTTTCGTCAGTCAAACTGCGGAACCCACCCAGCGTCAAACGGGCCTGCGTCCCCCGGCGGGTTAGCGTGGGGTTATCCCGGCGATCCAGGCTATAGCCCGCCCGGAGACCCACGTACTGCTTCGCCGTGAAATCGTTGGGCGTTAGTCCGGAATCCGGTGCGCCAATGAAGCGCTCTGTATAGGGGCGGACATGGGTGTACTGATACGACGCGCCCAGGAGCAGTTGGCCCTGCCGCCCCAGCGGTCGGCTTAAGGCCGGGTCGAGCAGGACCTGGTTAAAGCGCAGTTGGTAGTAGCGGTACAGCGATACGGGCAATCGGTCATCACCCACCTGCAGGGTTTGGTTGCCCAAACCATAATAATTGTAGACGTAGTTGGGCGCCCGTATCTCCGAGTGCAGAGCCAGATCCCAGGATCCGATCAACCGACGAAACTGCCCCGCGTAGCGAAAACTATACGCCCCGGTGCGAACCGCATAATTGCCCGTCAGCACATGCGTCGAGGCTACCGGCTGTCGGCGAAAGCCGTGGTGAGTGATGGCAACCCCATCGCCCAGAAACAACCCGTCGTCCACGTTGTAACCAGGGGCCAGGGTGGGTCGGACGTGATCATACTCAAACAGCGAATCATACCGGTTCACACCGGGCCGGTCGGCCAGTCGATTGATGGTTTCCGGGCCTGCCGACAAGACAGTACCCTGGTGCGTGTCATAAATGCGGTGTCGGCGCAGCAGGCTCCGCCCGGCGGATTCATCCGTAATCGTATCGCTACCGGGACCGCCCACGACACGAAGCCGGGGGCTTTTCCGGCCCGCTTCTTTCAGAACAAAGTGGTCGTTGCCCTCCCAACCGTAAAGCGTCAGGGTGCGCGTCTGACGGTTCTCGAAGACGCGTGCATACCATGATGCTGTGGGCGACGGACCCGGCTTACCGCTATACACGGTTACCCGCGTGTGATGTTTATCGGGGTGGTCAACCACAATCTGATCGGCACCGGCGGTCCCCACGATGGTCACCTGCCGGGCCAGAACGCGGTAGTAAGCGATGGCCGTTTGCCGTAATCCGTTTCGTCGGCTTTTGAGTTTGGCTATGATGGATTCACCATGCAGTCGATAGACATTATCAGGCCACTGTCGTAGGGCCTGCTTAATCAATGAGTCGGTGAGGCACGTTTGCAAGCTATCGGCAACCGCTTCCCAGTCGGCCTGAGTCAGTTTGGTCAGGTAGAGCCGGTCGAGTCGGCGGGCGTTAAAGCCCAGCCCCACCACGTCGGTAATCTGCGCGTTAAAGCTTTGGAAGCGTCGGCTACCCCACTTGCGACTGCCTATATACGGAATCAGGCCGTCGTAACGGGCAAACACCTGATCGCGATCGCGGGGAATGGGCCGGTAAACGATACCCGCTGACGTTTCAATAGCTGCCCACCGCCACTGATCTTCGTGGCGGTCCCAGTCGCCCAGCCACATATCAAAAAGCCGCGCCCGAACGAAGGCCCGCTCATCGACCCGGTGCCGGTGGTCCTGCCGACATTTGGCAAAGACCTGCCGGGTGTTCAGAATCCGGTGGGCACCCCCGAAGCGGGCCAGATTCGGGGCGTCGCTTTCGGGTCGCTCTTCCAGCAGAGCAACCGTTTCGCCGAAGGTGGTCCGAAAGGTACCCAGAGCGGTGTCGGCTGGTATCCAGACCAGGTGGGGCGTGGTGTGCAGAATACCGGCGGCCTCGGCCAGTAGTGGCACCACCAAGGCACCGTAGGGATGGGAGGCTGAAATCTGATCCTGCAGAATGTAGGCCGGAAGAGTACCCCGAAAGTTCGCCGGTAGCAGGTTTTGGGTGTTTTTGTTAATGGACCGGAGAACATATTGATTGCCATCGGCTCCTTGCAGGCGTAACGAGAGTGTTTGCATGCCCCCACCCTGCTCAAGGGGCGTCAGCCCCCCGGCTGCGCGCCTTAAATCGAGTACTGGCAGCCGCACGGGTGCCGACCAGACCGCTCGGTAATGGCGACCAAAGAACAGAGTCATCAGCCCACGAGCCGTGTACTGCCGGGTAGCACATACAGTAACGGAATCAGGGCGTTGGCACCTCGCTGAATCCGCCAACCAAGTTGCTGACGTTTGGCTGGCCGGTGCTTTGTAGCCGCCTTTCGACGCGGCTAGTGTTGGCTTCGTCGTACCCCAGAAACTGACTGCCAGCAAGCCGGCCCACAACCAGCGTAACCAGCGATGCTGTCGTTTAGCAGATGCGACCAGAGGGGCATTCATGGGGTTGGAGCCGGCACGGACTATATGAACCAGGTCGGTCAGGGTAGCCTCCAGCGGACCCGACGCAGGTTCGTCCAACTGCTCAGACGTCAGGCTCAGGAGTTGCCGGAAACAGCGGCTTAGTGGGTGGAGGTCGGTATCAGCAGGAGACATAGTAGAGTAGCAGATTGGTGAAACAAAGAGTGTTAATGAAATGGCCGGCGGGTCTTCGTACACCCAGCAGGGCGGCTATGGTATAAGCCACCAGCGTAACGGCTAAGTCGATGACGAGCAGCCGGTAAAAAATGGCTAAGAAGCGGAACTTGTAAGTGAGTAGTTTGATAAACTGGTAAGTATCCCGTAACATCTCCCGAAATACATCGGTCTCAGCGCGGTTCATCAGCACCCGAACGCCCGTGTAATGGCTGGCTGGCTCAGGTACTGTTAGGCGCGCAGGTTCTCAATGTTACGTTTGGCTTTGGCCATCAGCCGGACCGGCTGGTACACCCCGGTTTGGTGTTTTGTTCGCTGGGCGATGTCTAACTCAGTTTTCATGGATAGAGTGATTGAAAAACTTGCTGACGGTAACGATTTTATTTTTCCTGAGTGTACCACTTGATTAAGGCGGGGAAGACAATGCAAACGGGTTAATAGGCAGGTGAGTACCGCAACAGGCTCATCAGTGTTGGTGCCAAACGACGTGCCAGCCCACAGTTGGCGGTTTGACGCGAACAGAAAGGTGGTGAAGCCCCTCAGAAATGCAGATTCAGTTGTTGCCGGTTTGGACGAAAGCCTACTGGAAGATGTCTGGCTATCGAACATTCGCATTTCACTGCCAATGGGTGTTTCTGCCGATTCAGCAAAGACGTTTCCGGCAGTTGTTTGGTAAGATGTGAGAGGCTACCCTGAAATCAGACTGACGTTTGGTACAAAACTGCCCGCCAGTGCTTTACATGTCCGGCATGTAAAAGGAATGGTCTTCGATAATGTGTCGATCAATTACGCCGAAAAAGATTCCTGACCCTCGTTTTTCTTATATGCCACGACGCGAGTAAGCCTGCTGAATGTGTATATCGACTTGCATGAACTTGAGCAAAAACAGCCAGAAGCTTCGCAGAAAAAAGTGGTTCGTTTGAGGTGATCAATCAAGAAAAAGGCCTCAGTTTAGTCAGATTACGCACTTCCCAGGCCAGTTCCAGAGCCAGTGAGAGTGTACTGGCATACCGCAAAAAATGCACTTCGTCATAGGCCGTAAAGTCGCCTTCGTAGCGGTCTGAGAGTTGTAACAGACCCCAGTTGGTACCCTGTCGATCCACAATCGGGGCCGCCATCCAACCGCGCATCGGCGGGTGTTTATCGGCTTCTTGGCCGAAATTCTTCCAGGCCGGGTGCTGCTCGAATTCGGCCTGCGTAAAGCGCACGGGCTGGTTATGACTCAGCAGCCAGCCGTGTGTACCGTAGCCAGTTGCCGGCGTATCGTAACCCGACCAGGCCTGATACTTCTCCAAGAGCGAAAAAAATTTACGTACATATCGCCAGTCCTGCCCGATGACAATAGCAATGGCTGCCTGATGTGCGCCAATCAGGTGGCGAAGCAACTCAACTCCGGTCAAAGCAAGCTGATTGGCCGTTTGGGCAAACGCTTCGTCGGCGGCATCAGGGGTAGGCATGAGTGGGTTGGGGGTAGCTCCAACGACAATATTGCCTGTATAAATGTTATGTTCAGGTAGCATAGACAGGGTTTGGCAAAGGGATTTCAGCCAATCCATTAGACTATTCAGGCTGCGTCTCGATTCATAGACATAATAGAAACTATTTTTCAATAGATCCTACTATTGTCTGCTCATTTGTCTTGGCAAAATAGGAGCTATGGCTACAATAGAGGGAATACATTTTTTTGAATGGACGTGGTTTTAAATAGAACAAACGTATCCCCTGACAAAACACTATTAGTCTGTCAATTTATTAACCTTCGTTTTCTCTATTTTTTCCTTCCTGTACCCAGTTGCCGAAAGTGGTTGGCTCGAATATTCTGCTCAGCTAGCCCTACTGTTTCGTTCACCCGTTTCTGCCGGGTTTCTGCTGTTTTGGCATTCTGAATCCACTCTAAAATGTTGCGTTTCGAGGAGCGGGGAAAGGCTTCGAAATTTTCCTTCGCTTGTGAATGTTGATCTAAAAGTCCTTGTAAATCGTTGGGTATAGAGAGTACTTCGACCTCGTCAAGTGCATTCCAACTACCGTTCTGTTTGGCTAATTCAATCAGTTGAAAACCTGCATCGGTCATTCGACCCTCTTGAATTAATTTCTCAACCCGCTGCTTATTGAGCCGTGACCAGTTACTTTTTGGATTGCGGGGAGCAAAAAATTGTTGAAATCGTTCCTCATCAAGCTTATTGGGCTTACTGTCAATCCATCCAAAACAAAGTGCTTCTTCGACGGCTTCATCATACCCGACGTGAGGCTTAGCACTACTTTTCTTATAGGAAATAAGCCAGACACCTGATGCTGTCTTGTGATGTTCCATTAGCCAATCTCGCCATTCCTGAACGGTTTGAGCCTGGAAGGTTAGGGCTTTAGAGGAGTTCATATTCGCGCTGTTACACTTACCAGGGTAGTGGTTTTCCATCCCTAAAAAAACCGCCAGTTGGCCCATCTTTATCTAATAAAGCTGCCCAGACTATACTGGTAGCCCCTTCCGATACGGGCCGGGCACCCATAGCTGCTCCTCCTTCAAACGTGGCCGTCAAGCCAGGGCATACCGCGTTGATGAGCAGACCCGTTTCTTTCTCTTCGTTCGCTAATTTAGCGGTTAGCCCATTTACCGCCGTTTTAGCGACTGCATAACTCGTTCCCATAGCGTTTTGCGTGGTCATGCCAAAGACGGTATCACCATGAGAGCCGGCCCCACTCGATACATTAACAATGCGTCCCTGCTGACTTAACCGAAGTAGGGGAAGCATAATCTGGCACATCCGCCAGGTACCAAATAAAGTAGTTTCCAGAACGGCATGGGCTGTTGCTAAATCAGCCGTTGCTGCTCTTTCTCCGTAGGGAGTGATGCCCGCTGCGTTATTGATTAAGATATCGAGTTTGCCAAACTCCTGCCGGACCTGATCAGCACATGCCTGGATGCTTTCCGCTACATTTACATCGACTACATAGGGCCTGACATCGAGTCCTTCTTGTTGTAAAACCGATGCCAATTGTTGCGCTTCTTCTGTCTTACGAGAAGTCAACAGAACCGTCATTTGATGGCTTGCGAGTTGGCGGCATACTTCATAGCCAATTCCTTGCGCCCGTCCAACACCCGTGATTAGTGCAATTCGATTAGTAGATGGTTGGTTCATGTTAATGCTTTGCTTTTTGTCGTAAAAATAGAAATTGAGTTAACTAAATTGTACCCCATTCTCTGTACCACCATTTGGCCAAACGAAATGGTTAGTTGACAGATTTAAGTTGTTTTTCTTTCCCTTCCATTAATGCGACCCCCTGGTGCCTGGTGTACGGTAGCCTTACGACTGATGGGACCGTTGGTCATTGTAATAGTGAAAATACTTGCTCAAACCCGTCCGTAATCCACCGCCTGTTTGATAGTTTCGCAGATAAACGTCCGAACTGCTGGGGATGCTTATAGTTTAGGGTTCCGCATTGCAAAACCGTTTCACAAAAACATTGTCTAATGCTTGGCCTTTCCCATCTCAACTGATAGCAATTTGGTGATTTTGTAAGACCGCCACAAAATCATCACTGGTGAACTGAATACGGCACGGGCTGCCAAGCCTGATCAGTGTTGAAAATCTCAGGATTACCCCACTGCTGTAAGCTTTGCTGCAGCGTTTCTACACATCAATCGGCTTCCAAAACCCGCGTCATTCAGCGGCCCGGAAGGTGAGGTCTTTGTACTGCTCTACATCCGCCAGTAACGTCCGGCCCTTATCCCGCACCACGGCGTAGGCATCCGTTCCTAAGGCTAACCGATGGGGTGGCTGGCTCATGTGCGCTACCTCAACGATCACCTGAGCCAGTTTTTTGGGATTACCCCCGGCTCGTTGAGGCATCTGGGCTGACTCGAAAAACTGACGGATGCCCCCATTCGTTCGGTCATAGTCATTAATCGTCTGTTCCGAAAAAAGCATGGAACTACCGCCCCAGTTAGTGCGAAAACCGCCCGGCTCGATAATCGTGACGTGAATGCCCAGTGGGCTAAGTTCAAGTGTCAGAGCTTCGGACAGGCCCTCGACGGCAAACTTAGCGGCATTATAGGCCCCCAGTCCTGCCGAACCCCGGATACCTGCGACGGAGGAGAAATTGATGATATGCCCCCTCCGCTGGCGACGCATCAGGGGTAATACTCCTCGTGTAATGTTGAGCAGGCCGAACACATCGGTATCAAAAATACGCCGGAACTCCGCATCGGAGATCTCTTCGATAGCCCCAATCAGGCCAAACCCGGCGTTGTTGACCAGCAAATCGACTTGACCAAATACCTGCATTGCCTGCTTCACAGCCTGTGTAATCTGGTCAGGCTTGGTCACGTCGAGGTGTATTACAATGGCTTGATCAGGAAATTGAGTTTCCCAGTGGCTGATGGCATCGAGTTTGCGGGCGGTGGCAACCACGCGGTCGCCACCCGTTAGGGCTGCCAGGGCCATTTCGTAGCCGAAGCCTGATGAACAGCCGGTAATGAACCAAGTTTTTTGTGTTTTCATTAATTTATTCCTGTTTAAGGGCAGTAAAAAACTTAATAAATAACTTAAGCCGGTGCCCAATGTATAGCCAGTTCGTCCGCCATCAGTTTGTGAAATAGAACCGCCAGTCGATAGCGAATTCGTAGGTCCTCTATTGGTTTCATCAGCTATTCTGGCTAAAAAACAACTGCTATGCATCAGACATGGCCCGTTCCGGCAGCATGCCTGGTCAGCCGTTTGTTTGGTTACTCTTATTCTCAGGCGCAAACAACGATTCCCAGTTTTTGAAGGGCCGTAATTCATGATACGTTGCGTTCAGCATCCCGGCCTTTATCAGGGGTAATTGCAGGAGGTCTTCCTGCAAAGCCGCTATCGACGGATATTCAAATACATCAATGACCATCCCGTCCGTTTCGGTCAGGTATGTTTCTCGGAGTTCACCTTTCAGGAACATCCGCCAGGCCATCCGCTCTTCGTCGGCAATGAGCGGCAGCGCGTCCGCCAGGGGGACATTCTTTTTCAGTGTAAAAGTGGCTATGATTTTCATCAGTAGGAGGCTTAAGTAGGGTTAGCAGTTGACAGACTAAATAAAACTTGCCCGGATTGGTCCCCGGGCAGGCACCTTAATGAACGATTAGGCTATCGGGCCGCGTTCGGCTTCGGCTTTTGCTGGCTGAAACAGATCCAAATTTTCTCGAACGAAATCACGGAATTTGATCGGTTCCGTTCCCGTTACGGAAGCGACATCCGTTGTGGCCGTCGCTACGTAACCCAAACGGGTGATCTCGTCGAGTTCCACGTAGGCCGTCGCCAGCCAGGGCGACAGACCCGCCTGTAGCAGAGACTCATACGCCTGCTGACGCCACTGGTCAATGTACCGGATAGTCCGGCCCGTTTGGCGGGTTAACTCGGCTGCTACGTCTGCGTTGGACAGCAACTCGCTACCCGTCACGGTATAGGTTTTACCTGCGTGGCCGGGTTCGGTAATAGATTTGACCACCACAGCGGCAATATCCCGCACATCTATTAGTGCGTTCTGACCCTCACCGGCCGAGCCGTAAAACGCATCCTGGGTGGTGATGGTCGCCAGATTGGCCAGCGTGTTTTGAAAGAAGGAGGCTGGCTGAACGATGGTGTAAGGGATACCCGACTGTTTGACCAGTTCCTCTACTTGACCGTGCAGTTTGCCCATCGTGATGGGTGCATCGGGGCTGGCTCCCCGAGTGGAGGAGCGGACGATATGGGTAACTCCGGCTTTTCGGGCGGCTCCAATCAGGTTCTGCGCCAGCTCGACCATGTTTTCGACTAATGGAGACACAAAGAAGAAGGTATCGACACCTGCGAAAACAGCATCGAGCGTATCGGGGTTGGCGGCATCGGCCACCGCAAGCGTCAGTCTTCCGGCATCCGCGGTCGGTTTGCGCACCAGCAGACGGACGGTGTGGTTTTGAGCCGCCAGACTTGTGGCTACGACACTGCCGATGTTTCCATTTGATACTAAAACGTTCATGAGTTGATCGATTTTAAGTAGAGTATCAATTAATGCGAAGTGCCACAACTTTGGCGTCTTCAACCCCTCCCCTCGGTGGATAACTCATGCCGCCGTTGGTGGTAACGTACAGTTGTTTTTGGTCAGTAACGGGTCGTCCCCAGGCAACGGCCGTGGACCCGGCCATACCCTGAGCTATTTCAGATACTATGAAAACTTTCTTTTCGGGAGTGATTTTAATCAGGCTATTGTAGATGTGCGTGGTGCCGTACAGATTCCCTTCTTTATCCAGAACGAAATCATCTACATTCACCTGGTCGATGTATGTCTCGGGGTTGCCTGCTTTGTAATTGGACAGGAGTGGAATTCGTACTATCCGTTGCTGTTGGGTATTTGACGCATATACATACCCATTGAAAATCTTGACCCCATTCACGGCGGGGGTGGGGTTCTTGGCATCGGTGCGGCCCAATAACGGGTTATTTACCCAAACGTTCAGTGCATTCTTCCGTTCATCGTAAAGCCACAGGCATCCTTTATACGAATCAGCGATCAGATAATAGCCCCTGGCTAGTTCAGTGATTCCGTTCAAGAATTGGGCATCCTTCGCTACCAACAGTTTTTTTGATTTCCCCAGTTGATCGAAGTAATAAATAGCTGCTTTTTCGTTTTCGTCATAAGCGGTAGCCAAAAGATTCCCTACCTCATTGAAAACAAGCCCCGTAAGTTTTCCCTTTATTCTGGCGAAGGGCAATGGGCCGTGATCTTTTCTGATTTTATAGATCACACCCTCGTAATGGCTGGTCACAAATAACTCATCCTGGCCGTTGATCACAATATTTTCCAGGAAGGTTTTCTTCGGAAAAGAAGTCCGCAGAGCGGACGGTACTATCGTTACAGGTTTTCCCTGAAAGATTGCTGGTAATTCCTGAGCTGCCGCACCAGCTATTATCAGGTACGAAATCAAACCAGACAGAAAAATTCTCTTTATTCTCATCTTGCTGACTAATTAAAAATTGACTTGAAACTGCGCAATCACTTCTCCTTTTCGGACATCGACTACAGCGTTGGGAGACTGATCAGCAAAGGCCGTACTCCCCTTGAAAACGGGTCTGTTTCTATACATCATGGTAAATTTTACTTGATTGGCGTTGATGAACCAGTTGAAACCTCCTTCGTAAATTGTTACCGGGTCTTTTAATGCGTCCAGCTTCGAATGTTGGTATGTGGTAAATACGCCAAGCCGGGTGGTCGGAAAGAGGGTATTGGGCAGGATATAGCCAGCCTGCGTATAAAAGGTCTGGCCGGTTCCAGTGGCGGGGTAGGCGTTGCCGGCACCATTGACGAGCGAAGCACCCTGGGTTGCCGTAGCAATGTTATTCACATTGCTAACCGTGTAATAATTTGGGCCGAGATCGACCGAGTAATACCCCGCATACAACGTGATACCATCAAGCCGGTTGCTGAACGGATACATAACAATGGCATCCACTGCCCAGGCAAACAGGTCGGACGTACGAGCGGAATGTATTATTTTAGGGTTCAGATCACCTTCTGGCTGCCCGGAATTTTGCAGCGTAATCTGCGTTGGAGTCAGGATTCCATCTTTCCGATACATGAAGCCGGTGCCGATGTTCAAAAGCTTCTTACCACCCTGATAGGTGCTAATTTCATACGGGGTAATATGGTTTTCGGTATCCCAAAAAGCATATTCAAAATAGCCCTGTAGCAATTTACTAGTTGCGGAAGGATTAAAATAAGCAACGTTTACCTGGGCATTTCGGGCTTCTTTGCCTAAACTTCCGCCATTGGGGGTACCCCTGCCCGCATTAATCCCGAAAGCAGAAGGCGTAGGGGTAAAGGGTTCATTGAGCGATAGCCGGTAGTTTAATTTTCCTACTTCGCCTTTGACGTAAACCCCCATGACCTGGCCAAGTTTATCCAGTCTATTCCAGGTCACCTGCTGAAAAGCAGGCTGGTCAAGGTTCAATAAACTCCCGATTCCATCAACGTTAAGCCTTGAAAAACCCGTCCATGGGTGGAGTCCGGCACCGATAAATAAGGCTTTGCTGATTTTATACTCCCCGTAGGCATCCAGAATACCTACGTTTAAACCTGACTGGAAGGCATCGCCCGCCCCATTGGCGTTTCCTACCACATTTAATAAGAACAAGGCTCTCGGATGAAACTGGGCTACGGTTGTAAAGACAATACGCCGAAGGGACAGATCGGTGGCCGACGGGCGAAGCTGTTCCCCAACTACGCTTCCCGGATTCAGGTCGGTATACCTGATCCAGGTTTGCAGCAGTGAAATAAACCGAATGTTAGTGCTTCCATCTTTGGTCAGATTTACCTGAAGGCTTTTCTTTTCCGGTTCAGGGTAGTTTGGCTCTTCCTGTGCCTGTGCGATTTGGCACCAAATAGCCACGAATATGAGCGCAATAGAGCACTTTCGCATGGTCGTGTTTGCTATAGAAAGTTACACCAGCCAATACGTAGCCGGTTGTACTGATGCAACTTTCTGTTTTTAGGTTAGATTCAGAATCAGATCCGGGCGGTCGTTTCTTATTCTTTCAGGTTGGCCCAGATGGTTTTAACCTGGGTGTAGCTCTCGAATACTTCGATGCCGTGTTCGCGGCCGTAGCCCGACATTTTGTAGCCGCCGAAGGGAGCTGACGGATCGTACTGGTGCCAGGTGTTAATCCAGACCATACCCGCCAGAATCTTTTCAGCCGCCCGCAGGGCCTTCGCGAGGTCGGTAGTTTGCACACCCGAAGCTAACCCGAAAGACGTGTCATTGGCCAGTTTGATGGCTTCGTCGAAGTCCTTAAAGGGAATCACCGAGAGCACCGGCCCGAAGATTTCCTCGCGGGCAATGCGGCTGTTGTTATCGGTCACAAACACCGTCGGCTCCACAAAATACCCCTTACCATTGATTTGGGCCCTGCTGCCGCCAACCACTAATTTTGCCCCGTCTTCGTGGCCGTACTGGATGTATTTGAGTACTTTCTCGTACTCGCCTTTGCCCGACATCGGTCCCATATCAGTGGTCGGATCGAACGGATCACCGGTCTTGAGTTTTTTAACGCGGGCCACCAATTTCTCTACGAACGCATCCAGAATAGACGCTTCCACCAGACAGCGGGAACCCGCCACGCAGACCTCGCCCTTGTTCCAGAAGATCGCCAGTACTGCCATTTCAACGGCTTTGTCCAGATCGGCATCGGCAAAGATGATGTTGGGCGATTTTCCGCCCAGTTCCATCGTCAGGTGCTTCATCGTGTCGGCACCGCTCCGCATGATACCCTGACCCACCGGGGTCGAGCCGGTGAAGGCAATCTTGTCGATTTTGGGATTTTTAGTCAGCGCATCGCCGACCGCTCCGCCCGGACCCGTCACCAGGTTATACACACCGGCGGGCAAACCAGCCTCGTCCATGATTTTGGCGATGGTCACGGCCGTCAGCGGAGTCAGCGACGCAGGCTTGTGGATAAACGTGTTCCCGGCAGCCAGTGCCGGCGCAATCTTACTAACAGTCAGGATAAGCGGGAAATTGTAGGGAGTAATAGCCGCTACTACGCCCAGTGGTTCACGTCGGGTGTAGGTCAGCAGATGGTTATCGCCACCGATGCCTTCGGCACTTTTTACCGACCCATCGAGCTTAGTCGTCCAACCAGCAAAGTAGCGGAACATATTGGCGATGTGCGGAATATCGACGTAGGTAACGTCCCGGTATAGTTTACCCATGTCGGTCGACTCCCGCACGGCCAGTTCTTCGGCGTACTTCTCAATCACATCGGCAATGCGGTTCATATACTTTGCCCGTTCTTTGCCTTTCATCTTGCCCCAGGGACCCTCTTCGTAGGCGGCCCGGGCGGCATCGGCGGCATCGTCGGCATCCTGGGCGGTTCCCTGCGCCAGCGTCGTGATGACTTCTTCGGTCGTTGGATTAACGGTTATGAACGTTTTTCCGTCACTGGAATCGCGCCATTGACCGTTGATGTAAAGCTGGCCGGGACCAATCGCAATTTTCTGAGCACCTCCCGAAGCCGGTTGAGTTTGCGTCTGAGGGATGGGGGCGTGCGGGTGAAAATCAGCCTCGGCTGAGCCGTTTATCGTTGTTGGGGCAGCTACTGCTTCCATAATCGTACTGGGATTTGAGTTGAAAAATGAATTATAAATTGATTCGGGAAATGAACAGTTAGTGGTTGCAGAGGACAATACCACTTTTGTATAGGGCATTCGTACGCCTTCCCGGTGCTGGGAATGCACTTTTTGTCAACCATCCTAAAACGGAACACAAATGTCAGTATGCACTAACGGATGTGTATATACGTAAAGAGTAAATTTTTCTGCTTCAGCTACTGGTTCTAAATCAGGATGACAGAATACCCGCTAACTCCTTAATCGACTACTGCGGATGCTACTGGCACCGAATCGTAATTAACAGCGAGAGCGACTGACTCCCAGCGGTCAAACTCGTCTGTCATGGCATTCATTTTCTGGCGTACCATCTGAAGGGCGGCCGCTGTCAGAGGAAGGTGAAGGGGTGGATACCCGGCCTGCACCGCTTCAATAATGGCACGAGCCGCTTTAGCCGGATCACCTAGCTGATGACTATCCATTTTCTCAAATTTCTCTTTCAGATTACCAGCGGCAATTGTGTATTCTTTTATTTCGTGCTGGCCCCACTGCATTGAACTTCCACCCCAATTGGTGTTGAATCCACCCGGCTCAATAATCGTTACCGCGATGCCGAACGGAGCCAATTCTTGGGCAAGGGCTTCAGAAATACCCTCGACGGCAAACTTGGTAGCGCAGTAGCCACCCAGCCCAGCCGAGCCAACCAAACCGGCAATGGAGGATATGTTGACGATATGACCGCTGCGTTGTTTTCGAAGATGAGGCAAAAGCGTGCGGGTGACGTTGAGCAGCCCGAATACATTGGTGTCAAACTGTTTCCGTATTTCCTCGTCGCTCAGTTCTTCAATGGCCCCCATCAACCCGTAACCCGCATTGTTGACCAGCACATCGATGCGGCCGAACCGGTCAATAGCTGCGTCAATGGCTGCCGAAACCGATTCGGCTTTGGTAACATCTAGGGGAAGTGCCAGCACCCGGTCAGGAGCCTGTTGAGTAAAGTTAGCTAATTTTTCAGGTTGGCGAGCGGTGGTAACAACGCGGTCACCCAGGTCAATTACAGCTTGGGTAAGGGCGTAACCAAAACCGGACGAGCAGCCGGTGATGAACCAGGTACGGTTTTTTTGGGTCGTTGACATAATTCTGCTCGTACAGGTTAGTTGTTGTTTACTGGCGGCTCAGAATGGATTGGGCAACCGGCAGGGTCATGACTTTGCTGAAAAATGGTCCGCCGGGTTCCTGAAGCCCGGTACTCTCCAGCGTTCCCAGATCGAGCGGCTCGAAACCCGTTTCCCGAATTAGCTGAGCGACAAGTTCGTTAGCCGCCTGATCATTGCCCGACACGGGCAGCACCGTTAGTGGTTCCTGAAAACTGAGCTGAATCAGCAAATCGTACTTCAGGCTGTTAAACGCTTTCACAAGTCGGACTCCGGGCAAGCGACGGGCGATTTCCTGTCCAAAATTTACGCCGGGCGATAATTTAATACCGAATGGGTTATTGGTGTCGATTAGAATCTTGTTTGCTACGTCACCCATCTGCGCCAAAGCCGTATCCAAGGCGGTAAAGGGTATCGACAGGATAACGACCTCACTGTTTGCGACCGCTTCGGCCGGATTAGTTACGGCAACCGAATAGGCAGCCAGTTCCTGGGCAAGGGCCCCCAATTTCTCCGGACTGCGCGAGAAACTGATACGAACCTGGTGGCCGGCCTTCGCCAGCAATCGGGCCAGGTTCGACCCAATAAGGCCGGTACCTATAATACCAATAGTCATACATTTGACGGGTTAAAACGCGTGAAGAGAGGCAAAATAATTATTGGCTTATGATCAGCGTTTTTCTCGTACGTCGCTGACTGTTGCACATCTTCCCCAATTTCAAAAGATGTACCAACTTCTCAACCAGGCATCCTTTATTTTATAACAAACTGAAAATCAGTGAAATAAGGTTATTGTCGAGAATGTACAAGGTGAGGGGCGTATTACTCAGAAGCCCAATAAAAGTGGAGAAATCCATCGTGTACCTCTACTTTTTTGGAGGACAATCAGCTTTCACTCCAGAGCCGAGAGATGGACGCCTATGAGCAGCTCGTCATGCCAGAAAACGCCCTGTCCCTCACGGTTGGCAAAGCGGCTAACCACCAGCGCAAGCCGGAGTTTTTTGTAACGTAATGTAACGGACCTGCGGGCCGTCCGGGTGCTCAACGCGGCCGCAGGTGAAAACGTAACGGTGGTCGTCCAGCACTACGACTACACCGACGAGGAATATGGTGAGAAGAACTACCCCCAGGTTTCGGTACAGTACTGGCGCGATGACAAAATCGTCCGGGAGCAATTCTTCTACGATTTCGTTCTCGCTCCCGTGGCGGTTGATTAAGGTTGTGCCATTTCCGTTCAACTCCTTTCTAAAAGCTGATTGCGCACCTGCTGTCTGGCTTTTCCATGAACTGGTTCGGCAACCAGCCCGGCGATGGTATCGAGATGAACCTGCTGATCTTTGGTATGAGCCTTGCCTTGCTGGTGGTGGGCAGCGGGCGTTACTCCGTTGACTGGCTACTGATCCGATCTGCCCATCCACCTGTCAAAATACCTACCCGAGTAATGGGCTAATGGTCCTTAATTCTTGACGTAGCGGGTCAGAACCAAGCCGCGAACCCCAATTTCCATGGCTCCGCCCACCCGGTTATACCTAAAGCTAAAGCAAGCAAGAGAAAGTAGGGCCGCCGGTGCGGCCCTACTTTCAACCAAAGAACCCCAAGTTGACAGGAAAATGCGCGTTACTTCCGTAGGCCTGCTAACACACTCCCCGGCGTTGCCTTAACCCGAAGGCTTCCGGTCGTCTTCGCCGGTGTCGACTGTCGAATTACAATGCGGCTCAAGCCCGGATTAGGGGAATCCTGCACATTTTTCGCTGCTGAAACATCCTCAATGTCGATCGTCGTACCGGCTGACGAATCGACTGTTAAGGTTAGCGTTTTACCATCCTGACGGAGTAGCAGACCAGTCGGTGTCCTGCTTACCTCCGCTTTGGTCAGCCACTGCCACGATGCTTCGACCGGGCTTTGGCCGGTGGTCCATTGATCTTCGATGTAAACCGAGCAGTCGGAATGAAGCGTTACGTTCCGTTGTACACGAGCGACCTGATTCCGATAAAGGGACGTCAAATCGACTGAGTTGCCCATACTTCCCCGTTGGGTCGGCAACGTAGCCACTTCCCCTTTGCCCGATATATCCTGATAGGCCCCATCAAACCGGAGAATGTTATGACCCTCGGGACCAACGCGGAAGGTGGTCCAGCGGGTACTGTTCTGGGCATAGCTCCAGAGGTCGAGTTTAGCCGCCCGCATCTTGTCGTAGCTTTCCGTTCCCAGGTCCAGCGCCCAGCGAACACCATCGGCTTCGAGTACGAAACTACCCACGTCCATGTGCCCGTGCGACTGATTGGGAGTACCCCCCTTTATCGCTATGAACGTGGCGAGTGGGTCATTCCAGGCCGACCGCATTACGGCAATGGGCAATACGCCCTGCGAGGTCCAGTGCAAAGACGATGTACTGGTTGATGGTAACGGTAGGCCCCGGTCAATCCAGACCGGC
Organism: Spirosoma arcticum; assembly: GCF_054779955.1. Classification (NCBI taxonomy): domain Bacteria; kingdom Pseudomonadati; phylum Bacteroidota; class Cytophagia; order Cytophagales; family Cytophagaceae; genus Spirosoma; species Spirosoma arcticum. The sequence goes on from NZ_BAAGXG010000017.1 coordinate 22,885, forward strand.
TCCCACCACAGCAGGTCGAGGGGTGTATGGCGGTTGGGATGTACGCTGCTTTTTGTGTTCGAGATAGCCGCCCGATATAGGGTGTTTAAATCGGCTACTTCCTGCCGGGCGAGGTCAGGGCGACGGGTTTCTCGGGCGAACCACAGCATAATGGGTTCGTTCTGCGTTTCGGCGTGGTAGTCAGAATAATTGAAATCCAGACCGCCTGGACCCACCATGTGCAGGTTATAATCGGCCGTTTTGAGGAAACCAGGGAACTGTTCCAGACCGTAACTGCTGCCCAATGCCGACCGTAACGCTTCGATTAGCAATACATGAAACGTAGTGCCATACGACCAGTAACTTGGCCCTTCGGGATAGGCTCCGTCGGGGGCATACACCGCGCCAGCATGAGGCAGGTTTTTGATGGCCCGGTTAATGATCTGTTGCGCCAGGTCCGGCTCACGTTCGGCTATAGCCAGCGCGCCAACTGTCAGGCCACCGTGGCACACCTGTGTCCAGTTGAAATCACCATCAACCCAGCTCCCATTGCCCTCTGGCACGTCCAGGGAGGGCAACAAGGCGTTTTTGACGATGGACTGAGCGATTTGTTTCCGTTCATCAGGCGTCAACTCAGCATAGAGCCAGTCAAGACCGATACCAGCCGCCAAGGCACCTTCGCCAACGTCCAGAAAGTGGTTAGGTGCCCAATCGGGCAGGGCCGCCAGTTGCAGCAGTTCGTCGCGGGCGCGGCTCAGAAAGCGTTGATCGCCCGTTAGCCGGTAGCTCATAGCCAGCGTGAGTATGCGCCCCTGCACGGTTCGCATCGGCCCGAATTTGAACCCTTTGGTTGGGTACACGATCCTTTCGGCTGTCAGTATGCTTTCGGCTGTTTTTTGAATATACTTTTTGAGTTGTTTGGAAACCGCATCGTTCTGGTTTTTTAACGAGACGAATCGGGCGGCATTGGCAAACAAACGCGGGTGGTCAGGTACCGGCGGTAACCGTATCTGTGCTTCAGCACCGGTACCCAGCCAGAGCATCAGTGCAATCCCTAAAAGCTGGCTTATAAGTCGCATTGGGGCAGGTAGTTACTTCCGTCCGGATTGTTATTATTCGTTTCAAAAGCCACTAAACCCGATTACTGGAAAACACAGGTCGAGCTGGTTACCTGATTAAACGAAGCAGTCAACTATTTTCCCGGTTTTCCCAATTAATCCTTCATAATGTATTGGCTACGTGGTGTCAGGTTTAAGAACCATACCTGCCGGGCAGCCTGTTGAATATGCCAGCTATTGTTTTGTCTTCCTCGTTTTTAGGCCATGAAAACGGATAAACTAACCGTCAACCAACTCCTGACCAGCATTCCAGCCGACTGCTTGGATACGCTGGCCGACCACACGCAGACCGATCTGGCCCAGCAGAACTGCCCGGTAAAGACGGGTAGTTCTGCTGGGCCAGATTCCGCACCTCCCAGGCCAGTTCCAGAGCCAGTGACAGCGTGTTGGCATACCGCAGAAAATGAACTTCGTCATCCGCCTTAAAATCGCCTTCGTAGCGGTCCGAGAGTTGCAGCAGTTCCCAGTTAGTACCTTTCCGGTCACGGATGGGGGCCGCCATCCAGCCGCGCATGGGCGGGTGTTTGCCCGCTTCCAGGCCAAAGTTTTTCCACGCCTGATGTTGCTCCAGTTCAGCCTGCGTAAACCGCACGGGCTGGTTATGACTTAGCAACCAACCATGCGAGCCGTAGCCGGTGGCGGGTGTATCGTAACCCGCCCAGGCCTGGTATTTTTCGGAAAGCGAAAAGAATTTACGCACATACCGCCAGTCCTGCCCAGTGACAATGGCAATCGCGGACTGATGCGCCCCAATCAGGTGCCGGAGCAATTCGACACCTAATTGGGCCAGTTCGTTAGCCGTCTGTGCAAATGTTTCGTTGGCGGCACCGGGGGTGGGCATCAGTGGGTTAGGCGTGGCCCCGACGAGCGCATTGCCGGTATAGATGTTGCGGTCAGGCTGCATAAATAGAGGGCGGTGCCATAGCAACTTCTTTGCGTAGGAAATAGTATCAAACAGACCTGATTCGTCCCGTCAGCGATTAATTAAGCTGCTTCAGGATACTGACCAATTCGTCGGGTTTGGCAAAGTAGGGGCTGTGACTCGAGTCAATGGTGTACGTTTTCAGGATGGAGCTGTTGTCGGCAATCATTTTCTGCTGCAATAGTGTTCCCACACCCTGGTCTTTTAACGTCTGGACGTAGTACTTGGACACTTTACCGAACTTACTATCCGTCAGCGTAATTTTGTCCTGAAACGCCGACAGCGGTTCGGGGCGGCTCTTGTCCACTACTAACTTTTTGATATCGTCGGAACAGTCAGCGGCAAATGTCTGTACGGTGATATCGTTGGGCAGAGTGGCTGTGGTGAAGTCGGCGGCTAATTTCAGATTGGGGCCAATCAGGCTCTGGCTGTCTTGGCCCGACAGATCGAGCAGACTTTGGCCGTTTTTGGGTAGATAGGCCGACAGATACACCAGCTTGTCGAGTTTGTCGGGGATTTGCTCGGCCACCCCCGAAATCACCATGCCGCCCATGCTGTGGCCCACCAGCACCACTTTGCCGGGCTGGGCATCGATGCGCTGCACCACCGCAGTCGCATACGAATCGAGCGTTGCTCCGCTGACCGGTGTTGTATCGTCGCCGTGAGCGGGCAGGTCGAGCGTGACGACCGTGTATCCCGCCTGTTCGAGTTGGGGCTTGACGAGTGACCAGGCATACTGCCCGGCAAAGGCGCCGTGAACGAGCACGAAGGTTGGTTTGGTTGAGGGTTCCATCGCATGGTCCTGACAGGATAAAAAGGTGAAGAAACAGAGACAACTGAGATTAATCAAAATTCGGGTCATGGTCGTATTGAATAAAAATGAAAAGTGAAACGGTTATTGGACGTGGCCATATTGACTAAAATCAGTCAGGGCGGAACAAAGCTGGACGAGCAGCCTCGGATGACGCGCGAAGGGCGGTGAGCCAGCGAGGGCTGGTTCACCCAGCTTAGAACAGGTGGCGGACAAAGACTCCCCCATCGACGCTGTTCGACAGGCGTTCGCAGTAACTATTTTGGTTGCTGCGAACGCCCGATGCCCACTTGTAGCATCGGCTGTAACGACAGCCCCAGTCGTACTTGCTGATAGCCCAGCAGGCAACCTTGTCAACTGTGCTATTCGCCATTTATAACCCCAGAGCCTCAATGATGACCCGGGCCGTGACGGCCCCAGAGTAGTTTTGCTGACCCGTTATTAGGTTACCCTCGCGGATAGCAAACTCGCGCCAAAGTCCGACCTGAACGTAGTTGGCACCCAGTTTCTTTAATTCGTCTTCAATCCGCCAGGGCATGAGTTGCTGGCCGATGTAGGCATCTGAGAAGTCTTCTTCGACGTTAGCGAAGCCCGTTACAGTCTTGCCCTTTACCAGATACTCTCCGCTGGAAAGTTTCACATAACGCAGTATCGACGTGCCATGACAGAGGGCGGCTGCAATTTTGCCCGCTTCATAAAACTCGGCAAATTTCTGGTGCAGTTCCGGTTCGTCCTGAAACGTAAACATCGGCGACTGGCCGCCGGCAACCATGATAGCATCGAAGTCATTCAGGCTAATCTCCGATACCTTTCGGGTGTTGTCGAGCCGGGCTACCAGCTTTGGTGTATTGATGAAGCCCATCGAGATCAGGTCGTGTTCTGAGTAGCCGCTGGGATCGCGCGGATCGCTGTATTGGTCGCCTTCGAGTTTGCCGCCTTTAGGGGAGAAAAGTTCGATCTCATAGCCTACATCGGTAAAGGCGTAATAGGGGTGCGTTAGTTCCGACCACCAGAACCCAACCGGCGCGTGGATGGTGGTAGCGATTGAGGGATTGCCCAACACAATGGCAATGCGCTTGGGTTTTTGGCTGTTGACAGGGTTGATGGCTTTGGTACTCATGTCTGCTGTTGATCTGTAGGTGAGAAAATCGGTAATTGGTTGTTAATTGATTATTCGCTTTTGGATGGGTTAGAGATTACCGCCTGGCATGGCTGATCCAGCGGAAAAACCGGTTCAGCCATGCCAGTTACAGTTCGCCCTTACCCCTATACGTCGGTCCAGACTCTACAAAGAAACTACGCCTGCGTAACTGGTTGGCAACCGGCTCATCTGTTCGTGTCGATGCGGAAACCACACATTGTCTTACAGCTTGTTCAGGATGGCGGCCAGTTCGTCGGGTTTGGCCCAATAGGGCGTGTGGCCGGTGGCGATGGTATAAACCTTTTTGATGGTGCCATTATCGGCAATCATCTTCTTTTGCAGGGATGTGCCCACGCCCTGGTCGTTCAGCGTTTCGATGTAGTACTTGGGCACCCGGCCAAACTTTTCCGCACTCAGACTAACCTTCGCCTGAAACGGAGCCAGTGGCTCAGGCCGGTTTTTACTAACAACTAACTTCTTGATATCGTCCGAACAGTCACTGGCGAACACCTGCGTAGCCACATCGTCGGGCAACGATGCACTCGAATAATCAGTGGCCAGTTTGAGGTTGCGGCCAATCAGGCTTCCGCCATCGGTGTTACCGAGCGTCTGGAGGTCCTCGCCGTCCTTGGGCAGATACGCGCACAGATACACCAGCTTATCGAGTTTGTCGGGGATTTGCTCGGCCACCGCCGAAATTACCATGCCGCCCATGCTGTGGCCCAGCAATACGACCTTGCCTGGCTGCGCCTGCACCACTTTACCAACGGCTTCCACGTAGCTATCGAACGTAGCTTGTCCCGGCGGGGTGGTGTCGTCGCCGTGGCCGGGCAGGTCAAGCATAACGACCGTGTGGCCTTCTTTTTCGAGTATTGGTTTGATAAATTGCCAAGAATTCTGACTGGCGAATGCGCCGTGAACGAGCACGAAAGTTGACTTCATTTTTTCGGGTGATTGGGTTGTAAATGAGACAAGGGTAACGGTTAGCGACAGAGCCGGTACGGCGATGCGCCAACGGGAGCGGAAAAAATTACCGGCGGCTTCAAGTTTTGATTTAACCTCGGCCCAGACAAACTTTCCTTGCCAGGCTCTATACGCGAGTGCATACGTTTTGGGCGTTGCTGCTATGAGTGAAAGCGAGAAAAGAAGACGAAAACGAACGATTTAAGGAAGACGATCATAATGAGTGAATTTCGATAAAGTCATGAAATACAAAAAGCGCGTGCAGCCCAAAGCGATTCGTTGCCCACTAAACCAGACTGTTATCTGGCGATTGAGGATGACAGCTATTCGATAGCCTACTGACCTTGAATCAGCCTGATCGATAGTGTGTGCAGTACTACGCTGTCAGTTTACGATATCTGCTTTCCAACATCTATGCCATCAGCAAGTGTATGTACTTGACTGTACTTTAGGAATCATATAAACTGCTGAATAACAGTACACTGTATTTCGCTCTCTCTTTTTTCTAAGTATCACCCTCCAAAAAATGGAGTACGCTGGAACGGATTTATCCAAAATTTTAGAGGTTATTAAGGGCGATCATATATCCCTGATTTTACAGTTATTATTGAGCACCTAACTTTCCTATTTTGAGACTTGAGGAGTTGCAAATCCTGCTTTCCATGAGTACTATCATGGCCACGATTCGACAGTAGGCTGACCTGGTGCGGGTCATTTTGGAGCAGATCAAACCCTGTTTCGGTTTTTACGACTGTGGGTTGTTCGTCTTCAACCAGGGCAAAACTAAATTAGACCATTTTACAGTGAGTTGGCCCGGATCAGCCCATCGGAAGCAAACCAGTATTTGGCCAACAACAGGAGGTCAGATTGTTCGCCCTGAGTTTTTTCACCCGCTTACGCGAGAATGGTGAGTCGCACATCCATGGTTAGATGTGAATTTGGGATTTTAGAATTTATCAGTGAATCAAAACGACGGAGTTGGGGGTTCATTCCCAATTTCCGCCGTTGTTAAAAAACGAGACATTACCAATCAATTATCGTTGCACCCCCGGCGTACCGATGGTGCTATAACCGCCATCCACCAAAATCTCTTCCCCGATCACGTAGCTGCTATCATCCGAAGCCAGAAACAGCACCGCTTTGGCGATCTCGGCGGCATCGGCCGCCCGGCGTAATGGTACTTCGCCCTGAAAGTGGTTGTACAAACCTTCTACCTGCTCGTCGCTGAAGCCCGCATGGGCAAAACCAGCCGTGCGCGTAACGCCCGGACTCACCACGTTCACGCGGATGCGTCGGCCCGCCAACTCCATGCTCAGGTTACGGGCAAACTGGCGCACGGCCGCTTTTGTACCTGCGTAAAGCGCGATGTTTGGCGTACCAACATGGGCAACAGTGGACGCATTAATGATGATGGCCCCACCGTCGCGCAACAGTGGTTCGGCTTTTTGAATGGCAAAAAACACCCCCTTCACATTAACGTTAAATAAATCGTCAAAGAGCGATTCGGTACTTTCCTGTAATGAACCGAATGCCAGGATACCAGCATTGGCAAACAAAATATCTAATCCACCGAACTGCGTCTTTACCAACGCAAACAACTGGTCAAGGTCGGTCATACTGCTCACGTCGCTCTTCACAGCCAAGGTGCCGGTGCCAATTTCAGCAGCCGCTGCATCGAGTGTGGTTTTGTCGCGGCCCGTGATGACGACGGTGGCTCCTTCTTCGGCAAAGATTTTAGCTGTGGCTAAACCGATGCCACTATTTCCACCCGTGATAACGGCGATTTTACCCTGTAAGCGGTTCATAATGAATTAGTTTTAAATTGTATTTGACTAATTGCTCAAAAACTGCTAAAAAATAGGGAATGACTGAACCACTCGCTCTCTAATTGGCCAGTTAGACTGCTTTACGATGCAGAAAGGCGAATCCCGAATCCACGCCTAACCCCTGACCGAAGGCGAGTGCGATAAGCAATTGCCCTAAACTCTCTAAATGGCGGGCATTTCGGAGCGGGCCAGCGTCTAATGCGGCTAACCCAACTTCCTGCACCAGTCTGCCCACAACCAGTTTAGCGGCTTCGTCGTCGCCACAGTAAAAACCCGTGACGGTTGCATCGCCAAACCGAAGCTGTTGATTGCCAAGCGTGTAGCCGGACACGGAGTTAAAGGCTTTCACGACCCGCGCTTCTGGGCGCAACCGGGCTACTTCCTCGGCACCCGAATTGGCCTGCTCGAAGTGCAGAGGTGAATAGTCGGCCTGTAACGCGTTGGTTACGTCCACCAGAATCTTGCCCGGCAGCGGGCCGATGGCCTGTAGCGCATCGACCGTGCCATTGTCGGGCCAGGGCGTTGCGACCAAAACTACATCACCAAATTGGGCGGCCTGCTGGTAAGTACCTACCTGCACCGAGGGACCAATGCCGGCGGCCCATTCCTGTTTTTGGTCGTGTGTGCGCGAGCCGTAAAATACGGAATGACCGGCGGCATTAAAGACCTTGCCGAGAGCTGTGCCCCAGTTGCCGGTACCTAAAATAGAAATGTTCATTGTTTTTCAGAATTAAAATCGGTTGTCAACCCCATCGCCTGAGCGATCGAAAAAGTGTCGGTGTACTGCCGGGCCGCCGGTGCGGGTGAACTCAGTGATTTTGCCGTTCGCTACTTTGTATTCAGACGCAAAGTCGGCCTTCATAAAATTGCCAGTGGCCGTGTAGGTGCCTTCGTAGTAACCAATCACGAAAACGCCATCGCCAGTGTCAATCAGGCGGGTAGTGATGGCCTTCCAGCCGGTCCAGTTTGCCCTGAGATAGCTAAATGCCTGCTCAAAAATGGCGTCTATTCCCACGTGCTGACCGCCACCAGGGAAGCCTTTCATCTGGTTCTAACGTACTGCTTCGTCAAAAATGGGGCGAACCGTATCGAGATTGCCAGCCGAAAACAGCGCGTACATCCGTTCGATGGTTTCGATGTTGTTCATGGTGTTAGGCGGCTACTTTGCTTTGTTCATAGACCCCCGCAAACTCCTTGGTGTAGTCTTCCAGCTTGGTTTTGCCGAGCGGTGGTTTCACGGCCAATGACTCGTAGTGTTCCGCCAGCGTACCGTTCGCCAATCCCTGCCCGACTTCCGTGAAGATGTCGATTAAGGTCTCCGGCAGACCGCCCTGTCTGGCCCCAGCGCGAAACTCGTCGTCCGAAAACGGAATCCAGGGTAAATCTTCCTTGCCGATAGCCTTGCCAATGGCCGAAGCCACCTCGGCATACGACCGCACATCGCTCACCACGTAATACGGGTCGCTACTGTCAAATTGGTCATTGTTAAGGGCTTCAGCGGCTACTTCGGCGATGTCGTCCGTGTGGACCAGCAGCAGGGTTCGTTCGGAGGAACCGTAATTGCCGCCCATAATGTCCGCGCCGGTGATGGTCGGGATTTGCCGCACCAGATTACCGTAGAAGAAGCCGGGCCGCAGGTGAATGACGGTTGTATCAGTCAGCGTATTCAGCGCTACTTCAACCTGTCCGATGGAGCTGGTGGGGCCAATGCCATCCAGCCGGTGGGCACCGTAGGTACTGAGGTTCACCACTCTTTTTACCTCGTTGGCCCGCAGTGCCGAGGCATAGTTGGCCCCGACCTCTTTGCCATACGCTATCCAATCCGAGGCATGATACGGAACCGGAATCATCGTATAGACCGCATCGGCTCCCCGGAACGCTTCCGTCAGGAAGGCTTCATCTTCGATGCTGCCGATGGCGGCTGTTGCACCCTTCTCCACAAGCGGCCTGAGGTTTTCGGCGTTGCGGCCAATGACCGTTACCGAGTGGCCCTCAGCCAGCAGTTGCTGCGCTAAAGGTTTACTGATGTTGCCGGCCGCGCCGGTTAGAACAATTTTCATGGTCATTGTGAGATTAAACTTGTTTCAAGGAATCAATACAACTTTGCCGGTTGTCTGGCGAGACTCCAATAGGCGGTGCGCTTGGGCGGCTTCGCATAGGGGTAATGTTTGCCCGATGTGTACGTTGAGTTGACCGCCAGCCGCGTGGCTGAATAAAAATCCATAGGCCTCTTCGATGAGCCTGGGTTGTCTAAAATAACCGCCCAAGTAGAAACCACTGACCGATTGATTGGGAACCGTAAGCTGCCAGACATTGACCGAACTGGGGTTTCCGCTGGAATTGCCGTAGTTAATCAGACGACCAAATGGAGCCAGACACTCTAAACTGCGCTGAAAAACGTCGCCCCCAACTGCATCGAGAATAATAGCGACACCCGTGTTACCACTTGCCAGCTTCACCTGCTGAGGCCAGTCAGCGTGAGAATAATTGATCGTTGCATCGGCTCCTAATGAATGAGCCAGGGCCAGTTTCTCGTCGGTGCTGGCTGTCGCAATTACGGTTCCGGCTCCCTGCAGTTTAGCCAGTTGCACCAAGAGAGTACCGACACCGCCAGCGGCTGCATGAATTAAAATGGTCTCACCCGGTTGCAGGCGGGCAGCTTCTTTCAGCAAGAGGTAGGCTGTCAGCCCCTGCACCTGCAACGTCAACGCTTGCTGACCCGATACGCCTGGCGGTAGTGGAAAGACCATCACGGCCGGGGCTACCGCATATTCCGCGTATCCACCTCCGTTTGGCAATACGGCTACGACTTTGTTTCCGGTGCAACGGAAGTAACGCCGGTACCCACCTGCTTAATAATACCGGCAATTTCTCCGCCCGGTAGGCCAGGTAACGGCGTAGGTTGTGGATAGGCGTTGCGTCGTTGCATCGTATCGGCAAAATTGAGGCCTGCCGCTTCCACCCGAATCAATACCTCACCCGGCCCTGGCTGAGGAACGGGGACATCTTCCAGATAGAGTACCTCCGGCTCACCATACTGGTGAAATTGTATTTGTTTCATGGGGAACGTGGTTTATTATTGAACGATTACTTAAAAACTACAGACGAACTAAGCGAGGATTGAACCCCGCAGCTTTAAAAGCGGAAGCCACCATCAACAGCGATGTATTGACCGGTCACCCAGGCCGAAGCATCCGAAGCTAAAAAGGCGACGGCCCTGGCAATGTCTTCCGGCTGGCCCACTCGACCCATGGGTGTGCGATTCACAAACAGCTCATTCATAGCGGCTGGCAGGTCCATAGCGGCTAAGCCTTCCGTTTGGGTAGCTCCCGGTGCAATGGTATTGACGCGAATCCTTTTGGCACCAAGTTCCTGGCTCAGCACCCTCGTGATGGCATCCACAGCTCCTTTACTGGCAACGTAGGCGACACTGCCGGGGGGCGGATTGAGGGTTCCTGCCGTCGAAACGTTAATGATGGAACCGCCCGTAGCATCAAAAGCGCGAACGGCAGCCTGTGTAGCAAAAAGTAAGCCCTTTACGTTGGTTTCGAAGTGTTTTTCAAGATGCGCTTCGGTAATTGTTTCTATTGGAAGAAGTTCATAGACTCCTGCATTGTTGACTAGTACATCAATGCGGCCAAAATGACGTGTAGCTTGCTCAATGAGTGCCTGTGCTTCGAGTACGCTGCCCACGTCCGCACGAAAGGATACAGCCTGACCGCCTTTGTCAGAAATCTCGCGGACTACAGCCTGAGCGGATGTTTCATCGTTGTGGTAGTTGACCACAACGGCTACTCCCTGATGAGCTAATTCCAATGCAATGGCTTTGCCAATTCCCTTTGACGCGCCGGTCACAACCGCCACTTTACCTGCTAATGGATTCATAAAAATAGGGGATATAATTATTGAACGATTACTCAAAAACAGGGCAAAAAATTAGTCGAGTGCCTGCACGGCGATTCTGGCAATGTCATTCAGCCGATGCGGGTTGGGATCAGCTTTGGCCAACACCTGCATACCCCGCATACAGCCATTCAGGAAGCGGGCCACGGCCAGCGTGTCGGCAACGGAGCGGGGGCGCATTTCACCCATGTTCTGCGCCCGCTGCAACACACTGGCAATGTCGGTTTCAAAGCGGGTCTGGAAGTCTGTCACTTTGCGGGCAACATCGGAGTCAGTTTCGCCGAGTTCAACGGCGGAGTTGGTCATCAGGCAACCCTGCCGCCCTTCGCCGGTTGCCAGCACGCGGGCCACAAGAAACAAGGTGTCTTCGATGGCCTGCCGGGGCGAACCGGGCTTTTGCAGCAGGCTAGTCAGGTATTGCCCTCCCGTTAGGGCGTAGCGATCCAAAGCCGCCAGAAACAGGCTGTGCTTGTCGCCGAAGGTGTTGTAGATGCTACCGGGGTGCAGGTCCAGTTCGCGGCCCAACTCCTGCACCGACGTAGCCTCGTAGCCCTGCCGCCAGAACAAGTGCATGGCTTTGTCTAAAAGCGGTTCGGTATCAAATTTTAGCGGGCGGGCCATTGGTGTTTATGCGTTGTTGAGTGGTTAATCAAAAACATACACCTTTGGTTCAGCTACCGTGAAAAGATTTGGTTTCCTGACAGTTGTAACTGCATGATCCAGGTCATTCAGCCGTCTGGTATTTTTTAGAAATGCCTGATTTCTTCAGTTTCGATTCGAGGGTCAAGGGCGGTAGACCCAGCAGCCGGGCGGCTCCGTGGGGGCCGTTCACCCGCCCCCGGCAGCAGTAATAGTCTGTATTGGACCGTCGTTCTGAGCAACCAGTCGACTTTATCTGTCACGTCCACCCATTGTCGATCCGTACTTTTTGGCGTTGGCTTTAAAATCTGTACGCCTTCGCACGCCTGACGGATAGCGAAAGCGTCAGTCCGGCCCAAACCGTCGCCGTTGGTGAAGCGATAAATCACTTCATCGAGGTTACTAAAGTCCAAGTGACAAACGAAATGGTAACCACTTATGTCCGTTGTAATGGACTAAGTGGTTACCTGTTTTTTCGTATTATAAATCAATATTCCAGGATTTTGGACACGCCGAGCTGCTGGCGGAAGTAGCTCGGAAAACCTGGCTAGGTGCTGGAAGGCCGTCACCATGTCGGGCGATGTGAAATAGGCCTACGTCGAACCGGCCATCATCAGAACCAGCAGCCCCCTGCTGACTCAGTAAGCAATGTTGATTACTTTCATGGAAATCAGTAAGACAGGCAGGAGAGTAGCCGGAGAAATCAAGCAAATACGGGTAACACGAGCTGATCGATCTGCTCCTCGGCTTTGCGAGTCTTTTCTTCAGCGTTGAACAGGAGCCCGGCAGCATCAATGAACTCTACGTGTTGAATACCCAGCGTTTGCCACAGAAACCGAGCATACGGCGTGGCGAAATCCTTGTCGCTGCCCATGGCTCTGCCCCCGCTGGTAAAGACGATGTACACGCTGTGGGCGCGGAGTAAGCCGTGCGAAACGCCGTCGACGTAGTCAAAGGTCACGCCAGGACGGCTGATATGGTCGACGTACGCCTTGAACGTGGAGGGAACGGCCCAGTTGTAGAGCGGCAGGCCGAGCACCATCACGTCGGCGGTGAGCAGTTCGGCCACCATTTCGTTGGAAAGCTGAATAGCGGCTTGCATGGCCGGGGTTGGGTTTTGCATGGAGTACAAAATCCCATCAATGACTGCCTCCGTTGGGAGCGGCAGGCCTACCGCTAAATCGCGGGTCGTGACGTTAGCCTCGGGATATTCCCGCAGCAGGCGCGCCACCAAGTGGTCGGTCAGGTGCCGGGACACGGAATCGGCATACCGCGGGCTGCTGTCGATGCGCAGAATTTCAAGGGGGCGAGTGGGGGAGTGAGTCATGAGAAAAAGTGTTGAAGGGGTTTAAGCATTGGTCCCGTTGATGGCGAGGAACGCTTTTTGGGGTGATTGCAGATACAGGTTGTAGAGCGTTTCCGTAAAACCGACGTGCATCTCGTACACGTCGTTGGAGAGTCCTTTCATGATGTCCCCGGCCACCTCCGATGGCAACATTCGGTCGTCACCGGGTACGTCTTTTGAAAAATTCGTATCGACCAATGGGGGCATGACCTCAAATACCTTGATGCTGGTCCCCTGGCTCAAGGCCAGTCGCAACGTCTGAGAATACGAGTGTAAAGCGGCTTTAGACGCACTATACGTTGGGGCAATACCGCCCGGTGCAAAGGCCACTACGGATGTGTTATTAATCACAGCGGCTTGCGGCTGCGATTGCAGTAAGGGCAGTAATTGTTCCGTCAACCGAACCGCCGACAGAAAATTAGTGCTCATTTCCTCGGTTGCCTTTTGGTGGGCATCAACCCCTTCGCCCAAAAAATAAAGGTGGGCTAAGCCTGCATTATTGAATAATATATTCAAGTCCGGGTGTTCAGTGTTGAGTCGCTCCACCAAGCGGTTTACATCCTCCTCCTTGTTAATATCACAGGGGATGGCGATCACATTTTTCAGGGTGTTGGCGGCCTCGTTGATCGTGATGGCGTTCCGACCGCAAATGATAACCTGATTGCCCCGTTCAGCAAACAGTTTGGCGGTTTCGTAGCCAATTCCCGACCCTCCGCCGGTAATCAAAATGGTGTTGTTTGAAAGTTGCATTTGCCGAATCGATTAAGTGAATTTTTGATCGTTTGCTCAAAAACTGATAAAAAAAATACCAGGTCAGTCTATTGTTTGAACCGCTATCTGTGCGATGGCTTGCAAGCGAAGCCGTGCGTCTGGACTTGAATGAGCCACAACCTGCATCCCCCGCATACAGCCGTTTAGAAAACGGGCCAACGTCTGTATCTCTTTCGGAGAACGTGATTTTATCTCGCCGTGAGCTTGTGCGCCATTCAATGTTTCTGTCAAGGCTTCTTCCAAATTATGCTGATAAGCGGCCACTTTTCGGCTCACGTCAACATCATGGTCGGCACGTTCCATCGCCGTGTTGGTCATCAAACAGCCCCGCCGACCTTCCTCGGTTCCCAGTAACGTAACAGATGTCTGAAAGACGTTCTCAATGGCTCCACGATAGGAACCAGGCTGACGCAATAGATTCGGTATAAAGCACCCTGCGGTGACAGCGTAGCGATCCAGCGCGGCCAGAAATAGCGTGTGTTTATCGCCGAAGGTGTTGTACACACTGCCGGGATGGAGGTCCAGTTCTTTACCTAAATCCTGCACCGACGTAGTCTCGTAGCCCTGCCGCCAGAAGAGGTGCATGGCTTTATCCAAGAGCGGTTCGGTGTCGAATTTCAGCAGACGGGCCATTGAGGTTTGTTCGTTTTTGAGTGATTAATCAAAAACTGCTTAGAATAGTTCATCGGGTAGTGGTAAATATCACGCTGATTCAGTTCTGTTGTATTGATTGATGAAGTTGAGAGTGCGGGCAAATTGGCTGTCATCACGTTTGGCAAACGACAATGTTTCACGGGTCAGTTGAGGCTGCCGTTGCCTAAGCGGTTTATTAACTCGCTCAGTATAAGCCTTGTCTCGTCCTGAAAAAGGGGGTCAGTTCAGGTATCAGGTAATTTCCTGTAGAGCAGGATAATCCATGTTTAGGCTAACATACTTCATTTATAGATTCTTGGGATAACTGAACTTCGTAAATGTAAAGTACAAAAAGAAAGACGATCCTGATAGCCTGAATAGCGTCGGTAGCCAGCCCACCATGATGAAAAAACTCATACTTGTAATCCTACTGGAAAGTCTCTCTCTATCAGGAATTGTGGCAGCTAATCAGGCATCGACGCGTCTGGAGGCACCCTTCGCTAAATGGACCAGCTCGGAGCTTACGCTGAACAACGGAGTCGTTCAGCGTACTCTTAAACTGCCTGCTTCGGAAGCTAGCTTTCTAACCACGCTCTACAAGCCGGTTGACGGGGAACACAAGTACTTCAGTAAAACGAATGCTGACTTTCAGTTTGAGCTTAACGGTAAATCGTACACTGGCTCGGGCGACTGGCGGCTAATTTCAGTTCAGAAAATTACGGATACGAAAGAAGGCGACGGCGCGGCCGTCATTCTACGAAGCAGAGACGGAGTTGCTGAAGTGACTATCCGGTTTCTGCTGTATCCAGACCTGCCCGTTATCCGCAAAAACTTGGTAATCAAGAATCTGGCTAAAGAGCAGGTCCAGCTGGAATCGGTTGATGTAGAGAAGTTTACTGCAACTGATTATTACGCCACTACATTTAGCTGGATTTGTCATGATTACGGTCGAAGGCGATCCATCGGTCCGTATGACGGGAACATGCAGGATGCGTTGCTGACCGTCCACAACAGCGACTGGCAACAGGGGATTGTGATTGGAAACGAGGCCGCCGGGGTAGTCAAGCACACCGCCATATTTTGGGATGAGCCTGCCATTTTGAGTGGCCTAACCCACAAAGATGCCCGCTTCCCGTTTCGGAAATACCTGAACCAGGGGGAGTCGTTTACGACACCACAGGTCTTCACCATTGTTTACAACAACCACAAAGACCCCGATGAAGTACTGAATACGGTCGTACCTGATTTTGTGCGGAAACACATGGGCATCCGCCTGTCGGTGCTGACCGAAAAACCCACCTTTGTCTACAATACCTGGAACCCGTTCAAGAAGAATATTAACGAAAAACTTATTCGTGAACTGGCCACGGCGGCAGCAAAAGCGGGTATGAAAGAGTTTGTGATCGACGACGGCTGGCAAGATAAATACGGCGACTGGGGCATTGACAAAACCAAGTTTCCCAATGGTCTAAAGCCCGTATTTGACCATATTAAATCACTGGGCATGAAGCCCGGTCTGTGGGTTAGCATCGGCACGGCGGCCCCCGACAGTAAGGTCTACCACGATCACCCGGACTGGTTTGTCGAAGACGCAAGGGGTAAGCCCACTTCGCTGGTTATTGATGAGGCCGATAAGTACACGGCCTGTTTCGGTACCGGTTGGTATGGCCATATCAACAAGGTGCTCAACCGTTTGATAAGCGACTACGGACTGGAATATCTGAAACTCGATTTCTCGGTCGTGACCAGTCCGTACCGCTTCCCTCCGGCTGAGTCGGGTTGCTATGCACTGGGGCACGCGGGCCACCGGGATCATCACGAATCGCTGTTCACCAATTACGAACCAATGTGGGCACTTTTTGATGAACTCCACGCCAGAACACCTAACCTGTTCATTGACTGCACGTTCGAGACGATGGGCGGCTTGCAGTTGATTGATTACGCTATGCTGAAACACGCTGAAGGTAACTGGCTGTCCAACTTCAACGGCCCTGATGCCAAAGTAGATCTACGCGTCAGGAACATGGCCTGGTGGCGTTCGCCAGCCATGCCCGCCACTGCCCTGGTGATTGGTAATCCCGAAATGCAGGACGCCGGCTGGGAGCTACACATCAAATCGCTGGCCGGGGCCTTGCCCATCATGCTGGGCGATCCCCGGAAGTTATCGGCACCCGACCTGAAGAAATACCGGGCCTACGCCGATTGGCTGCAACTGATGGAAAATAAGCATCAAATCATGAGCTACCGTCAGGATCTGGCCGGATTTGGCGAGCCGATGGAAGGCGGGTGGGACGGCTTTCAGCGGATCAATACCGAAACGAAGCAAGGCGGTCTCATCGGCGTTTTCCGACAGGGGGCGGTCGAAAAAACGCGCCAGATAACGGTCAACTACCTTGAGCCAAAACGAACATATCAAATAAAAGCTATGAATGGAAAATTGATGGCGACGCTCACCGGAGAAGCACTGCAAACTACCGGATTTACGGTAACGTTGAACGAGTACTATGACGGGGAACTCTTTGACGTTACGGATGCCCTAATGAATGCAAACACAAAGTAAAATTCTAACAGAAATCGTCACGATCAATCAGCTGTTAACCACCGAACAAGTCCGGCAGTATAACCGGGACAGTTACCTGATTATCCAAAACTTCCTGAACCAAGCGGAGGTAGACAAACTGTATCAGGTCGCGTGCCGTCAGCGAAACGCTATTAACGACGGCACCGGCGACCAGCTGGGCAAGTGAGTGCCGTTTTCTGTTTACCGTCGTATTGTTCTATTCATGCTGTCAGAAGATGTACAAACGATGCGGTCAATTTGCCTGATGAACTTTTTAAAGCATAAATGACGGTGATACTCCAAATACTACGCAGTGTGTGGATACCTAATTACTCCAATATATTGTGCAAAAGTCTTATATGTAATCCAATATAATGGAGGGATCACAGAAGAATATGCCTGTTTTCGCTTAGAGAAGCCTAAACCAAATTGGATTCAACCTTGTAGGCAGGATTGACATGGACACGCAGCAATTACAAACACTACTGGAAGTCAGTAAGGCAATCACTACGGTTCGCGATCGTAAGCAATTGCTTAACGTGATCTACCAAACAATCAAAACCGTTTTTCCCTACGATAATGCGGGGCTGTTTGTACTCGATAAAACGGGGCGTTTTTTTACGGAGATCCTCGATAAGGACGTGTTACCTGATTTAGTACAAAACCAGTTAACGCAAGCCAATCTATCCGGGCCTTTTGATTACCACGGACACCCGCCAGCCTCATGGTTCTACGCCCAATCCCCGGTGATTTGCTCATTGGCTGACCAGTCTAATCTGTATTCCACTGATTCGCCGGAACGGGCCATCTACTCCATTGCATTAGACCAGGGGTTACGGCAAATGATTGGGGGACCCCTGGTCTGTAACGACCAGAAGATCGGCTTTATCGCGTTCAACTCTTCCCAGGAGAATGCCTACACCGAAGCCGATACTCCGTTTTTCAACGCCATTACCGACCAGTTGGCTTTAGCCGTGGCTAATATTGTAGCCAATGAGGAGATTCTCCAGCGCGAGCGGGAGAGGGACGTTTTACTAAAGATAACTCAGGCACTCGAACAGCCAACGCTTTTGGCACCCGACGAAACGTCTCTGTTGCTGGCCGTCAGCCGGGCCATTGCTACCATCCGTGACCGGAAAGAACTCTTGGCCACCATCTTTGAGCAGATCAAACCTATCATCCCGGTAGACGATACCGGTATACTGGTATTGGATTCAACCGGGCAGTATTGGCAGGACTGGACCAGCGTGGATGATTATCAGCAAACTCAAGCCTCAGCCATGCTTCAACAGTTGGGCTACGATCAGTGGCTACCGATGGATCGGTTTGGAGAGTACACGTTGACCCATACGGGCATCATGACTGTAGCCCACTTCAAGGAACACTACCCCGAGCATCCCTTCGGGCCGGTGATGTGGGAAGTGGGCCTGCGGGAGATGCTGTATACTCCACTGGTGAACGGAGGGCGGAAGTTAGGAGTACTGTTTTTTGATGCCGAGCAGGAAGGCACTTATACAGAACAGCATGTGAGGTTGTTTAAACCCATCGCCGATCTGATTGCTGCGGCTGTCCATAACATTCTGGCCAACGAGGAAATTCTGGAACGCAAGCAGGAGAAAACCAAACTATTAGCCATCAGCGAAGCCATCACGATGGCCCGGACACCTCGGCAGTTTCTCCGGCTGGTCTATGAGCGGGTTCAACTCCTGTTTCCTTTCGACGATGCGGGTTTGTTTACGTTGGACACCACAGGCCAGTACCACCGCGACTGGGTAATCGATTACGAAGCTACTGATCCAAGTGAGAACTTTACTCGCGCCGGGATAACGGGGTACATCCCCCATGCCAACACGCCGATAGCCGCTATGATGGCCGCACCCACAGCGGCTCTTTATTCATTTGATGACATTACGGCTCAGTACCCTGGCCATCCGCAAGAAGAGCAAATGCGCCAGATGGGCTTCAAGCATCTTATTGCCGGGCCGTTGCTACAAGGAGGAGAGACCATCGGCTTGCTTTGTTTTTTGTCTAAGCAAGCGGATTATTATTCTGAAAGTCAGTTACCACTTTTTAGGGCCATTTCCAATCAACTAACACCCATAGTGGCCAATATTCTGGCCAACGAAGAAATTCTGGAGCGCGAACGGGAGAAGACGCTACTGCTTTCTATCAGTGGGGCCATTTCGTCAACGCGGAATGCCGAAGAGTTACTGGCAGTCATTCGGGAAAAGGTTCAGCAACTGATTCCCTTCTACGATACGGGAATTATTATCGTAGAAGAAGGCGGTCAATACCACTATGATTTGGCTGTAACGATTCAGGGATGGGACCCAACCGAAGCCAATAGACAATTATATGAAGCTGGTCTGCACCGTATCCACCATCCGGGTTCCTACATCGCCCACGTGATGGAGTTAATTGACGAAGCGCACGGGCCAATTATTGACGATTATGAAAAAAGCTATCAGCAATTTGACTACGTGTTCTTTCCCGTTCTAAAAAAACTGGGCTACAAAGAGGGAATCATTGCTGAACTTAAATCGGGGGGGAAAGTTATTGGCACATTTTGGCTCAATTCACTGGAAAAGGGCCTCTTTAATGAGAAACAGTTTCCATTATTTCAGGCAGTAGCCGATCAGGTGGCTGTCGCAGTAGCCAACATTCTGGCCAACGAGGAGATTCTGGAGCGGGAGCGGGAGAAGTCAGTTTTACTCTCCATTAGTGAAGCCATCGCTTCGGCTCGTAACGCGGTAGAGCTATTGACTGTTATCCGGCAGAAGGCCCAGCAGTTGATTCCGTTTTACGACACAGGCATCTTGATTGTGGAAGCCGACGGTCAGTTTCATTTCGACTTAGCCGTCAATCTGTCAGGTTGGGATGAATCCGATGGTAACCGGCAGCTACGCGCGGCTGGTTACCATCGGATTCCCCATTCGGAATCCTACGTTGCCTACGTTATGGACCTAATTGATGCAGCAAGAGGTCCGATTATCGAAGATTACCAGTTGCGATACGAAGAATTTGATTATCCATTTTTTAGCGTTGGTAGAGAGTTAGGCTACAAAGAGGCCATTGTTACGTCCTTAAAGTCAGGCGGTAATGTGTTAGGTACGTTCTGGCTTAATAGTTTACAGAAAAGCCAATTTAAGCCTCAACAGTTTGAGATTTTCCAAGCACTGGCCGATCAGGTGGCCGTAGCGGTGGCCAACATTCTGGCTAACGAGGAGATTCTGCAACGCGAGCAAGAGAAGTCGGTTTTGCTCAGTATCAGCACTGCCATTGCCACTATTAATGACAAACACAGACTACTTAAGCTGATCTTTGAGCAGGTACGCCCGTTATTCGGCTTCGACGATGTTGGTTTAAGTATTCTGGAAAAAGATGGGCAGCATTTCAATGACTGGGCGACACAATTCACCGATACACTGCCGCTTGATATTGCGGCTAAGCAATTGGTTAAGCACCGATTCCCTTATGCCGGTTCCTTGATTGAACAGGCAGTTCATGACGTGATAACGGCGGGGCATCCTTTGGTATATAACCTCACCGCTGAATTAGCCGAGCAGTGGCCCTATAGCCGGGACTTCCTGTTAATTGAAATGGCCGACTCGCAAAAAGAAGCGTTAGTTACTACACTTCGGACAGGAGGGAAATTGCTGGGTTTATTTAATATAAACACGAAGCAGGTCGGCCATTTTTCAAGAACAAACCAGCATATTTTTCAGGCTGTGGCCGATCAGGTAGCGGTGGCGGTCTCCAATATTCTGGCGAATGAGGAGATTCTGGAACGCGAGCAGGAGAAGTCGGTTTTGCTCTCTCTGAGTGAAGATATGGCCACGATCCGGGACCGAAATGACCTCTGGCGGGTAATGATGTCGAAAGTTAAACCGTTGGTTGGATTCAACGATGCAGTGGTTGGGATTTATACCAATAACGGCACTACCTGTAATCATATCCTCACGGTTTCTCCTGCGGAACGAATCAACAATCCTCATTATGCCCAGGTGGTCGATACCGATGTTCCCATCGTAGGCTCACCCATTGAGTACCCGCTTACAAAACCTAAACACTATATCTTTCCGCTTGAGGAGTTAATAAACTTGTATGGCCGGATTCCGGTGCTGCTCTTGATGGCCGAAACAGGACTAACAAATACGTGGCACATTAAACTGAATTGGGCCGGGCAAAACATTGGGTTTGTTCATTTTCACTTTACCCATAAAGACCAGATTCGGGAGTCTCAACATCATCTGATTAATTCGATAGCCGACCAAGTGGCAGTGGCCGTGGCCAATATCCTGGCTAAAGAGGAGATTCTGGAGCGGGAGCGGGAAAAGACGCTATTACTAAACATCAGTAATTCCATTGCTAAGATCAATCACAAGGCAGACCTCTTAAAAAGTATCAACGAGTTGCTGTGGCCCCTCTTTCACCATGATGATGCCTGTTTCTGCGTAGTGGATAAAGAGAAAGAATACTTTACGGATTACTATAATCTGTACTCAGCGGAAATACTGAACTCACCCGAAGCCCCTGACAGGAAGGGCGTTATCTACAAGCAGATTTACAAAAAGAATGATCCAAGACTGCCCTTTCCTGGCTCTTTCGTAGAATATGCCATGAAGGAGTCCCCGGCCGTGGGCAGGCTGGAAGACATTATACCCTTAACCGTCCATGCTGGGCTAATAAAATCAGATATCGAAGCGGGACTGGTGTATTATCTCAGTTCGCCATTAAACGTGGGGGGCAAAAGTTTGGGCTTGTTTATGCTTGATTTTAAAGAGCAAAATAAGCCAGCCGCCACCTCGCTCCATTTATTTTCTCAAATCGCGGAAATGATGGCCATCGCGATGGCCAATATCATGGCCAATGAGGAAATTGTGGAGCGGGAACGGGAAAAGAGTCACTTATTGGAGATTAGTCAGGCGATTGCACAGGTGCAGAACACCAAACAACTGCTTCGAATCATATACGAGCACATCAAGCCCGTGTTTCCTTATGACAATGCCGGGTTGTATGTCTTCGATCAGGCTGGAGAAAACTATTGGGGACTACTCGATACGGAGGTACTGCCGGACGAAACACAAATCGAGTTAGAGAAGGCCAATCTGTTGGGGCCATACGCCTACAAAGGGCACCATCCTGATTTGTGGGGGTACGCCGAAACCGCAGCTATTTATTCCCGGCCGACTCAAGGCCTGCTGTTTGCCGAAGGCTCAAAAGAGCGGATCGCTAACGACATCATCGTGGCCAGTGGGCTTAAACAGATGATTGGCGGCCCCCTTTATTGCGCAGGCCGGAAAATAGGCTTGCTGTGCTTTAATGCCAAACAGGCAGACTTTTATACCGCTAAACACATACCCTTATACAACGCCATTGCGGATCAAATTTCGGTAGCGTTGGCTAACATCGTGGCTAATGAGGAAACCCTCAAGCGGGAGCACGAGAAGGCCCTGGAACTGGGTGTAATCAAGGCGTTGACCGACGGGTATAACTGGGAACAAAAAATGCTGGCGTTGGCCCGGGCCATTCAGCCATACGTCCCGTTTGACTACGTCACCTTGGGTCTGGTAACGGAGGGTCAAAGCCGCCACAGCTATACGTTTTACCAAACCGGCTACGATGAGTACGAGACCCTGCATCCAGCCGAGTTGGTCAGGTTGTGCGGCCTCAGTCCCGAGCGTTACCACAAACTGAGTCAGCCGATAGACGTCTCGCGCTCATTACGGCTAAACGGGACCGAATTTGAGCATTTCTGCCGACAGGATGAGCTAAAACGGATCATTTCCCAGACTTTCCGGCTTCAATCCCACTTGGTGATACCCATACCGATGACGCAGAACGGTTGCCTGCTGCTTTCATTTTACTGCCGCCAAACCGATGCCTACCTGGACTTTCACCTGGATCTGCTGAGTAAACTCCGGCAATCCATCGCCCTGACGCTCGACCGGCTGCTGGCTTACGAGGAGGTGGAGGCTCTTTCCAAACAACTGCAACAGGAAAATACCTACCTGCAGGAAGAAGTCCGAACAAATTACTCGTTCGAGGCTATCGTTGGTACCAGTCAGGCCATAAGTGATGTTTTTCAGAAAGTTAGCTTAGTAGGGCCCATGACTTCGACCGTGCTGATTTTGGGTGAAACCGGCACGGGTAAAGAACTCGTAGCCCGGGCCATTCACCAGTCTTCGCCCCGCAAGGCCAAACCCATGATCAAGGTCAACTGCGCAGCCCTGCCCGCTCAACTCATCGAGTCTGAGCTGTTTGGTCACGAGCGGGGCGCGTTCACCGGTGCCATTGAACGTAGAATTGGCAAATTTGAGTTAGCCCATGAAAGCACCATTTTTCTCGATGAGATCGGCGAATTACCCCTGGAACTGCAAGCCAAGCTCCTGCGGGCTATTCAGGAAAGGGAGATCGAACGGTTAGGCTCCAATAAGGTGATTCAGGTTGACGTGCGGGTGCTGGCGGCCACCAACCGGAATCTGGAAAAGGAAGTGGCCGACGGTCGGTTCCGTTCGGACCTTTACTTCCGGCTCAACGTGTACCCCATTAAGTTGCCACCCCTGCGCGAGCGCCGGGAAGATATTCCCCTGCTGGCGATTCACTTCAGTCAGAAGCTGACCAAAAAATTGGGTAAGCCCATCAATGGTCTGTCCAACGGAGCTATCAAAGAAATGCAATCCTATCATTGGCCGGGTAACATTCGGGAGCTGGAACACGTCATCGAGCGAGGTGCCATTGAGTCAGTGGGCGGTACGATCAGGAGTTTGGCATTACTTAAAAAGCCGGAGGATATACCATCCGTGCCGACCAGCCCTGCCTTCCAGATTAAATCCTACGCCGACGGCGAACGGGAACTGCTCATCAATACGCTCCGGTACTGCAATGGCCGCATCCGCGGGGCAGGCGGAGCCGCTGAGATCCTGAACGTGAAAGCCACTACGCTGGAAGCACGGATGAAAAAGTTAGGCATAAAACGGGAGTTTTTTATTGCCGATTCAGCCAACCCACCAACCGCTTAACACGCTCTATTATACTGGAGAACGCCAATTCATCCGGGTCAACGAATGGAGTGACGACAGGTGACTTAGCTGTGGTACGGCCCGGGTTATCGGTAGACGGAGGTTTTGGCGTTGGTAGGAAGTTTGCAAAGCTTATGCAAAACAGGCTGAACCCATGCAAAACAATAACTCAAATCCGTATGTATCTACTGAGTGTGAATGGCTGGCTGTGCGGGATGATTACCAGGATTGGTACCAGTTTTTTTCCCTGATCAGCATTCAATTTAACACCATCTGCCGCTTGGTGACTGTGACGAGTTCGCTGGAAGATTCACCCGAGGCCCGGCAATCCGCCCAGCAATGGCAGGCCTCGCTGACCCGTTACCGCGCTCACCTCACCGACACCACGCATACCCTGCAGCGAGCATTGAACGAATTAGAAGCGGACGAGCATTCAGAGCGAGTAAACTGGCTGGTATACATTCACCCAATCGTCAAATGCCACATGACGCGTTTTGCGAATGGGATGGACGCGTTATTGTCCGAATTGGAAAACCCTGAATGACCACTGATAGCAGAAGCCGCGCTGATTCGATTCCGGCGGCACAAACAAGGCTTTGACCCTACTCTGACAAGGTGGTAAACTGGCGAATCAGGGGTGTACTCGTTAACAGAGATTGGGCATCCTCGATGAACGACTTAAAATGAGGCTGTTGATAGTGGTTTTCCAGTGCTGCCAGATTCTGCCATTCTTCCAGTAATAGAAAAACATCCGGTTGGTCGGCCTTGTGGTAAAGGGTACAGCCGAAACCGCCTGGTTCGAGTTTTGATTGATGGATTAATGCGGTAGTCAGCTTGGTCAGCTTTTTCTGACAACCTGGCTTTACGTTTAGGGTGGCGGTTACTAAAATCATAACGTATATCCTTAAAATAGTTGTCTCTCAGTCCACTACGTTTTACTGTGCCCAAACGGTACCTGGTCGTCGACAGTTACGTAAGTAAGCTGATGGGTGCCGTTTAGTTTTTACCAGGTTGGTGACGCGTCAAGCAGGTTGCGCCTGGGCCTGACGTACCTTGTCCATTAGGCCCAGGCCAATTAAGGTATAGCCGTAGCCAACCTCTTCAAGGAAGCGCTGGTTGAGCGCAATGCGGGTATGGCGCAGGGTAAGCGGGGGGGGGAGTTGCTCCCCCGGGCCAGAGAACTAACTTAGGGAGCAACTCAGCAGCGGGTAGTGCTTCGTTTACTACGCCGAACTCCTGGGCCTGCCGGGCGGTCAGCACCCGACCGCTTAACAAGAAGTACTCACCGCGCACGACGCCGAGTGCTTCCTGCCAGACCACTTGTGCGATACCGCTGATGACCATCCGGGCCGCGGGCAGGTCGTTTCGCATAACGGCCTGATAGGTAGCTTTTACAATTGCCAGATTTGATGTAAGCATAGGCATTCGGGAGTATAGTAATTAGTTATGGCAGCTAAAGAGTCCTATTAATCATGCAACTAATTACACGCTGACTACGTGGACACGTAGAGCAATTGAATGAGAGAATACCGGGATACAAGTTAGCTATCAAGGCCAGTGCCAAGGGGAGAAGAAGACGGATAGTTACGCTGCTAAACCCTGTTTGAAGGCTGTAGCAGCGTAATTGTGATAGAGGAGAGTTTGATAAATAGAACCGGGAGCAAGTGCATTCTATTATGTTGGAGTCGCTATTCCGGCTTTATCCAATATAATGGGCCCGCACCATATGGAAACGATCAGCTAAATGACCTGTTAAATTTCTCGTTTTAATAAAGCGGCTACGTAACCCGCTCAGACAACCGTCCCGAAAGCTGCTTTTTAGGCCAAATTCTGAACTTCCTTTTATCATCGAGACAGGGTTTGACCAACGCTCAAAATGGCCCAAACGAAACTGTTCATATCGAAACATTCACCATGTCATGACTGATGTCCTTTACAATTAACCGTGTGGGCAAGTTGTGGTGATAGGCGTATTGCACTGATCATTTATTCGACGTAATGCTTCTTACTAATCCTGAACAATCAAAAAAATGGTGCATAAAGGCTATTATCTCTACTGAATATTTTGGAGAAGCACAGAATAGCCGTGTAAAATTTTGGAGTTGCCTCCTGGCACTTCTATGTTGCTTGAGCTAATAAGTGTTTTTTATGGCCGCAGGACCGTATACGACTTGTTTTCTTTACGTTTTCTAACCTGGCATTCAATTTGGCATACTGTATTGGTAACCTGGGCAACTATCTGAAGTTATAGATACCCTAAGCCATGAGCAGTAACGACCCCAATAATTTTACCCATAGGCATGACTCAACTACGCTCGAATTGGTCGAGTATGGTGATTTTACGTGTCCACGTTGTCAGTCGTTCCGCAAGGTACTGGCAACGATCCTGCCAATATTCGAGGGAGTAGTGCATTATACCTTTCGTTGCTTTCCAAACCTACTTCATCCCCAAGCATTTATGTTGGCGACGGCGACGGAGGCTGCTCGGCGGCAGGGCAAGCACTGGATCATGCACCAGGCTCTGTTTACTCATGCTTCTACTATATCGCTTCATTCACTGTCGGGTCTTGCCTTAGCGCTGGGACTTAAACTGGAACCATTTCTGGACGATCTTCATGATGAAAGGGTGAAACAAGTCGTATGGTCATCCATAGAACAGGGACGCTTGGATGGTGTAGTCAGGACCCCCACGCTGTTTTTGGGAACTCACCGATTACATGGTAAACTAACGCAGGCGCGGCTGCTGCCGCTCATTCGCCAGCACGTGAATCGTGCGACCAGTCAAGTCTTGGGAACGGTGGATACCGAACGGGGCCTGATTCGATGGTCCAGCTCCGACTATCAGTAGTAAACCAATTACGTTGAACTACTCATTGCCAATTTAACTGCGCCAAGTTTGATGGAGTAGAATTGGTCGGGCAGATGCGCCAATCCAGTTGTTCCTTAATGTGATCGGATACTGAAGCAGATTGTAATCGCTGCTTACCCGCTGGTGCCAATGTATACCCAGACGCGTGAGCCAGAATATACGTCGAAGAGTTAGCGAGGGACGTTTTTTAAAACTGTAACCTTTAATTAAAGAATATATGAATCGCTACATGTTTGCCTTTACTTGGTTAAGTAACCCCGATCCACAGATAGCGCCTGCCGAACACGAGCAGGTAGTACAACTTATCGCTGAGAAACGGATGGAACAAATGTTTCTGGCTCAGGACCGCTCAAGAGGATGGTTAGTGATGCTGGGTGAGACAGCAGAGGACGCTACCAATTCCGTTAATACACTGCCTTTCTCGCCAATCATGCAACTGGACCTGACCCCCTTAATCCAAAAATACCCCTGATTATTTAGAACCGAATTTACATGCACGAATGTCAAAGCAAATTCTGGCGTTATAAATTATTCGCTATGCTCAAGTTAATATTCTCTGACAAAACGAACTGACTAATCCGACGAAGGTTCTCGCACCTTTTAGTTGAAAAATTACGCCCCTGTTCATTGGAAGACTTTTGACGCATCCTATGGGTAAGCAATTGTTGGAGTTGCCTCATAGCTTTCGCTACTGGGGCATTCGATACGTAACCGTACTCGGGTTGTGTAGTCTGACCCTAATCCTGTTCATGTTGAGCAAATATGGCTTGGAGTTGTCTCTCGTGGTCGTAGCCATTTGGGGAAGTGTTTACACGGCCGGCTTAATTATACTAACTGAATGGGTCGTTGAGTATTTCAAACGCCCCTTGTTTCGGCGTCGGTACACGTGGTTGGGTTTTATAGGATCACCACTCTTTCAATTTGTCGCAGTAACGATTGGGTTGCTGGCCTACCAGGTTCTTAATCACTTTCTGCCAAACTGGCTCTCAGCATCACGATTACGGTTACTGCCCTCCGTTGAAACGGGTGGATCGCCGAATTGGCTACTAGCAAGTGGTGTCGTGTTACTGTGCGTAAACTTAATGGATAGCCTGACTCAACGACTGGGCTGGCGCAATATGACTAACATCCTGACGGGATACTATTGGAAGCCCCGGCTTAAGCAGGTCGTCTTTCTATTTATGGACCTGAATCAGTCGACCCGTTTTGCTGAACAGTTGGGCGAATTGACCTACAGCGCCCTAATGCAGGATTTTTTTTATCTGATGGGTAAACCAATCGAGCAGACTGGTGGAGAGGTGTATCAATACGTGGGGGACGAAATTGTAATTACATGGCCGGTGGTGGATGGATTCAACTTCAATAGGTGTATTACCTGTTATCAGCGCATTTGGCTGGCAGTCAGGCAACGGGAAGCCGATTTCCTTAAAGCGTACGGCGTTTTGCCGCAGTTTAAAGCAGGTATGCATACTGGAGCGGCAGTGATGGCCGAAGTCGGGCGGTACAAATCGGACATTGCCTACCACGGCGATAGCATCAATGTAGCAGCCCGGATAATGACCCTTAGTACCGAGCAACAGTACAACCTGGTCATAACTGACGCCATGGAGCAGCTTCTAACTCCTGATCCGGCATTTCAGATAAAAGCGTTGGGGGAGGTTGTCCTTCGGGGTCGCCAACACCCGATGCATTTATTTGCTGTTCACCAGCTATCTACCTTACCGACACGATCTTGTTCATGAAATTAGATCTATTGTTACTATTCGTGTTCATCAAATCAGTCAAGCTCAATACACATACACTGGTCAGCTCCGGAGCCGATCCAGTCATAGAGGCAAGTCCGTCTGACATTACAAAACGGGCTCCGGTGTCTCAGTTAGATGCTACAACCATCAGCGTTATAGTCATGCAGAACGGTGATGGTTATCCTTTCTCGCTTACTCGGCATCGATTTGTGTCCCTGCCTATTCTATTGTCTTTGCGTTACAGCTTATGATTTATTCACGTCAGACGTTAACCACCCTATATGCACGCGACCAAAGAAACTCTCCGACTGGCGGCAGCGCACGCCACCGAATTAATCACACGGGTATCGCCCGCCGACTTTCCCTATCACACCCTCGATCACACCCTGGGTGTGATCGATATGGTCCGCGAGATTGGCAAAGCGAGTGATTGGAGTAAACGGGAGTTGATCACGGTGAGCCTGGCGGCCTGGTTTCACGATACAGGCGTGCCCCAGACACCGACTAACCCACAAGAAGCCAGCGGACAGGTTGCCCGCGATTTTCTGATCCAGCACGAGGTGGACCCTGAACAGATCGAGCTTGTAGTCGCTTGCATCCGGGCGACCCGCCTGCCCCAATCGCCCCAGGACGATTTGGCAAAGGCGCTGTGCGATGCGGATCTGGCTCATTTGGGCAAAAAAGACTTTTTCGAGCGAACCGAATTGCTCCGGCAAGAACAGGAAATTCAGCAGGGGTATTGCATTACGCCAACAGAGTGGGAGGAACGTGACATTCACCTGCTTCGTGACCATACTTACTTTACCAATTACGGCCGGGACGAACTGGCACCCCGTCAGAAGAAGAATTTGGAACAACTCCTTTTCAACCGGGAGCGCATCAAACCCTACCTCAGGCAGCTGAAACAACTTACGAAAGAAAATGGACGGCTGGTAAGTAAACTCGACGAGGAACGCGGTAAGCAGAACAAGGGTATCGAAACCATGTTTCGAACCATGTCGCGCAACCATATTGAGTTGTCGAACATTGCCGATAATAAAGCCAACATCATGATCTCAATCAATGCCATCATCATTTCTCTGATGGTATCAGTGGTGATTCGTAAGTTCGATGAGTTTCCCAACTTGATTATCCCAACGGCCCTGTTGACGCTGGTTTGCACAATAACTATCATATACGCAGTGCTGGCCACTCGCCCGACAGTTACACACGGCACGTTTACAATGGAAGATGTCCAGGCCGGCCGAACAAATCTTCTGTTTTTCGGAAATTTTCATAATATGACCCGAGAAGCCTACCAAGAGGGCATTCATGGACTGCTGGAAAACGCGGACCTTCTGTATCATCACCTGACCAACGATGTCTATTATTTAGGCCTGGTTTTAGCCCACAAGTACCGGCTCATTCGAATTTCATACACAGTGTTTATGTATGGGTTTGCGCTCACGGTGCTGGCCTACGTGATTGCGGTAAGCTGGCAGCCCTTCGCCCAACCCATAGTGGCTGGCCGTATCCAGCCATAAAGATCAGATATACCTGTGCTATCCACCGGTCGGCAGTTATACTCATAGTAAGTAGATTGCGCATTGATGAATGGTTGAAAGACCGAAACGGTACCAAAGGGAAGTCTACTTATTCTCAACTTTATCGACAGCCTGACGGTTACAGTAGAGCCTATCCATAAGGCTGTTGCCCGTTATTACGTTATGAAAAATAGATGCTTTATCTGCTGCACTGGCTTGTTTGCAATGCTCTCTGGTGTCAGCCTGGCGCAGAAAACACCCGATGCATTAGCGCAGCAGGCGCAGCTACCCGATTGTATTCAGTATGCATTGGAAAATCAGCCGACCGTTCGGCAGCTATTAATCGACCAGGAGATAGCGGATCGTACCGTGCGTTCGACGCTGGCGGCCTGGTATCCACAGCTTAACGCGGGCTACAACGTACTGCACTACCTCAAGCTGCCCGTAACGCTCATTCCCGACGCAGCCACGGGCGAACGGCGGCCGGTAACGCTGGGGGCTAAAAACACCTCGACCGTCTCGTTCTCCCTTTCTCAGGCCGTGTTCAACCGCGACGTGCTACTGGCCAGCCGGACGGCCGATGCGTACCGGGTGCAGGCTACGCAGGCAACCATCGACAATAAAATTGATGTGGTTGTGAACGTTAGCAAAGCCTTCTACGATGTGATCCTGACCCAGAAACAGGCCGACGTTCTGACCGAAGACATTGCCCGGCTGCAGCGTAGTTTGCAGGACGCTACCAATCAATATCAGAGTGGCGTAGTGGACAATACGGACCCGCAACGGGCCCGTATTGCCCTTAACAACACAGTTGCCCAGCGGAAGCAGTTTCAGGATCTGGTCGGAGCCAAACAGCAAGTGCTTAAACAGTTAATGGGCTACCCGCCTAACAGTCCCATCAACCTGACGTACGACACGCTGCAATTGGTTAACGATGCTGTTTTAGACACGGTGCAGTTGGTCAATCCACTTAACCGCATCGAATACCAGTTGTTACAAACGCAGGGGCGGCTGCTGGACGCCAACGTGCGCTACAACCGGTGGGCGTATTTGCCGACGGTGAACGCCAACGCGAATTACAACCTGTTTTATCAGAACAATAGCTTTTCGCAGCTGTACGGCCAGAATTTCCCGAACTCGCTGGTTGGTTTGTCGGTGGCGTTACCCATTTTTCAGGGCGGCAGGCGGGTGCAGCAGACAAAAATTGCGGAGCTACAGGTCAGGCGACTCCAGTGGGATTTAGCCGGGCTAACGAGTGCCATCGACGCCGAATACGCCCAGGCATTGGCAACCTACAAGGGCAACCTGGCTATCTACCGGGCACTACGTGAGAACCTGATGCTGGCGCAGGATGTCTACCGGGTTATTAACCTGCAGTACCGCTCCGGCGTGAAGGCATTCCTGGAAGTTTCCATTGCCGAGGCTGACCTCAGAACGGCCCGTCTCAACGTATTTAACGCGCTCAATCAACTACTGGTGAGTAAGTTGGATGTGCAGCGGGCGTTGGGCGAAATTCGATTTTAACTATGCTCCCGGACTATAGATCGGGGTATACACGCATACACACAATGAAGAAACACATTAAATCTGGTTTCATCGCGGGCATCGCACTCATGCTGACTGCCTGTGGCGATAAGCAGGACGAGCAACAGCAGGCCCCACCACCGCCCACGCCGGTCACCGCGGTGAAAGCGACAAAGGGTAACGCTACCTATTATGACGAGTTTCCGGCGACGGTAACCGCCCTGCGCGAAGTTGAGATTCAGCCGCAGGTGGCAGGTAACATTACGGGCATCTTCTTTCAGGATGGGCAGCGCGTCAGAAAAGGGCAGAAACTGTACACCATCGACGCCCAGCAGTACCGCGCCGGCTATGATCAGGCGGTGGCGAACCTGAACGTGCAGAAAGCAAATCTTAACCGTGCTCAGAAAGATGCCGACCGCTACAACACGCTGGCCGGGCAGGATGCCATCGCCCGGCAGGTGGTCGACAACGCATCGGCCACGCTCGAAGCATCTCGGATGCAGGTCGAAGCGGCTCAGGCCAACATCCGGCAGGTAGCCACGAATCTGAAATACACGACGATCTACGCCCCGCTCGCCGGCACCATTGGTATTTCGCAGGTGCGGATTGGGGCGGCTGTGGCGCCCGGTTCGGTACCGCTCAACACGATTTCGTCCGACAGCCCGATTGCGGCCGATGTGCAAGTCGATGAATCTGAAATTCCTCGCTTTTTAAAATTGCAGAGTCAAAAAAATATCGTGCGTGATTCAACTTTCGTGCTGGCACTGACCGGTGGTAGTCGCTATAAATACCCCGGTTCGGTTCGCATTGTCGACCGCGCCATCGACCCCCAAACGGGTACGCTCCGGGTCCGAATCGCCTTTCCTAACCCCGATAAGCAATTGAAAGTCGGCATGAACGGCAACGTGCGGGTGAGAAACAGCACCAACCAGCCCGAACTGCTGATTCCGTACCAGGCCGTGACGGAGCAGATGAGCGAATACTTTGTGTTTGTCGTGGGTGACAGCAGCAAAGTGACTCAGAAAAAGGTGACGCTCGGTGCGCGGATCAACGAGAAAGTAATCGTCAAAAATGGACTGAAAGAAGGCGAGGTCGTCGTGACAGAAGGAACCCAAAAGATAAAGGAAGGGGCTAAGGTGAAGGTAAACCTCAATCAGCAAACCGGTAAATGAGTGGAAGAGCGCCAGTTGCGTAGCCTGTCCACTCGTTCGCTCGTTCACTTTCTCATTCGTTAAATCATGTTCGCAGAAATATTCATTAACCGACCCGTCACTGCTATTGTCGCGTCCATCGTCATCGTGATCCTGGGTGTACTGGCGCTGTTAAGTTTGCCCGTTAGTCAGTACCCCGACATCACGCCCCCCGTGGTGCAGGTAACCGGCACGTACACCGGAGCCGATGCCCAAACGGTGGAGCAGACCGTGGCGACACCCATTGAAACGCAGGTGAATGGTACGCCCGGCATGGACTATGTGCAAACCAACGCCACCAACGACGGCCGGATGACCATGAACGTGACCTTTAAAGTAGGCACCGACGTGAATATTGCCGCCCTCGACGTACAGAACCGGGTGGGTATTGCCGAGCCGCAACTGCCCGAAGAAGTTAACCGACTGGGGGTGGTGGTTCGCAAGCGTAACCCGTCGCTGTTTATGCTGGTCGCTATTTACGCACCGAAAGGAACCCATGCCGTCTCTTTTCTGGATAACTACGCTAACATCTATATCCGCGACGCCTTACTGCGCGTGCCGGGTGTGGGTGACATCTTCAGCCGGGCCGACGACTTCAGTATGCGCATCTGGATGAAGCCCGACCGGTTAGCTCAGCTTGGTCTTACTGCCGAAGAGGTAGTAGCGGCTTTGCAGGAGCAGAACCTACAGGTGGCGGGTGGCTCGGTAGGTGGGCCGCCCCAACCTACGTCGCAGGCGTTCGAGTACACTGTTTTCACCAACAGCCGGCTCAGCAAAGAGGAAGAGTTCAATAATATTATCGTTCGTTCGGACCCGGCGCGGGGTTCGCTGGTGTACCTTAAAGACGTAGCGCGCGTGCAGTTAGGCAAGTTTTCGTACACCAGTAATTCGTTTGTCGATGGCAAGCGGGCAGCCTATCTACTGGTGTACCAGTTGCCCGGCAGCAACGCATTAGCCACGGCTAAGGGCGTGTACGACGCGATGGACAACCTGAAAAAGACGTTCCCGAACGACGTGGAATACGTGGTGCCGTTCGAGTCGGTGTCAGTGATTGAAGTGTCCATTGAAGAAGTGATCAAAACGCTGCTCGAAGCACTGGTGCTGGTTATTCTGGTCGTATTCCTGTTTCTGCAAAGCTGGCGGTCCACGCTCATCACACTGCTGGCGATTCCGGTGTCCATTATCGGCACGTTCGCGTTGTTTGTTCCGCTCGGTTTCACCATCAACACGCTGACCCTCTTCGCGTTCGTACTGGCCATCGGGATCGTGGTCGATGATGCCATCGTAGTGGTCGAAGCAGTGCAGGTCAACATTGACAAAGGCATGTCGCCCAAAGAAGCAACGGTGGAAGCCATGCGCGAGATTTCGGCTCCGGTCATCGCCATCGCGCTGATTCTGGCGGCTGTGTTCGTGCCGGTGGGATTCATTCCCGGCATCGTTGGGCGGCTCTATCAGCAGTTCGCCATTACCATCGCCGTGTCGGTACTGATTTCAGCGTTCGTGGCCCTGTCGCTAACGCCCGCGCTGTGTACGCTGCTGCTCAAACCGCAGCACATCGACGAAAATGCGAAAGGATTAGACAAGTTTTTTTACAAATTCAATCAGTGGTTCGAGCGGGTCACAAATGCTTACTCGAACAGCGTTCAGCGGCTCATCAAAGCTACACCGCTGGTGATTGTCGGCTTAGTGGTTTTGTACGTCGGCACGGGGCTGCTGTTCCGGGCCAAACCAACGGGCTTCATCCCGACGGAGGACGAAGGACGGCTGATTGTGACCTACGAAATTCCCGAAGCCGCTTCGACCTCGCGTAGTTTAGTCGTACTTAACCGCATCATGGACACCCTCAAACGGCAGCCGTACGTCAGTCACTTTTCGGCGTTGGGCGGTCTGAACGCCATTACCTTCGCATCCAAATCGAACAGCGGCACGGTATTTATCCAGCTAAAGCCCTGGGACGAACGCACTGGAGATGGAATGCAGGCCGATTCATTGGTGGGCAAACTACAGCGGGCCTTTGCCAGCCTGAACGATGCGCGGGTACAGGTGGTGCAGCCGCCCGCCATTCCGGGATTAGGCCAAAGCTCGGGGTTCACGTTCCAGATTCAGCAACGCGAAACCTCCGACGACGTGCGGGCCTTCGACGGTGTCGTTCAGAACTTCATTGCCGAAGCCCAGAAGCGACCCGAAATTGGCCGGATCTTCTCTTACTTCACGGCTAAATCGCCGGCCTACCGCGTGGAAGTGGACCGCGATAAATGCAAAAGATTAGGTATTCCCGTGAGTACGGTCTACCGAACAATCCAGACGTTTTTGGGTAGTCAGTACGTCAACGACTTCATTATTTACGGCCGCAAATTCCGGGTGGTGGCCCAGGCCGACACGATGTACCGTACCGACATAAAAGCCCTGAATCAGTTCTACGTGCGCAATTCAGGCGGACAATTAGTGCCCATCAGCACGGTTATTAAAACCAGTGTTATCGAAAATGCCCCGCTGATTTCGCACTTCAACCTGTTTCGCTCCGTCGAACTAAACGGCGGGGCTAAGCCGGGTTACAGCAGCAGTCAGGCCAACGAGGCCCTGCGCGAAGTAGCTGCGAAAGTGCTGCCTGCAGGCTACTCGTTCGACTTCTCTGGCCTGAGCCGCGAGGAGATTAGCGCGGGCAACAGTTCCATCTACATTTTCGCGCTCAGCATCGGCTTCGTGTTTCTGTTTCTGGCAGCCCTGTACGAAAGCTGGACAGTACCGTTTTCGGTGCTGCTGTCGGTACCCATCGGCGCGTTGGGAGCCATCCTCGCGCTGATTCTGTTCCCGTACCTGACCAATAACGTGTACGCTCAGATTGGCCTGATTACGCTCATTGGTCTGGCGGCCAAAAATGCCATTCTGATTGTGGAGTTCGCCAAAGAACGCGTGGACAGGGGGGGCGATCTGTTTGAGTCGACCATCGAAGCCGTGCGACTCCGGCTCCGCCCGATCCTGATGACTTCGCTGGCGTTTATCCTGGGTGTGGTGCCGCTGGCCATTGCCAGTGGGGCGGGGGGCGTGGCCCGCGTTACCATCGGCCGGACGGTACTGGGTGGGATGCTGGCCGCGACCTCGCTGGCTATTTTCGTCGTGCCGGTGCTCTACGTCGGTATTACAAAGTTGGCCTATGGTAAGAAAGGGCTGGAAGCCTTGAAGAGTAATGCAGTACGGGAGAAGGAGCCGGAAGACCAGCCGCAGATGGTGGATAAATGAGTGATTATGAAGAGACAGTACTGCTCCGCTTCCTTTAGACAAGAAATAGCTCAAAACTCCCTCGTAAAGCTTCTGGTGTAAGTTGCGTAGCGGTTTCCTCGTGTGACACCTATGTTTATTTCCGTACACGCTTCCTCCTCTATTTAACCGGCCGTTTTAGTCCAATAAAAGGGACGTTTTTCTGAACGATTTCCAGCGGTAGCTGAAATTGACACAAACCATTCATTGACAGTAAAATAACGAGTTCATTAAAAAGCATTAGCTGCCCATTTATTAACCGAAAACGGCCAGTTGAGTAGGCGGGATCCTGCACGAATATAAACAGGTAGTTGTGTGAAGAAAACGCGACGCAACCTATACCAGAAGCTTGACGAGGAATTATGGAGCTATTTTTTGCCTTAAGGAAACGGAGCAGTACTTTACGGAGAAAATCACTACTTTTTGTCAATATGATCTTTTGTGCTAAGTGGTTGATTTTCAATGATAAGTAATCTGTCAACGGTGGCGTGGATAAGGTGCGTTGCCTTTCGTAGCAAACCACAGGATTCGGTTCATCAGCTCGTCTTCGCCGGTGTCGATGCCCTGCTCCGCCTGCTCGACCGACTCACGGGCGTATTGCAAGGCACGGCCCCGCAGACTTGTCAACGGCTTGTTCATCTCATCCAGCGGAATCCGATTCTGTAGGGCCTGATATGGCGTAGTATTGGGCTTGTCGGTAAAGCAGTCAAACATGGGCAGGGCCGTGACGTCGATGACGTTCATGGGCGGCAATCCCAGAATCTGCTCAATGGTGCGCACCATTGATGTTTGGTTGTAATTGGTCGTC
This sequence comes from Spirosoma arcticum, assembly GCF_054779955.1. NCBI lineage: Bacteria > Pseudomonadati > Bacteroidota > Cytophagia > Cytophagales > Cytophagaceae > Spirosoma > Spirosoma arcticum. Next base: position 59,435 of record NZ_BAAGXG010000017.1, read on the forward strand.
ACCGTTTTTCGGAGCCGCGAATAGGGGCTAATCACAAAGCCCGTCGTGCGGTAGGCCGAAATGTGATCCCAGCCAGCCTGCGAGTCGTCTTCTGTGATAAAAATCACAGTATTGGCCCCGAACCGACTCTTCTGAATGGCCTCGACCATCCGGCCAACGGCCAGATCGTTGTCGGCTACCATGGCGCGGGGCGTCGGGAACTTCGGACTCATTCCCGCCGTGTGGTCGTTTGGAAGGGCCATGACCATCAGGTTAGGCCAGTCATCGCCGGGGCTGGCGGCTGCCGCGTTCAGGTCGCGGATAAACGCATCAGCCCGCATCTGATCGCTGATGGCTTCGTCGGCGCAGCCAGGAAAATTCATCGCCAGAATGGGGCGTACCCGCGAAATGGTTGTCGTATTGGTGTATGAAAACGGTTGGCCCGTCAGCCGCATCTGATAGAGCTTCTTCCAGTCGTATTGCTGCTTGTCGTACTCACAGTCGCAGGCTTCGCCATAGATACGAACGGTTTTGCCGTGATCGAGAGCGTTGTTCCAGATTAACCCTTCCTTGTTATAAACCATAGCATCGTAGAGCACGTGCGGATACGACCGGAACCACGCCCGCACACTTTTTTCGGTGTAGTCGGTTACGATGGCTGCGTCGGCCCAAGGGTGACCTTCCGCCGACGATTTGCCCGACACGTGGTAGTTGTCCAGCAGCGTAAACTCACGAGCCAACTGGTGCTGATTGGGCGTGACGCTGTCGCCGAAGACACAGAGCGAGGGCATCCCACGACCTTCGGGCATATCGCCCAACACCTGGTCGTACGTGCGGTTTTCCTTAATAATGTATAGCACGTGTTTAAACACCGACGGTTCGCCGATACGCTCCGGTACGGGCCGGGGGCGGGCGTTGGGGCGGGGCTGTTGCTCGGCCAGGGCCAGCCGGAATTGCAGACTCAGTTGCCGCACTTTCTCGGTTAGCTTCGCCAGTTCAGTTTCGGTCGGTACGGGAATGATGGATACCGAGGCCAACTGCCGGTGCGATGTCAAGGCCCGCTGACCCGGTTTCAGGTTGCGCCCCTGACTGGCTGGTTCGACCGGCGTGGCAACCCGCGACCCGGCGGCTTCGAGATTGGTGACGTATAATTCATTACCGACGCAGAGCACCCCCGACGGGTACGCCTGCGTGGGGATGTATCCTCTGACGCTATGGTTGCCGGGCGTGTTGCCGATGCTCACCACCGCTAAGGCGTTATCCAAACCATTGGCTACGTAGAGCGTTGTACCGGTTGAATCGAGAGCTAAGGCATTAGGTGTGCTGCCAATGCGGCTGTTGCCCCGTCCGAACAGGCCCACCGCTATTGAATCAACCACCTGCCGCGTTTGCGCGTCGAGGACCGATACGTAATCGCTGTTGCCATTGGCGACATACAGTTGCTTCGCATCGCGGCTGGTCAAAATGGCATTGGGGTGCAGTCCCACCCGCAGTTCGGATTCGACCTTGCCGTCGTTCTGGTCAATGACCGAGACGGTACCCTGCGCCGTCGCGCCCGTTCGGGGGGCTACGTATGCATTGCCAAAAGCTACTGGAACGCCCGCCGTTTCAAGTTTACGGGTCGAATCGGGCGAATCTACGCTGGGCACCGGGCCACCCCAGTTAGTTACGAACGCTCGGTCATTGGCGAGGGCCACGCCGTACGGTGCTACGCCCGTCGGGGCCGTCCAGACGATGCTGCGATCAGCAAAGCGCACTTTAACAAGCTGGTTATTACCGTTCAGCACTACGTACAGAAATAATTCATCACCTTCCGTCTGCACGGCAACGTCGTTGGGTAGCGAGAGAGGAATCGGGGCCACGGCCGGAAAAGTCAGGAACTCAACCGCCCCGATTTTACCGTTAGCGAACGGGGCAATCACGACCCCCGACTTCCCCTTTCCCCGCTCCGACGCGCCCCAGATCAGATACGTTTGCCCCCGGTACACAACCGCTTCTATGCCCGAAAATACGCTCATCAGGGATTTTGTCTCGGGTGCGTCGCTGAGACTCCAGCGGTAGGTGATTTTGCGGCTGACCCGGTCGAGAACGGCAATGCCGTAACGGTCTTCTACTACTACCTGGGTGCCACCGGGCAGCAGGGCTACATCGAGCGAATGGTTTTCGAGCTTAGCGTCGCCGAAGATGACCGTCGTACCAGCCGCATCGATGAGCCGGTTGTAGGGCATAGCTATAGGCAGGCTGTCGGCGAGTGTCCGTTTGTCGCTGCGATGTCGCTGCGCTTTTGGCTGGGCCGAAACAGTCAGGGTTACCAGCAGCAACAGGCTAAGAGGGAAAGACTTGTTAAGCATAATTTATTGCTCCGGGGTAATGCGTAGTTTAAGCCTGACTATTGTAAGTATTTCGTCCGCAAAGTAGTCAGTTTCTCTGGTGTCAATTCCATTTCGGTCGTTAAGAAATTGGTCATTGAGCCGTATTTCTGATCAATGGTTGTAAAGAAGTTGGTCAGATATGCCGGGTCGGCAGCTAACATTTTCGCCATCTGTGCATTACCTGCCCCGCCCTGCTGCATCATCTGAGCAACGCGCTCTCGGCCCTGTTTCCAGTATACATCCGTGGCGACATAATCTTTCAGAATTGTGGCATTGTCCACGCCCAGCGCACTCAGCACCAGGGCGGCTCCCATGCCGGTGCGGTCTTTGCCCGCCGTGCAGTGAAACATCAGAGCTTTTTCGCCGTCGAGCATTAATAACTGATCGAACATGGGCTTGTATTTGGCCTTGAGGTGGTCGGTGCGGGTGTAGGCCACGCGCATCATCGAGTCGCGGTTCATGGCTGCGTAATTGGTGTTGGCCCGGAGGGTTTCGCTCCCAGCGGGCAGATTCACGTAGGTTACGCCGGTGGGTAGCCGGTCGGGGCTGGTCTTCAGTTCGTCGGGGCCGCGCAGGTCGCATACGGTGGCAATGTGGCGGGCTTCGAGGGTTTTCATATCGGCATCGGTCAGCTTGCTCACATCAGCCGAGCGGTAGATGCGGCCCCATTTTACCGTTTTGCCCTCCGCAGCCGGGTAGCCACCCAGGTCGCGGAAGTTGCTGGCTCCCTCGAGTGTAACGGCCCGGTGGGCGTTGTATACCAGCGTATCGGTCTGGTCGGGTGCCTGAGCCAGGGCGATGGCTGGAGATAGCAGGAGGAATAAAATGTTCTTCATGATTTGGGGAGATTTATGATTGAGTTATTGTTCAAATACGACCTTGCCGCCGATCATTGTTTTAAGCACTCGAATGGCCTTCAACTGGTTTACATCAGTCGTGGTCGGGTCTTGCGACAACACCACGAGGTCGGCCAGTTTGCCTACCTCGAGCGTTCCTTTTTGCGCGTCTTCAAAGGACGTTTTTGCCCCGCCGAGCGTCCAGAGCCGGATGGCATCTTCAGCCGGAATGCGTTGACTTTCGCCGATGACGATGCCTTCGGCACTGCGCCGGGTGGCTAAACTCTGGATGCGTAATAACGGAATGGCCGCGCTCACCGGCGAGTCGGAGTGCTGAGCGGCCATAATACCCATCTCCAGTACGGTTCGGTTCGGGTGCATCATGTTCCAGCGCTGCGTACCATACACCAACATTTTGTCGCCGTGTTCGTAGATGTAGGAGTGGAGCACCACCGCCACGCTGTCGCGCCGGATGCGTTCGAGCAGTTCGCGGTTCGTCACGCTGCAATGCTCAATGCGGTGGCGGCTGTTGGGTCGCGGGCTGACGCGCTGGGCGGCTTCGAGGGCGGTCAGCACCATAGCAATTTCGCGGTCGCCGTTGGAGTGGCAGGCGACTTGTAGCCCACTGCGGTGAATCTTCAGGAGTAGGCTGTCAAGCTGGGCCTGTGTTCGTTCGGGGGGAATGCCGTAGTAATCGCGTTTGCCCGTTTCGGGGTTAACCATGTCATACGGTTCATTGAGCCAGCAGGTGCGACCGCTCAGCGAGTTGCCGTGAAAAACCTTAATACCGCTAATCCGTAGTTTATGAGTGCCATAGCCCTGCCGGATGCCCTTCCGAACGGCTTCGTCCAGTTCGCCGACCGACAACAGCAGGTTAATGCGCAGCGACAGACCAGACGCCTGTAGTTTTTCGTACAGGGCCATTCTGGTGAACGACGAACCCGCTTCCGTAATGCTCGTGATGCCGTTGGTAAGATAGGACTGAAAACACAGGCGATAGGCTTCCAGCGTTTCAGCTTCCGACGGTGGGGGCGGCTGTTGCAGTTTCGCCAGGCGCTGCACCAGCGAGCCTGCCCCTTCGCGGCAAACGCCGTTGGGAACGCCTGCGCTGTCGCGATCAAAAGCCCCGCCAGCCGGGTCGGGCGTGGTGGCGTTTAATCCAGCCCGCTCGATAACGTACGAATTGACGACCGAGAGGTGCCCGCTTGAATGCCGGATAATGACCGGATGCGTTCGCGATACCTGATCCAGATCCTGCCGCGTCGGGTGCCGACCGAGTTTAGTGTCCTGATAGCCAAACCCCTGAACCGGTAAGCCAGCCGGTGTCAGTCGGGCCTTTTTCTGCAACAGCGCGACCAGTTCGTCTATGGTCCGGACCGAATCCGGCCCGACGTTCACCACCGCGTGAACCGACGCGAAGGGAAAAACGGGTCTCGGATGCAAGTGAGCGTCGTTGAATCCAGGTACTACTGTTCTACCCTGAAGGTCAATCGTTTGGGTTTGCTTGCCAATGCGCTTTCGGATGTCGGCGTTCGAGCCAACGGCTACAAGTTTACCCCCGCTGATAGCAACAGCCTGGGCGCGGTGGCCCTTCTCGGCAATCGTGATGATGTTGCCGTTGAGCAGCACCATCTCCGCCGGTTGCGCCATGAGCGTTGCCGGAAGCAAAGCAATCAGAAGTATTGTCTGTTTAGCGAAAAGCGGCATAAGATTATAAAATCACGTACGAGTGAATGAACCGCTTCATTCACTCGTACGTATGGTAGAGGTTGTTAAACGGCTTACTTCGTCAGCCAGATGTCTTTGCTCAGATCGTCGGTGCCGCCGAACTGAGCCGTGATAGCCGCTTTGTAGTTTTCGGTGTTATAGGTCTGTTCATCCACTGAATACTGCCACCGACGCGGGATTCTGCCGGCTGCGTTGATGCCTGATCCGGTCGAGATAAACGTGCGGGGAAAACCCGTTCGGCGCCAGTTGTAAAAAGCCTCCCAACCTGAATTCTGGAAAAAGGCGACGTATTTCTGGTTCAGAATCTGCTCCAGCCCCTCGGCATTGTCGCCCTTATACGCCACACCCGGATTAGCCAGGAATGCGGCAATGTTTGCCTTTACCGAACCGAGCGATTTGCCGGTCAGGTCGCCGATGGGGAGCGTCGCGCCTTCGGTCAGGCCGTAAAATGTCAGCGATGCGTTGATACCGCGTGTGTAGTAGGTGGCTGCCGTGGTCGTCGGTGCGGCCCAGCCCCGGTTGATGCCCTCGGCAATGTTGAAGTTCATCTCCGAAAAACCTACCATGATATACGGCTCCGGTCCGGTCAGCGACACATAATAGCGCAGGTAGTTGGTGAACGAAAACTTACCGTCGATGGCCTGGGTGGATAAATCCGGAATCGGCACCGAAATATCAGCACCGACGTAGGCCGTGAAGTCGTCTACTTTCTTGCCCTTCACTAACTCTGCCGGGGCGGGCGTGGCCACCACAAACGTGCGTGGGTCCTGCGTGGCGGTCGTTAGTTTGAGGTAGGTGCTGGCCATGCTCGACGAGCGGTTGTAGTTGGCCGTTGGCCCCACCGGATAGGTGTTATACGACGCATTGTAGGTGAACACCATGTTGTCGGCGTTGCTGGCCATAAGCGGGTACTTCCCCGGGTTGTCGACCACATCTGCAAATTTTTGCTTGATGCCCAGATCGGCGGTGTCGTCGGCGCGTTTGCTCAGGCTGATCAGCACCCGCAATTTGTAGGTGTTTACCATTTTCTGCCATTTTTTGATGTCATTGGCGTAGAAAATGTCCCCCTCCAGCGTGGCAGCAGGGTTGGCGGGCGTGGCAATCAGCGCAGCCAGTTCGGTGTTGGCCTCGTCCAGCAGTTGCAGCGCACCGGCATAGATCGCCTTCTGCGAGTCGAATTTGGGCGTGATAAACTCCAGTCCTTTACCGGCCTCCATCATCGGGGCATCGCCCACTCGTTGCGTTTGCCACACAAACACGTAGGCCCGGAAAAACTTACCCAGGGCCGTGTACACGTTTTTGGGATTGTTCAGAATTTTGACCGACTGCTCTTCCATTTTGCTCACGTTCCGCAGCACGTTGTACATCGGGGCCGACGTAGACCAGTTATAGCCATTCTGCCCGCCATAATAGGTGTCGTTCGAGATAACGAACTGATTCCAGCGCTGCACCTGCCCAAACGGCCCTTCCAGTACGTTGCCCGGAACCCCGTCAATTACGCCACCACCTCGAGATACTTCCATCTGTACCCGGCCCAGCAACAGCGAAGGCGGTATGGTCTTGTCTTCGCCGGCCACGTTCGGGTTCGGCTCCAATTCATCGAACGATTTGCAACCGTTCAGCGCCAGTAGCACAGCCGCCAGCGCAATGATTTTGTGAAATATAGTTTTCATCGTTTGGGAGAGTTGGATAGAACCGCACCGGCGGTCCAGGCAGATTTTTATGATGGTTATGATTAATCATGATTGACCATAATCATCATGACAACCTGCCCGGGCCGCCGGTGCGGTTCTATTTAGCTTAGAATGTCAGGTTTAGATTAATACCAAACCGGCGCGTGGTGGCTGATTGCAGGCTGGGGTTCCGAAGCGTGCTGCGGCTCGTTGCGTTGAAGCCGATCCCGTACTGATCGAGGTCGAAATCTTTGCGTTCGGCAAAGTAGAGCAGGTTCCGGCCCACCACCGATACCGAAGCCGCCCGGATAAACTTAGGCAACAGGTTCGTCGGCAGGGTGTAGCCGATGATGACTTCGCGCAGCTTGGCGTAGGTCTTGCTCATCATATATTCTTCCTCGATGCCGGAGCCATAAACACCCACGGCGTAGGTCTGAACGGTAGTCGCTTTAGTGTTTGGCACAAACGTCAACTCGTTGATATTTTTGATGCTGCCATCGGGGTTGAACTGCGCCACGCCACCATTGGCAATCTGCACACCCTGCCCCACGTAGGCGGGCGTGGCGGCTTTAGTGCCGAGGGCCGTGCTTTCCCATTCTTTGTCGCGGGCGGCACCGTAGGCGCCTTCTACCAGTTCCTGGGCGTTGCCCGAACTCATCTGGTAGGCAAAAACCTGGTCACGAATCACACCCCCCACGCGCCCGTCGAACTGGAAGCTGAAGTTGAAGTTTTTGTAGCTGAACTGGTTGTTGATGGCCCATACATAATCGGGATTGGTGTAGCCCATTAGTTGCTTATACTGCGTACCGGCGGGGCGCTGTAGCGGCAGGCCCGTAGCCGCGTAGATAACCTGCCCATCGGGGCTGCGTAGGTAGTTGTAGCTGTAATAGCCATCAAGCCGGTCGCCGATGCTGAAGACGTGGTCCGGGCCAGACAAATAAAGCGTCTGCTCGTTGTCGTAAATTTCCTTCAGCTTCTCTTTATACGTAGACCAGTTGGTCATCACGTCCCAGTTGAGGCCGTTCGGATTTTTCAGGACTGAGCCGGTCAGCGACACTTCCCAGCCGTCTTTCTGCGTCGTCAGGCCGTTGATGGTCCGGCTGCTGTAACCAGTCGAAGAGGCTACCGGCAGCGGGAAAATCTGCGGACCGTTGAGTGAGGTAAAGTGCGTCACGTCCAGCCCGAGCCGATTGCGGAGGAACTTGGCATCCAGACCAAACTCGTAGGACTGTACCGTAAAACTCAGCAGATTGCGGTTGGCGATGGTGCCGGAGTAGTTAGCCAGCGGCTGGTTGTTATACAGGTTCGTGGTGATGTCATACTGGTTCTGGTTCTCATAGCTCGGTCCGTCGTAGGCCGTCTGCACGTCTTCGCCATAGCCGAACAGAGTCGATATGTTCCGGCCCGTCACGGCGCGGTAGGCCGTGCCGATGTTCGACTGCGTCAGCCCCCCGCGCACGTTGGCCCACGAGCCGCGCAGCTTCATGAATGTAATGGCCTGCGGCAGTTTCACGTAATCCGAAACCACCGTGCTGAGGGCCACCGATGGATAAAAAATAGCGCGGTTGCTGGCCGATAGCGTCGATACTTTATCGATTCGGCTCGTTACGCCCAGCGTTAGAAAGTTCTTGTACGAAAAGTCAGCCGTAGCGTAGGCACTCAGCACAGCCATGTCGGACCGGAAGTTAAAGCCGCGCACCGGATTTTTCGAGTTCGAGAAGGCATACACGCCCGGCACGATCAGGAAATCGGTGGTGGCGAAACTCGAATTGTAGCGGAACAACCGCATGTTGCCACCCAGGCTGGCGTTGACGCGGAAGTTTTTTACCACTTCCTTATCGAAATTAATCAGCAGGTCGGTGTTGTTCTCGAACAAATCGCGCTGGTCTTCGCGGTAATCGCCCTGACGGATGTCGGGGGTTTTGTAGGTGATGGCCGAGAAAGGCAGTTTTTCGGTCCGCAACTGGCCCCAGGTCGTGATCTGAGTTCGGGCGGCCACGTTCATGAAGTCATTGATTTTGTAGCTCAACCGCGTGTAACCGTAGATGTCGGTCTTGCGGTGTTCGTGCAGCCACTCGTAGGCCATGAAATAGGGGTTGTTATTCCGGCCATATTCGCTGTAATACTGCGTCACGCCCACTTTGCCCTGCGGCCCTTTCCAGTAGTCTCGCATATCGGACATGGCCCAGTGACTGCCGCCATAGACCTGCAACTGATACGTGTACCCTTCCGGTCCCGACGTAGCTTCGGGAATGTTGGGTGTATTTTGAAGGTTTACGTTCAGGCTTCCTTCCAGCAACAGCCGGTCCGAGAATTTAACGCCTGTCGTCAGGTTGAAGTTGGTGATGTTCAGGCTGGTGTTCGGCACCATGCCCTTCTGGTAGTTGTTCGAGACCGAGATCCTGACGTCAGCTTTGTCGGTGCTACTCGAAATCGACACGTTATTGGTCGAGAGCATCCCTACTTCCATGAAATCGCGGAAGTTGTTGGCCCCCCGCTCAATCCAGGGTGTCGGAATCCGCTTGCCATCGGCCCCAAACGGACTGTCATACTGCTTCACCGGCTGGCCGTCGAAGCGCGGTCCCCAGATGTTGGACCGGCGGTTCACATTGCCGTCGTCGTAGAGGTTGTCGGCGTATGAATACTGATAGTTGGCCCCAAAACCGTACCGGCTTTGCCGCTCCGGGAGTGCTAAGTAGCTCGGCTCAAACATGGTACTTGAATTAAACTCGACGGCGAATTTGCGCTTGTCTTTCGAGCCTTTTTTAGTCGTAATCATGATGGCGCCGTTCTGCCCCCGGAAGCCATAGAGCGCGGCTGCGTTAGGCCCTTTCAACACGGTGTAGGTCTCGATGTCGTCCGACGACACGTTCCAGGTGTCGGAGTTGATTGGTACGCCGTCCACCACAAATAGAATCTCGGTGCTACCCCGCAGAATTAGGGTCGGCTTGCCCAGTAATTCAGCCGAGGGAGCGACCGTCAGACCGGCGATTTTGCCCGTCAGCGAATTAATTGGGTTCGGTTCGCGGGCTTTCACGAGCTGCGTTCCCTGCACCTGTTGTGTGGTGTAGCCGATGGTACGGGCTTCTTTCTTGATGCCGAGGGCCGTTACGACGATCTCGCCAAGCTGCTGCGCGTCTTCAGAGAGGGTGACGTCGATCACCGTTCGGTTGCCAACCACAACTTGCTGATTGGCAAAGCCGATAAATGAGTACACCAGGGCAGCTTTTTCATCAGCTACCGACAGCGCGTAATCGCCCTCGGCGTTGGTAGTCGTACCGGTGTTCGTGCCTTTGATAACTACGCTCACACCGGGCAGACCGGCTCCGGCTGCGGTGGCTACTTTGCCCTTCACCTGGCGGCTTTGCGCCAGCACTGTACCACTCATCAGCAGCAGGCCGATCAGTGGTCCATACACGCTACACAGCCACGCGCGGGGAGTTGCTCTTCGTAGGGTAAACTGGTTTTTCATGTTGGGTTAATTTATCGGCTTTTCAGCGTTAAATTGTTGATAATCAATGCATCGTGTGTTCTGAAAATGCTTAACAAAAGTATCCGGCCTGTTTTAGGCTTGGATGAGGGTGTAATTATCTGTTTGTGACAATCGCTATAGAATCTGTAATAGAATCTTTACTTGTTTATCTCGGAATAACCAGTAAGAGTAATGGTTGATTTTCAGTAGTTTAAGGATATTGTTAGGATTTCGTTAGCCGATTTTGACTTTCTGAAAAGAACTTGATGAAGATGGGATCTTTTGAGGAGCAGGGCTAAACTTAAGCCAGGGCCACGGGTTGATGAGGTTGGCTTGTATCGCATCAAATTCAGTATTTTTATCGCCGGATCACTAACCTCACTCTATGCGTTTAGGTCTATTAATCGATCGTTTTCTGACAAGCTCCCTTGTTGTGTTAACTGGCTTCTCTTCATGGGCCCAGTCCATAACCTTCTCCGGGCAAGTGCGCGACCGGCAAACCAACCAGCCTGTCGAGTACGCCACCGTGCAGGTCTGGAGCCGCGATTCCGTGCTGCTGACGGGGGGCATTACCAACGCAGGTGGAGAGTTCACCGTGCCGAACGTGGCCGATCCGTCACCCCGGCTAACGGTGCAGTTCATGGGTTATCAGACCGAAACCATTTTCCCCACCCGGCAACCAGGTAGTGCTTCGGTTCGGTTGCCGGTGGTGCTGCTGCTACTGTCAGAAAAGGCTTTAAAGGAGGTCATCGTGAAAGGCGAACTGGCAACAGTTACCCTGCAAATCGACAAGCAGGTTGTGGCGGCTAAGTCGTTTCAGAACGCAGCCAATGGAACCGGCCTGGACCTGCTCCGGCGGATGCCCAACGTGACCGTCACCAGCGAAGGAGCCATTGCTCTGCGCGGCAACACGGGCTTTCTGGTGCTCATCAACGGGAAGCCGTCCACCCGCGCCCCCGCCGACGTGCTGGCCCAACTACCTGCCAACCTGATTGAGAATGTCGAGATTATCACGTCGCCCTCGGCCCGGTACGATGCCGAAGGCCGGGCGGGAATTATCAACATCGTTACCAAAGCGCCCGTCGGGCAGGGGTGGAGTGTGATCGGCAACACGCTTTTCGGCGGTATCACCCCCACGCGCTACGGGGGCGACCTGACGCTGACTTATACTGCTAAACGCTGGACGGCCTACGTGGGGGGCGACTACCGGCGCTACGACATCAACGGCTTCCGGGTAGGCGAAGTCCGTACCCTCGTGGGCGATACGCTGACTTATCTGCCCTCCGCAGGCATCCGTAACTACAAAGACTATCAGTACGCCGGACGAGCCGGGGCCAGCTTCACGCCCAACGCCCGCACGTCGTTTAATGTTGGCGTGTATGCCGGTTACAAACAGGCCGACCGCACGGCCAACCTGCATTATGATGAGTTTGTGCAGACAGGGTCGTCGCTCAACCTATTCAACCGGCAGTGGGGAACGCCCCGGCAGGAGTTTTTCAACCAGAACCTGTTTGTGCGGTCGGGGTCGTTTCAGGCGTATAACCTCGACTTCACCCGGACATTCGTCGATAAAAGTAAACTGACTGTGCTGGGGCTGTACGAGTATTCGGTGCTGGGCGGGCCGCTGACCAACCGCGACACTCGCGAGAACAGCCCGGGAATCAGCCTGTTTGAACGTTCTGATGAGCGCAGCCCGCTGACGGGCTGGCGCGGGCAGGCCGACTACATCCTTCCCCTGCCTAATAAACGGCGGTTAGAAATGGGCCTGCAATACCGGTCGTTGCGGCACGTGGGCGATTTTTCGTTCGAACGGCTCAATTTAGCCACGAATCAGTTCGTTAACGATCCGCTGTTTGCCGACCGGATGGACCTGACCCAGCGCGTCACGGCGGGCTATGTACAGCTAAACGGCGAAACGAAGCGGTTAGCCTACAACGCCGGGCTGCGAACCGAATATACCGACCGCAACCTGACACACCGGCTGGGCAAGCAACCCTTCCGCTACGACGCGCTCAACCTATTCCCGTCGGCGCAACTGCTCTGGACACTGACCAAGGGACAAAAAATCCGGCTGGCCTACACCCGGCGCATCGACCGCCCGACTACCAAGCTGATGGCTCCGTTTCAAAACCACCGCCACGCCGAAACCATTGAAACCGGCGACCCGAACCTACGGCCTGAACTCGCCAGCGTTATCGAAACGTCGTTCAGTCGGAGTGGGGACCGTGCCCTGCTGACGCTGACGGGCTATTACAACCGGGTGACAGACAAAATTTTCCGGATCAACACGATTTACAACCGCACGATTCTGGGCCGGACTTATTCTAACGCGGGTGTAGCGTCGTCGGTGGGGCTGGAAGGCATTGCGGACGTTAAGCTATTGCCGGGCTGGAAGGCTTATCTGTCGGGTAACGTTTACCAGTTTGCCGTGCGGGGTGTGGCTGACGGCCGTGACCTGAGCAGCAACAGCCTGAACTACAACCTGACGGCCAACACCTCGCTTGATTTCACGGATAACCTGCGGTTTCAGTGGGACCTGACCTACCTCTCACGCACGGTAACGGTGCAAGGTGGGGATTCAGACTTGCTGCTGTCGAACATGGGTCTGAAGTACGCGCTGCCGGGCGGACGCGGGGCTGTCAACCTGCAAATGCTCAACGTGTTCAACTCGAATGTCCAAACGATTGTCACCGAGGCTCCGCTGTTTTTCAGCAGCACCGACTACCGTAAATACGACCGGGTATTGCAAATTGGGCTGAACATTTCACTCAACGATTCGGGCAAAAAAGCCAGGACGGTCAAAACGGAGTACGGCGAAAAAGACTTTTAACGATGACCAATTTTTTTCGCCTGCTTACGATCAATACCTGGAAATGCGACGGGAATTACCGGCAACGGCTGACCCTGCTTAAGTCGCAACTGAGCGCGTTGCAACCCGATGTGATTGCGGCTCAGGAGGTGTTCCGGGTCAATGGGGCCGACACGGGCCGCGAACTGGCCAACGCGCTGGATATGCACTACGCCTTCGCCCCGGCCCGGCGCAAGGTCCGGCTGTTTGAAGGGCAACTGACTGACAGCGAGTCCGGGCTCGGAATCCTGTCGAAGGTACCGATCCTAAAAACCGACATGCTGCCCTTGTCCCCGCATCCCGACGACATCGACCGGCTGGCTCAGCTTGCCTGGCTCAACGTCAATGGCATCTCCGTGCTCATTATCAATACGCACCTGACGCACTTGCGCGGGCAGTCAGAGCTTCGAAAACAGCAGATAAGCACCTTGCTGGGGCATCCGGCCCTGACTAATCCAGATTCTACCGTATTCCTGTGCGGTGATTTTAACGCTGAAGCCCACTCTCCCGAAATCCAGTTTCTGTTGAACCATCCGGCGGTTTCTGTGCGAAACGCCTATCAACTCGGCCATGGAAACCAACCCGGTTACACCATGCCCGACCGTACCGGCAATCAGCTCAACTCCGGCCGTTGCATCGACTTCATTTTTTTAGTGACGTCCGCCAGCCAGCTGCCTGTGGTTATCAACGAAGCCCGTGTTGTACTCGACGTACCGGACAAAGCGGATAATTACCCCAGCGATCATTTTGGGGTGATGATAACGGCTCAACTTCCGTAACCTAACTAAAATGGATACGCTTAAAGTGTTGGCTATTAATAGTCTGCCCGTTAACGGAAACGCCGGTTTGAAGATGGTCATGAGTGTGCTGGGCACCCGCGCCCTGCCCGTACCAACCTTGCTGCTGTCGGGCATTGGTAATATGCCGGGTCACCAGCGTTACGCCGTTCCGTTCGCCGATTTGTTGAACAGCACCCTAACGATGGCCCGCCAGAATGGTTACCAGTTGGTGGTTTACGTCGGGTATCTGGGCAGTGTCAATCAGGCGGGTATCATTGCCGACGCGCTGACCCGCTTTGCTGACCTGGTCCGGTTCGTGCTCATTGACCCGGTTTGTGGCGATAACGGCCGGGCTTACGTGGCAGACAACATTATTGACTCCTGGCATCAACTACTACCCTTCGCTAATCTGGCCCTGCCCAACTTGACCGAAACGGCCCTGCTGTCGGGCTACCGGCACGATATTGACTTAACCAAGCCGGAGCCGTATCTGAGTGCATTTCGCCAGCGATACCCTGCGCTGGAAAGCATCGTGACGGGTATTATTTGCGACGACCGGATCGTCAACCGGTGGCTGCAAGCCGATACCCGAACTGACTTTTCGTACGCTTACTACGCCCGCCCCTTCAGCGGCACGGGCGACACTTTCGCCAGTTTATTTGTCCATTACCGATTCTTCCACAACCTAGCCCCGGCCGATGCCATCGACCGGGCGGGCCTGACGCTGGAACGACTCATCTGGTCAGCGGTCGAGGCCGACCGCCCCGAGTTGCCTGTTGAGTGGGTGTTAGCCAGATGAGATTAGCTGTTATGATCGCACGTTCGTAAACTAATTCATCATATTGACATAATCTGCCAACGGAAATCGTAATCTACTGCTAATTATTGTCTAACACGCGCCGAGTAATATTGCAGGGTTAACTAACCTGTAATGATGCGCATGAAATTACTTGTACTTCAGTCAGTTATCTCTAATGCTCGCTCTCTGTTTGGGCGGCCATCGGCCTGTCTTTCGATTTTGATCCTGCTACTGACAACGGCCGCTACGCCACTCATGGCCCAGAGCGTCGGGATCGTCCGGGGCGTCATTACCGATGCCGATAATGGCGAACCCGTACCCGGTGTTACGGTTATGGTGAAGGGTACGCTGCTGGGCGTGGCTACCAATCCAGATGGCACGTATCTGCTGACGCGGGTGCCGGCTGGTAGTCAGGTACTGGCTATCTCCAGTTTAGGGTACACATCGACAGAAACCCCCGTCACCGTGACCGGAGGGCGGGAGGTGCGGGTCAACAGCAGTCTCAGAAGCCAATCGACCGAATTAGGCGAAGTGGTTGTGACGGGCCTGCGCCGGAGCCAGCTTGAATCCATTAGCCGCAAACGGCAGTCGCTCAACACCCGCGAGGTTATCACGACCGACGATCTGGGCCGGTTGCCCGACATCAACGTGGCTGAAGCCACCCAGCGCGTAGCCGGAGTAAACATCGAAACCAACCGGGGCGAGGGCCAGTTTGTGTCCATCCGGGGAGTGCAGCCGTCGCTTAACAACGTGACGCTCAACAACACCAACTTAGCCTCGACCAGCAACAGCCGCGCCACGCCGTTGGACCTGATGCCGACCGAAATCATTTCGAGTATCGAAGTCATCAAGACCAATACGCCCGACATGGAAGGTAACGCCATTGGCGGTACGGTCAACATCAACACCATCTCGGCGTTTGAGCGCAAAAAACCGTTTATGGTCCTCTCGCTCGACGGCTTAGTGCAGACCCAGCAGGTCGACCTGTCGGGTTTCGACCGTACCCGGTTGCCGTTCCGGGCGGCTGTCACGGCGGGTAAGCGTTTTGGCAAACAGGAAAAATTCGGCGCGGTGGTATCGGCCAATTTCTTTCGTCGGGACTACAGCGCGTCCATCCTTGACCCCGACGGCTGGGTGTATAACAAGTATTTTTATCCCAACGAGATCGAACTCCAGATTGAAGACATCGAGCGCGACCGGGCCAGCATCTCGGCCGATTTCGAGTACCGCCCAACGGATAAAAACTCGGTCTATCTCAAGACGCTCTACACCCGCACGCGGGAAGTGCTGAAGAACTCGGAATTTGAGTTAACCATGCAGATTGGCTCGGCCCTGCCCTTAGAACAGACCGCAACGACCGGCCGGTTTGCGCGGGGGTCGGGCGAACTGGATCAGGCTTACACCGACGAAACCGAGAACCTAACCAGCTATACGTTCGGCACCCGCAACCGCTTCGGCAAATTATCGACCGACGTTTATGGCACGTATTCGCGGGCAGCGACCGCCCTGAACAACTTCGACGCGACTTTCGAGAACCCTACCGCCACCGAGCCGCAACTGTCGCTAAAGTATAACACGGCTCCGTATTTCTTTGAGATTCTGCCCGAAAATCCGGCTTTTGCCAGCAACCCGGAAATCTATAAACTCCGCAACCTGAACTTTACCGACGGCACTATCGAAGAAAATCTGAAAGAAATCAGTGCCGATCTTCGCTACGACACCAAATTAGGGTCTATACCCGCCTACATCAAGTTTGGCGGCCGGTTTCGCGACCGCGCCAAGGTGGTCGACCGCTCACGGGATTCGTATGATTTGAGCTTCGGGGGCGTTACGGTTGCCAACGATAACGCGTACTCACTGACGCCGTTTTACTTCCCGGTGTCGGTTCCGGCTCAGGGTGGTGCTCAGCCCTTTGTGCATGGCGTGGTGAATAGATTCAAGGCTTTCGTCGAAACACCCGGCGTCATTCAAGACCGGTCGAAACTGATTTATGATACACTGGTCACCCAGCAGCAATTGTACGTCAATGACCTCAACAACAGCGAACGGGTACTGGCGGGCTACGCGATGACGGTCATCGACTTCCGTAAGCTAACGTTCATTGCCGGCCTGCGGCTGGAGCAAACCACCACCGAATCAAACCGGACCGTGACGAGCCAGTTTCGCAACCGAATCACGCCATCGAATGTGTTCTTAACCAACACTTATACGAATCTTTTGCCATCGGTACAACTCAAATACAACGTAACGTCGAAGCTCCTGATTCGGGCTGCCTGGACCAACACCATTGGTCGCCCCGATTACGCAACGCTATCAGCCACGTCGGTTTTCAATTATGCGGCTACTTCGAACCCGGCCGTGTTTACCGGGTCGCTTTCGCTGGCAAACCCCGACCTGAAACCGTATGAGTCGAGCAACTTCGATTTATCGTTTGAGAACTATTCCTCTTCCGGTGGCATCATCGCCGTGGGTGGTTTTTACAAGCGTATCGATAATCAGATTTACCGGATTCAGGATATTCTTCGCAACACGCAATACGACGGCCGGACATTTGAGCAACTGACCGTGACCCAGAATGTAAACGCCGACGCTGCCGACTTATACGGTGTCGAGTTTACGTACGATCAGGCGTTTACATTCCTGCCTAAATTTCTGGAGGGGCTGGGCCTGAGTGCCAACTTCGCCCTGATTGGCTCACGAGTATCGCTGCCTAACCGCCCGGGCGAAAACCTGCCCCTGTTCCGGCAGGCCAGCAATGTGTACAATGCGGCTCTGTACTACCAGAAGCGGGGTTTCGAGTTCCGATTTGCCACCAGCCACCGCAGCGCCTATCTGACCGAAGCTGCTAACGCTGCCGGCTATACAGCGGCCATTGCCGCGGGCGTATCCCTAAGCGAATTCGACCGGTATGATGCCGCCCGGACCACCTACGACGTGACGGCGAGCCAGTTTCTATATGGCAAGAAACTACGCATTCTGGCCCAGATCCGTAACTTGACCAACGCATCGGAAGCCGGCTATCAGGGCCGTACCAGCCGCTACGACCGCCATGACCTGACGGGCCGGAGTTATTTCTTAGGCGTGTCGCTGAATTTGTAAGTTTACCAACCCTGTAAGGTCTTTAGGACCGGCCGGTGCTCCGGCTCGCCAGTCTTTCTACTTTTATTGCCATGAACCAAATCAACCAACTGCTTCGGGCAGCCGCCCTGTTCGTTTGTCTGACAACGCCGGGCTTTGCCCAGCAGTACGCTCACCCCGACAAGCCAGTGTTTCCTAAACGCTGGACCCTGCCCACTGAACAGCCCGACCGGGTAATCCTGACCTTTGCTGGTGACCCCGCAACGCAGCAAAGTGTAACCTGGCGGACCGACACCACCGTGCAGCAAAGCGTGGCCGAAATTGGCGTTGCCGATGCGGCCCCGCGCTTCATGCGCAACGCCAAACGAATGAACGCCAAAACTGAGCGGTTGAACGCTGATGCGGTGAAAGGGGCTGAGGTGGTGGTAAACTACCATTCGGCCACGTTTGCCGACCTGCAACCCGACGTGCTGTATGCTTACCGCGTTGGCGACGGTACGCACTGGAGCGAATGGTTTCAGTTTCGCACGGCCAGTCAGGAGGCCAAACCGTTCTCGTTTCTATACGTCGGCGATGCGCAGAACTATATATTCGAACTTTGGTCGCGGCTGATCCGGGCGGGGTTCAGCAAAGCTCCCGACGCCCGGTTTATTATCCACGCCGGTGATTTAGTGTCCGAAGCCCATAGCGAGCGGCAGTGGCACGAGTGGTTTACGGCGGGTGGCTGGATTCATGGGATGTTGCCCAGCGTTCCGGTTCCGGGTAATCACGAATACCGCCCCGTCACAGCGGCTGACGAAGCCAAGAAAGAGTCCGGACTGTCGGTACAGTGGAGGCCCCAGTTCACGCTGCCCCAAAATGGCCTGGCGGGTCTGGAAGAAACGAGTTATTTTTTCGACTACCAAGGCGTTCGATTCATTGCCCTGAACTCGAACCGGCAGCAGGCCGAGCAGGTCGTCTGGCTGGATTCGCTGCTGGCCAACAACCCCAACAAATGGACCGTCGCCACGTTTCACCACCCTATTTTTTCGACGGCCAATGAACGGGATAACAAAAAGCTACGGGATATGTGGAAACCCCTGTTCGATAAGTATGGTGTTGATTTGGTGCTGCAAGGCCACGATCATACCTACGCACGGGGCATATCGGGACCAACGACCCAGAATGTGGTTGCGGGTACCAACGCCCGGGATACCAAGACCGGAACTGTTTATGTGGTCTCGGTGAGTGGTGGCAAGATGTACACCTTCAAGAAAGACGCCTGGGATAAGTACGAGGCAAAACTGGAACGGAAGGCCGAAAATACGCAGTTGTTTCAGGTCATTCGGGTAGACGGCAACACCCTCCAATACCAGGCTTTCACGGCTACGGGCGAGTTGTACGATGCCTTCGACATCGTGAAAAGCGCCAAACAAGGTGCAAAACGGTTCGTGAACCGGGGGGGCAGTGCCGTCGCCGAACGCCGTCACGACAACACTATTCCTTACGACGATTCTGACAAATAACCGCCGTTAGTCTGCTTTATGCCACAAGGCAACTTGTTTTACGTCATCGGCCCGTCGGGATCGGGTAAAGATTCGCTGATGAATTACGCCCGCCAGCAGATGGCCGGTGAACAGCCTGTGTTGTTTGCCCACCGCTACATCACTCGCCCGATGGATGCAGGGGGCGAAAATCATGTTGAATTAAGTATGGCCGAGTTCCGCACACGTCGGGAACTCGGCCTGTTTGCGCTCGACTGGCAAAGTCACCAGAATTGTTACGGAATTGGTATTGAGATTGTTCAATGGATGAATGCCGGGGCTAACGTGGTGGTGAATGGTTCGCGGGAGTACCTGACTACGGCTACAAACCGGTTTCCGCAAATGCGCGTGCTACTGATCAACGTCAGCCCCCATGTGCTGCGCCAGCGTCTGACCGAACGGGGCCGCGAAACGCCCGGCGAGATTGAACGCCGTATCGAGCGGTCCCGGCTAATCGCCCCCGTAGAGCATCCAAACCTGATCGTGCTGAATAACGACACGCCCCTGGCAGAGAGTGGGGCGCGGTTTATAACCCTGCTGCAGGAGTGATTGACGCTGATTAGCCTACTAAGCCGTTCTCAACCGATAAAGACCTCGGTTCCGCGTTCCGCATCCGAATCAGTGAAAATTGCAGACTTGACTCTACGACGGCATCCCGTAATTTCCACAGCGATGGCATGACGCGTAGTTCGACATTACGCCGGAACAATTCATCAGGCAGATTATCCAGCCGCGTAACGTACTGTGGTATAATAAGCTGTCTGGCAATGTAATAACCCGCGCCCTCGTCGATCAGTGTAAATAGTTCGGGCGAAAACGTGTACAGGTACATCGTCTGACCCAGTACACGCTTAAACCAGGCGGCTTCAATGGCAACAACATAGTCGGCATCGGTGCCGCCGAGTAGCCGGGCAACGTCGTCGGGGTGGCTGTTGGGGCTGGCGTAAAACGTGACGCGGGGACAGTCGCGGGGCAGCAGGTAGTTGTGCAGATGCGCATCGTCGATGGCCCAGACCATCAGTCCCGTCAGCCCCGAACTGGGGTCAGGGGCTGGTCGGGGGTCAAACCGGGTAATATCGGGTTGCTCGCTGACGTGGAAAAGCAACATTGTATAAAAGTTGATCTCGTTGATTAGTAGCCAGGTCAGGATTTTATACCCAAATCGGTCGGTAATCCATCGAGGCTAATTAAATTTTTCTCCTGAACGTACTTCTGAAGCCCGGCTTCTCCTTTTTTCTCGGCCCAATCGAAGTGAATCGTTCGCTCACCTACGTATTCGTACAACGGCACACCAAACCCACAGGAGGTTTGCACTAAGTCGATGTCGGCCACAATAAGCTGGCGCGTACTGGGGTAAATGGTGAACTGTGATGCATACAGTTCCCAGCTTTCTGTTCCCGGTAACGCGGCAAACCCTTTCCCATATAACCGCAGAATCAAAGGAGAACCGGCAAATGAACAGAACATGAGGGTGATACGCCCATTTTCGAGCGTATGTGCCGACGTCTCATTGCCGCTGCTGACTAAATCCATGTAGGCTACCCGGTTCTCGGACAATACCCGAAAACAATCGAGACCTTTCGGCGATAGATTAACCCGCCCGTCTTCGCTTAATGGGGCAGTGCTGACAAAAAACACGTGTTGTTTTTCGATAAACGTTTGGTGTTCGGGCTTAATATGATCGTGTAGTTTACCCATAGCTACTGAAGGAATGGAATGAGTGGGTAAGTTACGGATTATACCGCGCTAAGCATTGGGCTGACAATGCCCTCGGTAGCAGCCTGAAATTTGCGCAGGCCCCGCACCCAGACGCTGCCTACGTCGGCGTAAGTCTCACGGCCCCGGAAAGCCACTAAGTCCGCTTCTTTACCAATTTCGATGCTGCCGATGGTGCTGTCCATACCCAAAGTTTTCGCCGGATTGAGCGATACAAAGTTAATGGCCCGGCTCGGCGTCATGCCGTCGCGGATCATCATCAATACCGCCGATAACATGGTCGGGAAGTGATAGTCCGAGCAAAGGATGTCCACCAAGTCTTTTTCAATAGCCTCTACGCACGACAGGTTGCCACAGTGCGACCCGCCCCGCACATAGTTGGGTGCCCCCATGCACACGAGCATTCCTAATTCCTTCGCCCGTTGAGCCGCCAACAAGGTTGTTGGCATTTCGGAGAGCGTTGCACCAAAGTGGTGAGCTTCGTCCACGTGGACAACGGTTGTATCGTCGTGGCTGCCCAGCGGGAAAACGCCTTCCAGAGCGGCTTGAATGGCTCCGCGCTGGTTAATCTGGCTTAGTTCATCTACTTTCTGCTGCAACATCTGCCGGGATTCTTCTTCACTGATGCCTTTCAGTTTGGCTCGTTTCACGACCAGATCATCAAACGCAAACTGCCGCTGCCCCGGAATGGCATCGTTGTATACCACCAGTTTCAGGCTTTCGAGGGCCTTCATGTCGTTTAAGTAAGCCAGCACTGCGTCGGTATTCGGGTTAAGGCGGGCGTGAACGAAGTGCCGGACAAGGCCTGTTTTGCGCAGACTGTCTACTTGGCGGCACTGGTCGATGGCGTGGCCGAAATTGCGCCCCATCCCTTCGTTTTCCGAAAAACTGATGGCACTCAGCACGGTAGTCAAACCACAGGCCGCAGCCCGCTGATCCATGAAGTGAAACGCCATTGGAATTGGGAAGTTGGCACCAGGGCGCGGGTGAATCTCGCGCTCTAAGTAATCCGAGTGAATGTCGATGCAGCCCGGAGCCAGCCACATACCGCTGAGGTCTTCGCCTTCCCGGTACGTTTTGTGGGGCATGACATCGGTAATCAGGCCATTTTCGATGACAACTGAACCTAAGAAGTTGTTGGTAGGCGTGATGATACGGGCGTTGGTCAGGATGTGGGTATTCATACACAGGTTGTAAAATGGGCGGAGCGAGTGGATTATTTTACTTTAATGTGTCTTGTCCTAATGCTTTGCTGCGCAGATAATCAGACACTTTCTCGACGGCGAAGACCAGAATGATGGTGAAGAAAATAAGCCCCAGCGCGTCGCGGTAGCGGACCAGACGCATAGCCATACTGATTTCGTAGCCAATGCCCGCCCCACCAAAAACGCCCAGACCGATGGCCGCCCGCAGGTTAATGTCGAAAGCGTAGAACAGGTTGGCGATAAACGAGGGCAGCACTTGTGGAATGACGGCGAACCGGATCACCTGCGCCTTACTGGCTCCCACCGAATACACCGCGTCGATGGGTTCTTTTTCAGCGCCCTCAATGGCATTTGCAAATAATTTTCCGAACATACCCACTGTGCCGACCGCCAGCGACATCATCCCGGCAAACGGCCCCAGCCCGACCGAAATCAGAAAAATCAGCAGAACAACCAAACTTGGAATGACCCGCTCGACGGCGAGCATCACACGAACCACAACCCCCAGCGTGGGGTGGGGCGTGGTGTTGCGGGCCGACAGAAACGCCAGTCCCAGCGCTACCGTGCTGCCCAGCAACGTGCCGAGGAAGGCCATGGAGATGGTTTGCAGAATCGACGTAACGATCTTCTTTTTCTGCCAGAGCACCTCAAAATTAGGCGGTACCATCTCGCCGACGAGTTCGGCCAAGTAATGAAAATCGGTGAAAAGGAGCAGCGGCTTGAAGTCGAAATAAGTGCTCAGCCCAACCACAGCTACAGAAAGGAGGACAAAGTAGGTCACCCGCTTCCGGTATCGTTCGGAGGGCAGGTATTGTTTATCAAGCGTAAGTTGCATGGCGATGTGATGTTTCGGCGGCTTTCTGCAGAAACGCCTGCAAAATCGGATGGGGCCGACCGGGTTGATGATTCAGTTGCGGATAAAACAGCATAGCCAGAAACAGGCCGTTGGGGCTATATTCGAGCATTTTGACTTCGCCGGTTGCGTCGCGGGCCGACACAATCATGCCGTTTTGGGCAAACACGTCGGCCTGGGCCGGATGCAGTCCGTAACTACAATGCGACCGTTCGTTGACGAGGTTGGCGGCTCCGTAAATTTGCTGGGTGAGCGTTCCCGGTACGGTCGAAAAAGCGATGTCCTGCCAGCCCAGTCCGCAGGCTGTTAGTTTTTCCAGAAAAAGGTGTTCGGTGGAAATAGTTACGCCTTCGTCGGGGTGGTTAACGGAAGCAAGATTGAACAGGTGCTGCCCAAACTCCAGCACGGCATAGCCTAAGCCGCTGCACGTGCCGAGAAACGGAATGTTGTTCTGGCGGGCGTACCGAATGCCGTTCAGCACGCCGGTTTTACTTTTATACGGCCCCGAACCCGCCCAAACACCCGAAAAATGGGCCAATACTGACCCCGGCTGTTGCACTAACTGCGCGGTCGGAATCCAGGTAAATGAGAACGGAACCGAAAGCTGCCACTGTTGCAACACCTCGACCGCTTTGACATGTGGCTCATAGGCCGGGTTATAGTCGCCCAGCAGTGCGATAGAAAACGGCTTGTTCATAGTTTCACTTCCGGGACATATCGCTTCCGTAAAAACGAGGACATCCGCTCCGACAAAAACACCAGCACTAAGGTGATGAGAATGGCGGTAGTAGCTCGCTGGTACTGGAGCGTCTGGAATGAGTAATATAGCTGATAGCCAATACCGCCCGCGCCTACTGCTCCCAGTAGCACCGACAACCGGATGTTGACCTCGAAGCGAAAGATGCTGTTGGCAATCAGCGAAGGCAGCACCTGGGGCAGTACCCCGTAGAAGATAACCTGCGCGTGGCCCGCCCCCACCGACCGGATCGATTCGAGCGTAGCGGGGTTAAGTTCTTCAATGGCGTCGCTGAATAGCCGCCCCAGCATACCAATGCAACCGATGGACATGGCCACCACGCCCGGAAATGGCCCCAGCCCCAGCGCCGAAATCAGCAGTAGCAACATGATGATTTCTGGCAGCGAACGCTCGGTGGCCAGGACGAATCGACTCGTGTTGCGTAGCCATTTGGGCGCAATGTTGGCCGCTGCCGCCAGCCCGAACAGCAGGGAGAGAACGGCACCGAAAACCGTCGCTAAGAAGGCCAGCAGCACCGTTTCGACGGCGGGTTTGAGCATGGCCGAAAATGCGTTCCAGTCGGGCGGGAACATAAACCCAAGAAACTCAAGCCCTTTGGGAATACCCAGCCGAAGCGCATTAAAATCCACTTTGCACGATACGCCTGCCCAGTAGGCGCAGAACGCCAGGCCCGCCAGCACGGCCCAAGCCTGTAGGGTTTGCTTACGCCGATAGCGGCTGTACGACCAGGTTTGGGTTGCCTTCATGAGTCGGTTGGGTTGGGATGCTTCGCTGCGCCGTTTCAATCTCCGACAGTTCGGCTCCGTAGAGGTCAACAAGTTCGTCGCGAGTCATTTTATTGTCGCCGTCGCGCACAATTCGGCCGTCTTTGATGGCAATGATGCGTGTGCAGAACTCCATAATCACATCGGGCTGGTGAAACACGCCAATGATAGGCATCTCCTCGGCCAGGGGCTGGAGGAGTTTCATGATCTTGCGGGCGTTGGTGGGGTCGAGGTTGGCGATGGGTTCGTCGGCCAGCAGAATTACGGGGTTTTGGAAAATGGCCCGTGCGATGGCCACTCGCTGCATCTCACCCCCGCTCAGTGAACCCACCTGCCGGTGGGCCAGATGGGCAATCCGCATCTTGTCGAGAACGGCCAGGGCCTGCGTGGCTTCGGCATCGGTGAAGCCATAGAAAATGCTGCGGAGCGGATTTATGTTACCCAACTGCCCAATCAGCACATTGTCAATGGCCGACAGCCGTTTGACGAGGTTGAAGCCTTGAAAGATGACCCCGATTTTTTGCCGGGCGTGTTTCAGTTCGCGGCCTTTGGCATGGGTGAGGCTAATGAGGTTATTCTGATTGTCAGTGAATACAACCTCGCCACTGGAGGGTTTGGTGAGTCCGTTCAGGCAGCGCATGGTTAAGGTTTTACCCGCTCCGCTGGGGCCGAGGATGCCCACGAACTCGCCTTTTTTCACCTTAAAGCTGATGCCTTTCAGAATGGGCACCCCGTCTTTGGTCGATTTGGTAATCTCTCGAACGTCTATCATATCAGCCAGATTCTACAGCGAAGGTAGGCCCGGCGTATTAGCCCTGATTAAGACGTTTGTTAGGGTTCGGTTAGCGAACGAGTACTTACAACTCGTGCGGATTGACACAATTCAGACCGGCGATGTGCTGAAAATCTTGGGTGTTGCGCGACCGACGTATTCCAATGACTACATTGGTGTCAATCAAATATCTCTGTCCCACTCGTTACGGCTCTGAGTTATATACGCTTGATATTTTTCTCCTTTGTCCTGACTAAATGTGCCAAAATAATCAGACGGTTTCTTCTTAGGTTTTTCCAGTTCCTTCAACTCCTGGTATTTTCCAGTCCTCAATCGGAATCACCGTCGGCCCTATGCGTCTGAAATGTATTATATGTTCATGAGTGCTGTCGGTTAAGTCGGTTTGTGAAAATATACAATCCGTACGCAGGAAGCCAGTTTACAACTCTTCGTTCACAATCGGCTCAGTTGTCTCAATCCGGTTTTTGATCAGGCTTTTAATGAGCCGGAACCGTTTGACGGCCTGCGGAATGTCGTGGGTCCGCTCAAACGTGGTCCAGATGTAACCGAGCAGGGCCATTCCGTCGAAGCCCACGTTAAACACATCATCGACTACTTCTTCCGTAATGCCACCCAGAGCAATAACTTCGGGGTGGCCATTTTTATGACCCAAAAAACGCTGTAACTCGTCAACCCGAAACTTGCTGTTGTAGCCTTGATTAGAAATACTGTCGAATACCGGACTCAGAAACAGGTAGTTGTAAATGGGCGGCATCCGCTTGATCTCCGGAATGGTATGCAGCGAAAAGCTGAGGTGGTTGAAGAGTCGGTCGTTGGTGGCGGATAAATTTCGGCTCTGTAGGAACTCGTCGTAGCTGTATTTCTTGGTAAAATGCGCCCCCCGCAGCCCATACTCGTCGATGAGTTCAAAATGCGAATGCAGCACCACATACGGCCGGAAGGGTTCGGCAATCCGCTCGATGTAGCGGGCCATCTGACGGGCCGTGTAATCGTGCTTCCGCAAATGAAAATACTGAAGTCCCTCGCAGAACAGCAGGTTTAAGACATGATGTTCGTCGGGGATGTCGCTGAAATTAGAAATGAGCAGTAGTTTCATGAACGGAAAATGTAGTGTAAAAGCCGCATTACCTGACTGGTAGGACTGCACCGGAGGTTCTATCAATCAGGTCTTCAATGGTTTATTCTTCTAACGTCAACCCTTCAACTTTGTTGGCCATGTCGCGCAGGGGCTGATAAAACGAGTCGTTTACCGGGATGTAGCCTACGCCGTAGGTGAATTGTGACTGTAGGGCTTTCATTGCTTTAGGGTTTCCTTTCGATACGTCAAGATACGCTTGCTGAATCCGTTTTTTCAACCCTTCATCTAACCCCTTGCGGACAAAAACCGGGCTGGGGGCAATGGGTTCCGACTCCCAGATAATCCGCAGATCACCTTTTTTTAGTTTGCCCGTTTTGATAAATCGGTCGATCAGCGCATAGGTAATAGCCGCCACGTCAACTTTGCCCGATAGTACAGAAAAAAGCGTAGCCGTGTGATTTGTCGACGTAAATACTTCTTTAAAGTCGTCGGGCATGATGCCTCGCTGCTGCAGGTAATAGCGCGGTACCAAAT
Source organism: Spirosoma arcticum (assembly GCF_054779955.1). Classification (NCBI taxonomy): domain Bacteria; kingdom Pseudomonadati; phylum Bacteroidota; class Cytophagia; order Cytophagales; family Cytophagaceae; genus Spirosoma; species Spirosoma arcticum. The sequence goes on from NZ_BAAGXG010000017.1 coordinate 86,222, forward strand.
GGCCCGACGTAGAGGTCGGATACGCCCAGGAAAGAGTAATGTTTTTGGCGTTTTTAATTACGTCGTCGATGTTGCGCAGGCTTGATTTTGAGCTGGTAATCAGGCAACTTGTGTAATAACGCGGGTTGCCGTCGGTAGCCCTGGTGGTGGCGATGGCTTCGGCTCCGAACGTCTTCGAGGCCACCAGGTAGGTAAACGCACCGGCCGTGGACACATCAATCTTGTTGGCCCGCATAGCCTCGATAATAGCTGATGTATTGCTCATCTGGAGAAATTCAACCTCCCGGCCCAACTTCTCCGAAAAATACGCCTGAAGTATTTCCATCCGTTCGAAAGTTTGCTCAGTTTCTTCGGACACCAGCAACCCAAACCGAAGTTTTTTCGGATTGCCATCAGCCTGTTGGTCCGGGCCTCCGCAGGCAAAACAGAGGGCAATAAGCAGCCCGCATAGCAACACGTTGATGCGTTTCGTTTTCATAAACAATGAGTTAGCAAACGGATTATATGAAATGAGCAGGCAAGTTGGTTACGCTGTATGTCCGTTGCGTTAGGCGTTTGTAAAAAAACGATGAGGAGCCGCCCACAAGGAAGCCTAACCAATCGCTAATCTATTTCTGACATCCTGGTCATACGTTTGTTCCCGTATTGATACCAATAGCCACCGCATTTGAACAAAAATCTTAACGCCCTGCTGCGCGTACTGGGGCCGTACGGCAGGGCATACGCCGTTTCGGCGCTCCTGCTGATGGCCTCAATGGCCGCCCGCAGCCTTGAACCTAAAGTATTACAGGTGCTGGTCGATAACGTGTATGTCTTCCTGAGGTCGGGTGGCAAACAGGGCGGCTTTGCGCCTGACTTCGGCTCCCAAGCATTCTACGGGTTGCTGCCCGCCCTGACGCCCGACAACCTCAACCAGATTCTGATGCGGCTCGCCGTGATTTACTTGCTGATTGCATTCGTTCGGGGTGGCTTTCTGTTTGCGTCGTCGGCAATGAAAGAATCGTCTACGGAGCAGGCTATCAAACGACTAAGGGATCGGATGTTTGCCCACATCCAGCGAGTGCCTCTGCAACACCTGGCAACGGTGTCCAAAGGTGAACTGGTGCAGCGATGCACGGGCGATATCGACACGGTGCGGAATTTCTTCCGTCAGCAGATTAACGCCGTCTTCCGGCTGTCGTTTATGCTCCTGTTTAGCTTTGTAATGATGTGTACGCTGAACTGGCCATACGCCCTGATCTCGGTGATGCTTATCCCGGTGATTGGCCTGCTGGGCTACGTTTTTTTCAACCGCGAGCAGAAGATCTGGCAGCAACACGAAGCCGAGGCCGACCGGCTGAGTAACATGGTTCAGGAAAATCTGAACGGCATCCGGGCGGTGGCCGCTTTCGCTAATGAACAGTACGAAATTGAGCGGTTCGACCGGCAAAACCGCCGGAAACGCGCAATGGGCCTCAAACAGGTGTCGCTGCACAGCCTGTACCACCCGCTATCAGACTTCCTGGTCAACCTGCAAATAACCATTTCGGTGCTGGCGGGTGGCTATTTGGCGCTTACCCAACGCATTACCATCGGCGAACTACTCGGCTTTTTTGCGTATGTGACGCAGATTGCTTGGCCGATGCGCGAAATCGGGCGGCTACTCTCGCAGTTGGGCATGGCTTTCGTCGCGATGGAGCGGATTGCCGACATTCTGGACGCGCCCGTGGAGCAGGACACCGATGCTGAAACGGTCGGTCACCTCAACGGCGACATTGCGTTCAGCCACGTCACATTCCGCTACACGCCCGATGCCGAACCCGCCCTCCACGACGTTTCGTTTTACATCCGGGCGGGCGAAAAAATTGCGTTGATTGGGCCAACGGGTTCAGGCAAATCAACGATTATCAAGCTGCTGCTGCGTCTGTATGAGCCGAATTCGGGTGAAATCCGGCTCGACGGTCAGACCAGCACGACCTACGCCCGTGGGTTTCTGCGTCAGCGCATCGGCGTGGCCCTGCAAAAAGCATTTCTTTTCTCGACTACCATTCAGGGTAATATCGCCTACACCCGCCCCGAAGCGCCCCTCGAAGCCGTTGACGACGCGGCCCGCACGGCGCAGGCCCATGAGATGAAACACAAGTTCCCGGCCGGCTACCAAACCGTGGTGGGCGAAAACGGCGTCACGCTGTCGGGCGGGCAAAAGCAGCGGGTCGCCCTCGCCCGAACGTTGCTGGCCGGCCCCGACATCCTCGTGCTCGATGACACGACCTCGGCGGTCGATGCCATAACCGAGCACGCCATTTTTGAGGCACTGGCCGAACCCATGCAGGGAAAAACGACCATCATTATTTCGCACCGCATCGCGTCCATCCAACAGGCGCACCGCATTTTTGTACTGGAAAATGGCCGAATCGTGCAGCAGGGAACCGCCGACGAACTGGCCCGTCAGCCGGGGTATTACCAGCAGATTTACCAGATTCAGTCGGCAGAGGAGAACACACTTCACGTATAAACTATGGCTCTGCGACCTGAAGACGGACTATCCGAAAAAGAATTTACCCGAAAACGGGCACTTCTGCCGTTCCTGAAACGGTTGTTCGGCTACAGCCTGCGCTACCGGCGCTGGGTTGTGGGACTGGTGACGGCTGGGGCGGTAGAAGCGATCATCGACGCGATTTTTCCGCTCATCTGGCTGCGGTTCATCGATCAGTTCATCGTGCCGGAAGTAGCCCGGTTGGCTCAGCCCGGTAATCAACCGATTTTTACCGATCACGTCTGGCAGCAGTTTGGGCTATTTGCGGTTATCTACGGAGTGGCTATTAGTATACAGGCCGTGAGCGTGGGTTTCGTCAACCACTTTTCGGGCCGCATCAGCGAATACGTCATCTTCGACCTGCGCACCGATATGTTTACCAAACTCCAGCAACTGCCCTATGCCTTTTACGACCGGTCGGCCATCGGCTGGCTGCTCGTGCGGCTGACGGCCGACGTGGATAAAGTGGCGAACGTGATTTCCGAGGGTTTTGTGACGCTTATCGTCGGTATGATTCTGATACTGGCCAGTTTGGTTGCCATGTTTTCATACAGTTGGCAACTGACGCTAATTGTATTGTTTATTATGCCGTTGCTGGTCGTGTCGTCTACCCGAATCCGACTGTTGATGCTCGGTTTCACCCGGCAGGCCAAACGGTTTTACAGCGTCATGGCGGCTTTCCTGACCGAACATATCAACGGCATCGAGGTCAATAAAGCGACGGTTCAGGAAGGGCAGGCATCGGCTGATTTTCGCGACCGCACTGACCAACTTCGGCAGTCGGCGTACAAGGCCGCGCTGTACGCGTCGCTCTACAATCCGGTCATTATTGTGATTGGGTCGGTGGCAGCGGCTTCGGTACTGTACCGGGGTGGCCTGATGCTGTTCGGTTCAATGCTTTCGATTGGTATGCTGGCCGCTTTTTTTGCCTACGCCCGCTCCATTCTTGAACCGATTTTAGACCTGACGCGCTACTATGCAGCCACGCAGGACAGTCTTTCGGCGGGTGAGCGAATTTTTTCACTCATCGACGAACCCGTTACCATCGCCGACCAGCCCGGCGCAGTTGAGCTGCCCAAACTGCACGGCGACATTCGGTTTGAAAACGTCAGTTTTCACTACAAAGCGAGTGTCGGTCCAACCGACAAGCCAGTTATTAACGATCTGAACCTAACGATTCGGGCAGGCGAGTCCATTGCGCTGGTCGGGCCAACGGGTGAAGGGAAAACTACCCTGATGAGCCTGATCTGTCGATTTTACGAACCTACGGCAGGGCAACTTTTAGTGGACGGTCAGGATTACCGGCACTACACCCTGCGCAGCTACCGCCAGCGTCTGGGCATCATTTTGCAAACGACCTACCTGTTCTCAGGCACCGTGCGCGACAATGTGCGTTACGGCCGCCAGGACGCCACCGATGATCAGATCCAGGCGGCTTTGCAGAGTATCGGTGCCGATGAGTTCGTGGATCGACTGGACGAGGAAGTTGGTGAAGAAGGCAGTCGGCTTTCGGCGGGTGAGAAGCAGCTGCTGTCGTTTGCACGGACCATCTTAAAAGATCCTGACGTGCTGCTAATGGACGAGGCTACTTCGTCGCTCGACACGCTGGCCGAACAGAAGATTCAGCGTGGTATCCAGCAACTAACCAGCGGGCGCACGTCAATAATCATTGCCCACCGGTTGTCCACCGTTCGCCACTGCGACCGGATTCTGATGGTGAATCGGGGCAGCATCCTCGAAGATGGTAGCCACGAGCAACTGATGAAGAAACACGGGTTTTATCATGACCTCTATACCCGGCAGTTACGGAAGGAGATGCCCAATACGGAAACGCTGGACGTATAAACCATTAAACCATGAAGCGGGTTGCTATTTTCGGTTCACCTGGTTCGGGTAAAAGCACGCTGGCCCGGCGGCTGTCGGATAAAATGGGACTGCCGGTGGCGCATTTGGATACGTACTATTTTAATCCGGGATGGGTCATGAAACCGGCGGATGAGTTTCGGGTGAGCCTGAAGACCATTGTGGCCACCGACTGCTGGATTACGGATGGAAACTACCTTACCGAGTCGGGTCCGGCAGGGCGTATTGACCGGGCTGATACGCTGATTCTGCTCAACTGCCCGCGCTGGCGTTGTTTGTGGCGGGTGTTTCGGCGGTCGGTGCTGAGCTACGGCCGGGTTCGGGCCGATCAGGCGGCTGGTTGCCCCGAACGCTTCGACCTGGCATTCTGGCGGTTCGTTTGGAACTTCCCGGCTAAAACGGAGCGCATTCGTACCCTGTTGACGGGGCTGGCCGATCAGAAAGCAGTTTATTTTCTGAACAGTCCCGCCGACACGAACGTGTTTATAAGCCGCATTGCGTCTGAACAAACGGCTGCGAGTTCGGTATGAACGGCCCGATTGTCAGCACCTGGCAACCTGAAATTATAGGTGCGTTGGCCGACCGCATCCGAGCCGTTCATCGGGTTAACGGCCAAACGGGCCGTAACACTATCATCTGCATAGCGGGTGGTTCCTCTACGGGTAAGAGTACACAGGTAGCGCAGGGTTTACGGGAATGGATACAACCCGATGCACAATTACTATCGCAGGATAATTTTCAGTTGGGACGCGACTTCTTAGACTGGTCCGACCCGGTGTACGGATGGGATGCGCTCGAAAATTATGGCCTGCACGAAAGCCAGGTTTTGCTCACCAACCTGAAAGATAACCTGCCCGCCAAACTGCCGATTTACTCCTTTGCTGAAGCGTGTCGAACAGGTATGCAAGAGGTCCAACCCACATCAATTGTCTTGTTTGAGGGACTGTACGCTGGTTTCGGCCCGTTGCGCGGGGTGGCTGACCTGCTCATCTACGTCGAAGCACCGTTAGTGGCGCGCGTACTCCGGCGGCTGTTCCGGTCGTGTTTTGAGCGATACCAGGCCGACCCGACCCGCTCCCTGCGGAGCACGGCTACCGGGGGCGTATTGAAAGCCCACCGCGATCTGGTCCGTCAGCAGCGCCCCACCGCCGACCTAATCCTGCAAATGCCGTATCGCTTTGCCGATACCATCCGACGCTTTGGCCTAACCGAACAGGTACGTTCGTTTCGGTCCCAATCAACGCTGTTTTCGGCTTGTGTTGACGAAGATACTGAACTACAGGTAGTAGCCGACGGGCAGGGCGGGAGGCACCTGTGTCTGCTGCACCGGGCGGTGCTGTACTTCACGTTTCCGATTGATACTGAAACGTTCGACTGGTTGACGACGGCTGACTTAGCCTCTTTTTAACGGCCCAAACTACACCCGTTCCAGCTTTTCAAAAGGCTTCTCGGGAAGCGTAACGGTTATGGCATCGCCTGGTTTTACCAGTCCACTCACCAGAACAACGCCCATGATGCCTGCCTTGCGGATCAGTTCTCCATTCCCGTCTTTATCCAGAACGGCTTTCATTAAACCTTCCTGAATACCGTCTAACTGGTGGCATGGGTTTCTAAGCCCCGTAATTTTCACCTGGGCAAATGGACCAATTGTCAGAATGGTGTTTCTGGGTAAGCTGAGTAAGTCTATACCGTGTGTCGTAATGTTTTCCCCAATTTGGCCATTCGTAATGCGGAAGCCCTTTTCGACCAGTTCATCAAACAGCTCAGTATGGACTAAATGTACTTGCCTCAGATTTGGCTGCGTCGGATCTTGTGCTACCCTTGAGCGATGTTTGACCGTCCTGCCGCAGTGCGCATCGCCTTCTACACCCAACCCTTCGAGTAAGTGAATACTGTTGCGGTTGGGCTTCGACAGTGTGTGCGTCGGACTGCTGCTGACGGCTACTACAACGGATTTAGTCATATATAGAATGGTTTTCATCTACGAACCTGTTTAAGATAGTTACTCAATTCAACAATCGAGTACGGCATGATGCACCAGCCTCATTTACCTGGTTAACCGATAATCCCAAACCGTTTCTGTCCGATGTTTAGGTGCGCCGGTAAAACAAGTAGTACAGTTGTTAATCGTAATATTGCGATTAATATTCTATTCACTATATTTGCAGCATGGGAGCCACAAAAGCTGAAGTATTTACGGCCGAGCAAAATCGCATTGCGGACTTGGCCAAAGCCTTCGCTCATCCGGCAAGGGTTGCCATTTTGCAACTGCTGGCTCAACGACAAACCTGCGTTTGTGGGGATCTGGTCGATGAGTTGCCGCTGGCTCAAGCAACTGTATCGCAGCACCTGAAAGAGCTTAAACGCATCGGCATTGTCGAGGGTGAGATCGATCCACCCCGCGTCTGTTACTGTATTAACGAATCGGTATGGCGGGAGGCTCAACATTTGTTTGGTCAGGTGTTTGCGGCTTTCGCGCCTGATACAGCTTGTTGCGGATAAAAAATTTATTCAATATTATCGCAATAACACGATTAAGATACTCTGGAGTAGAGTTGTCCTATGTTTCACCGTTAAAACCAATTGTCATGGAAGAGCCAGAAGTTGTCTGCTGCCCGCCTGACTGCTGCCCCGAAGATGGTAGCGAGTCAACCTGCTGTTAAGCTGGGCGCCATACGGAGAGACTTTTTGGTCTCTCCGCTTTTTTATAAATCAAATTAGTGGATTTGCTTCCATTCGATTACCATCGACCGGCGTACACTACAGTCTTGTATTCGAACCGAATAAGGCCATTTTGCTGATGGTTGTTAAACAACCGACGCAGTTCGCGGATGGCGTCGGCGTGGGCAGGGTGGGTTTCGGCGTAGCTGTACGACGACGACAGGTAGCGGCCCGTCAGTCCGGTGAAGTCAAAATCCTGGTGATTGGCGAACGTGGCTGTCTGGTACTGCTCCGCACCAAAAAACTCATCGAACACGGCCCGGTCGATGTGGCGGTGGTGTACGTCGGCGTAATCCGTGGAGAACTGGTGCAGGAACTGGTCGTAGTCGCGCAGGAAGGGCGATGCTTCGCTGCGTTCGTTCCAGATGAGTGCTGCCCAGCCGCCCGGCTTCAACACCCGCCGGAACTCGGCCCCGGCCCGCGCCCGGTCGAACCAATGGAATGCCTGCCCCGCCAGAATCAGATCGGCGGAGTGGTCAGGCAGAGTGGTTTCTTCGGCGGTTCCATTGACGGAAATGAATGTCGGGTACTGAGCCAGCAGGTCTTCGGCAGCGGCCCGCATCTCGTCGTTTGGCTCCACACCCGCCACTACATAGCCCGCGCTCAGAAACAGCTCCGTCAGTTTGCCCGTGCCGGAGCCGATGTCCGCAACGTGCGCATTGGGTTGTAGGCCAAGCGTATTGCGGAAGAAATCGAGCAGTTGGGGCGGGTAGCCGGGTCGGTACCGGACGTAATTGGCAACCCGGTCGGAGAAACGGTGTGTGTTGTCGGTCATGGATTTATGCATTGCTGGTTACTGGATCGATACGTTTGCTGTAGCCGGTCGTCGTTATGCCCTCAAATCCTATTTTCGGATAAAATTGATGGGCCGCTTCCCGTTCGGGGCGGTTGCCGCTGTTAAGAATCAGCCGGGTAGCTCCCGTGTCGATAGCCCAACGTTCAGCGGCACGGATGAGCTGCTCGCCAATTCCCTGCTGCCGTGCTGACTGGCTGACGACTAACGCAATGATTCGCACAAAACAGCCGTCGTGTTCAAGACTCCAATTTTTTGACAACCCAATCAGGCCAACTGCTTCCGTTTGATTATTGGCCAGTAGTACTCTGTAGTCGGGGTGAGCAGTAATGGTGGCCAACCGCACAGCCATCTGTTCTGTGGTACTTGGGTAGCCTAATTCAGTAAGGAGCTTTAGCAAAGCCGGAATGTCGTTGGGGGTTGCGTCGCGGAGAATCATACAGCGTATTTTTCCAGAAACGACGGTACATCCAGCAAATCAGAAAATCGCTCAACCAGCGTTGGCCGGTCCCAGTCCCACCAGGCAGTGGCCAGCAATTTCTCGATCACCTCATCAGGAAACCTTTTTTTTATGACTGTTGCGGCCACGCCCACCGCTACCTCATACGGCTCTACGTCCTTGGTAACGACGGCCCCGGAGCCAATCACGGCTCCCGTCCCGATTGACACGCCGGGCATGATGATGGCCCCGTGTCCAATCCAGACATCGTGTCCGATCACACAGCGGTGTTCACGTCGCCAGTTGAAAAATTCTTCGTCATTGACCATGTCGAAGCCGTACTGAATCCGGCGGTAGGTGCTGTGGTGCTGCGTCACGCGCCACTGCGGGTGGTTACCGGGGTTGATGCGGCTGCTGTTGGCAATGGAACAGAACTTGCCCACGTCGGCATAAACGATGGATACGTTGCCCGCCGTGTAGCTATAATCGCCAAAAGTTGATTCGGAGAGTGTAGTGTGCGGGCCAAGGGCCGTCCAGCCGCCTACTTTGCTTTTATGGACGCGGCAGGTGGGGTGTATGCTGGGTTCTTGGCTCAGCATTTTCGGGCCAGCGTGGTCGGCTTCGACAGGAAATCGGTCAATATGGTGGAGCATGACAGGGGTTAAACAAACGAATATACCGGATAACCCGGTTTGGTCTGGAAATCGGCTAAGTGCGGGTACTTGCGTAGTTCGGTGGTCGAGATAGTGAAAAACAGCGGCTGTTCGGCCAGCGACTGATTGACGGCTACGCAGGTCGATACAAGCCGGTGCTTCTCGTCGTCGGTCAGGTCGGCTTCGAGGTAGGCCAGCGTGATGTGGCCAATGAACGGCCGGGTACGCCGGACAGTTAGCCGGGCCAGGTTCTCATCGGCGTAGAACTGCTCACGGAAATGCAGAATCCGCTCATAATCCGCTTGCTGGTCGAAGATGCCGAGAATGCCTATTGCCCCCGAAAACAAACTTAGCCCTACCAGGCGCATCCGAATCGGCTCCGGTTCGGTGGTGGTCGAAATCTGGTCAAAAGCCGTCTGAATCAACGATGGATACTGCTCTTCTAAGCCATTGGCCACAACGTTTTCCCGGAACCGGTCGTCAGACAGTGTGTTGGCAACGGTCTGGTGAAAGCTGTCGGGGGGCAGTAGAAAACAAGTTTCGGGCAGATCGAAACAGGACACCAGTTGGTGTTGCATATTTTGTAGCCGGTCGCTCAAGTCGGCATTGCTGGGGTTGGTGTCCACCATCGACACCACAGCATAGCCTTCATACGACAGCCCGTGCCAGTTTCCGTCTTCATAGGCAAATTTGCCGGATTGGCGGAGTTGCCTGGCCCGATAGGCGAGTTGTTCAGGGGTTGTTTCGCGGACTTGCCGTTCCTGGTATGTCGCGAAATCCAGTTCCGGCACGGCGGGTTTTTCGAGGGTCATACCAGTTCGGATTGAGTCGGATTGGGGACCAGTTGCATACTGGCCCGCGCCGACAGGTTTCCGTTTACGAAGGTGTGCGTCACCAAAGGCACCCCGTTCGAGGTGTTCACCAAGATCAGATCGGCCTGTTTGCCCGGTTCGATGCTGCCCGTGCGGTCGGCGATGCCAACCGCCTGCGCCACATTGCGCGTCGCTAAGTTCACGGCTTCGGGTAGGGCGATGTCTCCGGTTGCCAGCTGAAATACGGAGTGGAGCATGGCCGGTGGGTAGTAATCGGAACAGAGTGAGTCGATGGCTCCGGCCCGGATACCCGCTTCGATGCCCAGGTTGCCCGACAACGAGCCGCCCCGCAGGACATTGGCCGCGCCCCCAATTACGCTCATACCCAATTCTTTACCCCGTCGGGCCGCTTCCATCGACACCGGAAATTCGCAGATGCGGATACCGGCGGCATACATCTCATCCACTTTTTGGGCTGTATCGTCGTCGTGCGAAGCTACGGGAATGCCGTTGGCCTGCGCCAGGCTAACCAGACGTGCAAATTGCTCCTCAGACAGCCGGGGCGTGGCCTGCATTTCGGTTAATTTCTGTTGTGCTTCGGCGTCCGACAGGCCGTTGCGGGCCATGTACTTCAGGAAATTAGCAACGCTCGTCTGCCCCTGACCCGGCGTGTGGTCCATGACCGAGAGCAGACCGACTAGCCCGTTGGTAATCAGGTCGAGGGCCGTTTCGTAGGCATAGACGCCCGTGAGTTCAAAGCGCAGGTGGATTCGGTTGTTGATCAGCGTCGGCTGCTGAGACAGGGCATGAACCTGCTCAAAAATCTCGCGTCGGGTGTATTTACTGTCCGAATTGTTTTCGGCAACGGCATAGCCGAGGTGCAGCGAGTGATAGACCGTCGTGATGCCGCAGCCGCTCATCCGGCGTTCGAGTTCGCGGAAGGCTATGTCAATCGGAAAATCGGCGCGACGGCGGGGTGAAATCTCGGTATCCATCGCGTCGGTGTGCATATCGATCAGGCCGGGCATCAGCCACTGCCCGCCCGCATCAATAACCTGACTGTCGGTAGGGTACAACGCGGTGGTTTCACCCAACTCAGCGATCTGGCCGTTCTCTATGTGCACGCAGCCATTTTCGAGGATGCGTTCCGGTAGGACAATTCGGGCGTTAACGAGAAGCATAACGAAGGAGTATGGCGGTTTAATTCATGTTCAGGCTGTTGGTAACAATACTACCTTCGCGGAGTTCGATGGTCCGGTCGGTCATGCGCTCGAGCGTATAAGGGTCGTGCGAGATGCACAGCACTGACGTGCCACCCGCTTTGAGCGCGGTAATCATGTCGATGACTACGTCTTTGGTTTTCTGGTCGAGCGAGGCTGTGGGTTCGTCGATGAGCAGTAGCCGGGGCTGGGCAATAATGCTACGGGCGACGTTGATGCGTTGCTGTTCGCCCCCGCTAAAGGTGGCTGGGTAGGCATCCCACAATTCTTCGGGCAGACCCAGCCGGTCGAGGTAATCACGCGTTTGTCGACGCGCTTCTTCCCGCGCCACACCCCGCCGAAACAGATTGGCGGCTACCACGTCGATAGCCGATACGCGCGGAATCACGCTCAGGAACTGCGAACAGTAGGTAATTTCGTCACGCCGGAGAGCGATAACCTGGTGGTCAGTGGCTTGCACAAGGTCGATGGGTCCGTAGCGCAGCGAATCGTACCGGATTTCTCCGCTGGTAGACAGATAGGTCCGGTAGATGCTTTTCATCAGCGTCGATTTGCCGGAACCCGACTTGCCGACCAAGCCTACAATCTCGCCCGGTTCGATTTGGAACGAAACGTTGTTGAGTGCGTTGATTCGCTTATTGTTCAGGATGTGCAGGTCGAACCGCTTGGTGTACTGATTGACTTCGAGGATGGGAGTCATAGCTGTTTATAAAAGAGAACTAACCAGCAACTGCGTGTAAGGGTGCTGCGGGTCCTGCAAAATCTGGTCAGTCAGGCCCTGCTCCACGACGCGGCCATTTTTCATCACCAGCGTCCGGTCGGTGAGCATTCGGATGACGCTTAGGTCGTGCGACACCACAATCATGGCGATGCCCAGTTCCTGCTGCAACATCCGAATCATATCGAGCACTTTGGCCTGCACCGACACGTCGAGGCCGGTTGTGACTTCGTCCAGAAACAGTAGGGGCGGGTTGTTGGCGATGGCTTTGGAAATCTGCACCCGTTGCTGCATTCCCCCGCTAAAACTGGCCGGGCTGTCGTCTAAGCGTTGCGTGGGCACTTCGGTTTGCGTGAGCAGTTCGGTGGCGCGTTCGCGGATGCGACCGACGTTGAAATTGCCCGCCATGAGCAACTTCTCAGCGATGTTGCCACCCGACGAAAACCGGAAGTTCAGCCCATCTTTTGGGTTCTGGTACACCATGCCCATCAGGTGGTTACGGATGTAGCGTTTCTTCTGGTTCGACTCGGTCAGGATATTGGCCCGACCGTCGGCGTAATTAGCGAAGTAAGCCGCGCCCGCCGTGCGTTCGAGGTCGAAGTACAGCAGCCGTATGAGCGTACTTTTGCCCGAACCGCTTTCGCCAACCACGCCCAGCACCTCGCCTGGGAACAGGTCGAGGTTGATGTCAGCGCAGGCCACGATGGCATCGGTTTCGGGGCAGATGTTGGAGTTGAACAGCGGGCCGGTTTTGCGGATCGAGTTTTCGTTGGGCTCGCCGTAAATCTTGGTTAGCCCTTCCACTTTAAGGAGCCAGGTATCGGTGGTGTTTTCCATTGCTTTTCTATGCGTACCAAAATGGTTAACTTTGGCAAAAACAGGTTATTGTTATGCTACTCGCCCGTATTACCGTTGACCTCGAAGTCTGTCACGGGAAACCGGCCATTCGCGGGTCAAGGTTGTTGGTTATCACTGTTCTTGAACTACTTTCCAGTGGTATGACCTGGCCCGAAATCATCGCCGACTACCCCGGCCTGGAACCAGATGATATTCGGGCTTGTCTTTTCCGGGATTAACCGGCGTACCGGTCAGCATGAAAAAAGCCGAGGAAAGCTGAGAATATTAGGTTTTTATTAACTCATTACTCCGTCCCCAACTCATCCAGCACTTCCTGCAAATACCTGTTTCCCCACTGCACCGGGCGTTGCTTCAGTTCGACTAATTTATCCAGAAAGTCGCTGTCATTAATGACGTGCCGGAACGCGCCGAGGTCGTTGTACAACTCGTCCATGAACGCCCCGCCCGTGCCTGACATCGAGCAACGGATGTTCAGAAACTTTTCGATCTTAAACTTAACATCTTCAAATTCCAGCGGCTTCACAGTTGTATGGGGCGGTACAGCGTAGATTCGTTTCTCGCGCCCGGCCCCGAACAGGTACAGACAATCGCTCTGGTTGAGGTTCGGAATGTCCCAGCGTGGGATGGGCGAAGGCGACATGATATACCGGCCGTTGACCATAACCGGGTAGCCCGCGCCCTGCATGGTGTCGCCGTAACGAACGAAGGCTTCGTAGAGCGAGACCCACATTTTGGCATAGTCGGCCTCGCCGTGCATCTCGCGGGTTTTGTTTTCGTAGCGTTCCACCGAGCGCAGGGGTTCGGGCTGCGGCACCTGAAAAATCAGAATTTGGCGGTCGGTCAGGCGTTCTTCCGTGATGCGGTGGCGCGTCTGAATCAGCGTGGCTTCGTGGGTGCTGAACGTGGTTTCGCAGTTGGTGACGCGCTTCACAAAATCGCGCAGGTTGCAGGCGTTCACGCTGGCATCGCTGCCCTGGTCGATGATTTTGAACACATCCTGTCTGCCGATTATGGACAAGGTCACGTGCAGACCGCCCGTGCCCCAACCCCGCGCAATGGGCATCTCGGGCGAGGAGTAAGGCACCTGATAACCGGGTACGCAAATTGCCTTAAGTAGTTTACGCCGGATTTCGCGCTTCGTGCTTTCGTCGATGAACGCAAAGTTGAACTGCTGGTTGAATTTAGGAAACGAGGGCGTCATGGTCGATTAGAGAGTCGGCGGTTTTAGTTACGGAAGGTTCGGTCTCAGTCACGGTCTGTTCTGACCCGTTCTTGCGGACAGCCTGTTTCTTTTTGTCTTTCTCAACGGCTTCGCGCACGTTGCTCAGGCCCGACTGGAAGGTAACGTAGTGCGGCAGCTTGAGGTGGTTAGTGAAGCCCATGGCCTCAATACCGTCGGTGTGGTACAGCACAAATTCCTGGTCCTGGCTGGGAGCATCTGGTGCACCCATCCGCATCGCCCGGTCCAGAATGCCCATGCAGATCGCTTTAGTTTCGTTCTGGCCGAAGCACAGACCGTAGCCGATGGCGTAGTACGGCACCGATCCCGCACCACGCCCGGTTTTTTTGCCGGTTTTGGCTTTGGTAATCATTTCGGCTTCGGTGACACGGACTTTGCCAATGTAACGACTACGGCCTTTCGGGTCGGTGACGCGCACGTCCACTAATCCAACGCGCAGTTCGCCCACCGTGGGATGAACGCCCCCGTGTCCGCGCATACTACTGTAGCCGAGGGCCATAATTCCACCCGTTTCGGCGCGGGCCAGCATCTGGAGCCTTGCCGAACGCGGAGCCGGAAACTTAACGGCTTCGCGGGTAATGTCCACCAGCCGAGTGTCCTCATCATTACCCACACCCTTCAACAAACTCTGTTCGCGCAGCAGGTCAATTACTTTGCCGAAGGTCGTCACGGCCCGGCGATCACCCTCGCTGATGCGGCTCTCGAACTGGGTCAGGAATGCCTGCACCTGCTCGTAGCTTTCGTCGGCCAGCCGGGTGTCGATAATGCGTTGCGTATAATCATAAGTTGGTCCCAGCACCTGCCCGCCCGGAATGTCGCGGAACGACGACGAGATGCGCCGTTGCACAAACATGGCTTCGGTGTTGATGACAGCTGAATAATACCGGCGCGAGAGCGTAGCCCGGAACGCCCGCATGATAAAAGCGGCTTCCAGCACGTCACCTTCCACCTGCTTGAGAGCCAGTGCGCCGTATTCGGGGGCATAGAACGAACCTTCGCCCATGATTTTGTCAATCGCCAGTCGGAACTGCGCCCGCAACTGGCTAATCTGGATCGGGGGCGTCTGGTCTTTCAGCCGGTAAAACTCAACGAGGTCGATGGAGTTGGCAATGGCTTCGGTGCCTCCTTTTACTGCAACATATCCCATAGTCAGTTTTCAGTTATCAGTTCTCTGTTAGTCAGCACAAACTGATTGGAACGCGGAATGCACAGAATCTGGTCGTTGGCGTCGGTCAGGATGGTGTCGAGGCCCAACGGATATTCCGCATTTTTTTCGCGAATCGTAAGCAGCAAGTCTGGATTCAGCCCCTGCACAAATACCCTCCGTTCGCCGTTTACGCCCGGCCCCCGCAGAGTAAGTACTATTGAGTTGGGCTGAGGTTCGTCGCTGATCGCTGCTACGTCAATGACCACGAACGCGTTGGTTTCGGGGTAGCTCAGCGTACCGATTTTGGCCTGTTCCAGCGCATCTGATGAGGATTGACCTGGTAGAAATAGAAAATCAGCTTCGTCAGCTCTGGCCGGTTGGGAAGCCATATTGGTCACAAAGTAGTTGGCGACGGCGTCCGGGTTTTCAGCGGAATAATACGTCACGTCGGCGTTGAGCAGGGCTAGCCCGATCAGGGCCGACGCCCGGTTGAGCGACACGGGGGGGTCGATGTCCACGCCATTCAGCGCATTAAGTTTACCGGGCCGGGCCATGCTGTCCATGATGAGCCGGAAATGCTGCTGGGCGTCAAAAACTTCGTCGTAGGTTGTTTCGCGGATCATGCTTGTTCCATCAGTTTAAAGTCCACCTTGGTCCGCATAATATGGCTGAATTCCGTTTCCTCCTGCTGACGGATCAGCACGGCTTGTTCGGATAGAAACTGCTGAATCGGGCTTTGCTGCGCGTCGTTCTGGGCCAGAGCGGCTTCGACCACGGCCATGCAGTAGGCCCGGTCAGGTTCGTCGCCGAGACAGATGCCATAGCCAATGTGTCCGTTGATTTCGACTTCGCAGTCGGTAGTAAGCGCTTCGCCCAGGTAGAACTCCTGGCGTTCGACGGAGTCTTCGGCCCGAATCATGGTCAGGCAGATGCCGGGAGCTTTGAGAAGGGTAGGCTGGTAGTGGGTCAGCAGCCGGGTTGTCTCCTGCTTCAGGTTATCCAGCGGGCACTCACATAAAATGTAATCAATTGGTTTGTCCTGCTCCATAAACAGCGTTGCTCTGATGAATGAGCAGGACAAAAGTCAGGGAGATTTATTCAGATTTGATTAGCGAACCGATAGGGTTTAATTACTCATCGGCTTTTCGTGGCCCGGCGAAGCGTCGCCCAGCCTGCTCATTATTCCTGCATTCGGTAGCCCACGCCCCGGACCGTTTCCAGATAGTCTTTGTAGGGGCCAAGCTTCTTGCGCAACCCGGCTACCTGCACATCAATGGATCGCTCGGTAGCAAAATAATCAATGCCGTTCAGCTTCTCCATAATCTGGTTACGGGAGTAGACCCGACCCTGGCGACTGATGAGCAGTTGTAACAATCGAAATTCAGTGTAGGTTAAGGCCAGTTCGTTGCTTTCGATAGACACCTGGTGATTTTCAATGTTCATGACCAGGTCTTTGAAACAGAGCAGTTTATCGCTTGCTATTTGGGGCGGAGTCGAGGCCGGCAGTTGGGGGATCAATACCGCCATTGGCATAGCTGGTTTGGCTGCGCTGGAGCGGTCTATTATTTTTCTGATACGGGTAATTAGTTCACGCATCCGAATGGGCTTGACCAGGTACTCGTCAGCCCCCAGTTCGAGGGCTGTCACGGCATCAATCTCGTCGCCACGAGCCGTTAACATAACAAACGGAATCTGCGATAGGAGGGGGTCACGTTTCAGAACCCGACAGAGGTCCAGGCCATCAATGTCGCCCATCATCCAATCCGAAATGATTAGATCAGGCGCTGATTGCTGAATGATTTTCAGGGCTTCCTGGCCTGAGGTAAAGGTTTCGACGGTCGCTCGTTCCTTTTCGAGGTTATATCGGATGAGTTCCAGAATGTCTTCTTCGTCATCAATCACGACGATCTTTGAAAACTTCATGATTTCGTGCGGTTAACAGCCGGAACGATCATCCGTTCCCCTGGTTGGCGCGTTGCGTTATTCTAAAAAGAATACTCGATTATAAGAAACGGATGGCAGCTAAGTTAGCAGTTCATTTGGGTAAGGGTTTTACCTGAGTGTTAAATCAATCGAGGCCAATCCCTGCTTCATCTACATTGTCTTCTTCATTTGCGCGTTTAGCTCAACTTAAATTAATCCGTTGTCATTTAATGGGTTCCATTGTCAGGATAGGCCATATCGCTGTTTTGTAAGGTTGTATTTTTCGGTTACCTGCTTATTGGTGACAACGACAGTCGTTGTTAATCTGCGCTTGCCTTCCGAGTTAGTTTGAGTTAAACAATCGCTGCCTTGCTCACAAAATAATACCACATAGATGAGGGTTTGATTAGCATTTGATTAGCGTGACCGACTGGCCCTATATCCTTAGTGGATTTATACCCATACAAGAGAATCAGCTTTGCCGGACGTGGTACGACACGATGCGGAATCCGCAAATTATCTACTTGCGTAGCGGCCCGACTTTACTTAACGGAAACTTAAAGCCGGGTATCATAATCCTAAACGTTCTCACACGATAGCCTAACATAGCCACGATAATCTTGTGCCGGAATTGAGTATACACTTAACAACCGTTCAAGATGGGCTCACAGCTACTAGGAAAGCAAGTGTATTGGGTATGGCAGCTTCTGTTCATCGTCACGTTGCAGGCGATAACGGTGCCGTTTGCGTTCGCACGAACTGTAATAATAATTAGTGGTAGCGTAACGGATGCCGCCAGGCAGGTTTTACCGGGCGTCAATGTTGTGTTGAAAGGGTCGACCAACACGGGAACGACCACCGACGGCAAGGGGCAGTTTCGTCTCGAGGTACCAAACCAGGAGGCCGTACTGGTTTTTAGTTCAATTGGTTACGTTACGCAGGAAGTGGCCGTTGGGGCGCAGTCGGTCCTTACGGTCGTGTTACAAACGGACACCCGGTCGCTGAGTGAAGTCGTGGTCATTGGTTACGGAACCCAGCAGCGGGCCGACGTGACGGGGGCCATTGGGTCGGTGCAGGAAAAAGATTTTAACCGGGGCGTCATTGTCTCGCCGGAACAACTGATTCAGGGCAAACTGGCTGGGGTGAATGTGACGGGTAATACCGGCGAGCCGGGGGCCAACCAAACCATTCTGGTTCGGGGGCCGGGTTCGATTCGCAGTGGTAACACGCCCCTGTTTGTGGTCGATGGCGTTCCTCTTGACAACTCCGTGGTGAGCACCGGTTCGGCCAGCGTGGGCTTCGGCTCCAGTGCCCCGCTGAATCCGCTCAATTTTATCAATCCGTCGGATATTGAAAGCATCGACGTGTTAAAAGATGCGTCGGCAACCGCCATTTACGGTAGCCGGGGGGCGAACGGCGTGGTCATCATTACCACCAAGAAAGGCTCGGTCAAGAGGTCAGGGCTGAGCTATTCCAATTATTTCGGATTAGCCACGATTGCCAACAAGATTGACCTGCTCACGGCGGATGAATTTATACGCTTCCAGGAAAGCAACAATCGACCCGCCAACATCTTTGACCGTAACGTGAGCACGGACTGGCAGGACCAGATCTACCGCACGGCGTTCACCCAAAACCACAACCTGGCCCTGAACGGAGGTTCCGAGAACTCAACGTATTATGTGTCGCTGTCTTTGATGAACCAGGAAGGCATCATCAAAACAAATGAGCTAAAGCGGTACACAGGACGGGTCAATTTTACGCAGCGGCTGCTCGACGACCGGGTTGGCGTGACGCTAAACTTTACGGCGGGTCATACCGACAATCGGGCCGCGCCCCGCAACGACTTCGCCGGAGCCAACGCGGGTAGCCTGCTGCCCGATGCGCTGGGTGCTAATCCAACCTATCCGGTCCGCAATCCCGACGGAACGCTGTTTGTGTTTCCGCAGGGCCGCAATCCGCTCGCCGACCTTGATTTGTTCGACAGTTACGCCCGCACCGACCGGATTTTGGGGAACATCGAAGGTCGATTGAAGCTCATCAAAGGCCTGGAATACCGGATCAACTTTGCCGTCGACCGGAGCGTGGGGAATGGCGAGACGCAGATCAAGCGGAGTGGTCTGCCAAATTTGGATTTTCCTGAAGGCCGGGCCGTTTTCGCTAAAAATGAATCGTCCAGCAACCTGATCGAAAACTACCTTAAATACGCCTTTGCGAAGGGCAGTAATTCGGTCGAAGCCCTGGCCGGGTATTCGTACCAGCGGTTTTTCCAGCGCACGAATTCATCGAGCATCAATAACTTCTCGACCAGCGAGATCGACGCCATTTATAATCCGGGTATCGGCACCAGCCTGACCATCAACCAAAATCCAATTACGGGGAGCGCCAATATCAACGAGTTGCAGTCATTTTTCGGCCGGGTCAACTACGAGTTTGCCGATCGGTATCTGCTGACGGCAACCCTGCGGGCAGATGGTTCGTCCAAGTTTGGCGAGAACAACCGCTACGGGCTGTTCCCGTCGGTTTCGGGGGCCTGGAAACTGAAGAATGAAAAATTCATGGCGGGCATCGGACTCATCAGCGACCTGAAACTGCGGGTCGGCTGGGGTCAAACGGGCAACCAGGAAATACCGGGTAAAATCACGCTGCCACTGCTGACGTCGGGCACTGGAAACGGCCAGGGTTACCCCCTGAGTGAAACCAGCATTACGCCCGGCTACACCTATTCGCGGACGGCCAATCCTGACATCAAGTGGGAAGTGACCACGCAAACCAACATCGGACTGGATTTTGGCCTGTTCGGTGGAGCCGTGTCGGGTACGGTCGACTATTTCAACAAGAACACCAGCGACATGCTGCTGAATATCACCGTTGCCGACCCCATCTCGCCGAACGGGAGTCAGTGGCGCAACGTCGACATGAACGTGATCAACAAAGGGCTGGAACTGGGCTTAAACTATGCATCGCCCCGGAGCAATAAATTCTCATGGCAGTTGGGCGGCAATGCGACGTTCCTGAACAACGAGGTGAAGAACGCCCCGTTCTCGTTCCTGCGCACCGGCTCGCTCAGTGGTCCCGGTCTGTCGGGCGTTACGGCGAGTGGTAACCTCAACGGGGAATCCATCTCGACGTTCTACCTGCTTGACTATACCGGCCTGACCGACACGGGTCTGAACGCTTTTCGAGACGTCAACGGAGACGGCACTATCAACGCCAGCGACCGGATCGTGGCCGGTTCGCCAATCCCGAACTTTACCTATAATTTCAACGGGAGCATCGCCTACAAAGGGTTCGATCTGTCGGTCAATTTTAACGGCGTGTCCGGCAATAAAATCTACAACAACACGGCGAATTCTTATTTCAATCAGCCGCAGTTGGCGTCGGGCCGGAACATCGTCAGCACCGCCGTTACCCCCGGCGAAGCCATCACGAACTCGGCCACGGCTTCGACCCGCTTTCTGGAAGATGGCAGCTTCCTGCGTTTGAATAACGCTACGCTGCGCTACAGTTTCAACGTGTCGAAGACGAACTGGCTGAAGACTCTGTCCCTGTTTGCCACCGGTCAAAACCTGCTGACGATCACCAACTACACCGGCTACGACCCCGAAGTAAACGTGCCCGCAAATGTCGACGGCATTACGGCCTACGGCATTGACATCACCAGCTATCCCCGCGCCCGGACCTTCCTGCTGGGGGTAAATGTGGCTTTCTAACCAACGTTACCCATCTCATACCATGAAAAAAATCCTGTTTTTAGCGCTGGCCTGCCTTACGTTTGGCTGTACCAATCTGGAAGAAGAGGTGCTGGACGAAGCCCTGAATACCGACCTGCTGAAAGGCCCCGGTGCGACCGGGGGATTACTGGCTCCGGTCTACGCCCGCATGAACGGCCTTTTCAACGGCCACGAAGAGTATTTTCTGTTGCAGGAAGTATCGACCGACGAAGCCATTGTGCCGTTTCGGGGTGGTACGGACTGGTACAACGGCGGGGTGCTGATCGAAATGCAGCAGCATACCTGGACCAGCAACCACGGCAGCCTCACCAACGTCTGGAACCAGCTGACCCAGGGCATTGCGCGGGCGGCCATCGCCGAAAGTACCCTCAAAACCCTCAGCGACCCCAACGCTGCCCTGTACGCAGCCGAAGCGCGGGGTATGGGCGCTTTCTATAACTACGTGCTGTTCGATGCATTCGGCCTGTGTTTCTACCGCGATCCGGCGTCGATCAGCGCGGGCACGGGTGCCTCACAAGTGTTTCGGGGACAGGAAGCCATCGACTTTATCCTCCGGGAGCTGGATGCTGTCGAAGGCACGTTGCAGGAGAAAAATGTGGTCAGTGCGGGGCGTTTCACGAAGGGTGCCGTCTGGGCCATCAAAACCAAGCTGTACCTCAACAAAGCGGTATACCTGAACCGCTACGCCACGAGCTTTACCTTCCCGGCCGCCGACATGGACAAGACCATCGAGTTTGCCGATAAGCTCATCGCTTCCAGCCAGTACGCCCTCGAAACGACCGATTATTTCCGGATTTTCGATCTGAACAACCACAATCACCCGGAGCATATTTTCGTGCTCGACCAGCGGGACGATGCCAATAACGGCGGTCGGTTTACGTGGTTTGCTCTGGCCCGCAACCACCATTTCAGCCTGATCAATCCCCAGTCGACCGGTACGGATGGCGCGTCTATCACGCCGGAGTTCTGGGCTACCTGGCAAAACAATCGCAATGATCCCCGTTTCTACAAACAAGTGATTCCGCAGGATGGCTCGGTTACGTCGGTGCCCGAAAGCCGCTGGGGACTAAACCGGGGCTTTTTGCAGGGGCAGCAATACGGCATCGTGCTGAACACGGCCGGAAACGGGTTCAAACGCACCCCATCGGGCGAGTTGGTGATCGAGAAACTTTTCAACAGGGCCAGAACGGGCGAAGCGGTCGACTTTACGGTCGACGTTGACTTCGACAGGAACAGCGGCCACTCCAAGGGGGTGCGGGTCTCTAAATACGAGGTCGACCCCCGCTCTACTAACGGGCGCAACTACTCGCGTATGGACCAGCCACTGATGCGGCTCGGCGACATATACCTGATGCGGGCCGAAGCCAAGTTGCGAAAAGGAGACGTGACTGGTGCGCTCGACGACGTGAATGCTGTGCGCCGGGCACGCAAACACCCGACGTTGCTAACGGCTGGCCAACTAACGCTCGATGCGCTCTACAACGAGCGGGGCTACGAACTGTACTGGGAAATGGTGCGCCGGACCGACATGATCCGCTTCGGAAAGTACGAAGACATGCGGGCGACAAAAAGCGACAAAGACGTCAACCGGCGGGTATTCCCTATTCCGCAAACGGCCGTCGACGCAAATCCTGGTCTGCTACAGCAGAATCCGTAAACGGTTGCCTAATTGTCTTTTTTACCTGGTTTCACCCTGATCATTAACTAACCTAAATAATGAAGAAATCAATCATTTGTTTCATCGCCCTGTTGGTGGCGAGCCTGTTACCACCAGGGTTTGCTCAGCTGAAACCAACAGCCAAACACGTTATTCTGATCTCGGTGGATGGTATGCGCCCTGATTTTTACATGGAAAGTAAGTGGCCCGCGCCGACCCTCCAGGAGATGGCTAAAGACGGGATTCACGCCCGTGGGATGCGCCCGGTGCTGCCCTCGGTTACCTATCCTGACCACATCACCATGATTACGGGAGCCTTACCTGCCCGGCACGGCGTGTACCACAACGATCCTTTCGACACAAAAGGCTGGAAATCGGAAGGGTACACGAAAAGCAGTCAAATCAAGGTGCCCACGCTCTGGGATGCCGTCAAGAAATCGGGTGGTACGGCAGCAAGCATCAACTGGCCGGTTTCGGGCGATGCGCCTGTCGACTGGAACTACCGCTCCTACCGACGGGCGGGCGATGTACAAACGCCGTTTCTGACCGAAATTGAAGAGAACGTAACGGGCAAACTGCCCGCCTATGACCCGGCGCAGAAGTCTACCGATTTCGATTCGTACGCAGCCGATCTGCGGGCCTCTACGGTGGGGGCTTACCTCATCCTGAAACACAAGCCAAACCTGATGACGATTCACTTCGTCACGACCGACCACGTGCAGCACGAGCAGGGTAAGGAAGGCGACAAGGTGTACAAGGCCATTGCTCATGCCGACGTGTGCATCAGTCAGTTAGTGGAAGCGACCAAGAAAGCGGGCATTTTCGAGAACACCGTTTTTATCATCGCGGGCGATCACGGTTTTGAAGACCGCCACACCCAGTTGGCCTGGAACTCGTTGCTTATCAAAGAAGGCTTGCTGGAAAATAAACCCGATCGCGGCAACTGGAAAGCGTGCTTTAAAGATCAGTTTCTGATGCTCAAAGACCCCAACGACAAAGCCACCCTGGCCCGCGTCCGGAAGCTGCTGGACGAGCAACCCGCTCCAATCCGCAAACTATACCGCATCGTGGAACGCGCTGAACTGGACAAATACGGGGCTGACCCAACCGTTGTACTCGCCGTGCAGACGGTGGAAGGCGTGGTCTGTACGACCCGCTTTAACCAACCCGAGCTGGTGCAGTCGACCCCGGGTGGTTCGCACGGGATGCTGCCCGACCGGCCCAGTCTGAATGCGGGTTTTGTGGCCATCGGTCCGGGCTTACGGAAGAAAATGACGGTCCCGACGCTCGGTATGGAAGATGTAGCACCGCTGATTGGCTACACCCTCGGACTCGATTTCAAAGCCCCCGACGGCATTCTTTACCCCGGCATGATTGCGGAAGAATACATCAAAGGATACTAACGTCGGTCGCTGACCAACGGGAAACTCAATACACTTAATCAATCATGAAATGCTTTTATAAAAGCGGTCTGGCTCGTTTACGGGCACTCGGCCGTTGCCTGACGGTGCTCTTAAGTTTCTTAGTTGTCTTGATATAGGTTGTCAGATTTTCACCAAAAATCGACAACCTATATCA
Organism: Spirosoma arcticum; assembly: GCF_054779955.1. Classification (NCBI taxonomy): domain Bacteria; kingdom Pseudomonadati; phylum Bacteroidota; class Cytophagia; order Cytophagales; family Cytophagaceae; genus Spirosoma; species Spirosoma arcticum. The sequence continues at coordinate 110,093 of NZ_BAAGXG010000017.1, forward strand.
AGACAAGACAGTTGTTGACACTTCTCAACTTCGGAATGCCAACGGTTAGTGTCAGTAAGCCACCGCTTACAGCAGAACAAACAAAGATTATACCTTACTGGGCCATTTTTTGGAGTCGAATAATTTCTGCTCTTAGCTTAACGGGAATCATCTTCGGTATCGGCTGGCGAATTCGTCGTAATAGACAAAGCTATAATAGATGTGGTTGGAAACTGAACTTACTCAGTCCGAAGGCAACGGTGTTACAGACTGCTCCGGTGCATACTCAGTTGTAGAACCGGTCGGATCGCACCGGCGTTCCTGTAAACTTTCCATAGAATAGAACCAGTGGTAATTACAGTCGTAAACGCCTATTTACATTGAGCAGAAGGGACGAAAAATAAAATGTTCTTTTTCCAGAATTAAACGAGCGGTATCCTCAATCAACACAAAGGCAACCAAGCCGTCGAGCAAATCGTCCGCCAGCCCGACATTCGTCAGACTACCCATACCACCGACACCAACCCGAAGTATTAAGCTATCATTCGGTACCGAACTGCCCTTATTCGTGCTGTTACATTATTTTGTATGTAAATAAAAAAGCCAATTAACCCATACACGAGTTAATTGGCTGATAGTCAAGTGCACTCGTAGGGAGTACATACTTGTTACTCTTACTTAATTGTTATTTGTCTATATGAGCTGAAAATCAACGATTTAAAAGTGTACGTTTGCGCACATTAACTGAAAATAATTCAAGAAGATTAAGTAAAACCGTCCCCTATACCGTCCCCCGTAGTATATTTACCGAACAAGTTCAGACCACTGACTACGCCGGACCAACGGCATTTGACCAACCAAAAAAGTTTATGCAGACCTTTTCTGATAAGGCCCGGTTTGTGCTGAAAGAACCAACCAGTAATAAACCGACGCTCATCCTTCTCCTTTACCGTTACCAGAACGAGCGGCTGAAATATTCAACCGGCGAAACCATCCATCCCGATCAGTGGGATGCTGCCACGCAACAGGCGCGAACGGATCAAAAGAACAAGAAAGACCGCGAATTTTACCAGGCCATTAATGCTCAGCTCGCCCGGCACCGCTCGACGGTTAAACGCGGGGTCGCTCAACTGACGCTTGCCGAGGTCGCTCCGACCGTTGACCAACTTCGGGCCTATCTGGACAAAGAATTCAAGAAAGAGCCGACGGCCTTAAAAAAAGGGCAGGAGCGGCCCGTCACCTTTTTCGCCTTTACTGAGCAATTCATCGAGGATTGTAAAACTGGTAAACAACTGACTTCAACTAATCGCCGGTACTCCATTGGTACGATTAAGAATTTTAGAATGACCGTTAACCACCTGTTGAAGTTCCAAACCGTCTACCCCAGTCGGCTCGACTTCGACGCGTTCAACATGACTTTTTATGAAAGGTTTAAGAAACACCTCACTACGGCTAACTATTCGGTTAACGCAATCGGCAATCTGATAAAGATGCTGAAGATAATGCTCAAACGAGCCTACCGAGACGGGTTGCACACAAACGATATCTTCAGGCATGAAGATTTTAAGAAGATGCAGGAGGAAGTAGAAACAATCTACCTGACCGAAACCGATTTGCAGAAATTGTACGATGCCAACCTCTCGGAACATCCCCGGCTGGATACCTTACGGGATACGTTCCTGATTGGTTGCTACACGGGTCTGCGATTTTCGGATTTTATGCAGCTGCGACCGCAGAATATTATTCACGACGGTCAGATTTTGAGCGTGCTGACCCAGAAGACCGGGACGCGGGTGTCGATACCCCTTAATCCCAAAGTTTTGGCTATTCTGTCTAAATATAATAACCAGACGCCCCGGGTGCTGAGCAATCAGAAGTTTAACGACTACCTGAAAGAACTGGCTAAAGTGGCAGGCCTGACGGATCTGGTACAAACGGCGCGAACAAAAGGAGGGATGCGCATGACCCGAACGGCGGAGAAATGGGAGTTGGTCACCACACATACTGCCCGGCGTTCGTTTGCCACCAATGCCTACAAGGGGGGCGTTCCCACGATTGATATCATGAAAATGACCGGCCACAAAACCGAGACCTCATTTATGAAATACATTAAGGTGTCGGGAGAAGAAACGGCGATTCGGTTGCTGGGACACTCGTATTTTCAGGGATCAGCCCTCAAAATCGCACGGTAATGACCGTTGATTTACAGTTTGATGCCAGTGGCTATTTGCAACCTCACGAGCCTATCCTGACGGATTTGGCGACGGTAGAGCGGGTGTTTGTAGAGGAGTTTGCGGAGTCAGCGACGCGTCGGGGATTGTTCGTCAGGTATCAAGAGTACGTTGACCAGTTGCGCGCATTCATGCCGGGCGGATTTAGCCAGTGGGTAGACGGGAGTTTTGTCGGCCAAAAACTGAATCCGCGCGACATTGATTTTGTGACGTTCGTGGACTACCGAATCTACCAACAGAATGAACCAGCCATTGACAACCTGCGACGTTTACGGCTCGAGTGGGGGATGGGCATGGATGGGTTTTTTGTGAAGACCTACCCTGATGACCATCCGGAATATAGAAACTACCGGGCTGACTTGATCGAGTGGGAACACCGGTTTAGCAGGACGCGCGATTTCAAACATAAAGGATTTATTGAACTCTTTTACTAACTATGGAACCCTATCAACTGATTGACGCCGACGACCTGCCCAAAAACGCTGGACAGCGCACGCGGATGATTGCCCGGTGTGCTGACCTCATCGAGCGCACGAACATGGCCCTTGATCGCCATACGGCGCGGTCACAGCCTGACGAGTTGGCCATTGAGGAATACACCGAACTGCGGGAACGCTACGTGCAGGAGCTACGCGAATTACTCCAGGGACTTCGCCTTGAGGGGGACATTCACATTCGACAGGCAGCCTAAAAACACAGTAAACGCCCTGACCAGGCGAATTGCAATTGTGGCCAGAGCGGAGGCCATTCCTACTTTAATTACCCCGGCAACGGGGGTTTTAAAATCCATACTTTAACCTGAGTTCAGACCCTAACGAATAATGGATGCAATTAAAACTGACGCCTTAAAATGCATCGACTCTGTGCGTTCTGTTACCAAAGAATTCACAGATATACTTGAGCGCTTAATGAAAGTAGGGCGGCCTGGCTCAGAAAACTGGGTTGGAATGAAAGGTATGGAATCGGATTTATTAAAGAAGTTGGAAGACGAGATTAAGGCTCTTGAAGAAGTTTATGGTTTGTTTCAACGTCATGAACGTCAGTTTAATACTCTTCGCCGAGAAATCATGAAGGAGGTTAAAGAAAATACAATAAAAGCGCACATTCACATTTGCAGTGCATAAAACTCATTCTGAGCAAATTCAGCCGGGCTTAGATAGCCCAAAGTTTTGCGAGGTCGTTGATTGAGTTGATC
>NZ_BAAGXG010000018.1:0-111752 GCF_054779955.1 Spirosoma arcticum
TGTTTAAAGAGGGTACGGACAAGAATAAACTTAAACTGCTGACCACGAGAACGTTTAGTGCAGGAGTTGTGGAAGTTCATTATCAGGCCGACCGAACTGCATCGGCGTAGATGCGTACCCAAGTCCCTCTATGAAACTGATAAACCGACAGTCTGCTACGTCAATCTATCGGTTTTGACAAGCAGGCAGAAGCGGAGAATAACCGAAGGGCAGAATTCAAGCCTTACTCGTACTCGACGGTGCGGTTGAGTTTACTCAGTTAGTAATGCCCGGTGGAGACAATCGACGAGTTGTCGGGTAAGCTGCCCATCAACATCCAATTTTGGGTTGAATATGCTGATCGACAACCCGCTGGCCTTACCCGTGTGCAGTAAGCCACGCAGCAATTCGGCCACTTCGGCGAAGGACAAACCAGCCGGAATCCGGTAATCGACCGCTGGCATCACCTCATCCGCCAATACGTCGACGTCGAAGTGAATCCAGTAACCCGTTACGTCATTTGCCGTCAGGATTTGCACCGCGTTCGCCAACACCCGATTTACGCCCTGCCTGCGAATCGTGGCCAGATCGAAGCAGTTAATGGCTGAATCCTCAAGGCGCTGACTACCGGCTTCGTTCGCTTCCTCAGCATCGCGCTGGCCAAGCTGAACGACATTCTTTTCCTGGACATACGGTCGTCGTTCCCTAATATTCGTCAGTACGTCCGGCCCTCTGCCGACCACCAGCGCTAAATCCATCGAAGCCGCTTCACCCTTCTCTTCGGCCTCTGGTTGATAAAAATCGGCGTGTGCATCGACGTGCGCTAACCCATAGGTGCCTTCTTCCCGCAGGGCCAGCATACAGCCCAGCAGGATGCTACAGTCACCACCCAGAACGACCGGAAATTGCCCGGCAGCCCGAACGTCCCGAATTACGTCGGCCAGGCGACTCGCGTATTCCGCGATCCGGGAAGCATTCAGGATGTCGTGTCTGGATGCGCGTCGGGGTGAATAGTCGGTTACGCTGATGGCCACCAACCGGGACGGGGGCGTTTTGGCCAAAAAACCATTCCGTTGCAACGCATACGGCAATAGTTCGACACCCGACGGTACCAGGCCCAGAATGGAAGGTGCTTCAATAAGCTGGTACGTTGGTTTCATTCGTCGATCTGAAATTAGCCGTAATCATTGTCAATTACGCGGCCAACGGCATAGGCGCATCCAAGAAATCCGCCAGCATCGGCAGCAGCCAGTCGGGTCGTGTTTTGGGCAGGCGGTGGTCTGTGCCGGGCAGCACAGCGAGCTGGGATTGAGGGATCAGATGGAACATCTCGACGGCATGTTCCGGGCGGATAACGTCCGCATCGCCAATCATGATCAGGGTGTGCGCCCTGATCGCCTTCAGGTAATTGGGTTGCCAGCCGGGAAAAATCAAAGCCATCTGCATCACTTTCCTGACCATCGTAGGCCAATCCTCTGGTCTCGGCGCCACCTTGAGGTAAGCGGCCTTCAGGTGTCCCATATCGGCATCATCGGGACCGACAGACTTGAAACTCTCCAGTATGCCGGCAGCGAGACCATCGTTATTGTAATTAGTCCCGGCGACAACCAGTTTACGTACCAGTTCGGGATGCCGGATGGCTATCCCCAGGCCAACATTACCGCCATCGCTGTGGCCGAAAAGGTCGGCCTGGTCAATCTGGAGGTGCCGCAGCAGGGCCGCCGTGTCATCGGCCATCCGCGGGAAACTCATCGGGCGATCAATGTCGGCGGTGTGGCCGTGTCCCTGTTGCTCAACCGCGATTATTCGCCGGGATTTTGCCAGGGTTGCCAGCACGGCCCCGAAGGTAATATCTATCGTTGTCAGGCCGCCAACGAGCAGCACCAATGGTTTGTCCGTACCGTGGCTTTCACCGTGAATCTCATAATACAGGCCGAGACCGTTCACGAAAAAATAACGTCCTGTCCCGTTCTCACCCGCGCCACGAACATCGTGGTTCGTGGCTTTCGGCTGCCGGGTAGTGAGTGTATTGTCATTGTTGGTCATACTGGTTTTGGGTTGAGTTCAGTGTTTCGGATAATCAGCCGGTCTACTTCCAGTTCGCCGATGTGTAGTTTACGGATGTGGCCCCGTCCGATGCTCAACTGCCCGATGGCTAATGCACCAATGGCCAATGCCCCGATTGCCATGGCCCCGACGGCTAACGCACCAACCGCCAGCCGACCTACGGCCGCTTGTCCATTCTGTTGACTACTGATTCGTAGCTGGTTAAACCGTTTCTTTTCTGACATGATTCGTGATTGATTTTGTGAGATTTAATGACTTCTGAGTAAGCCAATACCCAGCACTGTCGTTGATAGGGCCAAAACTCCGATACCCGCGTACAGAATGGCGATGAGCGGGGTCGGCTGGGTAACGTTCGACCCGGCAGCCGCGCCGAAAAATCCGCCACTGACCAGAACGGCCGCCAGCGGAAAGCCGATCCGAACCGCCCGGTTGAGCGTGGTCGGTAACCGGGCGTGGTCGGCGAGAAATTGGGCGACCAACGCCAGAATGACCAGGACTCCGGCATGGGCGTGACCAGACCTGAACATACTCCGCTGAAAATCAGTCAGCGATGCCGTGGACCAGCCCGCTACCAGCGTGAGCAGAAAATAGCCTCCGTACTGAATGGTGGGAACTGTCAGGAGGGTAATGCCACAAAATAGCTTGCTGAGACGGCTCATAATCAGTTGCAGGGATAAATGAAGCAACGTAGCTGGGCGCAAGCTACCCCCAATCTACCAGTTGAAAGCTGATTACAAACAGTCCGACGCCTGATCTTGGTCATGGACTGAAACAGGCTGATTAGCCATTTTTGCGGGAGAATTTACCCTGATACACAACGTGATTTATGAAAAACACAACCGCAACCGACGCCCTGAGTCGTCACCAGTTTCTTCGTCAGGCCGGTTTTCAGGGTGCTGCTCTGCTGGCCGTTTACTGTGCCGGGCAGTCGCTAACGGCCTGTAGCAACGCCGACGTTACACCGGCTCCGCTGACCAGTCCTGTCACCATTGATCTGACAAATGCGGCCCATGCCGCGCTGAAAACGGCGGGTGGCTACATCGTGACCAATGACATCGTTGTCGCCAACACAGCCCAGGGGTACATGGCCGCCACGGTGATCTGTAGCCACAAGGGAAAGAAACAGGTGGAATTGCGCAACAACGAGTACTACTGCACGGCCCACGACGCCCGGTTTGATCTGACGGGCAAGGGGTTGAACGACCACAGTGAAAAGGGACTAACGGTGTATAAAGTGACCCAGGCCGGGACTGTGCTAACGATTTCGTAGTTGAATAATACCCCCCTCAATGAGTTCTATGCTTTTACTAAAACCACAAAACGTTATGATAAAAATCAGGATAATCGACGAACATAACCACCCGTTGACACCGGGACTCAACCAACCCATGAAACGGGGAACGTTTCTAAAATTCGCCGGAGCCACCGTCACCGCGTCGGCCCTGTTGCTGGCTGGCTGCGAAGATCACCGGGAAGTGTTACCGGGGACCGTAGTGGATCTGGGTACCGGAGATACCGGCATTCTGAATTACGCCTACGTTCTGGAGCAACTGGAAGCCGCTTACTACATCCGGGTGATGACTACGCCCTACTCCGGCATGTCTGCTAAGGAAACGGCCATTCTGACCGACCTGCGCGACCATGAAATCATCCACCGGGATTTCTTCCGGCAAGCCCTGGGCAACAAAGCCATTCCGACGCTGGCATTCGATTTTAGCAAGATCAACTTCAACGACCGCACCAGTGTACTGACGCAGGCTGCTCGTTTTGAAGACGACGGCGTAGCGGCTTACAACGGGGCGGGTAAATTTATTCAGAACCGTAATTACTTAGTGCTGGCCGGCAAGATTGTGTCTGTGGAGGCCCGCCATGCTTCCGCTATCCGCGATTTACTCAACCCGCTTTCCTCCGACTTTGCCGGGGATGACGTGGTGTCGTCGCCCAATGGCCTGGATCTGGCCAGAACGCCCCTTCAGACGCTGGCGAAGATCGCCGATTTCATCACCGTCAAAATCAGCGCGGCTAACCTGCTCCGATAACCTCATCCAAACGCGAACAAAACGATGAACTTACTCAACATTATCCGCGACATCGAACAAGTGGACCCCGACGTGTACGAACGCCTGAATTCCCGAAGGAGCGCATTTAATCTGGTTGGAAAAGCCGCGTTAGCCGCTGTACCGCTGGCCCTCGGCTCCGTGTTCCGGAAAGCATACGGCCAGACCAACAACGCCGTCTCCGACGCGCTGAATCTCGCCCTGTTTCTGGAGTATCTGGAAGATGAATTTTACCGGACTTTTTTAGCCATACCGGGGCTGATTCCCGCTGAAAATCGCACTGGCTTCGCTCAGATCAGCAAGCACGAATCCCAGCACGTGGCCTTCCTGAAGAATGCCCTGGGGTCGGCCGCCACGCCCAAACCCCAGTTCGACTTCACCGCTAAGGGTATCTTCGACGACGTGTTCACCAACTATGCCACCTTTGCATCCGTAGCCCAGGTGCTGGAAGACACGGGCGTGCGGGCCTACAAGGGCCAGGCCGGTAACCTGCTCGGCACCGATACCCTGACATTGGCCCTCCAGATTCACTCGGTGGAAGCTCGCCATGCCTCCTTTGTGCGGAGAATACGCGGCCAGAAAGGCTGGATCACCGGTAAAATCGGCGGGGGGGTAGACACCCTGCACATGGGTATTTCTGCCGCCAACTACCTCGGCGAAGACAATACCACACAGGGTGGTTTAGAGAAAGCCGTGTTTGCCGCTGCCTTCAGCGATGCCACTGTTTCGGAGGCTTTTGACGAGATTATGACGGAACAGCAGGTACTAACCCTCGCGAAACCCTTCCTCAAGTAGGCGGATTTACCCCCAAAGGCGGTAGTGTCAGCAACGCAATAGTTCGGTACTACCGTCATTTCAATTAACTATACCTCGGCCCTATGTTGCCCACCGGCCAGTTAAGGACCGCGTTGCTTCAGCCTGACCAAGTTGGTTATCCAGGCTAAAGGGCTTGGTTGGAACTGTCAGGAGGGTAATGCCACAAAACAGCTTGCTGAGACGGCTCATAATCAGTTGAAGGGATAAGTTGAATCTGAAAAAAGCTATCAGGCAGCAACAGTCTACTGTTACTTTTTCAATTGAATATGTCGTAGGACGCTCCAGCCAATGTTATCATTTCTATTTTTTCATCGGCCTCAAGACCGCTCTCATTTCGTTCTTTTTGAAATGCTTTGAACGAGGCAACCGCTAAAAGTTGCTTTTGTATTTCTTCATGTTGATACATCGAGATGTGGGTGAACGTTTTCCCATCTTCGCCAATGTAAGCGATGTAACGAAAGTCAGTACTATCGATTTTCTTAAAATCGTTTAAAAACAGAGTTATGTTCTCTTGGTTTTTAAGCACAAAATCGGGCTTCAGTGTGTAGGTTACTTTTACGATTATCATATTTTTTTACAGTTAAAGTAGTACGTATCAATAGTCAATAAATCGAAATTTCACTGGTACGGCGAGCCTGTAGAGTAAATAAGGCCAGCAACAAAAGCCGCGCAACCATCCGCAAATCACGGCTGAATTTCCGGGTCGAACTATTATAACGATCATCCCGATACATGATCGTTATCATACCCGGCGATGGAGCAGTACGTTAATTTTGCTCCTAAATCAACTCAACGTATGAAACCATTTCAGATCAACATCCCCAGCAAACGCTCGGTGACGCGCAGGCGCGGTTAGCCAATACCCGCTGGCCCGACGAGGTGGACGACGCCAATTGGGAACTCGGCACCAACCGGGCATACCTAAAGGAGCTGGTCGCCTACTGGCAGAACGGTTTCGACTGGCGGAAGCAGGAGACCATGCTGAACCAGTTTGCCCATTCCCGTACCGACGTGGACGGGTTTGGGTTGCATTTTATCCACGAGCGTGGCAAGGGCGACAACCCGATGCCATTGCTGCTGTGTCACGGCTGGCCCGACTCATTTTATCGGTTCTACAAACTCATTCCGCTCCTGACCGACCCGGCAGCGCACGGGGGTCGGGCCGAAGATGCCTTCGATGTGGTGGTGCCGAGTTTACCGGGTTACGGTTTTTCGGATAAGCTCTCAAAAACAGGGGCATACAACGACTGGACGGCCAATTTGCTGCACAAACTGATGACCCAAGTGGGGTATCCGCGCTTTGCCGCGCACGGGGGCGACGTGGGCAGTGGCATCACCGAAGCCCTGGCGATGACCCACGCCGATTCGCTGACGGGTATTCACCTCCTCGACGTACCCTATTGGCACCTGTTCGCCATACCGCCCGGCGACCTCTCGGAAGTCGAAAAAAAGTACCTCGAAACGGGTCAGCAGTGGCAGATGCAGGAAGGAGCCTACGCCATGCTTCAGGCCACCAAACCGCAAACCCTCGCTTACGGCCTGAACGACTCCCCAACGGGACTGGCAGCCTGGATGATGGAAAAATTTCAGTCGTGGAGCGATTGCGGGGGCAACGTAGAAACCCGCTTCACGAAAGACGAACTGCTGACGAACATCATGATCTATTGGGCTACGGAAACGGTTCGCTCCTCCTTCACGCTCTATTTCGACGAAGCGCAGAAGGCCCCGCCAAAGCCAGGCAAAATCAACGTGCCGACCGGCGTGGCTATTTTCCCCAAAGACATCGTACCGGCCCCCCGCGAATTTGCCGAGCGGCTTTACGATCTTCAACATTGGGTCGAGATGCCCGGAGGAGGCCACTTTGCCGCGCTGGAAGAACCGGAATTACTGGCCGAAGACTTACGGAATTTCTTTCGGCCTTTGCGGGAGAAGCGCTGAAACAAACCACCCCAATGAGCCAATTTCAACACCACGCTGTAGCGATTGATTACCACGTTTCGGGAAGTATACCAGTCGATCCTGAGGCGGTCACACTGCTATTTGTTCATGGGTCATATATTGACCAGACGTATTGGGCAGAGCAGGTCAGCTATTTCAGTCCAAGTTACCAGGTCGTGACGCTGGATCTGCCCGGGCAAGGTCAGTCAGGACGAAACCGGACCGACTGGAGCATCGAGGGCTATGGCGATGATGTGGTGGCCCTGATAAAGCAGTTGAGCTTGACCCGCGTCGTTCTGATTGGCCACTCGATGGGCGGTGCTGTGGCTTTGGAAGCAACCGTAGCCTATCCGCAACCCATACGTAGTCTGATTGTCATTGACTTTTTCAAGAATGCCGCCACAGCCCCGCCCGATGAACACCAGAAACAAATCAGATTAATTGAGCAAGGACTGGAAACTGATTTCGCCGACACCAACGAGCAATATGCCCGCCAGTCGTTAGTAACGCCCAACACCCCAATCTGGCTGACCGACCGAATTGTCGCGGCTTACCGGCAGGCGTATTCTCCGATGGGTCAGGCGACCACGAAACAGTTGTTCGGTTATTATGAGCGGGAACAGGAATTGCTGCCGCAATTGCCCGTTAAACTGCACCTGATTAATGTTGATTACCAGCCAACTAACGAGGAGCCGTTGCGTAAGTATGTCAAAGCAGGGTATGACGTAATTCATTTGCCCGGCACCAGCCATTACCCGATGCTCGAATCGCCGTCACTGCTCAACGAAGCTATCGAACAAATGATTTCGGAAATTACCAGATGAGCAATTAACTGCGTGCGATAAAATGGCATTCTTCAACCTCGGTAACCTTATTGAATGCGCCAATACCAAGCGACTCTTTGGGCAACCGTACGAAGAGTCGCTTGGTATCGGGCAGGAAGTTTGGGTGAAGATCAGGCTCAGTCTGGAATGAGGGGCAAGCCGTTTATCGAAAATTTCGAGTGGAAACCCCAGGACGGGTCGCGCTTTATCGTGATAGACAAGGTGAGCGGGCAGGTGGTGGTCGATGCCCCAATGGGAGGTTTGAATGAACGATTTCCAGCAGTTGCTGATATTAGTACAACCCATTCATTGATAGCAAAATAGTGAGTTCATTAAATAGCATTAGCTACCCATTTATTGGCCGAAAACGGCCGTGACCCGTCCTGAAATCGCTCGATTGTGCAGGCACCATTGAATAGGAGGGGAGCCTGTACGGATATAAACAGGTAAGTTATATAAAGAAAACGCGACTTAATTTATACCAGAAGCCAGACGAGGGGCTATTGAGCTATTTTTTAGCTACAGGAAACGGAGCAGTACTGCACGCCAATAATCACTACTTTATTTAGTAAAAACTGCTGAATAACAGTAGTCAGTGTGTTGGTCAAACAACTAACACACTGACTACTTTAAAACTGAATGGTATTCATCACCAGCCAATAAGATAAAATAGTATGCCTACCGCATCCGCGCCACTACTTATTGAATTGTAATATTGAAATCGGTATCCAAATCAGTGGTGCCGGGTGAAGCCATACCGTTTTTAGCGTTTGGCTGGTGTTTCAGTACTACTTTCAATCTGCCAGTCCCGGCGGCTCCGGTTTGGATCTGGGTAGCTAAGCCAATTGGGTACGGTCCCGGCGCGGGGTTAGTATCTCGGTCGGTGGACGTTACCGTCATTGACGCTGGCGAACTGGTGGCGGGGGTGAATGTATAAACGACCAAGTGCTCATTGGCTTCGTCCTTTACCTCCGCCGACACGTCCAGTGCTGGTGTTTTAGTTTTATCCAGCAGCGTTACCGCCCCGACGTAGGTTGTATTAGCCCGCAGGGTCAGCAGCGCCCGGCTGAAATCGGCATTAGTGTTTAGATTCTCAACGGTAGCCGTCACCGTTTGTACGGGTGTGGTCTGGCTTGTCAGCGTCAGCGTAGCCGTCGTGATAGCTTCGTTCGGATCTGACGGTGCCGGGTTTTCTTCGTCGTTTTTACAGGCTCCGGCCAGTAGCGGTACGGCCAACATAATCCACAGATTTCTTCTAACTACTCGCATACGATTCAGATTGATTTGGTGAAAGATGACGGGCAAACGTAGGTACAAAACGGCCTCATGTGCAACAATGTTGCAAAAAATACTAAATCCAGTTTGGATATCAAGTAAAATCTTATTCTATTTGCAACATTGTTGCATTTATGAGGAGCGTAACTGGTTCACCTGTTGAGTCTATGAAAACCGCATTAATCAGAGAAAAAGCAGATTATATCGGTATTACGGGCTCGGTCCTCTGTCTTATTCACTGCCTCATTACACCGATCGTGTTGATGAGTTCCGCGCTGGTTGATTACGATGCTATCCGGGTTGGCTTTCTGGGTCTTGATTACTTCTTTGTGGGTATCAACATCGTAGCGGTCTGGTCGGTCTCCCGCCATACCTCCTATATAATCGGCATTGCCCTGTGGAGCTTTCTGGCTCTTTTCGCGGCTGGGGTGCTGCTCGAAGACGTACACGAATGGTTTGAGTACGTCGCCTACGTGGCCTCGCTGGGCTTGGTCGTCACGCACATCGCCAATATCCGGTACTGTCGTACCCACCACGTTCACTAACGAAACCGATCATGCTGAAACAAATCAAGAAACTGCCAGTAACGGTTCTGAGTGGCTTTCTGGGAGCGGGCAAAACGACCCTGCTCAACCACGTTCTGCACAATAAAGCCGGGTTAAAAGTAGCCGTTATCGTCAATGACATGAGCGAGGTAAACGTCGATGCCCAACTCGTCAAGGACCAAAATACGCTGTCCCGCACCGAAGAAAAATTAGTCGAGATGAGTAATGGCTGCATTTGCTGCACCCTGCGCGAAGATTTGATGCTGGAAGTCGAAAAACTGGCTCTTGAAAACCGCTTCGATTATTTACTCATCGAGTCGTCGGGTATTTCGGAGCCATTGCCGGTGGCTCAGACGTTTTCTTTTGTGGACGAAGCCGCCGGTATCGACCTGTCCCGATTCTCTCGTTTGGACACGCTCGTGACGGTAGTGGATGCCTTCAACTTCGGACGTGATTTTGGTTCGGTGGATACCGTCTATCAGCGCGAACTCAACAATGATTCCGCCGATACCCGCACCATCGTGAATTTGCTGACCGAGCAGATCGAGTTTGCCAACGTCATTATTCTTAACAAAACCGATCTGCTCAGCCGCCACGAGGTGGGCGAACTGAAAGCCATCCTCGGTAAACTCAATCCCAAAGCCCGCCTGATCGAGTCGGAGTTCTCGAAAGTCGATCCGGCGCAGATTCTTAACACGCATCTGTTCGATTTTGAGGAGGCCTCCCAATCGGCTGGCTGGATTCAGGAACTACAGAATCACAAAGACGGCATTAATCATACCCCCGAGACCGACCAATACGGCATCTCCTCGTTCGTCTTCCGCGACCGTCGTCCGTTTCACCCGGTGCGCTTCTGGGACTACCTGAGCGGGAATTTTCCGGCCGGTATCATCCGTAGTAAGGGGCTGTTCTGGCTGGCTTCCCGGCCCGACGATGCGCTGAATTTCAGTCAGGCCGGGGGGAGTTTGCGGGCTGAAGCCGCCGGGGTCTGGTGGGCCTCGATGCCCTTCGCCAAACGAACCCGGCACGGGGCCTTTCTGGAGAACCGGGAAGCTATCGAAGCCCGCTGGCACAGACGCTTCGGTGACCGGCAAAACGAATTGGTCATTATCGGGCAGGACCTCAAACAGCCCCAAGTCACGGCGGAGTTGCAGGATTGCCTTTGCACGGAACTCGAACTGAAGCACATGGAAAGCAACGGACCCTTTAAAGACCCCTTTCCAGTCTGGGAATAAATAGCCGATAAAGCAAACCAATTATGATGGTAAGGCGGCAATACGACGTACTAATTGTGGGCGGCAGCTACGCCGGGCTGAGTGCCGCGCTGGTGCTGGGCCGGTCGCTGCGCCAGGTGCTGGTGATCGACGCGGGGCAACCGGCCAATCGGCAAACGCCCCACACACATGGGTTTCTGACCCGCGATGGCGAAACCCCAGCAGTGTTGTCGGCCATTGCTTACGAGCAGGTGAGCCACTATCCGACCGTTCAGTTCTGGACCGATACCGCCGTGAGAGCGGTTCAGTCAGGGCCTGCATTCCGTGTCACTACCGGGGGCGGAGTGCAGTTTCAGGCCCGTAAACTCCTGCTGGCTACCGGCGTGGCCGACATCATGCCCGACCTGCCGGGCTTTGCCGAGTGCTGGGGCCGCTCGGTGCTGCACTGCCCCTACTGCCACGGCTACGAAGTACACGGCCAGCCACTGGGGGTGCTGGCCAATGGCGAGGTGGGCTACGAAATGATTTTGCACATACAGCACTGGAGCGACCTGCTGACCCTGTATACCAACGGTCCCTCGACGCTGACCGGTCCGCAACAACAGATGCTGACTCAACTGGGCGTTTCGGTGGTGGAAACGCCCATTGCCACCCTGGAACACAAGGCCGGAATGCTCACGGCCCTGCTCCTGACCAATGGTAACCGAATGCGGCCCACCGCCATCTTCGCCCGTGTCCCCTTCCGGCAGCACACCGACATCGCGACACAGTTGGGTTGTTCACTGACGGAGAATGGCCTGATCGACGCGACGGAATTTGGCGAAACCAGCGTACCGGGCGTATTCGGAGCGGGGGATGCGACAGCCCTGGTCCGGCAGGTTTCCATCGCGGTGGCCAACGGCACCAAAGCGGGGGTATGGATCAACCGGGAACTGGTGACGGATGATCTGCGTCAGCGAACCCAGCCGGTATCTATCGACATCTAAGTCAGTGCCGCAGGAAGGTCGGACAACCGACGCGTCGGCGGTCCGACCTTCCTGCGGCAGTCTTCAAGTGCGCCCTGGTTATTGGGTACTTTCGATACGCGCCAGCACTACCCTCCCGCCTGTTCGATTTAGTTGCAACGTTGTTGCGAATGGTTTAACTTGGCCGGGTAATTTAACGGAGCCATGCAAACTATGCAGCCTATTTGTATCCTGATTGTGGCCGGTTGCCTGGGGGCCTGCTCGTCATCGGATAAAAAAGATCCGCTGTTGGACGAAGCCGCCCGGTACCATCAGCAGGCTACAGAAATACAGGAAGTAGTGGAGCCAAAAATTGAGCAGATCGACTCCCTTAAAATCGTATTCATTACCCGGCGTAGTCCAAATACATCGGCCATTGTTGCTTCTCTCGACAGCCTGAAAATGGCTTTTGCTGAGTGGGAAGGAAACGTAGTGGAAGTGCCGGGTATGCCCCACAACCACGCGCACCGCACCGGCGGACCGGACCACAGCGGCCATGCCCACAATCGCGCGGATGCTACGCTGAAGGACCTGCCCGCTGACCAGATGCGCGATTTGCAGCGCGAGATGCTCAATAGCATCCGCCAGATTCAGACACGTCTGGACGGGGTAATGACGCAGGCTGGAACCAAACCAACCAAAACCAACAACCAGTCTACCAGCAACTGATACCGACGTGGGTGGTGGGACTTTCCCTTTTGATAAAGTAGCCGCTCCGAAAACAATTACTAACCATAAAGCATATTACTGCGCACAAATTCTATATTTGCAACTATGTTGCAAATACGATCACAAACCAGTTTATTACTCCCGCTACTGTGTCTTCTGTTGGTGGGCGGTAGTTTTACTCAGGTCCGGGGGCAACGAGCGGCTACCCTGTCCGGGGTGGTTCGTGGCTTGGACGGGGTAGCCGTATCAGGAGCTACCATTCACCTGCTGACTACAAAACACGGCACGGTGTCCGATGCACAGGGTCTGTTCAGCCTGCCTCAACTGTCTCCATTGACGTACACGCTGGTCGTTTCCCACGTTGGCTACGCATCGGTTACCGAGCAACTCACGCTACAACCGGGTCAGGACTACCGGTTGACCCTCCGGCTGACGCCCGCCATGCGGGAGCTGAACACGGTATCCGTGCTGGGGCAATCGGACGGGGAGCTACTGCGAAACAGTCCGCAGGCGGTGGCCGTGGTCGACGCCCGTAAATTTTACGCCCAGTCGTTTTCCTTCAACGACGTGCTGAACCGGGTGCCGGGAGTGCGCATTCGGCAGGAAGGTGGGCTGGGCAGCAACGCGACGGTGTCCATCAACGGCATCGGTGGCAAGCAGGTCAAATTCTTTCTCGATGGTATTCCCCTGGCGTTGTACGGGAGTGGATTAGGGCTGAACGTGTTGCCGGTGGGTCTGCTTGAGCGCATCGACGTGTACCGGGGCGTTACGCCGATTGACCTGGGGGCCGATGCGCTGGGGGGTGCCATCAACGTGGTGACCCGCAAAGACTTAGTTAACTACGTGGATGCGTCCTACGAAGTCAGTTCGTTCAGGACGCACAAGGCCGCACTGTCAGGGCGGTATGTACACCCCAAAACAGGTTTTTTTGCCGGGTTAAACGGCTACTACAGTCAATCGGCCAACAATTACCGGGTTCGCGTCGAGGTGCCCAACGCGGTGGGAACCCCGGAGCCGCAGACGGTCCGGCGGTTTCACGACCAGTTCAGCAGTTACCTCACCCGCGCCGAACTAGGCTGGGCCAACCGCCCCTGGACCGACCGCTTCACCCTGTCCGCGTTCGGAGCCGGGGTGGACCGCGAACTCCAGCACAACGTGGTGATGAGCCAGCCCTACGGCCAGGCGCACTACGCTGAGGGCACCGTCGGCACGACGGCAACGTACCAGAAAAACGATTTTCTGACGCCGGGTTTGGCCGTGACGGCCTATGCGGGCTACACCCGGATCAGCGGCCACTTTACCGATACCACGCTGAACGCCTACACCTGGGATGGCCGGGTCTACACCCGTCGTTCGTACGGCGGGGAAATTGCCACGTCGGGCAGCCTGCTGACGCTGACTACCCACACGGTCGCCGGGCGGTTGGGCCTGCGCTACGCCGTTGGTCGGCGGGGCCACCTGTCAGCTAATGGCCTGCTGACCCGCTTCGTGCGCAGCGGCATCGACCCGGTCGCGGGGCAGTA
Organism: Spirosoma arcticum; assembly: GCF_054779955.1. NCBI lineage: Bacteria > Pseudomonadati > Bacteroidota > Cytophagia > Cytophagales > Cytophagaceae > Spirosoma > Spirosoma arcticum. The sequence goes on from NZ_BAAGXG010000018.1 coordinate 13,912, forward strand.
TTTCGGGCAGGACTACGCGCAAAACCCCACCAACCTGCACAAACTGTCGGTGGGAATGGCCTACGAACACCAATTACTTAGTGAGAAATTGACGAGCAGCACAGCCGTCAAACTGTTCAGCTACCGCTCACGGGGCTATGTAGTGGACGACACCCGCTACCGCGAAACGGCGCAGCAGCAACGGCGCGGGGGGGCCAATCAGTTGCTGCGCTGGCAACCGCATCCCAACTGGATAATTAAAGGTTCTTACGAGTGGGCCACGCGCCTGCCCGACGAGTATGAGCTGTTCGGCGACGGCGTATTAGTACGGCCCAACCCGACCCTGACCGCCGAAACCAGCCGGAACGCTAACCTCGAACTGCGCTACAGCCGCCCCCGCTGGCAGGTGGAAATAAGCGGATTCAGCCGGGCAACGGAGAACATCGTCTACCTCCGGGCGTCCCAGTTTTTTGCGCAGTACCAGAACCTGCTCAGTGCCCGCACGCGGGGCCTCGAAGCGGACGTGCGTTACGTACCGCATCCGGCCCTGACCCTGTCCGTCAACGCCACCTACCAGGACATCCGCAACCGCTCGGAGCCGGGTCGGTCGGGTACCGTGGACGACCGGTATTTTAACGCCCGGTTGCCCAACATTCCGTATTTGTTCGGCAATGCCGAGGTGCAGTTTACCCGGCAAAACTGGCTCATTCCAGGAAGCCGCTGGCAGGGCTGGTGGCAGGCCAGTTACGTGCAGCAATTTTACCTCTACTGGGAGGTCGACGGCCTGAAGTCTTCCAAAGCCATCATCCCCAACCAGTTCGTGCAGAACACCGGTCTGAGCGTCAGTCTGCCCGATAACCGGCTATCCATCAGTGCTGAAGTACACAATCTGACCAATACGCCCGCCTACGATAACTTCAGTGTGCAACGTCCCGGCCGCTCGTTTCACCTCAAACTCCGCACCTTTCTACGTCGTCTTCCAACCTGATTTTTATATTTATCAACCGTTTATCCCCTTATTCATGCAACTCCGTTACGTTCTTTCCCGAATAACGCTTCTCTCGCTGGCCACCGGCAGTCTCTGGCTCAGTGGCTGTACCAACAACGATCCTGCTGGCCCCGCCAATCCGGCTGCGCAGTACGCGCTGTCCACCGTAGCCGGTGCCTATCCCAACCAAACTACCTACCTCCAGGGGCTGCCCAATCTAAACGCGGCCACGGTGGACAACAGCAAAGCCATTGAACTGGCCAGTTTTGGCTCGATGTACGCCTACCGGGACGCAGTGTACATGGGTAAATTCGGCGCACCGGCAACCCTGACCAAGTACACCTTCGATCAAACGGGTAAGCCCGTCGAAGCGGGTCGGCTGATCGTGCCGGGGGCGAACACGTTCTCAACCGTAGTGTTCGTTAGCGAAACCGAAGCGTATGCGTCGGTCGGGGGCGGACTGGCCACGCTGATCAAGTTTAACCCCACAACCTTTACCAAAACGGGGGACATCGACCTGAGTAAACTCACCAAAGCGGGTGCCGCCAGCACCTTTTATCTGGGAGCCATGCAGCGCGACACCAAGCTGTACTGGGGCGTCCACTACTTCAACCGGAGCTTTGATCCGCTCACCGATTCGGCCTACGTCGCCGTAATCGATTTGCCAACCGGCAAGGTGGATAAGCTCATTGCCGATGGCCGCACGGCGGGTATCTTCTCCGCCGGATCGAGCCTGAGTTGCTTCGTCAAAGAAGCCAATGGCGACATCTACGTGCAGGGCGACGGCACCTCCAACGTGCCCAGTGGTGTGCTGCGCATTAAAAACGGAGCCACCACCTTCGATCCGACGTATTTCCTGGACTTAAAAAGTGTCACCGGGAAAGACTGCAAGGGACTGTACAGTTTCGGTAACGGCGGGGCGTTCACCTGCCGCATCGAGGACCCCAGCGACCCCTACGAGAGCAAAGGACCCAATTACAAATTCTATAAAATCGACCTGACCGCCAAAACCTCGGCGGGTGCGTTGGCTGGTTTACCGCTGGTATACGGTTCCAGTTCGTCGCTGATGCAGCAACTCGACAACCAAACCATCGTCTTCAGCGTAGCCGGGGACAAAGAGAATGCCCTCTACCAGTACACCTTGCCGAACGGCGTGGCCAGTAAGAGAACGAGTGTTACGGGGATGTGCACTGGGCTGGCCAAACTGCCCTGATGCCGATGATCTTATCCCGAATCATTCGTAAAGAGGGGCAGGAAATCGTCCGGAATCGTCAGCTTCTGCTGCTCGCCCTGATCGTGATTGTGCTGCTGCTGACGGCCACGGTGGTCGGCTTCGTGCAGTACGCCAGCCAGCAGACCCGCATCGGGCATGCCCAGGCCGAACGCCGGGCCGAATGGCTCGGACAGGGCCAAAAGCACCCGCACATGGCCACCCACTTCGGCACGTTTGTTTTCAAGCCCAAAACAGCCCTCAGCTTTTTCGATTACGGGGTAGATGCGTATACCGGCACGTCGGTCTATCTGGAAGCGCACTATCAGCACGAATTCATGTTTCGGCCCGCCCAGGATCACAGCGGGTTGATCCGGTTCGGCGAATTGTCGGGGGCGTTAGTGTTACAGATTTTGCTGCCCCTGCTGATTATTTTTCTGTGCTTCGGAGCCTTCACCCACGAGCGCGAACGGGGGACGTTGCGGTTAGTCGTCAGTCAGGGCGTCTCTCTCCAAATGCTGGCTTGGGGAAAGGTGGGGGCTTACTATGGGCTGCTGCTGATGGTTCTGCTGCCCACGCTGGGCCTGTCGTTCGGGGCTGCGGTTGCCTATGCCGGGGTGCCCTGGACGGGTGATCTGGGCCGACGACTCGGTTTAATGGGCCTGACTTACGGGGTTTACGTTTTCGGTTTCGTCTGCTTCTGCGTCTGGGTGTCGGCTTGGTCCACCTCGTCGCGGTCGGCCCTGCTGACGCTGCTGCTGGTCTGGATTACGTTCACCGTTATCCTGCCCAAGACAACGGCAACCCTCGGCGATACGCTGACGACGCTGCCTACCACCCAGACGTTTCAGGAAGCCGTTAGTCAGGATACAAAGCAGGGCCTGCCCGGCGACGGGACCAGTGCTGTCCGCAACACCCGCCTGCGGCAAACCTACCTGACCCGCTACCACGCCGACTCGGTGCAGCACCTGCCCATGAACTTTGAGTGGGTCGTTTCGCAGGCCGCCGAGGACTACCAGGATCGGGTACACGCGCGGCACCGCGACCGGCTGGTCGAGCAGTTCGAGACCCAGAACCGGGTGGCCACCTGGGCAAGTCTGATCGACCCCTACATCGCGGTTCGCAACCTGAGTATGGCCCTGTCGGGCACGGACCTGTACACTAACCTGCACTTTCAGCAGCAGGCATCGGCGTACCGGGCCGGATTGATTCGTCACCTCAACGCCGATGCAGCCCGTCACTCTAAATACGGCGAGTTTTATGAGTACCAGACGGGTCCGGCTCTGTGGACCTCGGTGCCGGACTTTCGCTACCAACCACCCCGCATTGGGTCGGTGCTGTCCCAATACACCATCGAAGGGCTGGCCCTGTTGCTGTGGGGGCTACTGATGCCGCTGCTACTCCACCGCAGCGTGAACCGTTTACCGCTTTAGTCGCATGGGAGCACTAATTTTTCGCTACGAGTGGCTTCATTTTCGGCGAAACCGGTGGCAGGTTGGGTTGCTGACGGTTCTGTTTGGATTCGGCCTGTACGCCATCTACTACGGAAACCGGCAGATCGACCAGCAACGGACGGCCCTGGCCCTGGCGGAAAAGCAGGTGCAAACGGAGTGGACGGGTTATCGGGCTGCGATCAGTCGGGTGGCTATCGGGGGAGACACGACCGCATCCGAAGCGAAACAGGCCTACGAGGTAGCCACCGACCCGGCTTTCGCCTGGTGGCAGCACCCGTATCTGGCCCGGCTCGACCCCTCGGCGCTGGCTTCGCTGGCGGTGGGGCAGCGCGATCTGAATCCGGGCATCTACCGGCTGACGGGCATGAATCTGTACTACCGGCTTTTTCAGACCGATCTGGCTAACCCGCAAAAGCTGCTGGTGGGTAACTTCGATCTGTCGTTCGTGCTGATTTATCTGCTGCCGCTGTTCGTCATCGCCCTGAGTTTTTCGCTGCTGTCGGGCGAGCAAGAAGCCGGGGTACTGCCCCTCTTGCAGGTTCAGGCCCCGTCGGTGCGCCGGGTCTTGGTCTACAAGATGCTGTTTGCGTTCGGTTTGGTCACGGGTCTGGCCCTCTTGCTGTCCGTACTTGGGTTTATCGCGTCGGGCGTAAGTTATAGTCGGGACGCCGGTGGGCTGCTGTACTGGCTGCTGACGGTGGTGGCTTATTGTGCATTTTGGTACGGGCTGGTTTGGCTGATCGTATCGTTCAACCAGTCGTCGGCCGCGAACGCGCTGGTGGCCGTGGGCGGCTGGCTGCTGTTTCTGCTGGTTATTCCCTCGCTGCTGAGTGCGTACCTCAGCGTGACCCGGCCCGTGGACAGTTCCGGGCTGGCGGTTTTGGCCCGTCGCGAGGGCATTGCCAACGAAAACGACCCCCGGCAGGTGCGGGCGGTCATCCGGCGGTACCTGCAAAACCAGCCCCGGTTGGTAGCACCCGGCGACACCCTGTACGAACCCAACGTAGCCGCCAAGGGTTACGCGGCTTTCAGTCAACTCAACGACGCCGAGCACCGCCCCCTGGTGGAAGCCTACTGGCAGGGCATGGCCGACCGCGACGCGGCAGCGAATCGTTTCGGGTTGATTAATCCGGCAGTGAACGCGCAGGAACTCCTGAACCGCTGCGCCCGCACGGACCTGGCAACGAACCTGGCATTTCTGCGGCAGTTGTCCACTTTCCACGGGCAGATTACCCAGTTTTATTTCACCCGACTGTTCAAAAACCAGCCGATTACCCTGGCGGATTATGCGGATCGCCCGACGAATCAGCCGCCCGGTCCCGCGTCCGACGATCACATTGAATGGGGACTCTTCCAACTGCTGGTATCGGCGGGGCTGCTGTTCGGATTAGGCTGGATCAATCTGGCCAAGCAACTACAGTAGGATGGTTTTTTTAATGCAACAATGTTGCAAAAAAGAAATTATTTTTCTTAATTTGACCAATCACTCCATAAGCCATGCTGAAAGCCGTTCACCTGACCAAGCAGTACAAATCGACCGGCGCGGAGACGCAGACCGCCCTCGACAAACTCAACCTGACTGTCGAACCCAGCGAAATCTTTTGCCTGCTGGGGCAGAACGGAGCCGGTAAAACCACCACGATTAACCTGTTTCTGGGGTTTCTCCAACCCACTTCGGGGCAGGCCATCATCAACGAAATGGACGTGGCGCAGCACCCGCTGGAAACCAAGAAATTTCTGGCCTACCTGCCCGAAACGGTCATGCTCTACCCCCACCTGACGGGCCTGGAGAACCTGCGGTTTTTCTCGTCGCTGGCCGGGTTTCGCTACGACGACGATGAACTGGTGCAGTGCCTGAATTTAGCCGGTCTGCAAACCGACGCGGTTAAAAAGCGGGTGGGTAATTACTCCAAAGGGATGCGCCAGAAAGTGGGCATTGCCATTGCCCTGGCCAAACGGGCCAAAGCCCTGCTCCTCGACGAGCCAACGAGCGGGCTGGACCCCAAAGCGGCTAATGAGTTTTCGGACATTCTGCGCACCCTGAGTGCGGGCGGGGCCGCGATCCTGATGGCCACCCACGACATTTTCCGGGCCAAAGAAATCGGGCACCGAGTGGGCATCATGCGGGCCGGGAAACTCATCGAAACCATCCCCACGGGCGACATTACGGCCAATGAGTTAGAGGCTATTTACCTGCAAACTGTCTGAGTTATGCTTTCACTCATTGCCCACAATGAACGCCGGTCGGTGGTGCGCGACCGCCGGTTCCGGCTCCTGACCGCGCTGGTCTGGGGGCTTCTGCTCACGGCCTGCTTCGTTGGGTTCAGCCGGTACCAGTCACTGAAGGCTCAGCGCGAAGCGGCCACCCGCGATGTCCGGCAGCAATGGCTCGGCCAGGGTCCACGCAATCCCCACTCGGCGGCTCACTACGGCACCTATGCGTTCCGGCCCCAGTCGGACCTGAGTTTTGTGGAATTTGGGGTCGATAGTTTTGTCGGGACCACGGTCTATCTGGAAGGACACCGCCAGAACGAGGCCCGTTACAGCACGGCGCAATCGGCGGGAACGCTGATCCGGTTCGGCGAACTGACGGCCGCGCTGGTGCTGCAACTGCTGCTGCCGCTGCTCATTATCTTTTTGTGTTTCAACAGTTTCACCAAAGAGCTGGAGAGCAACACGCTGGGATTACTGCTGAGCCAGGGCGCGTCGATGCGGCAACTGGCCCTGGGTAAAGCGTGGGGCTACGGGCAGGTAATCGCCCTGATCGCGCTCCCGGCGGTACTGCTTACGGGGGGGCTGCTGGGGCTGGGTTCCGATGCGCAGCTCACCACCGACACCCTGCTCCGGGCGGCTTGTCTGCTGCTGTTTTTCGGGTTGTACTACGCCGGGTTCTTACTGGTCTCAGTCTGGGTGTCGGCCCGCAGCCGCTCGTCGGCTACCGCGCTGACGGTCTTGCTGGGGTTCTGGCTCGTGACCTTTATCCTGATTCCAAAAGCCACGGCCAACCTCGGTGCCACGCTCTACGAAGCCCCCACCCGCTTTGCGTTCACGAAGGCCCTGCACGACGACGAAAAGCAGGGGATCGACGGCCACAATCCTGAAGATGAGCGGGTGAAGGCCCTGGAAACGAAGGTACTGGCGCAGTACGGGGTCGATAGCCTGTCGCAACTGCCCATCAGCTTCGAGGGACTATCCCTACAGGAAGGCGAGAAATATACCAGCATGGTATATAACCGGCACTTCGGCGCGTTGCAGACCGTATTTCAACGGCAGAACCGGGTCACGGATTTTGCCGGTTTGGTTAGCCCTTACCTGGCCGTGCGCAACCTGTCGATGGGCCTGGCGGGCAGCGACTACCGGCAGGCAGTGGCCTTTCAGCAACAGGCCGAAGCCTACCGGTTCCGCATGGTCGAATACCTCAACAACTACCTCCGCTACCACGCCAAACCCGGCGACCGGAAATACAAAGTGGCCGCTGATTTCTGGCAGCAAATCCCCGATTTTCACTACCAGTCGGCTACCGTCGGCAGCGTGCTGGGTCACTACGCCCCGGCTATCGCTGCGCTGCTGCTGTGGGCCGTTCTCGGTTTGGGACTGCTCTACCGACTGCCGGAACCGGGCCAGACCAACCCCGCCCCAACACCTGCCGTCTGATCCCGTCATGAACGAACTTTCCATACTTATCCGTACCGAATGGCTGCTGCTAACGCGGGGCCAGACCCTGCGCTGGCTGCTGGGGCTACTGGCCGGGGCAGGTCTGTACGCTATTTTCTATGGCCAGACCGAAGTGCGTCGGCAGCGCGAAACGATGGCCAGCATCAGCCGCGACGAACAGGCTCGCGCTGGCACCCTTCGGTCCGCCCTGACCCTCGACACGACCCTGGCCGGAAACGCCAAAAAATGGGAACTGGCCCGCGATCCCTACCGGGCCGACATGGAGGGCTACCGCTTCGCCATCCACCCGCCCGGCCCGATCACGGCTTTTTCGCTGGGGCAGCGGGACCTGTTTCCGACCTATCAGGGCGTGACCGCCGGGTCGCTGCTGCGGCAACTCGACCCCACCGAACTGGCCAATCCGCAAAAGCTGCTGATCGGTAATTTCGACCTCGCCTTTGTGCTGATCTATTTGCTGCCCCTCTTCATCATCGCGTTATCCTATAACCTGTTGTCGGCCGAGACTGAAGCGGGAACGCTGCCCCTGTTGCGGTCTCAACCCGTGGGACTGGGCCGGGTGCTGGCGGCTAAACTCCTCCTCCGGCTGGGGCTGGTCTTGGGGGCGGTAGTCCTGCTGATTGGGCTGGCTACACTACTGACCGGGGCGACCGATGCCGAGCTGCTGGCGCAATGGCTCGCCGTGAGTGTGGCCTACACCCTGTTCTGGTTTGGGGTGGTAGGGCTGGTCATCACTTTTCAGGGATCGTCGGCGGTCAATGCGATGGTCCTGCTGGGAGCCTGGCTGGTGCTCGTGCTAGTGACGCCCGCCTTAGTCCAACAGGTGCTGGCCCTCACCCAGCCCGCGCCCGACTACCAGGGGCTGCAAAGCCAGATTCGGGAGGTGTTTACCAAACGCCCGCCCAAAGCCGAAAACGTTCAGAAGTATTACCAGCATCACCCCGAACTGGCGGGCAGCGACACGATGAATGCCGACCGGTACCTGATGATGAGTTTCTACGCCCGCAACGAAGTCCTCGACCGGCAGTTTACGCCCCGGATGGTACAACTCGATGAACAGGGCCGTCGGTATGCCACTCTGGTGGAGTCGTTGACGGGCCTGATGCCCGCCGTCAACGCGCAGGAACTGTTTAACCGGCTGGCGGGTACCGACGAGGCCAGCCGACAGGATTATCTGACTCAGGTGAGTGCGTTCCACGAGCGGTGGAAAGCCTTTATCATCCCCCGCAAATTTCGGGGCCAACCCATGACCGAAGCTGATTACGCCCAACTGCCCCGGTTCACCTTCGTGCCAATTGCCCCGCCCGGCATTGGTGCGGGTATCGGGTGGCTGCTGCTGGGGGCGGGGCTACTGGGCGGGTTGGGCATATTCCGTTTCAACCGCCAGCCCCTGCCCTGATGAAACCGATGTATTTGGGTCTCCTGTTGATCGTGAGCGGACTCCTGCCCGTGCAGGCTGCCGTCAGGACGGTAGTCAGTTACCGGTCCCCCGCCACAGGGCTGAGGCTGAAGGCGACGGTGTTGCTGCCCAATTCGTACCAAACTCAGCCCACCAAACGCTACCCGGTGTTTTACCTGCTGCACGGACACACGGGCAATTTCACGTCCTGGCTCGATTATGCCCGGTTTTCGCCCCCATACGCCGATGACTACCAAACCATCGTGGTGCTGGCCGATGGCGGAAATAGCTTTTACGTCAACTGGGACGGGCAGACCGATGGCAAGCCCCACCGCTGGGAAGATGCCGTCGCCCAGGACTTGGTGCCGTTCATCGACTCGTCGTACCGAACATTACCTACAGCCCGGCACCGGGGCATCGGCGGCTTGTCGATGGGTGGCTACGGTGCCCTGCTGCTGGGCCTGAAACACCCCGATCTGTTCAGTGTGGTGCTATCGAGTAGCGGTTGTGTGCGGGTACCGGAGGTGATTATGGGTGAGTTCAAACGCGATACCGTAGACTGGAATTCTCCCCAACGCTGGAGTCCCGATGGCGACCGACGGGCCGACTCGCCCGGCTTTTCAACCCAGACCGAGCGCACGCCCAAAGGGTTAATCTTTAGTACGCCAGCCCGCGCTCAGGCGCATAGTCTGTTTCAGCTACTGACGACGCTCAAACCCGATACAGCCCCCTACATTCATCTGGACTGCGGCATCGGCGATGATTTTTACGCTGATAACCGGCTGCTCGTGGAAGCCCTGCGTAAAGGTAGTTTTCGCTACTCGTACGTAGAAATCGACGGTAAACACGAGGTGCCGTATTGGGAAAATGCCTTAGCCGTGTCGATGCCGTTGCTGCTTACCCGCCTTACTTTAAAATCACCCACCAGCACTACGCCCCGATGAACGACTATTATACAACGCGTTTCCGGCGTCCGGTGCGCCTGTTGATCGTCTTTGCCGCGCTGTCATTCAGGCTGTACGGGCAGGATGCCACTATTTTCCAGCCCGTACAGCCGCACAAACAGGTGCAGGCCGTACGGGCAACGGAGCCGCTGTCCATCGATGGGCGGCTCGATGAGGCCGACTGGCAATTGGCTCCCATGACGACCGGCTTTTTCCAGGCTCAGCCCGAACAGGGCAAACCACCCGCCAACGACACCCGTATCCGGGTGCTGTTCGACCGGAAAAACATTTACATCGGCGCGTTCTGTCCCGATTCGCTCGGGCGAAAGGCACTGCGCGTACCGGACCTCCGGCGCGACTTCGATTACTTTGCCCATGACCTGGTGGGTGTCAGCTTCGACCCCTTCCGCGACCAGCGCAACGCCCAGGCGTTTCAAGCCAATCCTTTCGGGGCGCAACGCGATCTGCTTTGCGCGGACGATGCCCTGTTCGACCGCGACTGGGATGGCTACTGGAAAGTCCGCACGACCCGCACCGACTCCGGGTGGGTAGCGGAGATGCAACTGCCCTGGGCCACGCTTCGCTACCCCCGACCCGACAGCACGGTCCAGAACTGGGGCGTTAACTTCGTGCGCGTCAGTCGGCGTATCAACGAACAAACCTATTGGTCGCCCGTGCCCAGAGCATTCACCGTTTACCGGATGACCTACGCGGGGCTGCTGACGGGCCTGACCCCGCCCCCACCAACGGCCAACATCCGGGTGCAGCCGTACGTGCTGTACGAGTTTAACCGCGCCCTGCGCAATGGCGACGTGCTGACCCAAAATCCCCGCGCTACGTTAGGCGGAGAAGCGAAGTGGGCCATCACCCCCCAGACCGTCCTCGACCTGACCGCCAATACCGACTTCGCCCAGGCCGATGCCGACCGGCAGGTGCAGAACCTGACTCGCTTTTCGGTGTTTTTCCCCGAACGACGCCAGTTTTTTCTGGAAAACGCCAGCCTGTTCGGTGTTGGGCAGGAAGGAGCCATTCAGCCGTTTTTCAGCCGTCGGATTGGGTTGTCGGATGCCGGTACGCCCATTCCACTCGATGCGGGGTTGCGGCTGGTCAGCCGGACGCTGAAGCAGAACGTCGGTGCGTTGCTGGTGCGGCAGCGGGCTACGGGGTTTACCCCGGCCGCGAGTTTCGCCGTGGGCCGTTTTAGCCGGAACTACGGTCCGCAAAACCGAATCGGTGGTCTGCTTACGGCCCGTTTTAACGATGCACCTGGACCCTCCGGTCCGGGACCCTCCAGTCCGGTCCTGAATGGGCCAAGTACGAACCTGACAGCGTCTGTGGATGGATTCGTTCGGCTCAGTCAGGCACTTTCGTGGAGCTACATGCTCAGCGGCTCAACGGGGCGCAAAGGGGCTGAAAACGGAGTGTCGGCGGTTAGCCAATTTACTTTTTCCGACAATCAGTGGGTAGGACTCTACAATCAAACCCTGATTAGCGAACGATACACGCCGGGGGCTGGATTCATCTACGCCCCCAACCTGATCAATACCTACTTCGAGGGCTACCGGATGCTTCGACCGCGCTGGAAGCCCAAAGGCGTTCGGCAGGCCGACCCTGGTGCGACGTTTAACCTGTTCCACCGTACCAGTGACCGGGCCTTTCAGCAAGCCGAACTACGGATTTTTCCGCTTTATGTGATCGGCGTAACGGGTTGGGTGGCCTCGGCTTATGTAGTGCCCACCTGGCAGCGGCTCGACGAAGGCTTTACCCCGCTGGGCATCGACGTAGCCGCCGGACGCTACTACTATACCCGCTACCAGATCAACTTCACTTCCGATCAATCGAAGAAGTTTTCGTACAGATTGTTCAACGAATGGGGCGGGTACTACAACGGCCGGTTGCGGTCTCATACCGCGTCGGTGCGCTATTCGCCCGTGCCGCAGGCGTCATTCGCGCTCGACTACACCCGCAACATCGCCGTCGGGCTGGGAACGGACCGGCAAGACAGGGTGACCGAACTCATCACGCCCAACGTCCGGCTGGCAGTAAACCCGCGCCTGCAACTGATTGGCTTTTATCAGAAGAACACGGTCGCCGAGCGCGATGTGTGGAACGTGCGGCTGGCGTGGGAATTTCAGCCACTGTCGTTTCTGTACATCGTTTACAACAGTAACGCTCAGCAGCAACTCCAAAACAACGGCCTGCGCCCCGACCTCAACCGGGCCGAGCAGGTCATTGGCAAACTGACGTATCTGAAGCAGTTTTAAGCAGGAAGAGCCAGACAAATAGACTTGTCTGGCTCTTCCCGGTCTTAGCTACGGGTACTGGACTATCGGGCCAATCAATTCTTACTGACTATCCGTTTGATACCAGTAAGAAAGAGGGGGTAGCTTGTCCCACTATACGCCCTCGGCAATGAGTTCGCGATTCATCAAAGCACCAGCTACGTTGCCCGCTGCGATGGCCCCCGCCACCGAGCGAATTAACGAACGGTTATCGCCAGCCGCGTAAACGCCGGCTACGCTGGTGTGGTAAAACTCATCGGTTTGAATCAGTCCGGCTTCCGTCAGGTTACAATGCAGCGCTTTGGGAAGGGGACTATGTTGCTCAAACGGTAACCGGGCGTATAAGGCTCGTAAGTGATGTTGGGTTCCGTCGGCGAAGACCAGGTGCTCAATGACCCCTTCCTTGTGAACAATTTGCCTGATGTCCTTCGTCACTACCGCGATAGACTGAGATTGTAACTGCTGCTGTTGCTCGGCACTAAAGGTAGGCGTCCCGTTCGTAAAAATGGTTAATTCCTTCGTCCAGTTCCGGATCAGTGTCCCCATCTCCAAGGCCATGGGACCGTTGACGAGGATACCCGTAGGCTGATCCCGGTACTCGTAGCCGTGACAATAAGGACAGTGAATTACGGAAATACCCCAACAGGCCGCGAATCCCTCAATGGCGGGTAAATTATCTTTTAACCCGGTCGCGAAGAGAATTTTTTTAGCCCCTATTGTTTTGCCCGAAGCCGTTTGCACCTCGAACGCATTGCTGGCTCCCGTAACCGCAGTCACAGTATCGGTTTGGAACGAGACGGTCGGGTAAGCGAGGACTTGCTTTTTGGCAAGGGCCGTGATGTGCGCCGGGGTAGCACCATCCTGGGTTATCAGATTGTGGGAATGTGGGGTTTGCCAGTTGCAGGGCCGACCGCTATCGATAATTAACACAGTTCGGATTGCCCGGCCCAGTGCCATTGCTGCGGATAATCCAGCGTAGCTTCCCCCGACAATAACGACATCAACTGCTACGGTTTTCATCTTGGCCAATAAAGTAAGTTGGAATGGATTCAAACAGACCGACGCGGTCAACACACCGGTACCTTTTATAAAATCGAGACGCTTCATAGTAAAACTTGTTAAACCTGCGAGGGCTCAATCAGCGAGTAGGTACGCAGTCCAATACCCTGACTAAAGGAAAGCCAGGCCAACTCTTTGATTGAATGCTTAGCTACTGTCCCGGTGGTCTCGGCCTGAATAGTCGCCTGCACTACGCCGAGGAAAAGTGCCAGAATCCACGGAACGGTTAACTCCGGGTTGAGCATCCCCTGCCGTTGAAGCGTCATCACCACGCCTTGTAAGAGCTGAATGGGTTCTACCTCCCCGGCTGATACCGGGGAGGGGGCCTGAACCAAGTTAAACTTGTGCAAAAAGGCGTATTTCTTCCCGCAGTCGATGCTGGCGTAGAGCAGGTGCTTGAGTTGTTGCTGGGCATCCGGCGAACTGGCGTATGCCGCACTGGTGGCCTGTTGGCAACTCCGCCACATTTCTTGCAGACACGATTTGTAAAGGTCCTGCCGGTTATCAAAATACCGATGAAGAGTCCGGCGGGTAACCCCTGCCTGTAGCGCTATCTTATCCATCGAAGCGGATAAGTCGTCGTTAAGCACGGCAATAGCGGCCTCTATTATTCTCTGCTGCGTATCCTGCATCGGTTGATCGGCTAAAAAATGGGCTCAGGCCGCCAGTAATGCGTCAAGCTTTTGAGCCAGTAGATGCTTGGGCACCGCACCTACCTGCTGATCGATAATCTGACCGTTCCTGAGCATAAGCAGCGTGGGAATGCTACGGATGCCAAACCTCATGGACAGCCCGGGGTTAGCGTCCACGTCGACTTTGCCCACTACCACCTTTCCCTCGTATTCAGCCGCCAGTTGTTCTACAACGGGGCTAACCAATCGGCACGGGCCGCACCATTCTGCCCAAAAGTCAACCAGCACGGGCTGATCAGTGTTAATAGTCTCCGTGAAATTAGTGTCCGTGAGTTCAATCGCTTTGTGTTCCATTTCAGTTTAAGTTGTGTTTAACTGTAAAGTGGCCAGGTTATCATGTCTCACTTTTGAGACATGATAACCTGGCCACTGCAAAAAAAGTTTGGCTATGGTCGTAGCGGGTAAAAAACTTCTCTAAAGAACCAGTATCATTGACCAGTTGGCGGTTAAGAAAGCTGAGGTCGTCGATGGTTTATTTATGAACCAGGCCACCGTCCCGAAAAGAATCTCGTTTCAACTCATTAAAGCTGCCCGATTGCAGACTGATCTTGTTTTCGAGCAAATAACTCTGTACGTACGTGAGCCTTTGAGCGATATAGTGAGTGGGCGGTGAAATCACGCCATGGGTCGAAATGAACCAGTTTTAACAGGAGGAGCCAGACAAGTCTATTTGTCTGCCTCTTCCTGGTTTTGGCCACAGATACTGGGCGTAGCTGGTGGTGAATCAGTAGTTTTCTCCCGTTCGCTTAGTGGATTTGAACATATACCCTGCTGAGAAGGCAAGTACATTGTTCGACCAGTTATATCCAGGGTTGTTAAATACGTTCGTAAGCCCCTTCAAGTAGTTAGCACTGACGAACAAGCCGCTTTTATGCTGGTAGCCAGCCAATGCACTGACACCTAAATCAAACCGCTTGAAGTCGTAGGCACTCCCATCCAGTTTATAGGGATGTGGTACGTCCCCTGGCATCGTGGATATAGATTTACCACTTACGTTAAAGCCAAAATTTGGCCCTACTCCCGCGTAGAACCCTTTCGCCATTTTGTAAACAGCGTAAACAGGCAAATCGACTGAATTGAGCGTTACGGTGTGCCCATGAGTTGGGTCATGAAACTTTAAGCCCTTACCGTTATACAGTAGCTGGGGCTGAATACTAAAGTGGTTGCTGATACCAACGTCAACGATTGCACCACCGTGAAACAAGGCAAGCCCTTCTTTGCCATCGGTAGCGGGTGAGAAATCTGACGAGACGCTCGGCACGTTTACGCCTGCCTTTAATCCAAACGTAACCGTCTGGGCAAGAGCCATGTTGCCAACAACAGTCATTAAGAAAGCGAACAGGTATGTCTTCTTCATGTATTTAAATTTTCGGGTTGTTACCTTGTTGCAACATCGATGCAAATATAAATAGGATTTCAGTAGATGCAACTAAGTTGCAAATAGTAGGAGGGCGATTATCTTTGTGCTTAAACTTGCTCTATCAGCCCGTTCCTCCATGAATTCAAAATTTTTACCCGCACTGCTCCTGCTTGTCATGGGTATAGGCTCCATGACAAGCAGCCATGCCCAACCAACCCTAACTACTCCGGGCAGCATCCGGGGTAGCATCCAATCGCCGACGGGTGTTCGGCTGGGTGGTATCAACGTTACCCTACAGGGGACCATGCTGGGGACGATTACCGATGGGCGGGGCGAATTCATCCTGCGTCAGGTTCCGGCTGGTACCTACACCCTCGTGGCGACCGGGGTAGGCTACTCGGCTTCGGGGCAGAACATAGCCGTTTCCCCCGGCAAGGTCACGGCTCTGACGTTGCAGCTCAACGAAACCACGCGCAGTTTGCAGGAGGTCGTCGTGACCGGTGGACGGGAAAAACCCTACGTCGAGCCAATTGTCGAATCAGGCACCCGGACCGCTACTCCGTTGCGGGACATTCCCCAGGCGATTCAGGTGGTTCCCCGTCAGGTGTTGCAGGAACAGCAGATGTACCGGCTCAGCGATGTGTACAAAAACGTGGCGGGTGTCACCGACCAGAGCGATTTCAACTACGTCAACATTCGGGGCTTCACCACCAGCGCGGCCAATTTTATGGTCAATGGCCAGCGTAACGGGTATGCCAGCCTGGATCAGTCGCCCCAGTTGCCCTACGCTGAACGGGTAGAGATTCTGAAAGGGCCATCGTCGGTGCTATATGGGAACGGAGCCATTGGAGGCACCATCAACATCGTGACCAAAAAGCCCCGGCGCGACGTTCATACGGATGCCAATCTGACGGTTGGCAGTTTCGGGCTGACCCGGTTGCAGGCCGACGTGACCGGCTCGCTCAATAAGGCGCAAACCCTGCTCGGTCTGATCAACGTGGGACTGGAAAACGGCGGGAGCTTTTACGACGATCTTAAGACCAGAAGCATCGTGTTGACGCCGGTTTTTACCTGGCACATCAGCCCCCAAACCGAACTGACTTCAACTACCATTTTACGGTCGGCCAACGAAACCGGCCCATCCACGGGCGTACCCATCGTTGGTCCGTCAAACAATCTGTTTGCTGTGCCCGCCACATTTCGGTACGCGGGCAGCGACGGGGCCTATAAATCCCGGAGCATTCAGGAACAACTGAGCCTGACCCACCGGTTTACCGCTAACCTGTCGGCTACGGTCTGGTACAACTTCTCCCGGCGCAGCCTCGATGCCCGCATCTACCAGCCCGGTGGTTACTCGCCCCGTGTGGATAGCATCTCGCGGTTCTTGCAGGTGTACCGGGGCCGGGAGCGGGGTTCGACCCTGAATGCGTACGTTAATTACCGGGCAAAAACTGGCCAGCTGACCCATGAGCTGGTCGTCGGGTTTGATGCAAACCGCTACGCGTCCAATTACCCGGCTGGCTTTAGTTATTATTCGGACTATATCAGTCTGAACAAGCCCAATTACGCGCCCTTCCAGACGGCGGGCAAAACACCCGATTATTACCAGTCGGACGAGGAAAATTACGGCCCCACCCGCACTGCGGGCGGCTACGTGCAGGATCAGTTGACGATCTCGCCTAAACTAAAAGCGTTGCTGGCCCTGCGCTACGACGACTACCGATACCTCTACTACGGCCGCTTCGGCGGCTCCCCATCCCGCGACACATCCAGTGCCACCGCCTGGGTACCTAAAGTTGGACTCGTTTATCAACCCACGCAGCATGTATCGGTCTACGGCAGTTATTCGGAAGGATTTCAACCCCAAGGCTCCAACGGGCGACTGGCCGGGGGACCGTTTCCACCGGTCCGGGCGCAGCAGATGGAAGTCGGGTTTAAGGGGAATTTTATGGGGCAGCGGCTGGTGCCCACCATCGCCCTGTATCAGATTCGGCAGCAGAACGTGCTGAAACCCGACCCGGCTGACCCCGCCGGCATCCGCCAGATCACGACCGGGCAGGTCACCAGCCGGGGGCTGGAACTCACCCTGACCGGTGCCCTGACACCCAACTGGAATGTGCTGGCTAACTACGCCAAAAACAAAACCTACACCAGCCGCAGCACCAACCCTGAGGAAGTCGGGCAGGAGTTTGGCGACACGCCCCATGATGCGGTCAGCTTATGGACGACCTACCAGCTCACGCGGGTGCTGAAAGGTCTGAAAGTTGGATTCGGCTACCGGCACTACAGCGATAAGCAGGTGTACGGAACTCCCTTTCCGGGCTATAGTGTGCTCGACGCCCTGCTGACTTACCGGGTCAAAAACATCGGCCTGGCCCTGAACGTCAACAACCTCGCCGATAAACGCTACGCCATCGGCACCTACGGCACTACTTACTCGTTTCCCGGTGCGCCCCGCAATGTGCAGGTTAGCCTGAGTTATAACGCCTGGTGAATTCCCGTTTCCGTTTATCCCAAACGACCATGATCGAGCTAATTGCCCGCAAGGAAATCCGGGACCTGCTGCGCGACCGACGCTACCGGCTCGTTGGCCTGGTTCTGCTGCTGCTGGTCGGCATTGGGTTCGTGACGGCGGGGCAAACGGTCGCCCGTACCAACGCCGAGCGTATAGCTGCCCAGCAACTGAGCCGGGAGGGCTGGCTGAATCAGCCGCCCAAAAACCCGCACAGTGCCGCCCATTTCGGCAACTTTGCCTTCCGGTTGAAAACACCCCTGAGCCTGTTCGACAACGGCTTAGACAGTTACACGGGCACGTCCGTTTTTCTAGAACCCCACAAACAGGATGATTTCAAGTTTAGTCAAGCCGAAGATGCGACGTCGATCATTCGGTTTGGGGAACTTACCCCCGCGTTTGTGTTGCAATTTATCCTGCCGTTGCTGATTGTCTTTCTGTGTTTTGACTCAGTCAGCCGCGAGAAAGAGATGACGACGCTGCCCCTGCTGCTGAGTCAGGGCGTGTCGCTGCAACAAGTGGTCATCGGCAAGATAGCGGGCTACTGGCTGCTGATTTCGGGACTGCTCGCGCCGGTGTTTGGTGCCCTGCTGCTTGGGCTGGTGTGGCAAACGCTCCCTGCACCCGGTGATATTGCCCTTCGATTCAGCCTGCTGCTGCTCAGCTACGTGCTTTACGCCGGTATTCTCGTGACGGTGAGTGTCGTCTGTTCGGCGTTCAGCCTGACCAGTCGGGCCTCGCTGATGAAACTGCTGGGACTGTGGATGCTGGCCTGCGTGGTGGTGCCTAAGGTGACCAGCAACCTGGGCAGTACGCTGGTTGAAACCCCGTCGCAGTACGCTTACGCCAAACTCGTAAAACACGACGAAGAAAACGGACTCGATGGCCACGACCCGCACGATGCCCGCCGGGCCGTACTGCTGAAACAACTCTTGAGCCAATACGGCGTGGATTCAGCCGCTGCGCTGCCGATCAACTTTGATGCCGTGGCGATGGTCGAAAGCGAGAAGTACACCACCCAAATTTACCGCAAGCGCATCGGCGACGTGCGCTATGTATTTGCTCAGCAAAACCGCCTGGGCCAACTGGCGGGCTTCGTCAATCCGTTTCAGGCGGTGCAGGGCGTCAGTATGGCCCTGTGCGGAACCGACTACGCGCAGTTTACCCATTTCCAGGATGAAACCGAACAGTACCGGCTGTATTTCGTCAACGCGATGAACGAGTTTATGGCCACCCACACCAAAAGTGGCGACTGGAAAACCAGATTCGGCCCGGAAGCTTACCGTGCCATTCGCCCGTTCACCTACGCGGAACCCCCGGTGGGCTGGGCGATTCGCCAACAAGGGGTAGCCTGTCTCGCCCTGACGGGTTGGCTGCTGATCTGTTTCGGCCTGATTTACCTGACCCGAACCATTCCCTTCCGATGAGCTTACCGGTAGCCACCACCCTGATCCGCTTCGATTGGTACCAGCTAACCCGCAGCCGGGCGTTCTGGCAACTGACGGCTCTGCTGGTTATCATCAGTGCCTACGCGGCCTTTTATGGGCGGACCGAAGTGGCGCAGCAGCAACAAAAGATCAATCTTCTTCAGCACGACATCGACAGCAGTATGCAGGTGGTTCGGGCACAATTCGCCACTAAGGATACGGTAGCGGCCTGGCAGTACGACGACTTTCTGTATGCCCTCCACGCCAACCGGCCCGACGGGCTGGCGGCATTGGCGTTCGGGCAGCGGGACCTGCACAAATACGCCGTCAGCATCACCACCGGCACGTATTTCTACAACAAATACGCCACGGGTTACCAGAACAAGACCCTGTCGGGGGAGATCACCAACCCCCAGAAACAGCTTGCCGGTCATCTGGACCTGAGTTTCGTGCTGGTTTTTCTGTTTCCTCTCTACTTCATTCTCCTCAGTTATAACCTGCTCAGCAGCGAGAAAGAAGGCGGCACGCTGGCTATGCTGGCGGTGCAGGCAGTCCGACCGGTCGACTTTGTTTTGATCAAATTAGCGTTTCGGTGGTTCATTACCGGCCTGATCGGTACGGTTATTATCGGGATGGCAGCCGGTATTACCCAGGCACCCATCGATCATCGGCTGGGTTATATGCTGGTTACGATGTGGCTGTACGTGGGCTGCTGGGCGGGCATCACCGGCGTCGTGACCGCGTTGCACCGCTCGTCGGGGTTCAATGCGCTGATGCTGGTCAGTGTATGGTTGCTGTTCTGCGTGGCAATTCCGGCGACGCTCACGGCGGTGTTGACCGTGGCGTATCCCATCGATGCCAAAACCGAACTGACCGCAGCGGTACAGAAAGCCAATGCCCGCGTGTTTGCAACGCCCAAACCGGCCTTAGCTACTCAGTTCTACCGGGCTTTTCCGGCCTATAACAATGTTCCCCGCGACACGTTCCCCGAGGGTTGGTATAATCCGCGCTGGGTTCGGGCTATGCACCTATTGCTGGATAAAGAAGTAAAGCCGTTCGAGGATGCTTACCATCGGCAACTCGCCAACCGGATCCGCATCGCCGACCGCTACGATTATTGTTCACCGGCGGTGCTGGCTCAAAGTATCTGTAACCGGGCGTCGGCCAGTGATATGCAGCAGATGCTGGCTTACGATACGAGCATGTATGAGCACTTCGCCCGGTGGCGGGACTACCTCGATAACCGGATCTATCTGCACCGGAACAGCCTGACCAAAGTTGATTTTGAGCACCTGCCCCACTATACGTTCCGGCCGGTAATCGATTACATCCCTATTAATAACCGCCTGGTTACGCTGGTGCTACTCATGGTGTTATTGACCGGACTTTGCTGGCGGCTCCTGAAACGCAACGACCTGTCATTGCTGGATTAACGTCGGATGGCAGTTAAAAAAAGTAGGGGTGCCAGCCAAACGCCAGCACCCCTACTTCAAAGAGGAAGATTCTTCTGCAAGAATCGTTTATGGCTTCTTTGCTTTGTCCTGGGTGATCATCCGCTCATGGTCGGCTTCCATTTTCTGGTGCTCGGTAGCCATCCGTCCGTCTTCGGCCATCATTTCCTCATCCTGTCTAGCCATCATCGCGTGGTCTTTCACCATCTGCTCGTCCGACAGGTCGCCTTTCTCGTGTTTGGCTTCCAGATCAGCGTGCTGCTTCATCACTTCTTCGTGTTTAACGATGATAGCCTGATGGGCAGCAATCATCATTTCGTGTTCGGCTTCCATCGTTTTGTGAGCGGGCGAATCATTCTTTATCGAATCGTGGGAAGCCTTCATCCGTTCATGCATAGCTTCCATATCGTCGTGGGTGGTCTCTAACTTCTGGTGGTTAGCCTCGATAATGGCGTGATCAGCAACGAGTTTCTGATGAGCGGCTGAATTTTTGTTTCCCGAACTACAGGCCAGTAAGGCAATGACGAGCAACAGGGACAGACCGACAGGGGTGATTGCTGATTTCATAGTCAACGTTGTTTATTTCGTATTTTGAAACGATGGTCAGGCACCGATACGATACCCAACGTCCAATCCTGCATTCTTAGACGATTACAGTAGCGTGACAGCCCGGTCAAAATTAGGTAAAAATTATTAATGTGCAACTATGTTGCAAAAACAGCTTTATCTTTGCTAAAACCTGTTTCAATCAGCACTCGTTATGATCGACATTGAGCAGCTACTCCGTACCAGGGGCATTCGGCCCACGCTTATTCGGACCGGTGTTTTATCTCTATTGACTGAATCGAAGCGGGCTTATACGCACGCCGATCTGGAACGGGCCTTCAATCATGCACTGGACCGGGTGAGCCTGTACCGTTGTTTGCTGACGCTGACGGAGGCAGGTTTGGTGCAGAAACACATTGACACTAAAGGGATCTGTTCGTATTTCAATGTACCGGCGGATACGATCCCGGTTGACACGGCACCCGCTTCCATAGCGGACGACTACCCACATTTCAAGTGCACGCAGTGCGAAACGGTCGTTTCTCTACCTAAATTACCCGAAACCTATTTAGCCCTGGTTCGGCCGTTTCGGCTCGATACCTTACGGTTAACAGGTGAAGGCACCTGTAATGACTGTCGGCATCGCACTCAGGACGCTATCCATAAGAACCCCCTGGTTCATAACTGATCGACCACTCAAGAACATTAAAAAAAATGACAACATCAGTCGTTATCCTATCTGGTTTTACAGAGTCAGGGGTGTCGCTTTTCTCAATGAAGCCATCACCCGATTGATCTGACACCACGCAGAAAATCAGGTGATCTCGTCGGTACACTAAACTGAGTCAAAAAGCCACGTCCAGCTTCTGCTGGCGCGGATTTCAATAGACTTATTATTTCGGTACAATCGGTTGGAATCGGATGGCCGAAGCCAGGGAATAAAAAGCCGGTTTCACTCCCCATTCACATCTTGGCCAGCCCCTGCCTTTATTCGGACGTTTAAATGAACGGTTTTGACAGCTTATGACGACTCGTTCAATTAATATTGAAAACTGCCCTTTTTGTGAACGATCACAAATGAACTGGTTTATACAAATCAATCAATATAAGTTACATTGTATATCCACTTTCATTTAACGACGTACAGGTTTACTAATTGAATGAATTATGGATTGTCCTGCTGCCAGAGTCGACGTTCGATTGGAAAAGGCTCTTGGTGGAGAACCCGGATTTAGCTAAAAGCCGAATGAGCAGGATGAAGCAGATAGTTGTAGGACATCGGCACCACCACCGAGGGCACTGCCGCTACTAGTGTTGTGGGTTCATTCAGCCAATCCCGTAAAATCCACTGGGTCCGTTCGTAGCTTTCTTCATTCCAGTAAGCAGGCAGGTCGTCTGGCGACCAAATGGTTAAGGAGTCATCAGGCACCTCCAGGGTAAACAGAAATAGTTTAGGCAACTTTTCGTACTTGACCCGGGGTTGGTGCACTAACGATTCGACTAAGGCCAGAGCAGGTGAGGAGGTAGTATAAAGTAGGGGGTACCCCTTTGGGTTCCACCGGCCACCAAATAACCGTGCTCCTTCGGTAGCCAATGGCTCATGGATGTAGTTGGCTTTGACGGTTCGATAAACGGTTAACATCAAGGTCGCAGGAGAACTATCCGACAATACCGTGTTCGATGCGCCCCAGCACATCATCTACTAGGCCAAACCCGGTTGTTGTGTCTAAGAGAGACAAGGGGGATTGGGTATTGAGTTCACGAATGGGTGAACGAAGCCATTCGGCCAGCGTCTGAGCAACCTCATCGAAGACATTCAGTCCATGCTGCAACAGATTGGTTAGTAACAGCAGCCGCTCGGAAGCATCTCGGGCCAGTTTATCGTCGGCTTTGAGTCGGTGTAGGTTGCGTACCGACATGTTCAGAATGCGGGCCAGTTCAATATCGGTCAATCCGGCTAACTGGGCTACCTGATCCGCTTCTGAACGAAGCATGCCTTGCCGGGATTTATCAATAACGGTGTAGGGGGTGTAAACCGCCGTCTGTGGAGGAAGTGTTGCGTATGCCATACCAAGCAGTGCCTTTTTTCATCACTACAACTGCAATATGCCAAGAGCCGTTCATTTTTGCAACATATAGCTACTTTCTCAGGATGAACTAATCCCTTTCCCCGAATGCAGCCGGAGGTTTTCTCGAACGGTTTTCAGCGGTAGCTGATACTAACATAACCTATTCATTGATAGCTAAATAACGAGTTCATAAAATACCAACAGCTACCCATTTATTGGTCGGAAATGGCCGTGACCCGTCCTGAAATTGCTCGATTGTGCAGGCACCATTGAATAGGAGCGGAGCTTATACGGATATAAACAGTTAAGTTATATAAAGAAAACGCGACTTAATCTATACCAGAAGCCTGACGAGGGGCTATTGAGCTATTTTCGCTTGAAGAAAATTGAGTAGTACATTACATCAACAAAGCGAACAATGGGCAGTACAAGTCCACCGTGCGGTTCCCCGCCGGGACGCGAACTTATGGAGGTGATTTAATATCAGCCTGATACAATTAGTAGATTACGCTTTAAGGCAGATTTTCTTAAGGTCATCCGGATTAGATGCACTGTCTTATCATCGTTCAAAAACTTAATAATTTTGTGCTATTATTGTACAACAGAAGTACTATTTCTGTTACTACATGCCTGATTCTACCTCGTTTGCTACTGACGCCCTTCTCTGGGATGCCTTTCGGGGGGGTGACGTTCGGGCTTTTGAGCAGTTGTATCGCCTTCATGCTGGGCCGCTTTTGGTGTTCGGCAACCGGTTAAGCACCGATACCGAGCAGGTAGCCGACGCAGTACAAGATGTCTTTCTGGAAATCTGGAAACGACGGGCTACGCTGACAACCCCGAATGCCATTCGTTTTTACCTGTTTCGCATATTGCGTAATCGGCTGGTCGGTCACCTGACCCGAACCTCCGACCCATTGCGTCAGGCCAGCGACCTGACCGACCTTGACGACCGGCTGAGTTCGCCCTCTCTGGAAACATTACTGACCGAGCTGGATACTCAGCAGCAACAGCAGGTTCGGTTACGCCGGGCTGTTGAATCGCTGCCGCCCCGCCAACAGGAAGCCCTTACGCTGGCCTATTATCACCAGTTTAGTAATGAGGAAGTAGCGCAGATTATGGGGATCAACCCGCAATCGGTCACGAATCACATCAGCCGGGCTATTTTAGCCTTACGTCAGCTACTCAACGGAGCGATCTGGATGATTGCCTGGGTACTGATCAACCTGTATCGATAAGGAGATTGCAGCTTCCTGTTTCGTGGCCGGATTTATCCAAAGCAAAAAATAATAACTTTTTTTAGAATTTACTGAGTTAAAACCGGTTGTTCTTCCCTCTTGTCAGTGAGACAATAGCGAGGATGAATTACGACGACTATACGGTAGAAGACTTAGCCGCTGATTCTTTTTTCCGGCAGTGGGTGCTCCAACCCGACCAGGAATCTGATCAGTTCTGGGTGAGCGTGCTACAAAAGCAACCCCAGCATGCAGCAACCGTGGTGCGGGCCATCCATCTGGTGCGTCAGCTCAATCAGGCAACCACTCCTGAGCAGTCGGCGGCTGATCCAGATCAGTTAGCCGCCATCTGGCAGGCACTGCGGAAAAAAGTCGACCAGGAGGCCTATGAGCCAGCACCGGTGGGCCGGGTGGTACGGTTCAATCCATTCTGGGGCCGATGGGCCGCTGCCGCCTGCATCGTGCTGGCCCTGGGCACCGGCTGGTGGTTCATGAACCACCAGGAACCAGGTCGGCTAACCGCAACCGCTCCGGCATTGGTAGCCACCGGGGGTGAATCACTTCGGGAGCAGACCAACAATACGAATAAGGCTATCCTGATCAAGCTGAACGATGGCAGTACAGTACAATTACAACCCAATAGCCGACTCAGCTATCCGGAGCGGTTCGCTTCCGACCGGCGTGAGGTCAGCCTGAGTGGCGATGCCTTCTTTGAGGTGACCAAGAATCCGGCCCGCCCTTTTCTGGTGTATGCGGGCGAGACGGTTACCAAAGTTGTGGGGACCAGTTTTCGGGTGCGGGCTTTTGAGCAGGACAAGATGGTCAGCGTGGTGGTGCGAACGGGGCGGGTATCCGTCTTTTCACGCCGGGACTTTGACCGCCAGCGTCAGCAGGCTACTGCACAGGTGGCCGGTGTTCTGCTGACGCCAAACCAGCGGGCTACCTTCACCCGGGGGAATGAGCAGTTGGCCAAAGACCTGATCGAGGAGCCAGTGCCACTCCCTTCTACACCTATGCATCAGGAACTGGTCTTCGACGACCGGCCGGTTTCGGAGGTGTTGACAACCCTGGAAAGTCAGTATGGGCTGGACATTATTTTCGATGCCGCAACGCTGAGCCGGTGCCCGATCACCACAACGCTATCCAGCAACGAAGGACTTCACCAGCGTCTTGACCGAATCTGCCGGGCCATCGGGGCTACCTACGAGACGGTGGATGGTCAGCTTATTATCACCAGTACCGGTTGCACCCCTTAACCTCCGCTGCCTATGCTCTAATCCGACGGTTGTATTACGCATGAAAAAGCCGGCAATGGTCTCAACATTACCGGCCTGATACTTATCCCGGCTCATCGCTAAACAACCTCATCACTGAGGTGCAGGGAATTTTTGCCCTTTCTAAACCAGACAAAAACAAGTAAATCTATGCAATTTTTACCACATTCGTACAGGCTACTGTACCGAATTATGAGAATCACCGTCTGTCAGATGCTGCTCGTCCTGCTTTGCTCAGGCCTTACGCTGGCCCGTAACGCCCACGCGCAGGAACTGCTGACCCGCCGGGTAACGCTGCAGGTGAAGGAGCAGTCGGTTAAAACAATCCTGACCCGGTTGAGTAAGCTGACCCATGTACGGTTTACGTACAGCTCGGCGTTGATACGTGCCGAACGAAAAGTAACGATCAACGCTAGCAACATACCCCTGGGCGAGGTGCTGGACGAGTTGCTAAAACCCCTGAAAATTGATTACCGGGTCGATACGGATGAAGTAATTCTGAACCGCGCTCCCGCCGACGCTGTGCCCGACACCAATTCAGCCCAGACCGGTAGCTCCCCTGAAGCGGCAGACATTACCGTTTCGGGTACGGTTACCGACGAGCTGGGCGAAGGCCTGCCCGGCGTAAGTATCCTGGTGAAAGGCACGTCGCGAGGAATCACTACGGATCGAAAAGGGAGTTTTCAGATCAGCGTTCCCGCTAAAAATACGATACTGGTCTTTAGTTTCGTCGGTTACGAGAGCCAGGAAGTTACGGTAGGCAATCAGCCTGTCGTGAATGTCAGCCTGAAAAATGACATCAAAGCCTTGAATGAGGTAGTCGTTGTGGGATACGGCACGGTGAAGAAGACGGATTTGACCGGGTCTGTTTCGTCCATTACCAGTAAAGATATCGAAACGGTTCCTATTGCTACTACGGAACAAATTCTACAGGGCCGGGCCGCCGGGGTTGTGGTAACCCAGAACAGCTCCGAGCCAGGCTCAGGGGCCAGCATCCGTATCCGGGGAACCAACTCCATCGGCGCGGGTAATGAACCTCTGTTTGTGATCGACGGCTTTGCCGGGGCCGATAACCTGACTTCCATCAATCCCAATGATATCGACAACGTTGAAATCCTGAAAGATGCGTCAGCCACGGCTATTTATGGAGCCAGGGGTGCCAATGGTGTGGTGATTGTGACGACCAAACGCGGTAAAGCCGGTGCGCCCCGCATTGATTTCGAGATGTATACCGGTGGCCAGGAAATCCGCAAAAAGATAGGCCTCATGGACGCCTTTCAATATGCTACTTACCGCAACGAGATTCTCTACAACGACAGTGTTTACCGGCAAGCCACTACACCCGTCATTTACTTTGCCAAACCCGACCGGCTTGAGTACCTGAAAACCAATACTACCGACTGGCAGGACGCCTTGTATCGCCGGTCGGGTTTAAGCAATTATCAACTGTCGGTGAGTGGCGGTGACGACAAAACTCGTTACCTCATCAGCGGCAGTTATTACAATGAAAATGGGGTCGTTATCAATAGCGGTTTTAAGCGGGGAAGCCTCCGGGTGAACTTCGACAAAACCGTTAACCCCCGACTTAAATACGGCCTGACGTTGCTAGGTACCCGGACGTACACGAATCGGACCCAATCGGTTCAGCCGGGGTCAATTGTGGGGGGCGTTGTGCTGAACACGTTCCGGATTAACCCCGCCACACCTGTCTACAACCCCGACGGTACGTACAACCTGTATAATGTAGGGGCTGATAACGGCGAAATTGATCTGATTGGTAACGCCGTCGCCTACGCCGAGAAAGTAAAAGACGACACATACATCACGCGCATCAATGCCAACTGGTTTGGCGAATACGAAGTGATTAAAAACCTGAAGTTTCGGGTCAATCTGGGCGGGGATTTGTTCACCAGTGCGCGTGAAGCTTACATTCCCAGCGATATCTACGAAGGTACGAGAGACAACGGCACGGCCACCCGGGCTATCTCCAATCGGTATAGCTGGATCAACGAAAACTACCTGACGTATTTTTTGCCGTTCACCCAAACCACCGATCTGACGCTGTTGGCGGGTGCATCCTGGCAGTTGTTCAATCAGCGCGGGACCACCGCCATTGGTCGGAACTTCTTCACCAACACCTTTGAAGACAACAACCTGTCGGCTGCTACGGGGCAGGAAACCGCATCGTCGCAATCGCAGAACCAGATTCAGTCGTATTTTGTCCGGGCCAATTTCAAGCTGAACACAAAATACCTCTTCACCCTGACGGGTCGGCGCGATGGATCGAGCCGGTTCGGAGCCAATAATCGTTACGGCTACTTTCCTTCGGGTGCGTTTGCCTGGCGGGTTTCGGAAGAACCTTGGGTGAAAAATCTGGGTCTTTTCGATGATTTAAAAGTTAGGACCAGCTACGGGATCACGGGTAATCAGGAGATTCCAAACTATAATTCGACCGAAGCTTATTCCACACGTACCACGACCTATGGAGCGACGCGCCAGATTGGGGCGCAGCAATCCCGCTTCGACCAGCCTGATTTACGCTGGGAAAAAACGGCTTCGTTCGATGTAGGGCTGGATGTTTCCGTTCTGAAAAACCGGGTTAACTTAGTGATGGACTATTACTGGAAGAAAACCAGCGACCAGTTGCTCAATATCGAAACGCAGCGGGCTACGGGTTTTTCGTCGGTACTCATCAACGCGGGCAGTATCGAAAACCGGGGCTTCGAGTTCGCCCTCAACACGGTCAATATTGATACGCGGGAGGTAAAATGGACGACCAACGCAAACATCGCGTTCACGCGCAACGAGGTGCTGGATCTGAATGGCGAAAAAATCCGGTACGTCGGCGCGGTCAATGTAGCAGGTATCGGCAACGGCGGGTCCGGGGTGCTGATTCCCGGCGAATCGATTGGCTCGTTCTACGGTCTTACGTTCCTGGGTCTCTGGCAAACCCGCGAAGAAATAGCCGCCAGTTCGCTGACTGCCAACGAAAAGACCCGTTTTCGGCCCGGTGACCCAATTTTCAAGGATGTCAACAGCGACGGTAAAATTGATCTGAATGACCGGACGATTATTGGGCAGGCGCTTCCCAAATTCAACTACGGCATGACCAACACCGTTAGTTACAAAGGATTCAGCGTGAGTGCGTTTATCAACGGTGTGTACGGCAACAGCCTCCTGAACCTCAACCGAATCGATTTGGAAACGCAGGATAATTCGAACAAGAGCCTGCGGATGCTGGAACGCTGGAACGGCCCCGGCACCAGCAATACTGTACCCAGAGCGGGTAGCGGTGGGGTTCGGCGGCAGGTTTCGTCCGATTTGCTGGAAGATGGGTCGTTCCTGCGGATTAAGAACCTGACACTCGCTTATCAGGTAAGCGCGGCATCGGGCTTCATGCGCCGGTTGCGTCTTCGGAATCTGAAGGTGTATACAACGGGTACCAACCTGCTCACCTTTACCAGCTACACGGGCTACGACCCGGAGGTCAGCACATTTGCCGCGCAAAACAGCCTCGCCATGGGCATTGACTACGGCTCATATCCAACCATCAAATCGGTGATTGTGGGCCTGAAGTTAGGTCTGTAACCGGGTTTCCCTTATCTGAACTCAGCTAAAAATCGGTCCTGACCGAAGCATAAACCGTTTCTATTTTTATGAAAAGTACTACTAAATTCCTGCTTTTTCTCCCGCTCTTTCTGACCCTGGGAAGTTGTAAGGACTTTCTGGATGAGAAGGCGTTCGATTTTGTAACCTCGTCTAATTTTTTCCAGAATAAATCAGACGCCCAGGTAGCCGTCAACGGCATCTACTCGCAGCTCCAGCAAAATAATGCTTTTTATGGCCGCCGGGTATACATTCTGAATGATGTGTTCAGCGACGAAGCCAAAGCGTACGGGACCGGCGAACGACCTGATCTGGAGAATATGACCTACAATTCGGCCAACTCCGAAATCTTCAACTGGTACACGATCCTGTATCAAACCGTCAATCGGTGCAACAACATCGTCGAAAAGATTCCGGTAGTTCCAGTCAATACAACCTTTACGGAGGCTGAACACAACCGGATGATTGGGGAAGCCCGGTTCATTCGGGCGTTGATGTACTTTGAACTGGTTCGTTACTTTGGTGCAGTACCACTGGTAACCAAAGCCACGGCCAGCATCGAAGACAACAAAAACCTTCCTCGCAGCCCGGAAGCGGATGTGTATAAACAAATTATCGACGATTTGACCTTTGCCGAAGCGAACCTGGAGAAAGAAGCCGCCATCCCCAACAACTATAAAGGGCGGGCCAGTTCGGGGGCAGCAACGGGCCTGCTGGCGAAAGTCATTCTCACCAGAGCCTATCTGCCTTTTGGCACACCCGACGATTTCAAAACAGCACTGGCCAAACTCAATCAACTCATTAATTCGAAGGAATACGATTTGATGCCAACGTATCCGGAGGTGTTTGATGTGGCGAAGGAAACGGGCAAAGAACACCTCTTCGCCATCCAGTATGACTTTTCCCCGAATAATGTGAGTGACCTGATCGGGTACATTACCCCCACCCAAACCTCACCGGGGGTGTCGTATGGTAGTTTCGTGGTGGAGCGGCCGTTTTACGATGCGTTTCCCAACGACGATAAAATCCGGAAAGGCTGGAATTTCTACACCAAATTTCTCCGGCCGGACGGCACTGTTCTGGTCGATTATGGCGCTACCGGCAGGGACCCATTCGTTGCAAAATTCAGAGATCCGGGCCGTACCGCAGCCGTTGACCGGGTGAATTATTTCATTCTTCGCTATGCCGACATCCTGCTGCTTCAGTCTGAAGCCGCCAACCGGGTGAATGCGGCTGATCCGCTCAAATACGAAGGCATCAATAAAGTACGGGCCCGCGTACAGCTCCCCCCGGTTGCCTTGGAAGCTGATGCCGAAGCGTTTGAAAAACTCGTTCTCGACGAACGCCACTGGGAGTTGTGTTTTGAAGGACAGCGTCGGCACGACATCATCCGGGTCGGCAAGTTTGTCTCCATTTTGAAAGCAGCGGGCAAAACCTTTGCTGAAGAGAAACACCGGTATCTGCCCATTCCGGACGTAGAGCGGGGGCTAAATCCAAACCTGACACAGAATACCGGATTTTAAGTCTTCGCTCAGAACTGGCTTGCTTTCGTAACCCGTGAGGATACTGGCCACGAAAGCGAGCCGGAACACCTGAAAAACCGCAGAACATACTGACTCTATTCCCTGACTTATTTGGGGAAGCACCCTCGTCTTGCCTTTCCGAATCGCTGAAACTTCCTGAACCAATCAATTCCTTCCAGTTCCCCTATGCCTTGCGGGCGTAGCGTTCCCGGCATGAGCCACAACAATCCATCTTTCCTTATCCCAAAAACACAAAAAAATGAAGACTTCTCCCTGTAGTAAACTTATCGCTCCGCGCCTTACTATCAGTTTCCTGACAAACAGTCAGTTATCCGTCAGCCTTTACAAAGCGTTGCTGATCGCCTTTGCACTTTTTAGTAGCGTATCGACGCTCACCCAGGCGCAATCGCTCTCGGTGAGTATGCCCTTTCCCGGATTCAGGTCGTCGTTCATTACAGGAACACCACTTATTATTCAGGCTAACGCAACGGCGCCACCGGGCGAAACCATTGCCAAAGTCGAGTTTTTCCTGGCTACGTTCGCAACGGGACCAAAAACGACGACCAAACTGGGCGAAGACCTGACGGCTCCTTTTTCCTACACCTGGACGATTCCGGACGGGCAGATCTCCTACAATGAACTAAGCGTTAAGGTGACCAGCTCTACCGGGGCCACTGCCGTTCAGGGGGGGTCGGGCTACAACCGGGTAGACGTGTATGCGCCCGCTACCAACAGCAACAAGAAATACTATGTTAAAGAAGGTGCTACGGCGGGCAGCAATGGTTTGTCACCCGCTACGCCCTTTGCCACCATCCAGAGTGCCGTGGATCTGGTACAACCGGGCGACAGTGTTTTTGTGATGGCCGGGACCTATAGAAACAGCGGCACGGGCGATGCCGTCATCATCAGACGAACGGGAACGGCTGCCCATGGAATTGTCTTTACCAACTATCAGAATGACAAGCCCAAAATATCGTTTACTGGCTATCAGGGCTTCAATTTGATTCCAGGGTCGGCTTACATCACCATCCGGGGTTTCGATATAGAAGGCAATAATGCCAATATTACCTTGCCCGAAGCCACCACACAGCCCGGCAGTTGTGAAAATCCGGGAACGGCTTTACCGAAATACAATGGGAACGGAATCTCCGTCAGTGGGCGTACGGGTGGTAATTTTCGCCCTCACCACATTGTCATTGCGAATAACGTGGTTCATGATTGCGCCGGAGCGGGCATTTCGGCTATCGAGAGTGACTACATTACGGTTGAGAACAATACGGTTTATAACAATGCCTGGTACACCATCTTTGGCGCCAGTGGGATCAGTTTCCTCAATAGCTGGAACTACGACAATAATACGGACGCGCCCAGGATGATCATCCGCAACAACCGCTGCTATGGCAATCGCCTGTTTGTGAAGTGGAACAATAGCGGTGTATGTCAGGGTATTACGGATGGCAATGGCATTATTCTCGACAACAACAACGACCGCTTTGGTGCCAACCCACTGGGTGCGTACTCAGGTAAATTTCTGCTGGAAAATAATCTCACTTACCAAAATGGTGGTCGGGGCATCAATATCAACTACAGCAACAACACCTTTCTGATCAACAACACCAGTTACCAGAATGCGGCCAGTCCCGAAATTACATCTGAATTCGCGATGCGCTACTCCGACAATGCCCGACTATTTAACAACATCTTTTCCGGTCGCCCGGATAAACAGGCGGGCGTCATTGTCAATTCACTCAATTTATTGCAGGACAATAACCTGGTTTTTGGCAGCACCGGCCCAACTTCCTTCACAGGGGGGCAGAACCAGACGGGTGTAGACCCCCAGTTTGTGGATACCGCCAATGGCAATTTCCAGCTCGCCAGCTCGAGCCCGGCCATCAATGCTGGTAATTCGACACCGGGCCAGTATGCGGTTAAAGACATTCTTGGCGTAAACCGCCCACAGGGATCAGGAGTCGATATTGGGGCGTATGAATTTCAGGGAACGCCTACTCTTATCACCCAGCAACCCGCCAGTAGCTCAGTCGTTTGTGCGGGCACTCCTGTAAGTGTGTCGGTGAGCGTCGATGGACCGGTACAAACCTATCAGTGGTATAAAGACGGAAGCGTCCTGACGGGAATAACCTCAGCGACCACCGCTACGCTATCGCTCAGCGCCGTAGCCGCCAGCGATCAGGGTAGTTATTACGTAGTAGTCACCAGTTTCAACAGCCTCACATCGACCGCTTTCAACCTGACCGTCAATGCGCCACCTACGGTTGGTTTGTCTGGCAGTGGCACCATCAGTTGCCTCACCCCAACCGTTACCCTGACCGCTACGTCGGGGTCGGGCTCAAACTTTACCTATAATTTTAGCACCGGCGCTACCCAGCTTGACAATGGCAACACGGCTACGGTCTCTCAGGCAGGTACGTATTCGGTACTCGTCACTTCCGCCGACGGTTGCACCGCATCCGCTTCGGTCGAGGTATCGGGAACTTTGGTTACGCCCGATGCACCCGCCGTCAGCAGCGTAACGGTTACCCAGGGAGCGGGTAACGTAACCCTGACCGTCTCCAACTGTTCGGGTACGGTCAACTGGAACGGAACGGACGGAGCTACTTCCTTAGTCGTTTCCACCTCCGCTGTTGGCGAATTCGTCTACTCGGTGACCTGCAAAGTGGGCGTTTGTGTAAGTCCTGTTACCAGCGTAACCGTCAGCGTCACGGCACTTCCGGCCAGCCTGCGGGTTTACCATCGGGATGCCGACAATAATCAGTTGACGAATAACACGATTAGACCCTATCTGAACATATATAACGACGGCAGTACCGCCATTCCATACAGCGAACTCACCGTCCGATACTGGCTGACGGTGGAGAATTTTTCTCCCCTGTCGAACCTGTCGGTGTATTGGGCACAACTGGGTACGAGCAAGGTTAAGATGAAGTACGTGCCGCTGGCCCAACCGCGTCAGGGCGCATTGGGCTACGTGGAATATTCGTTCGATGCGTCGGCGGGGAGCTTGGCAGGCAACAGTAATTCAGGACAAATTCAGACGGGTGTGGGCAAACAGAACTGGACAAATTTCGCGGAATCAGACGACTATTCATTTACGCCAAACGGGTCTTACACACAAAACGACCGAATCACCATTTACCGCAACGGCACCCTGGTGGGCGGTGTTGAGCCAGCGGTAATTCCGGCGGTGACGACCCTGAAGGTGTACTCGGAAAACAAAAATGGTAACCCGAACAGCAACCAGATCAGTACTCATTTGAAGTTGGCCAACGAAGGCAACGTAGCGGTCGACTACAGTCAGCTAACGGTTCGCTACTGGTTCAGTTCGGAGGGCGACAAACCCTTGGTTTACACCCTCGACTACGCCGAATTGGGCAACAACATCCGAAGTCGATTTATCAAAGAGAACCGGGCGGGAACCGATACGTATCTGGAACTGAGTTTCGGGCCTGCGCTAAGTCAGCTAAATCCGCTGAGTTCAACGGGCATCATCCAGCAGCGGATTAACAAAAATGACTGGTCAACTTTCAACGAAGCCAATGATTTTTCGTATAAACCAGCGGGAGTGCTATCGGAAAACACCAAAATTACGGCCTACCTGAACGGATCGCTAATCTATGGGCAGGAGCCGCCGGTTCTCGCCGGTGCGCGTATCGGTAATGATGAGTTCGCTTCGGCGATGCAGGCCACGGTGCTGGGCAATCCGCTTGCAGAGGGGAGTGAGTCTGTCGACGTAGAGGTGCGTGGGGTAGAAGGGCAATCCCTTTGGGTATCGCTGACCGACGTGCAGGGTCGGCTTGTTTCCCGCCATCAGGTCGTAACGGCTGGCGTTGTGGAGCGTTGCCGACTGCCGATTGCGCAACAGCAGACGGGCATTTTTCTGGTACAGGTACGCACCCAGTGGGAGAAACAAACCATTAAAGTGCTGAAATAATGTAATCAAACAAGAATGGAACCGCACTGGTGCGGTTCCATTCTTGTTTGATTACGTAACGTTTTTCAGAAATTTAACCGGAAAATACTCAGTCAGGAATGAAAAAAGTACGTTTCCTTCTATTCTTTTTCATCGTTTTCAGTGTAGGAACAGAGGTTTGTGTGGCGCAAAAACTTTCCTCTAAAAACTATATTCTGTGGTATGATAAACCAGCCCCTGTTCTGCCCATTACGAATCTGGATTCGCTCAATGCCAAAACATTGGTTGAAGCCACTCCGCTGGACCCCGCTTGGGAAAACTGGTCACTCCCCATCGGAAACGGGTATATGGGGGCCTCGTTGTTTGGCCGGACGGTAACCGAACGGGTGCAACTGACCGAAAACAGTATGGCCGCAAAAAGTCTCTACGGTGGCGTAGGCTTGACTAATTTTGCCGAACTGTACCTGGATTTCAACCACAAAACGCCCCGAAAGTATAGCCGCCGTTTACGGCTCAACGATGCCGTGTCGACGGTAAAATACGAACAGGACGGGGTTATTTACGAGCGGGAATACATCGCCAGTTTTCCCGATAAAGTCCTCGTCATTCGATTAACGGCCAGCAAAAAAGGTAAACTTTCGTTTACGCTGCGACCTGAGATTCCCTATAAAAAACCGTTTGGTTCGTCCTCAAAAAACAATGGCCGCATGGGCAAAGTATCGGCTCAAAACGACCTCATCACGTTGTCGGGAAAGTTGGAACAACTCAATATTTTGTTTGAAGGCCAATTTAAGGTCATTCCGGCGGGCGGCACTCTGAAAGCCTACACGGATGCGGAGGGTGATAACGGAAAAATTGTGGTTACCGGAGCCGATGCGGCCCTTATCCTGGTGGCGGTGGGCACGAATTATAAATTAGACAGTTCCATTTTTGACGAACATACGAACGCCAGAAAGTTAGCCGATACAACCTCACCCCACCCTAAGGTAACGGCTATCATGAAAAAAGCCTCCGCTAAAACCTACGCTGAACTGCTGGCGGCTCACAAAAAAGATTACACGATGCTATTCTCAAGGGCTACCGTCGATTTTGGCGCAAAAGAGTCGCCGTTGACAACGGACGCGCTGTTAAAAAACTACAAAGCAGGAGTAATTGATCCGTATCTGGAAGAATTGTACTTTCAATATGGCCGTTATCTGCTCATTTGTTCGTCCCGCCCCGGTACGTTGCCGCCTAATCTTCAGGGCATCTGGAGCCAGTACGACATCACGCCCTGGACGGGCGGCTACTGGCACAACATCAACATACAGATGAATTACTGGCCCGTCTTTACAACCAATTTAACCGAGCTGTTTCAATCATTTGCCGATTATAACCTGGCTTATCGACGGGCCGCCACCAAAGGCGCGACGGACTACATCAGGAGGACGAATCCCAGTAAGCTGCTGGCGGGTGAAGGCGAAAATGGCTGGACCATCGGGACGGGGGCAAGTGCCTATAACATTTCAACGCCGGGAGTTCATTCGGGGCCGGGCACCGGCACGATGACCACAAAACTGTTCTGGGACTATTATGCGTTTACGGGTGATAAAAAAATCCTGAAAGATATTACTTATCCCGCCCTGTTGGGTATGTCCAAATTCTTAGCCAAAGTAGTGGTCGATACGGCGGGCGTACTCCTCACGTATCCGTCGTATTCCCCTGAGCAGCGGTGGCAGAAAGTAAAGGAACATTACAAAACAATGGGCAGTGCGTTTGACCAGCAAATGATCTACGAAAACCATCAGGACGTACTGAAAGCTGCTAAACAATTGGGCGATAACGACCCTTTTTTGTCCGTGATTCAGGCTCAGTTACCGAAGTTAGACCCGGTTCAGGTTGGCTGGTCGGGTCAGATTAAAGAATACCGGGAAGAAAATTACTACGGTGAAATCGGCGATTCTCAGCATCGCCATGCGTCGCAATTGGTTGGTCTGTATCCGGGTACGCTCATCAACTCGACTACCCCCGCCTGGCTGGATGCTGCCAAAAAAAGCTTGAACGGACGGGGCGACAAAGCAACGGGCTGGGGCATGGCGTTCAAGCTGAATCTTTGGGCACGAATTAAAGATGGAGAACGAGCCTATGCGTTGTACCGGACTCTTCTGCAAAAAGGAACGCTGGACAATTTATGGGATACCCATCCACCGTTTCAAATCGACGGCAATTTTGGCGGAACGGCGGGTGTGGCCGAAATGCTCCTGCAAAGCCACGAAGGGTTTATCGATCTGTTGCCCGCCCTGCCGCCCCAATGGAAAACCGGTTTTTATTCGGGTTTGTTGGCACGCGGAAATTTCGAGGTATCTGCACAATGGGCTGATGGCCAGGCCCAAAAGTTTACTATCAAATCCAATGCAGGCGGTATTTGCAAACTACGGTATCCAGATATTCAACAGGCCACCGTAAAAAATACGGCTGGCAATACCGTAGCTATCGTAACGAAAAAGCGGGATTTTACCGAGTTTGGCACCAAAGCGGGGGATATCTTCACCATCACGGCTATTCCGGTTTATAAAAAAGTAAGCAACCCGTCGAACCTGATTATCAAAGAGCAGCAGGATGAAAAAATCGTTATTCACTGGGATAAAAGTCCCGATGCAGTTGCCTACAACATCTATGCACACACTGGCAACTCACCGGATTATACCCTGATTCAACCGAACAGCACAGCGACAACCGCCGAGTACAAAGCCACAGCCATGAAAGCGGCTAAACACGGCATATTTAGGGTTACGGCTGTCGATAAGACCGGCCGGGAAAGTAGTGGCCTGACGGTGCAGGTGGTCTATAAATAGTAATTCTACTATGTTGCTAATCAGATTAATGGCTGTGGCGGTATTAATCCCGGCCCTGGCGATAAATGCCGTTGCCCAGCGTCCGGCCGGTCAGAAGGCCCGCACCGGCCGGTCCGCCGGTGCGGTACCGGCACCCCCGCCGGTGGGAGGCCGTTCGTTATTACCCAAAGATGCTCTGTTACGTAAATCTAACCTGCCTGCCGGGGCCACCATCGAGTTGGTCGGGGTGCAGGGCCAGCCGTTTGAGAAGGCGTATCACATCACGACCGGAAACGGCGGGTTCAATCTGAAAACGCCCATCGACTCCAGTCGGTCGGAAGGCCGCACCCCCGCCGGTGCGGTTCGGCAGGGAGATGTATTATTGCTTTCGTTTTACACCCGGTCGCTGCAAAGCCGACGCGAAACCGGCGAATCATTTCTGGAAATCCGGCTGGATCGGTTTCCGAATGGCAAATACGAATGGCCGCCACTCCTGGAGCGGGGTCTGTCGTTTGGCGGTGAGTGGACACGTACCCAGATTCCGTTTACGGCCAGCCGCACCGTGCTGCCGGGTGATCTGTCCTTGATTCTGCGCTGTAGCAACTCACCCCAGACGTTCGAACTGGCGGATCTCACCCTGCTGAATTACGGGCAGTCGGTTAGCATTGCCGGGTTGCCTCGCTCCGTCATTCACTACCCGGGCGACGCACCCGACGCTGCCTGGCGAAAACCCGCTGCCGACCGCATCGAAAAATACCGTAAAGGAAACCTGACGGTACAGGTCATGGATCAGAATGGGAAACCAGTAGCGGGGGCCGACGTAGCCGTCCGGTTGAAAAAGCATGATTTTGCCTGGGGGACGGCCACTTCGTCGCAACGGGTTCTGGATACGCTCGATGCCAATTCAGCTAAATACCGGGATGTACTACTCCGAAATTTTAACAAAGTGGTGCTGGAGAACGAGATGAAGGCCAAGAACTGGCCCCGCTTCAATCAGGCGCAGACCCAAAAAGGTGTTGCCTGGTTTCGGGTGCACGGCATTCCGGTACGGGGTCATGTGATGGTGTGGCCGTCGTGGCAGCACTCTCCGCATCTGACTGCTCTGAAGTCCGATACGGCTGCTTTACGGGCCACAATTTTACGGCAGATTGGCGAGCAGACAGCCGCTATGAAAGGGCAGTTTGTGGAGTGGGACGTAGTGAACGAGCCGTATGCGCACGATGATTTTCTGGAACTCCTCGGTCGGCCCGTCATGATCGACTGGTTTCGGGCGGCTCGTGCCGGTGCGCCCGGCGTAAAACTGTTCTTGAACGATTACACGATGTTTCAAGGGGAAGGCCCCGGCTCACCGAGCGAAAAATTCTATGAAAACGCGAAATATATCAAAGAAAGCGGGGCACCCATCGACGCCATTGGTGAGCAAGGCCATATTGGCGGTACGCCCCCCGGCATCGACTACGTGCTGTCCCGGCTCGACCGCTTTTCCGAACTGGGGATGCCCATTCAGATTACCGAATTCGATATTACCAGCGATGATGACGACTTCAAAGCCCGGTATCTGCACGACTTCATGACCGCTCTTTACAGCCATCCCGCCACGACCGGCCTGATTCAGTGGGGGTTCTGGGCGGGGCAGCACTGGATACCGGCTGCGGCTCTGTGGGACAAAAACTGGACCTTGCGGGCGCACGGGAAGGTCTATTCTGACCTGATTCATAAAACCTGGCATACTGAGGCTAACGGACGGACGGATGCCGATGGACGGTACACGATTCGGGGGTTCAACGGCGACTACGAGGTAGTGGTGAAGCAAGGTGGTACCGAAATTTTCCGACAGACGAGTCTCTCCAGTCAGGGGCAGACGCTCGCAGTGAAAGTGACGCAGTAATCTCAATGATTATGCCAATGCAACGATGAAACGGGTAACGACAATGTCCCTGTGCCGGTTGATTACTTCTATAAACTTCACCCAATGAACACGCTTTTTTTTTGACTACTATTTAACGTGAATCATGGATAAAGGCGTTCTTCGACAGGCATAATGATCGAGGGCTTCATGTACTTTCTGTAAAGGCCTCATACAGCGCTGGGAAAACATTAGTTATTGCAGATGATGGTACAAATTACTAGCTGACGAATGCCACAAACCAATCTTCAAGTCCTGACTCCAAAATCAGTTGACGTTCGTAAGGATCTTCCAAAAGCAGAATCGACTGGTTTCTAAACGATTTTAATGGCTTATTTTTAAGCCATTGCTTCAACAGTCTCAACACAAATTCTTCTACACGGTACCATTTTTTCTCATTTTTCAATTTTCGTTCAATTGATCTGATTTCATAGTACAAATAATCTCGGTTGTCTAGCGCAACGTGAATCATCAGGTTCATCAACCGGCAACTGATATACAAAATGTGGCTGAGTGAACGAGTTGGCCGGTTTAATATTTGATTGATAACAACCAGCGCCCCTGCGTAGTCACCCTGGCAATAATGAATACGGGCTATTGTCAAGTTTAATTGTACCTGAATTTGAATGGGTAAACGGGGCATTCCCCGCTTTAACACGTCGCGATGTTCGTTATAGATTTGTAAAGCAGCGTGGTGGTTACCCTGATTTACCGCAATGTGAAGCCGGTGTTCTAAGATCTGGTAGGTAACGCTTAACAGCAAACTCTCCGAAGGCATGGACACGTTTCGTAACCGCTCTAAGAAATAGTCCATTTTGTCGTATTGCTCCGTTCCGCGAAGGGTCTGTAAGATGTCATTTAACAAGTGAATGTAGTAGACAGGACGATCCGCCCAAAGCTGAACGTGACGCTGGAACAAATCATCCAATTCATGCAAAACCCGCAAACTACCCTCCGGGTCATCCGTCATCAGAAAATAAGTCGACTGAAAATGCAAGTGAAGTTGCTTCGACTCAAATGACTCTAAGCGCTGGCTATTGATGACTTGATGCTCTTCCAACAGCAGATCATTCAGGCGAACACTTTCCTGCAAACTGCGAACTCCTCCCGTTTTCCAATATCGCAACAGCAACACTTCATACAGTGATGCATGTTGCAATACCGTGATTTCGTGCTCCAGCAACTCCCGAATTCTTTCCTGTTTTTCGATCAATTTGAACTCATCCCAGCCCCCAAACTGCTGACGGATAACAAACTGAAGTTCTTGACGAGCAGCCATGATGTAGAACAAGAATTTTTCATGCTTTAGGGAGAGAGTTTTTGCTTTTTCAAGCTGTTCAAAACTAACGTCGATCAGGCCCCGGTTGAATAAAATCAAGCTATCCTGAATCAGATTCATCAGCCTTTCTTCAACGGATTTATCGGACTCAAACTGCCGCAGACTTCTCATCAAAACCTGATACAGGTGTTTCCGGGCTGGTTCCAGCGTTGTTGCCGGAAACAGGGTGTTCAACTCCTGCTTCAAATTCTCAGTAAACAATTCATGATGTTCCAAGCAGTCGAATAAACGCAGATAGGCTTTGTCTCCCTGTTGTAAAGTAGTTGTCAATCGGAAATACCGCTTCTCGGATTTCGTCAAGGATTGAACCAGCGGATGCAAAACAGAAATGGGAAGCATAGGAAAAGCTAAAATATATAATCTTTAAAAGGTAAAAGCGTCAAAACAGCTAATTTAACCATTATAAACCACTAATGATAGCCAATAGCATTAGTTAAAATAAAGTTAATGTGGAATAAAAGTATAATTTATTGCAGATATTTTTGTCCTTCTTATATAAAGCCAACTCAAATGCTCTCCTCTACACAAATTTGCGTTGTTGGTAGCTCGAATACCGATATGGTTGTAAAAGCCGAAAAACTACCTGCTCCGGGCGAGACGGTTATGGGTGGAAAATTTTTGATGAATCCTGGCGGGAAAGGAGCGAACCAGGCTGTTGCTGCGGCCAGGTTGGGCGGCCAGGTGGTTCTGGCGGCCAAAGTGGGAAACGATGTTTTTGGCAAACAGGCCATTCAGCAGTTCCAGCGGGAAAAAATAAATCCTAAATACATTACCACAGACAGTGAATTCCCGTCGGGCGTGGCCCTCATTAATGTTGATGCCAAAGGGGAGAATTGCATTACAGTTGCACCCGGTTCCAATAGCCGGTTGAAACCTGAGGATGTGGAGTTGATTCTGGACGATCTCAGTTCGTCATCTATCGTGCTTCTTCAATTGGAAATACCCCTACCCACCGTCAACTATGTAATTCGGCGCAGTTTCCAAAAGGGCTTACGCGTGATTCTGAATCCGGCTCCGGCCCAGCAACTCCCGACCGATTTATTCGACTGTTTACACCTGATTACGCCCAACGAAACCGAAGCCGAGCTGCTGACCGGAATTCGGGTGATGGATTTATCAACTGCTAAAAAAGCCGCCCAGTACCTTCGGGCAAAAGGGGTTCGCAATGTCATCATTACTTTAGGAGCCAAGGGAGCTTATTTGCATACCGATACGGTTTCGGCTTTAATTCCGGCCCCGCCCGTTACGGCCGTGGATACGACAGCGGCCGGCGATTGTTTTAACGGTGCCCTAGCCGTGGCGTTGGCCGAAGATCAGCCGCTTGAACAAGCGGTCGCGTTTGCCTGCAAAGCCGCTTCCATTTGCGTTACCCGGATGGGCGCTCAGGCTTCGTTGCCGCACCGCCGGGAAGTAAACAGCCTGCCCCTGATCAATCATACTCCTTATCCTGCCAATTCCTGATTGCCTGACCCATAACTCCTAAACGCTATGTTTATTATTCCAACGTACACCTTAGCCGTAGTGTTCTGCGTCATTACCATGCTCTGT
The DNA here is from genome assembly GCF_054779955.1 of Spirosoma arcticum. Classification (NCBI taxonomy): domain Bacteria; kingdom Pseudomonadati; phylum Bacteroidota; class Cytophagia; order Cytophagales; family Cytophagaceae; genus Spirosoma; species Spirosoma arcticum. The sequence goes on from NZ_BAAGXG010000018.1 coordinate 56,125, forward strand.
TGGGGATCATGGGCAAATACGCAGAAACTGGCCGCAGGCCACTGGCGTTTCGAGCTGTTTTACTGGGATTATGTCCTGGGTATTTTCGGGCTGGCGATCCTTTCGGCTTTCACGTTGGGCAGCAACGGAACCGGTGGCCGGTCCTTTTTGGTAGACGTTGCCCAGGCTGATCAAAGCAACCTTTTCCTGGCTATCCTCGGTGGAATTGTGTTCAATGCCTCCAATATTCTGCTGGGAGCGGCTATCTCCATTGCTGGCATGGCGGTGGCCTTTCCGGTAGGCGTCGGGCTGGCGCTGGTCATTGGGGTCATTGTCAATTACCTGGACGCGCCCGTGGGTAATGCGACGATTCTGTTCGGGGGTGTTGGGCTGATTGTTTTGGCTATTATTCTGAATGCCAATGCGTACCGAAAAAGCTCGGATAAGACAACGGGCGTATCGACCAAAGGGCTAACGCTGGCAATTGTCAGCGGTTGTCTGATGGGATTGTTCTATAAATACGTGGCGCAGTCGATGTTTCCGGATTTCAACACACCTGAATCCGGCAAGCTCAGTCCGTATACCGCCGTCGTCTTTTTTTCAATCGGAGTTTTAGCCAGTAATCTAATTTTCAATACCCTGTTGATGCTGCGGCCCTTCGTGGGTCAACCGGTTGGCTATGCCGATTATTTCCGGGGTGGACTACGCAACCACCTGATGGGGGTATTGGGGGGTATCATCTGGTGTATCGGTCTGTCGTTCAGCATCATTGCCTCCGATCAGGCGGGTCCGGCCATTTCGTATGGATTGGGGCAGGGAGCCACCGTGGTGGCCGCTATCTGGGGCATTTACGTTTGGCGGGAGTTTCGCCATGCCTCCAAGAGTACGTACCGAATTCTGAATGTCATGCTGGTCTGCTACGTCATTGGCTTAAGTCTGCTGATTATCGCGCGTTAGCCATTAAAAGCAAAACTATCCCGTCTGAGCCGCAGACAAAACCGGCTAAATAACGACGTATGATTCTCCGGTTTCTCTGAAAAAAGAGCCGCCAACTGGCGGAGTAGTTCGTACGTCCTAACAACCTCAAAAAACGCGTAAACCCTCTAATCTTCCATCAAATGAACCCATCTCAACCAGTCAAAGCCTTTCATTTCCTTTTGGGAATCGGGCTTTTTAGTCAACTGCTGTGCCTGACACCGGCCTGGGCATCCGGGCCATTCCTTACTTCACCAACAGCCGGGCTGGTTGCTAAACCGCTCAACCAGATTCAGGTGAGCGGTCGGGTGACGGGCGATAAAGGAGAAGCTATTCCTGGCGTCAGTGTCTTAGTGAAAGGCTCAACTCGCGGAACAACCACCGATGTAGACGGTGCATACCGCCTGGACATCTCCGATGGAAGTGCGACACTGGTTTTTTCCTTTGTCGGCTATTTATCGCAGGAAGTAGTTGTTGGCAATCGTATAGCAGTCGATGTTCAACTGGCTCCCGATGAAAAAGCCCTCAGTGAAGTCGTCGTGGTAGGCTATTCGACGATTAAAAAAGAATCATTGACCGGGGCCGTATCGGCTATAAAAGGTCCTGAACTTATCAAGCGAACGACTTCCAATGTGCAGCAGGCATTGCAGGGCCAAATACCGGGTTTAACGGTATTGGATCAGGGCGCCGGTCCTGGCAAAGCCAACATGGTGATGCGTATCCGGGGAATCACGACGCTGGGAGCCAATGAACCACTGGTGATTGTTGACGGTATTGAACAGCGGCTAAGCGACATCAATCCATTGGATATTGAGTCTGTGTCGGTCTTAAAAGATGCGTCTTCGACTGCTATTTATGGTTCACGGGCAGCCAATGGTGTTATATTGCTCACCACTAAACGAGCGGTAAGCGGGAAAATAGCTATCTCCTACAACGGTTATTATGCGCTGCAAAAGTCTAACAACAATCCTGTACACATGGGACTGGAAGATTATCTGCGGCTGCAACAGGTTGCCTGGACCAACTCGACCGGCGGACCGGGCTTATTCACCAACGCCTATATTCAGGAATACGTCAATGCCACCGACCGGCTGAAGTATCCCTTGCCCAATGTCTGGTACGATGAAGTGTTGCGTACTGCACCTCAGATTAACCATTCCTTATCCGTCAGCGGAGGAAACGAAACCATCCGGGCCTTGCTGAGTGTACGGTATCAGGATCAGCAGGGAATTATCGCCAATTCCGGATCAAAGATTGGCGAAATCCGGTTGAACACGGATTATAAACTTTCGCCTAAACTGAAATTCGGAACCGATATCAATTACCGCTCGAACAACCTGCTTTCGCCCATCAATGAAAATGACGTCTTCAATAAGATGCTCCAAACGTCGCAATGGACGGTGCCGCGCTATCCGGACGGTACCTATGGCATCAGTTCCGACGGCTATAACCCATTGTTGTCGGCGGAAGTGGCCGGCACGGCACGGACGCTGGATGAATATCTTTTCGGGAATTTCAAGGGTGAATGGCAAATACTGAAAGGCTTGACGTTCACGACCCAACTGGGTGCCCGCATCAACCTGATTACCGGAAAGAATTATGCCAACAGCTATGAAGTACGGGATTATTACAACCCTACGGTTATCCGGAAAAACGTGCCGCTCAACAGCCTGACCGAATCCAGAAATGACGTTCGTGAAGTTACCATCAATAACCTCCTCAACTATAACACCAGCCTGGGCAGTCACACCTTTAACGTGCTGGCCGGCTATTCGCAGATTGAAAACAAAGGCCGGTCCTTAAGTGGCTTTCGCCAGGGTTTCTACAGCAATGACCTTCAGTCGATTGGATCAGGCACGAACGACGCCACTAAAAACAACGGGGGCGTTGAATATACCTGGGGACTGCGTTCGTATTTCGGGCGGGTCAACTACACTTATAAGGATAAATACCTGTTTGAAGCCAACGGTCGCTACGACGGTTCCTCGCGGTTTTTGTCCAAAAACCGCTACAGCTTTTTCCCATCCGTATCGGCGGGCTGGCGTATTTCAGAAGAGCAGTTCTGGGGTGATTTAGGCCAATACGTCGGTGAGCTGAAACTAAGAGGCTCTTGGGGGAAAACCGGTAATCAGGCCGTCGATCTTTACAGTGGTTTGGCGACGTTAAGTTCGGGCGTCTATTCATTCAATGGCTTGCCGGCCCAAACGTTTCAGCAAACCCGGATTGCCAATCAGAATCTGACGTGGGAAACAACAACCCAATCCAACATTGGACTTGATGCCCAGTTTTTTAACAACCGGCTTTCATTGAGTGTCGATTATTACAACAAAAAAACCGATGATATCCTGCTGACGCTGCCGGTACCGGGTACACTCGGTTTGCTGCCTGCTCCCCAAAATGCCGGTCGGGTCGACAATAGAGGCTGGGAGTTCGCCGTCGGAGCGCGTAACAAGTTTGGGGAATTCGGCATCGATGCCAGCTTGAACTTTAATATTAATCACAACAATGTTGTCAATCTGGCGGGAACCGGCCCCTACATCACGGGCGGCAACGAAACGCGCTACATTACGGCGGAAGGCTATCCGATCAACTCCTTTTGGGGTTACAAAACCGCTGGTTTGTTTCAGACTGCCGAAGAAATCAAGAACTACCCCACCATGCGAACCGGCGTCATGCCGGGGGATGTGAAATTTCTGGATTTGAACAACGACGGTAAAATCAGCCCCGCCGACATGACGTATCTGGGGCAAAGCTTCCCGGTTTATACCTTTGGTTCGAGTCTGAATTTTACGTACAAAGGTTTCTCGCTGAATATGCTTTTCCAGGGTGTTGCCGAACAGAAAGCCCGGATTGGCGGAGCCCTGATTGAAATGGGAATCTGGGGCGGCTTTACCCACAAAGTGATTACCGATAATTACTGGACTCCGGAAAACCCCAGCGCCCGCTTTCCGAGGCCGCTTAAATACGATCTTCGCAATTTTGTGATGGCCGACCGGGACCTGATGAATGGCGCGTATCTGCGCCTGAAAAATATTCAGTTGATGTATCAGATTCCTGCTGCGCTCACTCGGAAAGTAGGCATTGGACGGGCGAGCGTGTATATCGCGACCACCAATCTGTTGACTTTTTCGGCTCTGAACGAATGGAACGTGGACCCCGAAACCGTGCCGGGTGGTCGCACGGAACGATACCCGCAAACAGCTTTATCCACCCTGGGCGTCAATATCCAGCTTTAATTTTTCTGTTCACTCCAACCGCAGAATCCGATGAAAACGATAAAAACTCTTTTCTTCCTATTTATCGCGTCCGGTATTTTTTCTGGCTGCAACGAAGACTTATTGGAAACGATTCCGAATGACCGGGTCTCCTCCGAAATTTATTGGAGAACGGAGAAAGACGCCATTCTGGCCACCAATGCGGTCTATACGTATCTGGAAAGTGCCGCTAACTATACCAACTGGGATGCCATGTCGGACATCGGTCACGTAACGCTCATGTGGCGCGAAGAATCCGTAATTGAGAAAGGGGCTTATGACGCCACTTACGCCAAAATCCTAAACGAATGGAACGATGCCTACAAAGGAATTCAGGCCGCCAACGCGTTGCTGGCAAATGTTGACAAAATAACAACCACAAACAAAGAGCTGATCAACCGGTTGACGGGCGAAGTACGAACGCTCCGGGCTTATTTTTACATTAAACTGGCTACGCTGTACGGCGATGTGCCGCTCATTACAGCCCCCCTGAGTGTGGAAGAAAGCCGGCTGCTGACCCGAACCCCGGTAACGCAGGTCTGGGATTTTATCAACAAGGAATTTGCGGAAGCTGCGGCATTACTGCCCACTGCGCAATCCGAAAAAGGCCGGATCACCAAAGGGGCGGCTTTAGCCCTGAACGCCCGGGCGATGCTGTATGCCGGTCGGTATAAAGAAGCGGCTGCTGCGGCTAAGCAGGTCATGGATTTAAACGTATACAGCCTGTATCCTTCCTACGAAAACTTGTTCACTTATGCCGCAGAGAACAACGCGGAGGTAATTTTCGACAAGCAGCACGTCAAAGATATTCAGGCCAACAACATTTTTAGTCTGACGACGCCGAACAGTGTATTTCCTCAAGTCAATAGTTTTGTGCCTACCAAACAAGCCGTAGATGCCTACAAAATGACCAATGGAAAAGATATCACCGACCCAACCAGCGGCTTTAACCCGAAAGATCCGTATGCCAACCGCGATCCCCGGTTGCGACATTCTATATATGTTCTGGGGTCGGAATTGCCGAACGGCAAAAAGTTTGATTCCAGACCGGGAAGCGGTACGGGCGACGCCATCGGTAATTCTGAAAACTCGACCGGAACCGGTTTTAATACCCGGAAATACCTCAACAAAGATGACTTGCAACAGCCTAATAACAGTGGTATCAACCTGATTTTGATGCGCTACGCGGAGGTGTTACTGATCTATGCCGAAGCTAAAATTGAAGCGGGGGACATCGATCAGAGTGTGCTGGATGCGATCAATAAAGTACGGAGTCGGCCGGATGTGATGATGCCCGCAATCAACAAACTGGGCTCACAGGCCGAACTTCGGACGATAATCCGTGAAGAACGTCAGGTAGAACTGGCGTTTGAGGGCTTGCGGTATTTCGACATCCGGCGCTGGCGGATTGCGGAAACGGTGGTTCCCGGCGTACTGTTGGGAATGACGTATGCTGATCAGACCGGCGAATTGAAAACCATTTCATTACCGGCTTTTGTGAAGGTATTCAACAAAAACCGGGACTATCTGTGGCCTATTCCGCAACGGGAAATTGAACTTACCCCTACCTTAACGCAGAATCCAAACTGGTAACTTCTAACCAGGTTTTACTCCATGAAAAAAGTAATTCTATTATCCCTTGGCCTGTTCGCTTTAGCGGCATTTCAACGGCCAAAACCAGCACCTGCGCTCAAAGCCGTCACGATGTCAAAGGCGGCGTTGCAGAATAAAATCAAAGGTGGCTGGGCGGGTCAGGTGATTGGCTGCACGTTTGGTGGCCCAACGGAGTTCAAGTTCAACGGTACGATGATCAACGATTATCAGACTATACCGTGGTACGATGGCTACATCAAACATACGATGATCAATAATCCTGGTTTGTACGATGATTTGTATATGGACCTGACGTTTGTCGATGTGTTTGAAAAAGAAGGACTCGATGCAGCCACGGAAGCACATGCCAAAGCGTACGCTAATGCTGAATACATGCTCTGGCACGCCAATCAGGCCGGTCGGTATAACATTCTAAACGGCATGAAAGCGCCCGAATCGGGCCACTGGCTCAACAATCCCCATGCCGACGACATTGATTTCCAGATTGAAGCTGACTTCTCGGGCTTGATGGCACCGGGTATGCCCAACACGGCGGCCCAAATCGGTGACGGCATCGGCCACATCATGAACTACGGCGATGGCTGGTACGGCGGGGTGTATGTGGGTGCCCTGTATTCGCTGGCGTTCGTTTCGACCGACGTTAACTACGTGGTAAAAGAAGCATTGAAAACGATTCCCGCCCAAAGCACTTTCTATCAATGCATTGCGGATGTGATCAAGTGGCACGCGAAGTATCCGAACGACTGGAAACAAACCTGGTTCGAAACCCAGCGTAAATGGGCCGACGAAGTGGGCTGTCCTGACGGCGTACACGTTCCCTTCAACATCGATGCGAAAGTCAATGCGGCATACATCGTGATTGGACTACTATACGGGGGGGGCGATTTTACCAAAACGATGGAAATCAGTACGCGCTGCGGTCAGGATTCAGATTGCAACCCCTCGTCGGCGGGTGGTATTTTGGGTACGATGGTGGGGTACGATAAAATACCCGCGCACTGGACAATGGGCCTGGAGGAAGCCGAGGATATTGATTTCAAATACACCACGATGTCGCTGAACGATGTTTACCAACTGGGTCTCAAACATGCCTTGCAGGTCGTGCAACGGAATGGCGGGCAAGTGTCGGGTGATAACGTCAGCATTGCTGTTCAGACCCCGAAAGCGGTGCGGTTGGAGCAGGCATTTATGGGTCATTTCCCAACGGGGAAAAAGGCTGTTCAGAAAGAGCTGACTGATGAGTACACCTTAGATTTTGACGGTGTCGGCTTCGTACTAATGGGTCAGGCCACTACGGCCACGCCGACTGCTACGCGGGAACGGTCAAATACGGACTTTGTTTTCATTGCTGAACTGTTTGTGGACGGCAAACGGGTTGAAACGGCCAAATTACCCATCAGCTTCACCCTGCGCCGTCATGAATTGTTCTGGAAATACCAGTTAGCGAAAGGTAAACACACGATACGGGTCAAAGTGCTTAACCCCAATCCGGAGTACACCATCCGCATGACGAATCTGATCACGTACGATAATAAACCGATTAGGGCGAATACGTAGCGGAGAAAGGAACAGATGCCCCCTCATTGTTTCAACCCTTATTTATGAAACCATACTGCATTGCTGCCTTTCTTATCTACCTGTTTCCCGCTTTTGCCGCTTATAGCCAACCGCTAGCCCAGCCTGTCGACGTATCGACGGGCTGGAAAATGCAAACGGGTGATAATGCCTGCTATGCCGAAACCAGTTTTGACGATCAGTCCTGGAAAGCCATTAAGGTGGGCAGTAACTGGGAAAGTCAGGGGCTGGCTGACTATGACGGCGTAGCCTGGTACCGCACCAACGTCGTATTGCCATCATTGCTGAAAATCAGCAATTCGTATTTAAAAGGCGTTCTCATTAGACTGGGCAGAATCAACGACAACGACCGGACTTTTGTAAACGGAACGGAGATCGGGCATACCGTGGGACAGTCTGTAAACCGGAATTATGTCATTCCCTTCGAGCTTATCCAGTGGGATCAACCAAACGTGATCGCTGTTCGGGTGGAAGACCAATCTGGCAACGGTGGCCTTACCAATGGGCCATACAGCATCGGCGGCCCCGTGAAACTTTCGACGGTTGTATCGCTCGAAACGGCCGACCGGCCTTCCTTCATACGGGCGTCTTCACCGACTGTTCTTACGAAATCGGTGACCCTAAAATCAATCTTGCCCGTTGTCAATCTGACGGGGGTACTCGACATAAAAGTTTATAATTCATTAAGTAAAACCGTCATTTTTCAGCAATCGCACACCATTGTTCTCGGGCAACCGAGCCAACAATCGATTCCGTATTCGGTAACCGTCAATGGGGCAGGTTCCTACAAAGCCGACTACCGGTTTCGAAGTCAAGCGGTTACGGACTCCCTGAACTACAACACCCTTTTGGCCTATTCGGCCGCCGACCGAACGAACGAACAGCGGAGGGAGCCGGTGGTTGCCCAAAAAATTCCCGACAAGGCGCTGGCATTTGCCCCGGAGACTGTTCGGTTTAGTGGGTTTCTGGAAGAGCGTTTGAAGGCCAATCTTACCCAACGTTTACTCAATATCGACGAAAACGGCATTCTGGAAGGGTTTTACAACCGGCCGGGCAAGCAAACCTGGGTGGGTGAATATCCGGGGAAATACCTGCATGCGGCCAGCCGCGTCTGGCGATATTCCAAAAATCCGCAGCTAAAAACTCAGATGGATCGTATCGTCGATGTGTTGATTGCTACGCAACTCGAAGACGGTTACTTGGGGACGTATCTCCCCGAGAAGTATTGGACCGCCTGGGACGTCTGGGCGCATAAATACGACCTGCTGGGCTTACTGAGCTATTATGCCGCAACGGGCTACAAACCGGCACTGGAAACTTCTAAAAATATCGGTGATTTGCTCTGCCGGACCTTTGGCAAATCCCCGGGAAAGCTTGCCATCATGAAATCGGGTGGACACGTCGGCATGGCCTCGGGCAGTGTGCTGGAGCCCATGACGGAGCTTTACCGGTTTACGGGTGATACAAAGTACCTCGATTTTTGCAACTATATTGTTGATGCGTATGAAACGACGGAAAACGGCCCCAAACTCATTTCTACGCTGACGACCCTGGGCAAAGTCGATAAAACCGCCAACGCGAAAGCCTACGAAATGATGTCGAATTTAGTCGGCATTGTTAAACTCTACCAGTTAACCGGCGACGCTGCCTTGCTCAAAGCTGCCGAGACGGCCTGGGAAGATATTGCCGCCCACAAGCTCTACATTACGGGAACGGCCAGTCACGGGGAGTACTTTCGGGAGGATTTTGATCTGCCTGCTACCAATGAGGTACATATGGGCGAAGGTTGCGTCACTACAACCTGGCTTCAGTTGAGCCAGGCCCTGCACGCGCTAACGGGTGAAGCAAAGTACGTTGACGAGTTCGAAAAATCTATTTATAACCACCTGTTTGCCGCTGAAAATCCGCAAACGGGCTGTGTGAGTTACTACACTGCCCTGCAAGGCAAAAAGCCCTATCGCTGTACGATCGACGCGCATTGTTGTTTAGCTAGTATACCGCGGGGATTCGCCATTATCCCCGAATTGATGTTCACAAAAAATTCCGATAATGGGTTGTCGGTCAATAGCTATTCGGCGGGCGGGGTGCAGAGCAACATTCGCACGAACGAGGGAAAAGAGGTTGGTATTAAGTTGCGGATCGACTCTGCGTTTCCCCAGGAAGGCCAAGCCACCATTACACTGACTCCTGACCGGAGAACCGCTTTTGCCATCAACTTGCACGTACCGGAATGGAGTCGGAATTTTAAAGCCGTTATTAATGGAAAATCGTTTGCCGGAACGCCAGGCCAATACCTGACCCTTTTACAGGTCTGGGATAAAAAATCGATTATTCAGGTTTCTTTCGATTTGAATACTCAACTACTCGATGGCGGCAAAAGCTATCCGGGTTTTGTGGCTCTCAAAAATGGTCCTCAGGTGCTGGCGCTGGATCATGCTTTGAATCCGCAGATCAACGACTTCGAAAACGTAAGTATCAATTCCGCAACCTTAACGACTTTACCAAAAGCGTTGTTGCCGAAAGGCTGGGTTGGTTCACAGGTATATAGTGCACGTGGTATGGTGGCTGGTAAACCCGTTGATCTAATGCTGGTACCGTTTGCCGAAGCCGGGCAGACTGGGGCTGATCTGGCAGTCTGGTTAAAGAAAGGCGATCAGTAAGTAAGGCCGAATGGGGTGCATCTAATAATGATAATTGGATCTTGCACGTTTGTCTTTACTCTATATTATTCATCTCACTTCAAACTGATTTATTTTAATTAGGTGATTTTTAGCGTACGCTAAAAATCACCCCTTTTCTATACTACGATATTGCCGGGGCGAGTGCCTTACAAATTGATGAAACGTCCGGGAGAAATGGTAGGGGTCATTGAATCCAAGCTGGGCCGCAATTTCCTTAATGCGCATCGTAGTGTTTTCCAATAAACGACACGCCTGTTGCATCCGTAAAAAATTGAAAAAATTCATCGGCGAACTTTGCGTCTTGCGCCGAAATAAAGCCGAATAATGTGATATGGAAAGCCCCGCCTGATCGGCCAATTGAGCCAGCGTTAAAGGCTGATGAAGATGATGCTTCATAAAATCGATGGACGTACTCACCGCATCACCCGTATCCTCCTGCACGGCCTGCTTGTAGACAGACTCCCGGAAGGTGGCCAGAAAATGAGCAAGGCAACTGACCGCAAAAATAAGATTATCCGGGTTGAACGACATCGTCAGGTGGGCGAAGATGTCGTCGAACAGGCGTAACCGTTCGTCATTAGGTACAATGGTAATAGGTAAAGTCTGATTCTTCCCGTGCAGAAACTGCCGGAACGAATCGGCCTGTTGGCCTGAGAAGTGCAGCCAATAAATACTCCAGGGATCACCTGGATTAGCCCCGTACTGATGAGAAACCCGGGCGGGCAGAATAACGACCTGATTTGCAGCGATTTCGTGCTTTTCTTGATCCAGTTGATACCAGCCCTGCCCTTGAATACAATATATGAGAATACACTCTTGACTGCCTTTTCGTCGCTCCCGATGGTGAAAACGAGCTTTGGGATAGTAGCCAATATCAGTGATGTACAATCCCTGGCAAAGCGGATGCACACTTACTGCTTTAACAACATCGGAGGGCAAAATATGGGATCGCTGCCCGTCGAACCCTTCTTTTTTCTTCATGAATCCTCTTATTCAGGTAAACCGTAAAATTATCCAGTTTATTCGGCAAAAGCATCATTTTAAATTATCCAGAACTAGCGGAAGTTTGCAATAAATTCTGGTAATAATTACGAATGACAGCTCCCGGTGCTTCCGTTAACAATGGGTATATCCTCGGCATCTCCTTCGTTTCGGCGCTGGGCGGTTACTTGTTCGGCTTTGATTTTGCCGTCATCTCCGGGGCACTGCCGTTTCTGCGCACCGAATTCGGGCTGAGTGCCTGGTGGGAAGGATTTCTGACCGGCTCGCTGGCTTTAGGCTGCATTGTAGGCTGCCTGATCGCTGGTATGCTATCGGACCGCTACGGCCGGCGACCGGGGTTATTGCTGGCCGCCCTGCTCTTTGCCTCATCGTCGCTGGGAATGGCGCTGGCAGGCTCACTAACCAATTTTGTCCTGATGCGTTTCGGGGCGGGTATCGGGGTTGGGATGGCTTCGATGTTGAGCCCAATGTATATCGCGGAGGTATCGCCGGCTGCGGTTCGGGGTCGGAATGTCGCCATTAATCAACTCACCATCGTCATTGGAGTGCTTGTGACTAATCTGGTCAACTATCAACTCTCGGATAACGGCCCGGAGGCCTGGCGGTGGATGTTCGGGTTAGGCGTTGCCCCGGCTATTTTGTTTTTTATCGGCGTTTTGTGGTTGCCCGAAAGTCCACGCTGGTTAGTACAAGTGGGTCGTTTGGAGAAGGCTCAGCTCATATTGAGCAAGATCGGCAACCCAGCGTACGGGCAGCAGACACTGCACGAGATTCAACAATCGGTTTGGACCATTATCCAGCCCACCAACGGGCGGCCCGTGTTTGAGTGGCCAGCCTTCGGCGCTGTTTTCGAGCGGAGCGTCCGGCCCGCCGTCATGGTGGGCATTGGCCTGGCCATATTCCAGCAACTGTGCGGCATCAATGTCGTATTCAATTACACCTCTACCATTTTCGAGTCCGTTGGGGCCAGTTTAGACCGGCAGTTGCTGGAAACCGTATCAATTGGAATCGTCAACGTAGTATTCACGCTGTTGGCGATGCGGCTGGTTGATCGCCTGGGCCGTCGGCCGCTGATGCTGATCGGTTCGCTGGGGCTGGCCATTTTATACGTGGTCCTGGCCCTGCTCCTCCAAAACCACGCGGCTGCGGTCTGGATTTCCAGTACGGTCCTGCTGGCGATTGCGGTATATGCGACCTCGCTGGCTCCCGTTACCTGGGTGCTGATCGCCGAAATTTTTCCGAATTCAATCCGGGGTACGGCTATCTCAGTTGCTACGATTGCGCTCTGGGGAGCCTACTTTATTCTTGTATTTACCTTCCCGATCCTGGCCCAATACCTCGGCACCTACGGTCCCTTCTGGCTGTACGCCGGCATTTGTCTACTTGGCTTCGGGTTTGTGCGCCGGAACGTTCGGGAAACAAAAGGCAGGACACTGGAAGAATTAGAGGGCGTATTCGCGGGTCTTTAGCCAAATCTATTAGACAACATGAACGAGTTTTCTGCATCTGCCGTACGCGCCTGGGAAGAAACGATTACCATCCCAACCTACCGAACCGGGGAGCCGGACAAGAACCCGATGTTCCTGGAAAAGCGGGTGTATCAGGGCAGCAGCGGAGTCGTCTATCCGCATCCGGTGGTGGACAAGGTCTTCGACGAAAAGAGCGATAAAGTGTACCGGGCGTTGTTCCTGGAGAATCAGTGCCTGAAAATCATGATCCTGCCGGAGTTGGGTGGCCGGGTTCAGATGGCCTTAGACAAAACCAACGATTACCACTTTGTCTATTACAACCGGGTCATCAAGCCCGCGCTGGTGGGACTTGCCGGTCCTTGGATTTCGGGCGGTATCGAGTTTAACTGGCCCCAGCATCACCGCCCCAGCACCTTCGATGCGGTCGATTATCGCATCGAAGCGAATCCCGATGGGAGCCAAACCGTGTGGGTGAGTGAAATCGAACGGATGTTCCAGACGAAGGGCATGGCCGGGTTTACCCTGTTCCCGGATAAGGCTTATCTTGAAATTACCGGTCAGTTGTATAACCGGACGCCCTTACCACAAACTTTTCTTTGGTGGGCCAACCCCGCTGTGTCGGTCGATGAATTTTACCAGTCCGTTTTCCCGCCCGACGTACACGCGGTATTCGACCATGGTAAGCGCGACGTCTCATCCTTTCCTATCGCAACAGGAACCTATTATAAGGTTAACTACGCGCCGGGCACCGATATCTCCTGGTACAAAAACGTCCCGGTGCCGACCTCCTACATGGCCATTAACTCCGCCTTCGACTTTGTGGGCGGCTATAACCACGGCAAACAGGCGGGCATTCTGCACGTAGCGAATCACCACGTTTCGCCGGGTAAAAAGCAGTGGACCTGGGGCCACGGCGAATTCGGGCAGGCCTGGGACCGCCAGCTAACCGACGACGACGGGCCGTATTTTGAATTGATGACGGGCGTTTTTACTGATAACCAGCCCGATTTTGGCTGGATTATGCCGAACGAAACCCGCACCTTCCGGCAGTATTTTATACCTTACAAAAACGTCGGGTACGTAAAAAATGCCACCATCGATGCCTTAGTCAACCTGGAAATAGAAGCCGCCACAATAACCGTAAAGGTGTACGTAACGGCTGTACAGAACGCTGTTTCGATTCGCTTAGTAGCGGGCAAAGCCGTGCTGCTCGACGACACAATTGATCTTTCTCCCGTCAAAACATACGCAAAGCAACTGGCCCTACCCGGTGGTATCCTACCCGAACAGCTAACGGTAACCGTAGCCGACAGCACGGGGCGCTTGTTGGTGAGTTACACCCCCGTATCCCGGCAGGGGGAAGCTATCCCCGCCCCGGCCCTACCCCTTGGAGAACCATCGGCTCTGTTGACTACCGAGAGCCTTTATCTGGCCGGACTCCACCTGGAACAGTACCGTCACGCGACGTATTCGCCCGTTCCGTACTACGAGGAAGCCCTGAGCCGGGACCCTTCGGATAGCCGGAACAATAACGCGCTGGGGTTGTGGTACCTGCGCCGGGGGCAATTTGCCCAAGCCGAGCCGTATTTCCGTAAGGCGGTGGAAACGCTGACCCGGCATAACCCTAATCCCTACGACGGTGAACCACTCTATAATTTGGGTCTTTCACTAGTTTATCAGAACCAAGTAGAGGAGGCCTATACGTTTTTCTACAAAGCCTGCTGGAACGTAGCCTGGCAGGATAAGGCGTATCTGCAACTGGCTCGCTTAGCGGCCCGAAAGGGTGAGTACACGATTGCACTGGAACACGCGGATCAATCCATGATCCGAAACTACCACGGCTGGCAGGCCCGTCACCTTAAAACCGCCCTGCTACGCCAGTTGAACCGACTCACCCAGGCCGATACGCTCGTCCGTGAAACGCTGGCCATTGACCCGCTGGATTTTGGGGCGGCTAATGAACGGTATCTACTTCTGGAGGAAAAAGGCGACGAGCAACGAGCCGCAGCGTATCTGGACCAGCTCCGTCGGGAGATGCGCGATAACGTTCATACCTACGTAGAAATTTCCATCGACTATGGGCAGGCGGGGTTGTTTGAGGAGGCTACGTCGCTGCTAAGTCGTCTGACCCAAACGGCTTCGCATCCGCTCCTGTTTTATTACCTCGCTTATTTCACGGCGCAGGCCGGGGACACCAAAACCGCTTACCACTGGGCGCAGCGGGGCTTCAGCTGCTCGCCAGACCGCGTTTTTCCGAATAGACTGGCCGACATCGCGGTGCTCAAGTGGGTCATCACCCAGTTGCCGGACGATTACAAAGCTTGGTATTACCTAGGCAACCTGTGGTACGATAAGCGGCAATACGCCGACGCCATCGATGCCTGGGAAACGTCGCGGGCTATTTTTGGGGGATTTCCGACGGTGCATCGCAACCTCGGACTGGCCTACTATAACCGGCGTGGTTTAGCCGACAGGGCCGTGAACGCGTACGAAACCGCTTTCAGGCTCGACCCTTCCGATGCCCGGGTGCTGTACGAACTCGACCAGCTTTATAAACGCCTGAACCGACCGGTAGCGGAACGGCTGGATTCCCTCTCGCCCTATCCGCAATTGATCGGGGAGCGAGATGACTTGTATATCGAGTGGGTGACGCTGCATAATCTGATCGGTAGCTACGAGAAAGCCGCCCGTTTACTGGCCACCCGCACGTTCCATCCCTGGGAAGGCGGTGAAGGCAAAGTTTCGGGGCAATACAGTCAGGCACTGGTGGAACGGGCGAAACAGGCACTAACCGAAGACCAATTCCAGGAGGCCGTTACTTTGTTACAGTCAGCGGAGATTTACCCGCTTAACCTGGGCGAAGGCAAGTTGTTTGGTGCGCAGGAGAATGACATTCATTTTTGGCTGGGCGCGGCACTTGAAGGGTTGGGTGATAGCGAACAAGCCCGCTTTTACTGGGAAAAAGCGTCGGCCGGAAGTGCCCAGCCGGCACCGGCCATCTTTTACAATGATCAGCGGCCCGAAACCCTGTTTTATCAGGGGCTGGCCCTACGCAAACTGGGCCGGGAAGCGGACGCCAAACTCCGCTTTCGGACGTTGGTAACCTACGGCGAAAAACACCTGACCGACGAGGTGAAACTGGATTTCTTCGCCGTATCCCTACCCGACCTGCTCATCTTCGATGATGACCTGACCAAGCGCAACCGCATTCATTGTCACTATTTACAGGGTTTAGGTTACTTAGGTCTGGAGCACTATGCCGAAGCGAAAGACCAGTTGGGGACCGTGCTGGAAATGGAAAAAAGCCACCAGGGGGCTACCGTGCACGAAGTGCTGTTGCAACGGCTGTTGGCTACCCGGGTGGGCGGCATACCAATCAACGCGTGAAAAGATGGGGTTCAATAGTGCTTCACTAATCGGAAGAGAATGGCCAGCTCAATTGAAATAATGCCAGCAACGGTCGGGGAAGTGCAATCGTATACGCTGCAAAATCAGGCAGGAACGCGGATTTCACTGACGAATTTTGGGGCAACCATTACTGGAATCTGGGTGCCGGATCGGCAGGGAAACCGGGAGAATGTTGTCCTGAGCTATCTCGATCTGGCTTCCTACCAGGACGACCCGTATTACATCGGCTGCACTGTTGGCCGGTACGCCAACCGAATTGATCGGGGGCTTTTGCTCCTTGGCGATGACCTGCTTCAGCTAACCATCAACGAAGAGAAGCTGACGAATCACCTGCACGGTGGATTTGCCGGATTCAATAAAAAGACGTGGAGCGCTGTCGAAACGGTCAATACTCATCAGCCGGAACGTTGCCTGGCCTATACCAGTCCGCACGGGGAAGAAGGGTATCCGGGAAACCTATCCGTAACCATCCACTATAGTCTGACGGAGCAAAATGAATTAATCGTAGCCTATGTTGCCCGAACCGACCGGCCAACGGTGGTCAGCCTGACCAATCACAGTTATTTTAATTTGTCGGGTGGCAAACAGGATGTGCGGCAGCATATCCTAACTATGGCGGCTTCAACCTATACGCCGTTGAACGAGCGGCACTTGCCCCTGGAACCTGTGCCGGTTGATGGAAGCCTTTTTGACCTACGAAAGGGGAGGGAGTTAGGGCCTGTTGTAGAATCGAACCCGACCTTACATTATTGCTTGGATACGAATGCCTGTCTTTGCCAGGCCGCTACCCTGTATGACCCCGACAGTGGTCGGCGGCTAACGGTGTACACAACGGCCCCAGGCCTACAGGTGTACAGCGGCCAGTTTTTGGCTGCGCCTTTCGGGCCTTTCGCCGGGGTTTGCCTGGAACCGCAGCATTATCCGGATGCACCAAATCACCCCAATTTTCCGTCCGCTTTACTGGAGCCGGAAGAAGTCTACCGGCAAACAACCGTGTATCAGTTTGATGTCGTGTGATTTTCCTGGTTCCAAATCAACTACTTAAACGAATTCCTGAAATGATGCGCCGGTTTATTGCCACAGCTTTTTGTTCTTCCCTGGTAGCCTTTGCTGTCAGGTCGACAACGATGTGCTGGCTTTCCCTGCTTTTTTTATGGATGGGTTTATCCGCTTTGGCCCAAACACCAGCCGCCCTTTATCAGATTACGGTTCGGGACAATCAAATCACTATTCGTGCGGGAATACTTCAGCGCACCTTATCGATAAACGGGGCTACGCTGCGGACCGACAAGCTGTCCCTGAACGGAATTAGTCTGCTGGACAGTCAATCGACCGAGTTATCGCTCAGTGTGCATCTGGCCGAACCTAATGTCAAACCCGAAGGAATTCGCGATACGGCCAAAACGGAAATTACCCAACTGGCAACCGAAAAAACCTGGTCCGATGCGCTGCAGATTGATGGTAAAAGTGATTTTGTTCGGCAAGCCATTCGCTGGGTGCATCCAGAGCAGCTGCGGGCGGACTCCTGGAGCAGTCCGTTCGACCACCTTGGCTATACCATCAGTCAGCCCCACACCGGTGTAACGCGGCTTACATTGCGGACGCGGACCCTACAGGCCACCCGGCAGTCTGGGTTAACGATCACGCAGTACTACGAAATTTATGAAGGACACCCGGCCATCCGCAAGTGGGTTGAAATCAGCAATTCGGGATCACACTGGCTGAAAATTGACGATCTCCTACTCGATAACAGCCAGATCCGTCAGGAATACCGGTCGCTGACTGACCTGACCCCCTCCGAATTTGGAGCTTCAACCAGTACGCGTAGTTTTGGTAACGCCCAAAAAACGGCGGGGGTCATTGTCGGTAGCGAGGTGCCTTCTGCCCTGCGCCGATTAGATTCAACGGGCCGTACGGGCTATGCCCCAGCGTATTTCGAGTGGGTCATCGGCCCGCAGGAAACGTTCGTTTCGGAGCCGGTCTTCCTGTATGGGTATGCGGGACCCGTCGTGAAAACTCCTTCCGGCCTGTCAACGCCCTTAGACCGTACCGTAGAACGTTCGTTTCAGGGTTTTCTCCGGCGTATTGTCGGGGTGTTACCCGCAACCTCGCTGACGCACACACCGCTGTGGTGTAGCTGGTCTAATTTCGGAGCGCTCATTGCCGACACCAGCATGCGTCGAATGGCAAAAATAGCCAGTCGGATCGGTTTTAAGGGAATGCTGCTGGATGCAGGATGGGGATTGAGCGAGGACCCCAGCAACGGAGCAACGCCCACCACGCGCCCGGACCCCGTTAAATTCCCCGATTTTCTAGCTACCTGCAACGCCATTCGGGCGGAGAAGCTGACGCTTGGTTTCTGGGTCACCTCCTATCGAAATCCGGCGATTTCCCGCGATTTTGAGGTAATACCGGATGGGTATAGTTTGCCCAGAGTCAGGCGGGGCGACGGGTTAGCAATGAGTTTTGCCAGCTCGTGGCGTAGTTTTTACGCTAGTGACCTGCTGGACCTTCGGGACCGGTACGGCGTTACCTACTTTAAACAGGACCTGACCAACATTCAGTTTGGCGACATCGCCTACAACCACGACAGCCGGACGCACAAAGAATCACTACTTCGGGGCCTTCGCGGGCTGTTCGACGCGTTGGATCAGGTTCGGCAAGCATCCCCGGAAATCGTTCAGGAGCTGACCCATGAGATTTATTGGGGCACACCCGGTACACCGTGCGATCTGGCCGCTCTCAAGCACAGTTTGGCGTACCACATTCCGCCCAACGATTATTCGGGCAGTGGTCCCCGAAAAAAACGCTTTACACCGGCGTGGCCGGACAATCCGGACAGCCTACGGGCGAAACTGTTAGAAGGCTGCTTCAACGCCCGAACCCGCGTTTATGCCTACCGGGGTTTGCCGCTGTATGGCATCGAATATTACGCAGCTGCTACGGTTAATCACCGGGGGAGTCTCTCGGCGGAGGTGCAGCGCCGTCAGGTTTGTAGCTGGCTGATGGGCGTACCGAGCGTTTATGCGGGTGATCTGGCCTCACTCACCCCAGAGAACATCCGGGTGTATCGACAGTGCTTTGATTTACTGGACGAGTTACAACGGAAATACGCCATATACAGTCACTTCCAGTTCAGTGGGGTACCGGCACCGACCGATACGGACTGGCATTGGTGGGGTAAGTTGAATGAAGATGGTTCGGGGGCCGTCGTCGTGTTGCGAGGTCGTGGCGGCCAACCGCAACGGGTGGTCAACATCCCCTGGGTACTTCCTGATAAACGGTATGCCGTTCGGCTACGCTTTTCGGGCCGGGAACTGGGTACGTTTTCGGGGCAGAATCTCATCAACGGACAGCTATCGCTTCAGCTTCAGCCTTATAGTCAGGAGATTATCGAATTGACTAAACAGTAGCCTATACTGATGACTGTACATTCCTCCAACGGTTACCCGCCTATCTAACTACCTTATTGCCTATGGTCTACTAACGAATGTCAATTGTGTAAACAAAGAACCGACAGTGTGTCCAGCACCGTCGGCTCCGAATTATCTCTGTCGATTGGCCCGAAACCAGCTTTCCTCGGCAGAGGAGTCTTTGTCAATTCCCAACAAAAACCAATAAAACTATGATAAACCCAGTACGCGCCCAAATTTGGAAAGTTATGCGCTTTACAATCCGCCCGTTTTGTGTGGCGATGGTATTTGCCAGTCTTACCCACGCTGGCGTTCCCAAACCGATTCATCCGGCGGGTAGCCTGGCTCCAGCGGACCAGGTAATTAACGGAACCGTCACCGACGATGGCGGGCAGGTGTTGCCGGGGGTGAGCATCATTGTAAAAGGCACATCCAAGGGTACGAATACGGATCAGAATGGCAACTTTCAGATCAGTATCCCGGCAGGAAACAGCATACTGGTATTTTCATTCGTGGGCTACGAACCACAGGAGGTCGCAGTAGGCAACCGTAGTAATTTAACAATCAGCCTGAAAACGGACCAAAAGTCGCTGAACGAGGTCGTTGTGGTCGGGTATGGCACCCAACGAAAAAAAGACCTGACGGGAGCAGTTGCGTCGGTAGGAGCCACCGAAATCAAGAATGTCGTAGCCAACAATGGCCTGACCGCCATTGCGGGCCTGGTAGCCGGTGTTCAGATAACCCAGGGAAACGGCAGGCCCGGTGCCAACCCCGTTGTCCGGATTCGGGGCAATGGCTCCTTCAATGCCAGCAATACACCCCTCATTGTAGTCGATGGTCTGCCGCTCAACAGTGCGGATGATTTTAATCTGATTAATCCCGCTGACATTGAGTCGATGGACATCCTAAAAGATGCCGCATCAGCCGCCATCTACGGCTCGCGTGGTGGCAACGGGGTCATTATCGTGACGACCAAGAAAGGGAAATCGGGCGCGGCAAAAATTACGCTGAATTACTACACGGGTATTCAGCAGGTGTCGAAATACGTTGACCTGCTGAACCGGGACGAAAACATTGCGTATGTCAAAGAAACCACGAACCAGGAATGGCTGCGGGCGGGTGGGAATCCAGCAACGCCTAATGGTAGCCGATCCATAGCGGGCAATGGCAATAACCAACGGTTCAACTACCCCGCCATTCTGGACAACCCCGGCAGTTTGCCCGATACCGATTGGCAGCGGGAGATATTTCAGTCGGCTCCGGTTAATAACTACCAGGTGTCGGCGCAGGGCGGAACAGACAAAGTAACCTACTACATTTCCGGCAACTACTTCCAACAGGCGGGGGTTGTTAAAACGACCAGTTTCGACCGGTATAGCTTGCGGGCCAATGTAGAGGCTTCGCTATCGAGCCGTATTAAAGTGGGTATGAGCCTGTCGCCGAGCTACGCGAAAGAGAAACTGGTGCCTACCGATGGGCACTGGAACACGGGGGCCATAGTAACAACCGCTCTGTCGCTCCCGCCCTGGATTGCACCCAAAAATGCGGATGGGTATTACGGACAAATCGTGGGCTATCCCGATCTGATTGCCAACGGACTTCCAGTTGACTTTACCTCGCCGATTCAGTATTTTGAGAATCCCAATTACAAAAACATCTCGGAGTCGGCCCGTTTGCTGGGCGGCAATTTCCTGGACTTTAAAATTTCTGACGCGCTTAGTTTTCGCACCAGCCTGAACTACGACTGGCGTACGCAATGGTTGAACTATTATCGTCCTTCAACCATTTCGCTTAGCGGTTCGCCTGCATTAAGTCCAGCCTATCCAACAGGAAACCTGGCCAATATCGACAGTCGGCACGAGGACCGACGGGGCATTAATTACGTTTGGGAAAACATCCTGACCTATACCAAAACACTGGGCAGTAATCACCGGATTTCGGCACTGGCGGGGTACACTGCCCAGAAATATACGGAGGAGTTTACCCGAACCACGGGGCAGGTGGGCTCCTATTCCAACGATCAGGTTCAATACGTGACGGCCGCTTCGGTTGTGAACGGCACCGGCGACAAGCAACAATGGTCGCTGTTGTCGTACCTGGCGCGGGTCAACTACGGCTACAAGGATAAATACCTGCTGACGGCGGCCCTCCGTCGGGATGGTTCCTCCCGATTTGCCGCCGACAACAAATGGGCACTTTTCCCGTCGGTGTCGGCCGCCTGGCTCCTTTCTGAAGAACCGTTTCTACGGAATAATCGGGTTCTGAGTACCGTAAAAATCCGGAGTAGCTATGGTGTAACGGGGAACTTCAACATTGGCAACTATGCCTCGCTGGGCTTAATCAGCCGCGATAATTACGTGTTTGGAACCGGCACCGGAACGCTGACCAATGGACTGGCTCCGGCCAACTTAGAGAACAATTCGCTGAGTTGGGAAACGAACCGACAAACGGATATTGGCCTGGATCTGGGGCTGTGGGCGGAGCGGATTCAACTCAATCTGGACTGGTATTCCCGCACCACCGAAAATCTGCTCTATGCCCGCCCCGTTCCCGGTGTGAGTGGTTTCAGTTCCTACCTCGGCAACATTGGTGACATCAGCAACAAGGGTATCGAGTTGAATCTCAATGCCCGCATCCTGAACGGCCCCGTAAAATTGAGTCTGGGTGGTAACCTGACCGCCAACCGGAATAAAGTGCTACGCATCGGCGAAACCAATGCCCCGGTTTATGTCACGATTCCCTCCGGAAGTGTTAAAACCGAAGTGAGTCAGCCCTTTGGGCAGTTCTTTGGCTATCAGGCGGTGGGCGTATTCAAAACGACCGATGAGGCTAATGCAGGCCCACAGTGGGCATCGGGAGGAAGCGTAGCGGGCGACCTTAAATTTAAAGACGTGGATGGCGACGGCAAAATTACGGCCAACGACCGGGTTTCGCTGGGGACCAATCAGGCTAATTTCATTTTTGGGTTCAATGGTAAATTGTCATACAGCAATTTTGATCTGGACTTCATTTTTCAGGGTTCGCAGGGGAACAAGGCGTTGTCGTTGCTGCACCGCTTTATTGGCGTCAACACGGCCATTTACAACGCCTATTCCTTCACGAATGACCGCTGGAAATCGCCTGGCGAACCGGGTAACGGAACGGTACAGCGCGTATATACCAACGCCCAGAATACGGGTGGAAACACACAGCTTAACTCGACCTGGGTGTATGATGCGTCGTACATGCGCTTACGCAATCTGACGCTTGGCTATAACGTACCGGCCAGTCTACTGAGCAAAGCCCGGATGAGCAGTTGTCGGATCTACTTGTCTGGGCAAAATCTCTTTACCCTGACCAGCTACATCAATTACAACCCGGAAGTATCCAATCTGGAAAACGGAGAATCGCCATCGGTGGCCGGTATCGACTACGGCACGTACCCACTGGCCAGAACCTACACCTTTGGCATTAACATCGGCTTTTAATTACGACCCTAATCCTTACGAACATGATTGCTACCAATATACTAAAACTGGCCTCGGTCTCCTCCCTGCTGCTGCTTGCGAGTGGATGTGGCGACCAATACATTACCCTGGCTCCGGTTACGTCTGCTTACACGAGCAACTTTTACAAAACGGAAGCCGACATGGTCAATGCCATGAACGGTACGTACTCGGTACTACAGCGAAATGGTCTCTTTGGCCGGGAACACATCTTTGCCGACATTACCTCTGATGATGCCTCAACCGTATCAGGGGCCTGCATCACCGGCTATTGCGACTTTGATAACCTGACCATTACAACGGGAGGCACCGGAGCTTCTGATGTATTGAATGCCCGCTGGAGTGATGCCTACGCAGGTATTTATCGATCCAATGCTGTTCTGAGCCGAATCGCCGGCGCTACCGTGAGTGAGGCTACTCGAACCCGGATCATCGGTGAAGCGAAATTTCTTCGTGCACTTTTTTACTTTACCTTGGTCAGAACCTTTGGCGATGTGCCTTTAACCCTGAAAGAACTATCGTCGGCAGAATCCTTTGAGTACGGTCGCGACCCGGCGGCTAAAGTGTATGACCAGATTATTAGAGACCTGGCCGAAGCCGCTACTGCCCTGCCCGCTACCTATGGCCCTGCCGATCTGGGCCGGGCAACCAGCGGAGCGGCCAATGCGCTGTTAGGAACGGTATATCTGACTTTAAAGAACTACGCCGAAGCCGAGAAAGCACTTAAAAAAGTGATTGATACAAATGCGTATGCCCTCCTGCCCAATTACGCCGATGTGTTTGCCACCAACAATGCGAACAATAAGGAAATCATTTTTGCGGTGGCGTACAAACGCACCAATGGCGAAGGCTCGCCTTTCAATACCCTGTTCGCTCCCGAAAGCTCAGGCTCAGCCATTGCCAATGGAGCCACTGGCGTACTGGTGCCTACCATCGACCTGCTCAACAGCTTTGAGAAAGGCGACAAACGGTTAGACATCTCGATTGCGACCTATACCTATACGAATGGAACAACCCGGCTTTATACCCGTAAATACGCCGATCCAGGGGCTGCTGCTGGCGATGCCGACAATGACTGGCCGGTCCTGCGCTATTCGGATGTTTTGCTGATGTATGCCGAAGCCCAGAATGAGCAAAACAACGTATCGGGCGCAGCAACCCAATTGAATCTGGTTCGGGCCAGGGCTGGGCTAAACGCTAAAACTAATTTGACGCAGGCAATCATGCGCGACGCCCTGGCTCAGGAACGTCGGGTAGAGCTATGCTTTGAAGGGCACCGGTGGTGGGACTTGGTTCGTACTGGCACGGTGTCAACCACGCTAAATCAGTATTTTACCAAAAACAACATCACATCGGGCGGTACAGTGCTTCAGATTAAAAGCCATCAGACGCTCTTTCCCGTTCCTCAAAACCAAATCGACGTGAACCCGACAAAGATCAAACAGAACCCAGGCTACTAATCGCAACAATCGGGCCGTAGTTTACCCGTTGCCATCAGTCACACATTCACCCGCATGTTTGAGATGGTCCGGGTCTGACGAACAAACACATTAACGGTAGTCCGGGCCTTCTACGCATCAACCATAAAAACCAAATGGAGCTATCAAGGAGAAGTTTCCTGGCGAAAGCCGGGTTATTGCCTGTGGCCCTTCCGCTTTTACCCTCGGCTAACCCGCTTCCTGCCGGTGCCCAAACAGGCGCACACCGTCTGAAAAAGGTGTCCACTTTGCAGGGCAATGTAGCCGTAAAAGACCTTGGCTTTACGCTCATGCACGAGCATATTTTTTGGGGGGATACTCCCCAGGATAAGCGGGCCGAAACTGTTGAGTATGCCGTAAAATTAATCAATGATGCCCAGCGAGTGGGGGTAAACACCATTATTGACCTATCTCCCATTCGCGACATCACGCTGCACCAGGCCATTAAGGAACGGGTATCGGTAAATATCATTTTAGCCACTGGTGCTTACCAGGAACATGTCATGCCCAGGTGGCTGCTGGATATGAATGAAAAGCAGTTTAAAAAACACGTAATCAAGGAGTTAACCGAGGGAATTGGCGGGACTGGTATAAAACCGGGCCTCATCAAAGTGGCCGCCCGGCGGGCGGTCATGAACGACTGGGAAAAGATGGTTTTTAAGGTGGCTGCTGAGGTGAATAAGGAACTGGGTACGCCCATCGGCACCCACGCCGTTGCGGGCGTACGGCGCCAATTTGACCATTTAGTGAAGTACGGCGCTACTCCCGACAAACTGTTTTTTTCGCACGTGGAAGCAAAATTTGGTTGGGAAGGGCGATCTCTGGAGCAAATGAGCGAAAATCTGGTTCAGATTGCGAGCGAAGGAGGCCGCTTGTTGTTTAATAACTTCGGCTATGATTTTGATACGCCGTGGGAAGAACTGGTGTACCTGATTAGAAACTTGTGCGATAAAGGCTATGCCGCCAAAGTAATGACCTCCATGGATAGTTTGTGGTTTTGGCAGAAGGGTGTCATCCTAACCAATGTGGAGGAAAAGCATCCTCAAACGAAAAGCAAAACCTATGCGTATGCCCTGACGGATGCCGTGCCTAACCTGTTGAAAGCGGGATTCTCAGCCAAAGAGATTGACGTATTTTTTATGGTTAATCCTCAGACGTACTTTTCGTAGGTATGATTTGGCATAACTGACCAGAGGCCCAGCTTTTTCATAGGATGGCCAAGAAGATGCAGAAGACTACTTCTTCAATCGCTAAATGATACCGAGTCTCACGCATCGCTTCACTTTCATATTTACCATGAAACCAGATATTCTGACCCTCTCTTTAGTAACCTTCGTCTTCGCTCTTCAGGCACAGCCGAAAAAGATATACCTGGCTAACGACGACCACACGGATTATATGTGGACAGGCGATGAAGAAACCTATAATAAGGCTTTTTCTGAGATGTTGGATTATTATATTAAGCTCAATGATTCGACGGCTCTTCTGCCGTATAATCTGCAAAGCAAATGGAATTGCGATGGTTCCTATTGGGTGTATAACTACCGGGAAACCCGCCCGACTGCGCAGTTTAATAAACTCATCAAGCAGATTAAAGACGGTAAGATTACCGTGCCGCTCAATTCAATGATTGTTTTAGCTGAGTTTCATGTCTTTCCGGTTACGTTCAGTTGATAATGCCCGATACCTTTAGTTCATAATTTTTGCAACCTACACACTTTGTACTCGATGACCTTTATATCAACCTGACAGACCATAATCAAAAGCTATTTTAACCATAAATAACATGACAGATTTAACCAATCGCCGAAACTTTCTCCGCTCGGCTTCCGTCGCGGGCACCAGCCTGCTGCTTTCCCCATCCTTGTCGGCAGGGGGATTCTTTACCGGTTCGCCCAACGATAAAGTCGTACTGGGCATCATGGGTACCAACAACCGGGGGGCTTTTCTGGCCAAAACCTTCGCTAAATTACCCAACGTCGAGGTGGGCTACATCTGCGACGTGGATGAGAATGTACTGAACAAAACTCTAACTGAGGTCGAGAAGCTGACCGGCAAACGGCCTCAGGGCATCACCGACATCCGCAAACTGCTGGAGAAGAAGGACTTTGATGCCCTGGCCATTGCTGCCCCCGATCACTGGCATGCCCCCGCCACCATCATGGGCTGCCAAGCCGGCAAGCACGTTTACGTCGAGAAACCGTGTAGCCACAACCCCCATGAGGGCGAAATGGCCGTTGAGGCTGCTGCCAAGTACAAACGGCTGGTGCAAATGGGCAGTCAGCGACGCTCGTTCAGCAACGTCAACGCTCTGGTTGGAGAGTTGCGGGCGGGGGCCATTGGCCGGGTTTATTTTGCGCGAGGCTGGTACACCAACTGGCGGAAACCCATTGGCAAGGGCAACGCAACGGCAGTGCCAGCTACCCTTAACTACGACCTCTGGCAGGGACCAGCCCCACACCGGGCTTACAAAGATAATGTTGTGCCTTATAACTGGCACTGGTTCTGGAATTGGGGCACCGGCGAAGCACTCAATAACGGCACCCACGAAATTGATGTGATGCGCTGGGGCCTAAGCGTTGATTACCCAACCAAAGTGGTGTCGGCAGGCGGGCGGTTTGCCTTTCAGGATGACTGGGAAACGCCCGATACCCAAACCATTACAGCTAACTTCGGCAACAATACGGCTATGACCTGGGAGGGCCGGAGTTGCAATGGCTTTAACTCGGAAGGCAGTGGTCGGGGGGTAATTTTCTACGGTGACAAAGGAACAGTTGTCTACCTCGGCGCGAATAGCTACAGTATTTACGATCAGAAAGACAAGCTGGTAAAAGAGGTGAAAGATGACACGCCTTATGATGCCACGAATACGGTCAGCCCGCTCGAAAAATTAGATGCCACCCACCTACAGAACTTTGTCAGTACAATTCGGGGCGATGCTAAACTAACGGGCGAAATCCAGAACGGCCACAAGTCGACGCTGATTGCACAGTTGGGCAACATTTCGTATCGGGTGGGTCGTGCGCTAACCTGTGATCCACAAAACGGCCACATTCAGAACGACAGGGAAGCAATGCAGCTCTGGGGCCGGGAATACGATAAAGGCTGGAACGTTCGGGTGTAAATTTCGTAAAGTCAATCAACGCCATAAGCCGGGTCAGTACTTAAGAGTTACCCCCGGCTCGACTTATGACTTTTGTAAATTACTGAAAACAACTGCCTATCGTGAAAAATGCTGCCTTATTTTTTGTCATTTTACTGAGTTCCGGTCCGGCTCAGGCTCAATTTAAATCGCCCGGCATGGTATCGTACACGTACCGGGACAGTTTTCAAAAAAATATGGTGGCCACGCTCGACACCATCAAAGCGTTGGGGGTGACCGACATGGAGTTCTCGAATCTGTTCGGCAAAACAGCCGGTGATATCCGTAAACTTCTCGATGAACGGGGCATGAAATGCTCATCACTTGGGGTGAGCTACGGCGATGCGCTCAACAAAACAGCCGAAGTCGGGCAAAACGCCAAAGCCCTCGGCGCGCAATTTGTTCGCGTGGCCTGGGTACCACACGTAGGGTCGTTTACACTCGATATGGCCAAGAAAACGGTGGCTGATTTTAATCAGATGGGTAAGAAGCTGAGAGACGATTTTGGCCTTACGTTCTGCTACCACAACCACGGTTATGAATTCGAGAAATACGAGAACGGTACGCTATATGACTACATTGTGAAAAACACCGACCCGCAGTTTGTGAGTTTCGAGATAGATATTCTGTGGGCGTTTTTTCCGGGAGCAGACCCGGTTGCGTTGCTTGAGAAATATCCCAAACGATACAAACTCATGCACCTCAAAGACCTGCGGAAGGGCGTGACGGGTAACTTGTCGGGCGGCACACCGGTGGAGAATGACGTGGCATTAGGAACGGGTCAACTGAACCTACCAGCCATTTTGAGAGCCGCTAAAAAATCAGGTATCGAACATTACTACATCGAGGACGAAAGTCATAGCTATGCTACGCAGGTACCACAGACTATCGTTTACCTGAGAAGTTTGTCAAACTGACGGCTGGTGTCAGAGTTGTGTTTAGGCAGCAATATAGAGGCCCGTAACGTCTTTTACTATACTGAGCCGGTTGTAGACACCACCGTATTCATTTTCAGTCATCTCCCAAATACTCCCGCCTATCTCCAGATGCCCAACCACCCAACAGGTGATTTTCCAACTAGAAAGGTATGTTTTGCTGTAGCCCGGCAGCAGGTTGAGAAATGGCCCAACCTGGCAGCGGTATGTCTGGCCAAGTAGGAATTTTTTAGACCACGAACCATAAAACAATACAAAAAATGCTAATCCCTATTTCGCAAGTATACAGCGGGGTAAACTATCTGACTCGTAGAACTTTTATGAAATCCGTCAGTGCTGGCTCATTGGCACTACTATTACCCGCTCCTATGGCCTTCGTGGGTCAGGATAAACGGATGAATTTCGGGGGTATGGTGCTCCCCAGAAAAATTCCTACCGCAACGGGAGAGATTCTTCCGGATTAGATGGGTATTACGAGCGTTCATTAACATTTTGTGCTGCCGAAAGATCCGGCACAACGGGATAAAAGTATGGTTTTCGCCGTCAATGAGTTGAACAAAGCAAAAGCACTGGGCCTCCGAACGATTGTTGATGTAGGACCGACCGACGATGTAGCTGGGATACGGGAGGTTTCGTTGGCCACCGGCATAAAGGTGGTCTGCTGTACTGGATTCTATGTGTTGAAAGAGGAACAGCAATCCATGACGGTTGCTGATTTTGAAAATCGGATGAGGAAAGATGTTGAGGAAGGGCTTCAGGGGACGCTCGTTCGTCCGTCCGGGTGTCATCAAGGTAGCAACCAAGCGATTACCCATTACACCGGCGGAGAAGAATTTGTTGATTGCTGCTGCCCGTGTTCAAAAACGATACAACCTGACCATCTGTACCCATGCGGTGAGCGGCTGTGCCGAACAGCAGCAAATACTGGATGAAGCTGGGGCCGACCTGAAACACTGTTATTTCTCGCAATTGGAAGCCACGTTTGGGTGGAGTGGTAGGAGTGTAGAACAGCAAATAGATTATTTACAGGGCGTGGTTGACAAGGGAAGCAGTCTCAGCTTTAATAATTTCGGCAACTGGAATCATACGAAACCAACGGATTTGGGCCTTATCATTCAGGAGTTAACCAAGCGAGGATATGACGACCGGATGGTGGCACCCATCGACCTGACCTGGACATTTGAGAACGGAAACATAAAAATATTATGGGGCGATACCAACGAGGATGGCAATGACCGTACTTATTCTTACCCGATACGCAAGGTTGTTCCCTGGATGAAAGAGAAAGGAATATCAAAAGAAACAATCGATAAGTTCTTGATTGGCAACCCCCAACGGCTTTTTACGTGGTCATAAAGTCAGGTATTTCCGCTCTGCACTGGCTTCATTAGAGAATTCGGTAGGGGTTAAAAAACTGCGTTGCGTTTACGCCCTTACTGAAAACAATTTTTAACCATTGAGCAAGTAATTGCAGGTTGAGTTTCCCCTGATTCTATTAATACGTATCGAATACAATTGGCAAACTAATCCTCGCCATGAAAACGCTCGCAATCGGTATCGACATTGGGGGAACACGAACCAAAATCGGTCTGGTAAATCTGGAAACCGGGCAGGTGGACGCTATGCTCATTACGCCAACCGAAACCAAAGACGGTGACCGATTTCTACAACACGTTGGTGAAGCGATCCGTCAGCTCAAGGATAAAGCGGCGTTGGAACGGAACCGTTTATTGGGCGTTGGCATTGGCGTGCCGGGCTTTGTCTTTGCCGATGGAATGGTGGATTCGACCTACGGCTTTCTGAAATTTATGGAAGACTATCCACTACGTAGTATCATCCAGCAACAACACGATTTGCCTTGTTTGCTCGATAACGATGCCCATGCAGTAGCGCTTGGCGAAGCCATTTACGGGCAGGGAAAGGGCTTTAGCCGCGTGCTGGTTTTGACGCTTGGCACCGGTTTAGGTATTGGTTTCACCATCAACGGTAAGCTCGATGGCGCTTTGCCCTTTGCCCATATGGGTGGCCATCTGACCATCATAACCAGCGATACGGTTTGCTATTGCGGGAAAACGGGCTGCCTGGAATCACTCGTATCTGGGGAAGGGATCGGGCGAATCGCAACCCGTTTTAATTGGCAGCAAAAGTACCCGAATACGCCGATAACGGCGGAGTCTATTTTCAACCAGAAACAGGCTGGCAACCCTGATGCCGACGCCATCGTGGAGGAATATATTGGCTACTTGAAAACCGGTATCGACAATTACGTCAATCTATACGCTCCCGACAGGATTGTGTTGGGAGGAGGCATTGCCAAAGGATTACGGGCCGGTTTTGGCAAAAATGAAACGGGTAAGCTTTACACCCCCAACTTACTCCGCCCATTTAAAGCCTACAAAACTACAATAGTAATTTCTCAACTGGATGAACAAGCGGGGATAGTAGGTAGTGCTGCTCTATTCAAATGAATAGGTTAAGACGGCGATACCGAAACCACAGCGTTTTTCTGTGACAATATCAATCAACCCAAACGCTCCTTCGACGTCAATACACAGCTAAAAGACACCTAATGAGGAATAGACCTGAAGCTTGGATTTTGTACTCAGTAGCAGCCGGTTTTTTCTGGGGGACCTGGGGCGTAGTAGCTAAACTAATTTCGGATGATGTTAGCCCATTTACAAATCACCTCCTTTTTAGCGCAGGGATGTTATTAACGCTGCCGTTGGTAATCAAAAAAGTCCGAACGGTAATCCCCAATCGCAGAGGTATCTTATGGGGTTTGGTGGCGGGTGTGCTGGCCGTAATAGGCAATGTAGCCGTCTATCAGGCCTTTACGACGGGTGGGCTAGCCGCTATCGTGATTCCGGTGACGAATTTATATCCCCTAGTGACCATCGGTATTGCCCTGCTGGTTTTCAAGGAAAAACTCAGCTGGATAAACGCGATTGGTATACTGCTGGCCATCCCGGCCGTCGTAATGCTTTCGGGTGAATCCCTGTTGTTTGACAACCCCACCGCTTTTTTTCAGACTATCGGCCTGCGACAGTGGCTATTGTATTCGCTGGTAGCGTTGTTTTTCTGGGGGGTATTTAGCGCCGCTCAAAAAGAGACAACTAACTATATTTCAGCCGAAGGATCGTATGTGAGTTTTATCGTCTCTTCGGTACTGATCGCCCTCCTGTTTGTGATGTTTGGCTGGGCTGACTTTGTGATGTCTACGAAAACAGTGGTACTCGGTTTGTTGGCGGGCATGCTCAATGGCTTAGGCGTACTAGCCAGTTTTGCGGCCTACAGTGCCGAAGGAAAAGCCTCCAAAGTAACCACTATTGCGGGTGCCTTGCAACCCGTTTTCACGATTGTGCTGGCAATTATTTTTCTCAACGAAAGTCTATCCGTTATCGAATCGCTGGGCATTTTGCTGGCCAGTATTGGGGCGTTGACGCTTTCGTATGAAAAGCCCAAACCAGAATCGAAAACTGTCATTATTTAAACCTATAAGCCGAACCGCGATGGCGGTTTCAAACCCTTATAGGTTTGTCTCAAGAGCCAACCATCCATGAACTCAGTCCTGAAGGAAATACTGGAAATTCCTGCGCGAGCCAATGACGTACTCGCCAGTTCAATCGAATCATTACCCTTGCATGTTCCTTACCTGGGTATGGGATCGTCGTACTTTGCCCCCTTGGCGTTTAAGTATATGGGCCTGCCTATCTTCCCTGAATTGGCTTCGGAATACGTTTATTATTTATCGAAGGGTAAAAAAGATTCGTTGGCAGTACTATTATCCCAGTCAGGACGGAGTAGTGAAGTACTCTGGTGCCGGAACTTGTTTGAGCACTACATAGCCGTATCCAATTACACCGATAGCGAATTATGTACCGCTTCAAACGTGGCTCATGTACTGCCCATCCTGGCTGGCGAAGAGCACTATTCATCCTCAAAAACCTACGTCAATACGTTGGTGGCGTTGTTTAAAGGCTTTGGTTTCTCGCCCGAAGCGTCGGTTGCGCTGATTGCCGACAAGTTTGATCACTACAGAAAACTTGGTGAACAACTGGCCAACGACATATTCTCGGTGCTGAATCAGCATAATATTCACAGTATGTACGTTACGGGGAGCGGTCCTAACATCGCTACAGCGTACGAAGCGGCCCTTATTTTGAGCGAAAGTACGAAGCTGGCATTTCATGGGTTGCCCATGGCTCAGTACGATCATGGCCCTAAAGAAACCGCCAAAAACAGCATTGTCATTCAAATTCTGGCGAAAGGTGAAGCCTATGAACGGACCCTTCGGTTGTCAAAGATGATTGCCAAGGCAGGAGCGCATGTGTTCACGGTTGAGGCTCCTGACCGGATCGCCGGACCATTTGAGGAGAACTTCTCGATTCTCCATACGATCATCCCATTCAATTTCATAGCGTACTACCTGTCTGTAAAGTTAGGTATCAGCGATACGTTTGTGGTTGGTGGGAAAATCACGGAAGTAATTCAAGCGGCCTAATACGCAGGAATAGTTTACTTATTTAATTCTTAATAAAGGCTGAGTCGTTGTATTCATGAACGAAAAGCCTACTCATTTCAACCTGACATGAAAACAGTTATTCTCATTCTGTCTTTAATATCCTTAACGCTATCGCTTCAGGCACAGCCGAAAAAGATATACCTGGCGAACGACGACCATACCGATTTTATGTGGACAGGCGATGAAGAAACTTATAAAAAGGCTTTTTCTGAGATGTTGGATTATTATATTAAGCTCAATGATTCGACGGCTCATCTGCCGTATAACCTGCAAAGCAAATGGAATTGCGATGGCTCTTATTGGGTGTATAACTACCGGGAAACCCGTCCGGCAGCCCAGTTTGACAAACTCATAAAACAGATTAAAGATGGAAAGATTACCGTGCCTCTCAATTCAATGATTGTTTTATTAGGAGCAGCACCCGCCGAAGCTACCCTGCGGGATATGTATTACGCCGGTTCATTGAACCGAAAATACGGCCTGGACTTGTCGTTAGTCCTGAATATGGAAGATCAGGTGTTGCCCCTGGGTTTGTCGTCCTTGTGGGCCGGTGCGGGTGCTAAGTATTCCTGGAAAGGGGTATGTGCCTGCGCGACTAAAGTAACGGGCCTCGACCGGCACAAACATCAAATGTACTGGTACAAAGGCCTAGACGATCAACAAGTATTGATGAAGTGGTACTCGGTCAATCCATCCATGATCACTAATCGGAAAGAGTATCGCTATAATCTGGGTACGTACCTGGAAGCCTCGCACCAGGCCAATGCGGTCACGGACTGCAAAGCGCTGATGAATGATCCTATTTACCCGTACGCAATCGCTGGGGCTTTTGGCAAAGGGGGGGACGACCTGAAAACCCTCACCAGTAATTTCCCCAAAATAGCCAGGGAGAAGTCAGATTCAGCTTACCAGGTCATCGTATCCAATGAACTGGACTTCTTTAAAGATTTTGAAAAACAGTATGGTACTTCGTTACCGACTGAAACCATCTCGTATGGCAGCACCGAATGGGGCAATAGTTTTGCCTCACTGGCCGAGGTATCGGCATCGGTAAAGCGGGCCGTCGAAAAGCTACGAACGGCCGAAGCGGTCTACACGTTGGTCGCCTTGAAGGATAAAACATTTGCGACTGATTTAGCCACCCAAAAAGAAAAAGCCTGGCTGGCCTGCGGGATGTATTTTGAACACGACTGGACGGCCGATGGGCCACATATTACCCGCAAACAACGGGCAGACTGGCAAAAGAAAACCGCGATTACCTTTATCAGTTATGTGGATACGCTGTACAACCGGTCGCTGAAACGACTGGGCCAGTTAATTCAAAAACCCCAAAGCGCTACGGAGTCATTTTATGTGTTCAATCCCTTGAATTGGCCCCGAACCGATTACAGCGATTATCCCTACAGTGGCTTAACATCAATCCGGGTTATTGATAAAACAGAGAATAAAGAAGTTCTATTTCAATTGATTAAGAAAAAAGATAAACCCTATCTCCGAATTTTAGCGCCCAATATTCCTTCTTTAGGCTATAAAGTGTTTGAGATACAGAAAACCACAAACCCAACTGTTTTCCCAACGAATCTTGTCGTATCGGATAGTACAATTGAGAATAGATTTTATAAATTGAAGTTCACCGCGCAGGGTGTTATCACGAGTATAATCGATAAGTCGAGCAATCGAGAATGCATTAAGGCTATTGATAATTTGTATGTCAATGATTTAGGTTCTGGTTTAGGCAATCAGGGTGAAAAAATTAGGATAGAAAATAAGGGGTCGGTATCGGCTACGCTCGTGGCATCATCTTATAAACCGATTAAACACACAACTAAATTGTCCCTCTTTAGCAATAGCGACCGGATTGAACTAGAAAATTACATTACTCAAAATCTGGATGCCAAAGCGGTTACCTACTCCTTTTCGCTAAACCTCACTAAACCGGATACCTGGCATGAAGAAGCAGGGGCCATTCTGCACGTCAAGTCTAGCACGAACGGCGGTCATTATGCAGACACCGCGAGTCGGTTTGACTGGTTAGCAATGAATCATTTTGCGGACATGTCGGATGCTGGCAACGGCATTATCCTCTCTAACCGGGATGCGTATTTTATGAAAGTAGGTAAGAGTACCAATACGATGTTAGATGACAATACGCCTCAACTAAATGTACTGGCGGCTGGCCAGATCGATCATGCCTTGGGTATGATTAATCAGGATGGGGATTCTTATTTCGAGCATTTCTTTGCCTTAAAACCACACACTGGCCACTTTAAATCGAACGAAGCCATGCGGTTTTCGTTAGAACACCAAAATCCGTTAATCGCGCAGGCAGTGTATGGAGGTTCGGGCTATGATGAAAAGCAGTTTTCTCTCTTATCGTTTTCTGACCCGGATGCCGTGATCTGGGCGTTAAAACCAGCCGAAGAGGGGATTGATAAAGGCGTTGTGATGCGTGTCTGGAATGTGGCGAATGAAAATAAGCCAGTCACGATTTCAGCTGCCAGTCCCCTCGAAAAAGGGTTCAGCACAACGCATATTGAAACAGACGACCAAACACTGCCCCTTGAAAAAGGCAAACTTAATACGGTTTTGGGCCATAATCGGTTGCATACGTTCAGGCTGTTTTTAAATGGAAATTCCCATTGAGCCGCGTTCCTCGAGTTATTCGTATGCCTTTAAGTTTGTAGAAGGCATACGAGCACTGGTCACCTTGCAACTGAACTTGGCAACCCACCCTTCTTACACCGGACTAGCCGCCCTTCCAATGCGAAAATGCAGGAGCAGTTAACTCATGACAGCAGCGACGGTTTAGTAACACGCTGTCTTAGCTGAAATTATTCGGAGAGTTTCCTGAACGATTTCATTGACGATTAATCTTGAGGCAAATCATTAATCGATAGCCGTTTACTGAGGCCAATAAATAACATTGATTACCTTTTTATTGGACGAAAACGGCCGGTTGAATAGGAGGGGCCTGTAAGGATAAAAACAGGTAAGTTGTGTAAAGAAAACGCGACATAACCTGTATTAGAAGCCTGACGAGAGTTTATCGAACTATTTTTGCTTGGGGGAAACGGAGCATTACTGTAAGCCGATAATCACTACTATTTATCAGGATATAATAAGGAGTGACGGCTTGAAGCTTCACCCTACCATATACGCTTTCCGATAGTGAGCCGGGGTAAGGCCTGTTATAGCCTTAAACTGCCGGTTGAAATTGGATAGGTTCATAAAGCCAACTTCATAGCAAATCTGCCCAATGCTTATTTTATCATCGATGAGCAGTTTGCAAGCTTGTCCCACCCGAACTTCGGAGACAAACTGCGTGAACGTCTTGTGTGTTTTACTCTTAAAGTAGCGACAGAACGATTTTGGGCTGATGTAAACCACGGCGGCAATTTCTTCCAGCGTGATTTCCTGATTGTATCGATTGAGTATGTATTCGTAGATCTTAGTCATACGCTGGGCATCAATCTGGGTGTAAGAATGCGAAAACCCAGCGCTGGATAGCATCACTACATCACTTGACTCCTCTACGAGACTTAGAATATCGAGTAGTTTTATTACCCGATGAATCCCCTCGGTAGTGACGAATTCGCCCATCTTCTGACTGACGAGCTGCTGGGTGTGGCCGGTTATTTTAAGACCCCGTTTAGCGCGTTCCAATAGATCACGGATAGGCTTCATCTCGGTCAAGGTTAGAAACGGCGTACCCCAGAAGTCTTCCCGAAAATGAATAACGA
The DNA here is from genome assembly GCF_054779955.1 of Spirosoma arcticum. Lineage (NCBI taxonomy): Bacteria > Pseudomonadati > Bacteroidota > Cytophagia > Cytophagales > Cytophagaceae > Spirosoma > Spirosoma arcticum. Next base: position 92,797 of record NZ_BAAGXG010000018.1, read on the forward strand.
TGGATTTGGCCACTAAGCCATCTGTGTTCTGATGGTAAGCAACGTCACTGCGCCACATATGGGGCAGGTTGGCCCCCATCAGGACTAAGTCGCCGGGGGTAAAATTTTCGATACTATCGCCCACCAGCCGGGTACCGGTTCCTTCGCAGATTAAGGTTAGTTCGATTTCGTGGTGATAATGCCAGTGGGTATAAAAGTAGGGTACACAAAACTGCTGAATGCTAAATGACTTGGCCGGTTGAAATGGCACCAGTAACAGAGCAGGTTTCATAGGTAGTCGCACTAAGTGGGCTGATTGAAACGAAGATAGGTGAATTTAGTACCATTTTTTGCGTATTGAGTGAAAAAATAGCTCGATTAAGTCCAGTTAATTGCACCCTGAATTAAGTCACTCGTGCTTAAACCTGATACTTCGATTGCACTGCCGGAAAAAAAACGCCCGATCATTCTGATTGGTGCGGGGGCCATTGTTCGCGACGCTCACCTGCCCGCCTACCAAAAAGCCGGGTGGCCCGTCGTTGGTATTTATGATCCGGTTACGCAGAAAGCAGAAGCGTTGTCTACCGTATTTACTATCGAACGAGTGGCCCACTCGCTGGATGATCTGGTTCGTAATGCGCCTGCTAACGGCGTTTTTGATGTAGCAGTCCCGGCAAAGGCTCTCCCGGATGTATTACCTATTCTGCCCGACGGTGCTACCGTGCTGATTCAGAAACCACTGGGTACAACGCTTGAAGAGGCCCGTTTCTTAGCCGATTTATGCCGCCGAAAAGGGTTCACGGCCGCCATGAATTTCCAGAAGCGATTTATTCCAGCCATACTGGCCGCCAAACGGCTGATCGACGCGGGGGAAATCGGCCAGTTGCACCACATCGAAATTCGCATGAACATCTGGCACCCGTGGCACCTGTGGGAGTTTTTGTTCGGTATCCCCCGGATGGAGATGCTCTATCACAGTATTCATTACATGGACCTGATGCGGTACTTTCTGGGTAATCCGGTCAGTGTGTATGCCAAAACCGTCAAACATCCCAAGATGATGCAGTTGGCTTCTACCCGATCAACCATTATTCTGGATTATGGCGAGTTGATTCAGGCATTTATCACGACGAATCACGGTCATGAGTTTGGTCCTAAATACCAGGATGCTTTCATTAAATGGGAGGGTACCGATGGGGCAATTCGCCATACGATGGGGAAAAATATCGACTTTCCCACCGGCGCAACTGATACATTCGAGGTCAATCTGCTTCACGGTGAGCGGTCAGGCGAATGGCAGTCGTTCACGCTGGATAAAACCTGGTATCCCGACGCGTTCATTGGCTCGATGGCCAATCTGATGGGGTACGCTGAAGGCTCACAGGCAACGCTGATTAACTCCATCGACAGCGCGTACCAGACTATGCGGTTGGTTGAGGCCGCTTATGAGTCCAGTGAACGAGGAGGTATTCCACTTTAACTAAAACCGATTTTACTGAGTGATGGAACTACTCAACCGCTACAGCCGCACCCTCACCGAAGACCCCAGCCAACCCTCGTCCAGGGCAATGCTGCACGGGGCCGGACTCACCGATGACGACTTAAAAAAACCGTTCGTCGGCGTAGCCAGTGCCGGTTGGGAGGGAAACCCCTGTAATAGTCACCTGAACCAACTGGCCACGTACGTCAAACAGGGTCTGGTAGCAGAAGGCCTGAACGGGCTTATTTTCAACACCATTGGCGTCAGTGATGCCATGACAATGGGAACCACCGGCATGCGCTATTCGCTGCCCAGCCGGGATCTGATTGCCGACTCTATCGAAACGATAGCCAATGGGCAGTGGTACGATGCAATAGTGCCCGTTATGGGCTGCGACAAGAATATGCCCGGTGGCCTGATGGCCATGTGCCGGTTGAACCGTCCCAGCCTGATGGTGTATGGGGGCAGTATGTATTCAGGAGCCTATCAGGGCAAAAAAGTCAATATCCTATCCACACTGGAGGCCTACGGAGCGCGGTTAGCCGACACCATTACGGAGGAAGAACTATCGGATATCGTCAAGGCAGCCTGTCCGGGGGCGGGCTCGTGCGGGGGGATGTACACGGCGAATACCATGTCGACAGTAGCCGAAGCGTTGGGGATGAGTCTACCCTATAGCTCCTCGAATCCCGCCCTGAGTAACGAGAAAAAACAGGAGTGTTACCGCGTAGGGCGTTACATCCGGTATCTGCTCAAAGAAGACCTTCGGCCGTCGGATATTCTGACCCGTCAATCGCTCGAAAATGCCATTACGATGACCGTGATCCTGGGCGGCTCCACGAACGCGGTACTGCACCTGCTGGCCATCGCCCGGGCGGCCAAACTTGACCTGACGCTGAATGATTTTCAGCGCATCAGCGATAAGACGCCCCTGCTAGCCGATCTGAAGCCCAGCGGTCGCTACCTTATGGAAGATGTTCACGCCATTGGCGGCATACCAGCCATCATGAAACAAGTGTTAGAAGCAGGGTATCTGCACGGAGACTGTTTGACGGTGACGGGCCAGACGCTGATGCAAAACCTATCGGCAGTGCCCCCGCTCAACGATACACTGTCTATGATGATGCCCTTCAATAAGCCCCTAAAAGCCACCGGACACCTGCAAATCCTGTACGGTAACCTTGCGCCGGGTGGGTCGGTGGCGAAAATAACGGGTAAGGAAGGCGAATACTTTGAAGGCACGGCCCGCGTGTTCAATAGCGAAGTGGATGCGGTACAGGCCGTACAGGACCACAAAATTCAGCCCAATGATGTAGTCGTGATTCGGTACGAGGGACCACGGGGTGGGCCAGGAATGCCCGAAATGCTCAAAGTGACTTCAGCGCTGATGGGCGCGGGTTTGGGGAAAGCGGTCGCGGTTATTACCGATGGTCGGTTTTCGGGCGGTACCCACGGCTTTGTCATCGGCCATATAACGCCCGAAGCCTTCGTCGGTGGGCCAATTGCCCTGCTGCGCGATGGCGACCTGATTCGGGTCGACAGCCGGGTCAACCGGATTGACGCGTTGCTTACCGACGACGAACTGGCCCTTCGGCGGCTGGCCTGGGAACCACCGCTGCCGCGCTACGAATGGGGCGTATTGCTCAAATACAGTTACACGGTATCGCCGGCCGCGCAGGGTTGCGTTACCGATGAGGCTCAATGGTTTCATGCGCCAACACCCATATTTTATGAAAATCATTGACGCTCACCTGCACCTGTGGGATGTTGACCGGCTATTGTACCCGTGGCTGGCAACCGTACTCCCAATCAACCGGAGCGTTCACCTGTCTGATTATACACTCGCTGTCAGCGGTTATGAGATTGATAAGCTGATTTTTGTGCAGGCCGAATGCCTGCCCCGACAAAACTGGGAGGAGATCAGTTTTGCTGAAGAACTGGCTAGTGAGGATACCCGTATCCAGGGGATAGTAGGGTATTTGCCGCTGGAACAGGGAGTGGCATCGCTGACGGCTGACCTGGAACGAATGCAGTCGAATCCCTTGCTGAAAGGCGTTCGCCGAATGACCGAAACAGAGCCGGGGCTTTGCCTGACACCCGATTTTCTGGCTACTGTCCGGCGGTTGCCCGCCTATGGACTAAGTCTCGATCTAAGTATCAAACCGTTTCAAATGGAAGAAACGATCCGGCTAATTGATCAATGCCCCGATACGCTTTTCGTGCTCGATCATTTAGGGAAGCCCGCCATAAAAAGCGGTGAATTTGAGCCTTTCAGGCGAGATATGACTACGCTGGCCAAGTTTCCCAATGTGGTGGCTAAAGTGTCGGGGCTGCTGACCGAAGCGGACTGGACAAGCTGGAAGCCTGACAACCTAAAACCCTATCTCTACCACGCCATTGACTCATTTGGGTTTGCCCGGCTGCTGTACGGCAGTGATTGGCCGGTGGTGTTGCTCGCCGGTCGGCTGGCGCACTGGCTTGACACGCTACAGGAGTTGCTTAAGGACTGTACGACCAGTGACCTCAACCAGTTATTCTACCACAACGCTGTGCGGGTATATCGACTCCCATCATGACTAAATCCTTTCTTTTCTGGCTGTTGATCGCCTTTTCTATACCTGGCTCGGCACAACCCTTTACCGGTTCCTGGATCAGTACATCTGCCGACACGTTGACGACGCCCAACACCTGGCACTGCTTCCGAAAGACGATTACGGTTACGTCCGTACCGACCAGAGCACCGATGCGTCTGGCGGTCGATACCAAGTACTGGCTTTGGATCAATGGCAAGCTTGCCGTTTACGAGGGAGGACTAAAACGCGGCCCCACCCCCCGCGACACGTACTACGATGAATTAGACATTGCACCTTTCCTGAAACAGGGTCAGAACACCGTAGCGGTGTTGGTATGGTTCTGGGGTGGTAAGGGATTTTCGCACAAAAACAGTGGGCGATGCGGCCTGTACGCCGATTGCCCAGCCATCGGACTGACATCTAATGCGGGTTGGAAAGCGCGGGTGCATCCGGCCTATGCCCCCTCGAAGCTGCCCAAGCCAAATTTCCGTCTTTCGGAACCCCATATTTATTACGATGCCAGAAATGAATTCTCAATGTCAAATAAAGCCAACTTGTATTGGTTTACAGCCGCTTATGATGATCCATCTTGGCCTGCTGCTGTCAGTGCCGGGACCGTCCCAGCGGCCCCCTGGAATGCGCTGATTAAACGGCCCATTCCGTTTTTTAAAGACTACGGCCTACGGAACTACGTGGCAGTTGAACGGCATGGTGGTGCCGGTACTACCGATACATTAGTGGGCAAACTACCATACAATTGTCAGTTTTCGCCCGTACTGACGGTTAAAGCCGCAGCAGGTCGGCGAATTTTCATGGGTTCGGATACCTACTACATGGGGGCGGGCGGACCAACCGACTCCCTCTACACGACGGGTTCGGAGTACATCACGAAGGCGGGGCTGCAGACTTACGAATCCTATGGGTGGCTATCGGGCCATGAGGTACGTTACGTCTTGCCCAAAGACGTTGCCGTGATCTCGGTTCAATTCCGCGAGACGGGCTACAACGCCACCTTTGCCGGGTCATTCACCTGTAACGATTCGTTACTGACCCGACTCTGGAAAAAATCGCAGCGTACCCTGTACGTGAACATGCGCGATAATTACATGGACTGCCCCGACCGGGAGCGGGCGCAGTGGTCAGGTGATGCCGCGATGGAAATGGGACAGTCGTTTTATGCCCTCGACACGAATGGGTTTGCCCTGAGCCGGAAACTGTATTTAGATTTGGCCAACTGGCAGCGACCAGATGGCGTAATCTACAACCCCGTGCCAGAGGATAACTGGAAGGACGAGCTACCGGCGCACTCGCTGATGCCCCTGAGCGAACTAAGCCGTTTTTTTCGCTACACCCACGACACAGCCACAATCCGGCAGGTGTATCCCGCCCTGCGCCGGTATCTGGCCGTCTGGGAACTCCAGCCGACCGGCCAACTCCTTTACCGGAAAGGGGGCTGGGATTGGGGCGATTGGGGCGAAAATCAGGATTTGGTGCTTATTCAGCACGGCTGGTATCTGAAAACGCTGCAAACCGCACGGGAGATGGCGAATCTGTTACATCACAATGACGAAGCCACACAGTATGCTCAGCAAATAGCCGCGATCACCACGTTTCTCAACAGCCCCGACTGTTGGAACGGCAGGGCATACCACCACAAAGATCACAAAGGCCAAACCGACGACCGGGCCAACGCGCTGATGATACTGACCAGCGTTGCCGACTCAACCAAGTGGGAAGCCCTGTCTCAGGTGTTTAAACGGGCAGAACACGCCAGCCCCTGGATGGAAAAGTTCGTGCTGGAAAGCCTGTTTAAGATAGGTCGCCCGCAACAGGCCATAGAGCGGATGCGTCGTCGGTTCCGGCCCATGACCGAATCGAGCTTTTCGACCCTTTGGGAACTGTGGAAATATGAACTCAGTGAGGCACACGGGAACACCGGCAACAATCACGGCTGGTCGGGTGGTCCCTTAGTGCTGCTATCAGAGTATGTTGCGGGTGTATCGCCCAGCCGGGAGCAGGCCAATACGTACCTTATTCGACCAACACTGACGGATCTTCAGGCGCTTCAAACGACGGTTCCCACTCCGCAAGGCCTGCTCCACGTGCGTATTGCCAAAACGCCCGGAGCCATTACGCTCACCATGCAGGTGCCACCGAACACACGGGTAATGGCGACCTTACCCGCTGACAGCCCACCGTTTATTTCGCGCACCCTCAACGGACAAACACTGCCGAACGAAGGACCAGATTCTGTTAGAGAAATGGTTACCCTTGGGCCAGGCAAACACGTTTTGATGGGCCGATTTGCCAAGTAGTTCCAATATCATTTCTACCAGTATAATTTTCACTTCACTCAAGACCGTGGTCTGAGGAGGCACTGCGCGTAGTTCCCCCACATAAAACCAATAAAGTGAAGATTTGTGTGAATTGAGTATTAGTATAGGTGAAACTACGTAAAATTTTTCATAAGAATAGTCCGTTTTTTTGTATGAATATTTCTATAAAAATCCCGTGATGATCGTACTGAATAAACCGGGCTGTCTCCACACTGTATGCCGTCGATGAGGCCCTTACTAACCACTTAAACCGCTCACAACATGAACCGAAAACTTTACTTCCAGACAGCAGGGACCATACTCTTAGCCGTCTTGTGTGCCCGACAAGTGGCCGCGCAGAGTTGGCATTCCATTGTTTATCGACCCCACTCCACCCCACTTCACCTGGCAAGCAACTGGAGTGCCAGTCACCCGTCGGTAAACCAGTTAGCCGGTAACGTACATCCAACCCAGTCCGTTTCGGTAAAAGGTCGCGTATCGTCCGAAACCGGCGAGGGGTTGCCGGGTGTTAACGTGCTGGTGAAGGCGACGGGAAAAGGTACGGTAACCGATAGCGACGGGCGGTACGCACTGACTGTGCCGGAGGGGAATGAGACGCTCGTGTTTTCTTACATCGGGTACGTATCCAAAGAGGTGGCTGTTAACAGGCAAACAACCATTGACGTGTCCCTGGCTACTGATACCAAATCGTTGTCAGAAGTTGTCGTAGTGGGGTACGGTACGCAGAAGCGGGCCAATGTAACGGGCGCCATCGGCTCCATCAAAACGCAGGACATCAATAACATTACGGTTGGTAACTCATCGGCTCTTATTCAGGGGAAAGTGGCCGGTGTTCGGGTCGAGAATGCCGGAGGTTCGCCGGGGGCTGGGGTCAACATCGTCATTCGTGGCTCAGGCACGTTCGGTAACGACCAGCCGCTGTACGTAATCGACGGTAATATTACTGGCTCCATGTCATCGCTCAATCCCAGCGACATCGAAAGTATCGAAGTGTTAAAAGATGCTTCGGCAGCCGCTATTTATGGTAACCGGGCTGCTAACGGTGTTGTGCTGGTGACAACGAAAAGCGGGACGTCGGGAGCCACCCGCATTAACTTTAGTGCCAAGTTGGGTACACAAAGCGCAGCCAATAAGCTGAAGTTTCTGAACGCCCGTCAGTACGCCGACTACCGCAACCAGGCCAACGATAACGACGGCACACCCCGGTCGGTGGCCAATACAACCGGCTTCAATCCGGCGGTAGATACCGACTGGCAAAACCTGTCGCTGCGGGCCGCGCCGGTGATGGATTACAACTTGAGCCTTTCCGGGGGGAATCAAACAACAAAGTATTTCATTTCCGGTCAGTATTTTGATCAAAAAGGTATTGTTGTGGATTCAGACTTCAAGCGGTATAACCTGCGGGCTAATTCTTCGTTCACAAAGGGCCGTTTTAAGCTGACCGAGTCGCTGGCTCTGTCTCGGGGGGTCAATAATCCCAACACCTATTTTGGCCGTGAGAACGGCGAAATACCGACCCTGCCAATTTATGACGACAAGAATGATGGAGGATTTGCGGGTATAAACCCTCAACTAACGGATGTCAGACGGGGTGTAAACTGGTATGGTCTGGCTCAACTGAACGACAATCAGTTCACCACTGATCAGGTGCTGGGCAGTTTGAGTGGCGAGTACGAGATTATTGATGGACTCAGGTACAAGCTCAACGTAGGGCTGGACTACTCCGTCTTCAGTTCCTACAACTACACACCAACTTTCTTTTTCAGTAACACCGATGGTGCCTTTAATCAAGCTGCTGACCTAACCGAGAGCGTGAGCCGGAACATAGGAACGCTGATTGAGAACACGCTGAACTACACTAAATCGTTTGGCGATCATAGCGTTGATTTGCTGGCTGGTTACACGCAGCAGCTCGGAACGGGCCGAAGCATTGGCGCGCAGGTTGCTGATTTTCCGTCTAATGACTTGCGGGTTGTGGATGCCAGCAACGTTAAAGTTAACTCGTTCGGCAATCTCCAGCAATTCGCCCTCCGGTCGCTGCTGGGCCGGGTAAACTACAATTATAAAGGGCGCTATCTACTTGGGGCAACCATCCGGCAGGACGAATCATCACGATTTATCAAAGAAAATCGTCGGGGTACTTTCCCGTCGTATTCGGTAGGCTGGCGCTTGAGTGATGAGCCGTTCTTCCCAAAAAATAGCCTTGTAAGCGACCTGAAAATCAGGGGTAGCTATGGTAAGTTAGGTTCGCAAAACATCGGTAACTATGTCACCTCCAGTGTGCTGAATATCAACGCCAGCTATTATTTTCCGGGCGGGGTTCAGCCGGGAACGGCCTTGACAAATTTCGCCAATCCAAACGTGGTCTGGGAAACCACCACTACATCGGACATCGGAGCGGATGTATCGCTCCTCAACGGCAAACTCGCGTTTACCTTCGATTATTTCAATAAGCGCTCTGAGGGTATTCTGACCGATCTGCCCATTCCAATCTACGGTGGCGTTGGTAGCTCAATTGTGAAAAATGCTGCCACGATAGAAAACAAAGGGGTTGAACTATCGGGGACGTACAACCATGCGCCCGGTGCAAACGGATTGAGGTACAGCATCACGGCCAATTTTAGTGCCATTCGTAACAAGGTACTGGCGCTCGGCGAAGGGGTTAGTCCAATTTCGGGGGGCGGGTTTACCATCGAAACATTAACCGCTACCCGCACTGATGTTGGGCAGCCGGTAGGTAGTTTCTATGGCTATGTGGTGGATGGAATATACCAGTCACAAGATCAAATTGCCAAAGACGGACGTACCAGCGCCGTGCCGGGTGATTTCAAATACCGCGACGTGAACGGTGATGGTAAGCTCGACAATAACGATCAGACATTCCTGGGTAGCCCTATACCGAAATTCGAGTACGGTACAATACTCAACGCCAGCTACAGGAGCTTTGATCTGAACCTATTCGTGCAGGGGGTGCAGGGCAACAAAATCTGGAACGCCAAAAAGTACATGTACCTGCTGGCACCAAATGGCAACAGGCTACTGGATGCGTCAACCGCATGGACCCCGCAAAACACCGACACCGACGTTCCGAGAGCAACCCTCACCGACCCGGCCAACAACAAGCGAGCGTCATCTTTCTACGTCGAAAACGGCTCGTACTTCCGGGTTAAAAGCCTCCAGATTGGCTATACGTTGCCTGCATCCCTGATGAACCGAATCAAAATTGGTAGTGCACGGGTATCCGTGTCGGGTCAAAACTTGCTCACGTTCACCAACTACACGGGCTACGACCCCGAAGTAGGCCGCAATGCCAGCACCACCCAGGCCCAGGGGTTATTTGGCAGTGGGGTAGACGTGGAGACCTACCCACAGGCCCGCAGCATTTTTGTTGGTCTTGACCTAACTTTTTAATCGACAATTGATACGACAATATGGAAACGCTACTTAAACATTTCGGACGTAAAGCGATTTTATCCGCGTCGCTGCTGTCGGCCTGCCTGCTGATGACGCACTGCAGCAAAGATGCGCTGGATATTAAAAATCCCAATCAGTTAAGCCAGGACTCATTCTGGCGCTCGGCCGACGACGCCGAAAAGGGCTTAGTTGCGGTATATGGACCGTTGACAACGATCATGGGCTTTGGCCGGATGATGGGGGCAATTCTCACCACGCAACGGGGCGATGAAGTCAATCCATACCCATCCTCCGGGGTGCAGGACCCCGGAACACTGACCGTGACATCGACCGATGGGCGGGTTAGTGAGGGCTGGGGCGAACTGAACGCCATTGTGTCGCGGGCCAACCAAGTAATCGACCGGGTGCCAACCATCCAAATGGACGAAACTCGGAAGGCTCAAATTGTTGGCGAAGCTTATTTCCTGCGGGCGTTGGCCCATTTCTATCTGCTGAATATGTGGGGTAATATTCCCTTGGTTACGAAGCCGGTTAATACGGTAGACGAGCTTTTCGTAACTCAGGCTACTCAGACCGATGTGTGGGCCAGCATTAAGTCGGACCTGAAGCAAGCGCAGAGTAAACTGCCTGCGAAGGCCAAAGACCTGGGTCGGGCTACTTCGGGAGCCGCTACCGCGTTACTCGGCAAAGCGTACCTATACACAAAAGAATGGGGACCGGCAGCGGCTGAGTTTAAAAAATTGATTGACTTAGCTACTTACGACCTGACGGCCAATTATCAGGATAATTTTCTGGCTGCTTCCAATAACAATAAGGAATCGCTCTTTGAGTTGCAGTACCAGAGTTCGAGCAACGGCAACTGGGGCCCGAGTGGAACGCCTAACCCGCTACGGGGGCAGGGCTGGGAGCAGGACATTGCCCCTAAGGGCTACACTCCTCAGGGTACGGTAAGCATAAATCAGTGGGTGCTCGATCTGTTTCTATCCGAAAAAACCCGAACGGGTCTTACCGACCCCCGCGCCTACGCCACCATCGTCTGGAACTACCCCGGTGCCAAAGTGTATCAGGACGATTTCACGAAAAGCTTTTCGGGCAGTGAACTCACCAAAGTCTGGGCGCGGAAGTATCTGAACTTTGAGCGGATCAACTCATCGGTGCCGGGAGCCGAAGGGTATTCGACTAATAATCTGCGGATCATTCGCTTTGCCGATGTGTTGCTGATGTATGCCGAAGCAGAAAATGAAGCCAACGGCCCCACCACTGCCGCCTATCAGTCCATCAACCGGGTACGGGCGCGGGCTACCATGCCCGATATTAAAACCGGTTTGACCAAAGATGACTTCAGAACCGCCGTTCGCTCCGAGCGGGTGCTTGAACTGGCTCTGGAAGGAACCCGGATTTTCGACCTTAACCGGTGGGGTATCACTGCGGATGTCTTTGCCCAGCACCCCGAGTACCGCTCCAACAGCAAGGGGGTTTTCCAGAAAGGGAAGCACGAGTACCTGCCAATCCCCCAAAATGATATAGGAAGCAACCCGAAACTAAAGCAGAATCCGGGTTATTGAGGTTAACTTTCAACGGGTAATCGGTGGATAACTCACTGATTGCCCGTTCCTGTTCAGGCCGTAGACACGGTAGTTGTTAGTCGTTGTATGAAGACGTCCTGTTATTTAATCGTTCACTTTCTTCTTTTCACTTTACTGTTGCTCTCGTGCGACCGCACACGGGAGCAACCTTTATTTAAGCGACTTTCTGCTAACCAAACTGGTCTGACGTTTTCCAATACGATTACCGAGAACGATTCTGTTAACGTACTCAATTACTACTATTGCTACAATGGGGGTGGCGTTGCCATCGGCGATTTCAACAACGACAGCCTGCCCGACGTGTTTATGGGCGGTAATATGGTGTCGTCCGGCTTGTTTCTAAATCAGGGTAAGCTACACTTTGACGATATTACGGCGACTGCCGGTTTGACTACCCACGCCTGGATTATGGGTATTTCAGTCGTTGACATTAACAATGATGGCTGGCTCGATTTATACCTTAACGTGGCAGGACCCGGTCAGGCTAATAAGTTCGGCAACCTGCTTTTTATCAATCAGGGTGTGGGCCGTTTGGGCATCCCCCGGTTCAAAGAATCGGCGGCTGCGTACGGACTGGCCAATACACCATTCAGCGTTCAGTCGGCTTTCTTAGACTACGACCGGGATGGAGACCTGGATATGTATCTGCTCACGAACAGCGTCAACGGGGTCGAAAAGACGTTTGTTTACCCCAAGGACTACGCCCTGACGCGGGGACTTACCAACGACCGGCTATACCGCAACACCGGCACCGACTCGCTGGGCCACCCTTTCTACGTGGATGTATCCGCCGAATCCGGCATTTACGAGGAGGGGTATGGGCTGGGGCTGGCCGTCGATGATCTCAACAACGACGGTTGGCCGGATATTTACGCGGCCAATGATTTCATGCCCAACGACCATGTTTATATCAACCAGCGAAACAGTCATTCCGCTGGCCCGGTCTTCCTGGAGTCGTCAGCCCGGAGCCAAAAACACCAGAGCTATAACGGTATGGGCGTCGATATTGCCGATATCAATAACGATTTGCTGCCCGACGTGATGGTGGTTGATATGCTGCCCGCTACCAACGAACGCCGGAAGACAACCATTGCCGGCATGAATTATGATCGGTTCCTGCTCGAAAAGGCTGCCGGGTACGTTCCTCAGTTCATGCGAAATACGCTCAATCTGAACCGGGGGGCCGATGCGGGCGGCACCACGTATTTTTCGGATGTGAGTCAGTTAGCCGGTTTGCACGCTACCGACTGGAGTTGGGCACCACTTGTGGCTGACTTCGACAACGACGGCTTGCGCGACGTGTATGTAACAAATGGTTTCGCTAAGAATATTACCGACCTCGATTTTGCCAATTACCAGGCCGCTACCACCATGTTCGGCTCAAATGAAGAAAAGCAAGAGCAACGCGAGGACATAACCCGTAAACTGAAAGGGGTCAAACTTTCTAATTATCTATACAGGAACAGGGGTAATCTCACTTTCGACGATATAACCGGGACGGGAGGAGTAGCCATAGATTCATACTCTAATGGGGCCGCCTATGCCGATCTGGACAACGATGGCGACCTGGATTTGGTCGTTAACAACATCAATGAGGACGCTTACCTGTTCGAGAATCTATCCAGTAAAAGTACCCCAAATCATCATCACTACTTAAACATCAAGATTGAGGGTAGTACGGCGAATGTGAACGGAATAGGAGCCAAAATCTTTATTTACGCCCAAAAGCTGCATCAGTATGCCTACCAAAGTCCCGTAAAGGGGTATTTATCCAGTATGGGCACACCCCTGCACTTCGGATTGGGCAACCAGGCGATGGTCGATTCACTGACCGTTACCTGGCCCGACGGTCGCGGTCAGACACTACGAAACGTACGGGCTAATCAGCAACTGACACTCCGTTATGCCGACAGTCAAGAGGCCAACAAGCCCATTGAGCAACCAGTACCCTTCTTCCGCCAAGTGAATGATGAGACAGCGATATACTACCAACACGTAGAAAACCAACACAATGGGTTTTCCAATAACCCACTGTTGATTAAGCAATATGACAAAGCCGGACCGGGTATTGCCGTTGGTGAGGTAGACAATAAACCCGGTTTTGATTTTTACGTCGGCGGATCAGCGGGCCAGCCCAGAACGCTCTTTCTGCAACGTGCCAATGGCACGTTTGCCCAAAAAAAAATTAATTACGCCGAGGCTGCGAGTGAAGACATAGCCAGTCTGCTTTTCGACGCAGATGGTGATGGTGATAATGACCTGTATGTCGTGAGCGGGGGCGGCGAATTCAAGGCCGGGGACGCGCTGCTACAGGACAGATTGTACGCCAACGATGGTACCGGGACGTTTACCCGGATGCTCAATGCATTACCCCCGGAACACGATAATGGCAGTTGCGTGGTGGGTGCAGACTATGACCGCGATGGGGATATTGATCTCTTCGTTGGCGGAACCTGCCAACCTGATTCATACCCTACACCGTCTGCCAGCCACCTGTTGCAGAATCAGGGAGGTATTTTCCGCGATGCCACACAAACAAGGGCCCCCGGACTTTCGCAGGTTGGTATAGTTACTTCGGCCGTTTGGACCGACTTCAACAGCGACGGATGGCCCGATCTGGTTGTAGTAGGTGAGTGGATGCCGGTCACCTTTTATCAGAATCAACGGGGTAAACTAGTTAATGTGACGAACCAGACAACTCTCAAAAATACGCGGGGTTGGTGGAACAGCATTCAACCCGCCGATATTGACAACGATGGTGATGTGGATTACGTGGTGGGTAATATGGGGGCCAATATCGACTACAAGCCCACGCCTTCGGAACCTATCGAATTATACACGGATGACTTTGATAGGAATGGGAATAACGATCCAATTTTATCTCATTTCATTCGCAATGCTGACTTTAAGCGCGAACAATTTGCCTTCAGTGGCCGCGACGATCTGTTTAAAAAAATTCCCTCTTTAAAGAAGAAATTTGCTGACTATACGAGTTATAGCCAGGCCAAATTAGCTCAACTGATCGACCCGGCGTTACTGGCGAAGGCAAATCATCAAACGGCTGACCGTTTCGAGTCGTGTATCATTGAAAACCAGGGAGCTGGCAAGTTCAGCATCCGTCCTTTACCCATTGAAGCCCAGTTTTCGTCCGTGTGCGGTATACAAACCGGAGATTTCAACTACGATGGCCAGACTGATTTGGTCATCACGGGCAATTCTTATTCGTATGAGGTCGTCTACGGCTGGCAGGATGCATCCCTGGCACTATTGCTACTGGGCGACGGTCGGGGACACTTCAGCCCTGTAAATCCTCAAAGAAGCGGCCTTTTTCTGAAAGGCGACACGAAAGGGCTGGCTATTCTGCCTTCTGTTTCCGGGCAGACCCTACTACTGGCTCCCGTAAACTCGGATAGTCTGATTGTATTAAAGCCGACCGGCGAACGCAGGTCGAGTTACCGGCTCATTCACGCCCGTCCACTCGACGTCAGGGCCAAAATTAATTACACGAATGGCACAAGTAGCTACCATGAATTTTATTATGGTTCGGGCTACTTATCTCAGTCGGCACGAGTCATTAAGATACCGGTCAACGCCCAATTAATTGTCTTGATCGACGGTAAAGGAAACAGCCGACTGCTAAAGTAAGAACAATATATACTTGAGCGAGTATGTCCTGATCCCCTAAACGCGAGCCAGTGAAAAGGAGGCATTCGTAAGGCACACTTGGTGAAACTATAGCTCAACTGTCGCATCCGGGTCAGTCCGTTGAACTAAACGTGATGAAGTCGGGCAGGGCATTTCTATTGATTTTGTTTGTAGACGAACCAACGCCTACCCGCTTGACGATTCCAGAGAATAATGCAAAAATGGGACGATTACGGCAGTATACCTGCCAGCGAGTAAAAGCTGCGTCCAGATTCAACAGACGCGGCTTTTCGATTAAGTAATTATTTCGGTACGGTTAGTTGGAACCGGATCGGTCCCGCTCCGCTAAACGGCCAGCGGCTATACCGGCCGATGCGGGCCGAAGCCAGGGAATGAAAAGCCTGTTTCACTCCTCATTAACATGCTGGCTGGCCCCGGCGTGAATCGGACGTTTTCATGGACGATTTCCAACGTGACCCGTCCTGAAATCATCCGATTGTGCAAGCACCATTGAATACTCGTGACAACTTGAAACGGGCAGCTTGGGCTATTTTCCTATCTTGTCAGAACTTCAGCCATAAGCTCATCAATATAACTGGTACTCGTAAGTCCTTCCTGAAATCTGGGCTGGAATGTAGAATGCCTCTCCGAGGCAATTGTTGAATTCACTGGTGATCTCCCCACGAGAATCCCGTATAGAAAAATCTTAGACCCCTCTGCATTCCCTGAAGTCTTTGCCTACCTGTAATCAGTCTTCAAGATGGAAAAGCAAACCGCAGTCCTGCCCGTTGTCAATCCACATGCTGCTGGCATTGATATTGGCTCTCGCGAGCATTGGGTAGCCGTCGACCAACACAAAGAAAACGTACGCTCCTTTGGCGTCTACACTCAGGATCATCAATTGCTCATCGATTATCTGCGAAAGCATGACATTACTTCGGTGGCCATGGAGAGCACGGGCACCTATTGGCAGACGCTTTTCAATGCCTTACAGAGAGCAGGCTTCGCTGTACTCCTGGTCGGCGGCAGCCAGACTAAAAATGTGCAAGGCCGCAAAACAGACATTATTGATTGTCTGTGGATTCAGAAGTTGCACTCATTGGGCTTGTTATCAGGCAGTTTTTTGTTGAGTGATACATTGCAGGAGTTACGCACATACTATTATCATCGCCAGCATCTGGTTGAGCAGTTAGCTACTTACACCCATAAAATGCAGAAAGCACTCCGGTTGATGAACCTGCGGTTGGATGTGGCCATCCGCGATATCACCAGTAAGTCGGGCCTGGCCATCATCGAAGCCATTTTAGGCGGTCAGCGCGACCCCCATGAGTTGGCCTCCTTAGTAGACATCCGAGTTAAACGATCTAAAGAGGAGATTGCTCAATCGCTCCACGGGAATTGGCGGCAAGAATACCTCTTCGAGCTAAAAGCGAACCTGAACTTTTACCGCCAATACCAGCAGGCTCTACTTGACTGCGATCAAGTGATCGAACAGGCGCTACGACGGAGTATTCCGGCCGATTTGGTCCTCCAACCTCCCCCAAAAACTCCCGAAACAGGTAAGAAGAAAAGCAGCAAGAATGCGCCATCCTTTGCCATCTCGGGACTGGCCTATCACTATTTTAAAACGGACCTGTTTGCCATATCGGGTGTGAGTCACAGTACGGTGCTTTGCCTGTTGACGACCCTGGGTAAGGATATTCATAAGTTTGGCTCGGCTAAAAGCTTTGCCAGTTGGCTACGGCTGGTACCCAACAATAAAATCAGTGGTGGGCGCATCATCAGTCATCGTACGCCCACGGGCAAATCCTCCATCGCGATCGCTTTACGACAGGCGGCCAACTCAATTGGCAATCAAGTCAATCATGAGTTGAGTCCCTTTTTCAAACGTATTGCCTACAAGAAAGGGCGAGTGGCAGCTATCACGGCTACGGCTCGCAAGCTGGCGATGATTATCTGGCACATGCTGACTAAAGAAGAACCGTATAAGAAGGCACAAGTTAAAGCCACCGTTCAAAAGACAAGGGAAGCGGGCTTACGCCAGGTGCAACGGCGTTTAGCAGCCCTAGATTTAAGCCAGGACGAGTTGATCCGATTGTTTGCAAAAGCCTCTTTGTCAGTGGGATAGCTACTAGTTGTATAGAATAATCTTGACTAAGGCCGGCTGACTAGCTTCAATTGCAGCCAGGTCTGTAAAGGTGGTAATGGCTCGATCATTAGCCTTCCAATCCAGGAGCCCTGAATCTTCTTCTAATACTTTGGTTTTGGGCTGCTCTTTAACCGGCGGCCCCGCGATGGAAAATGAGTTGGACTTGGTTAGATGGATGGATTCGCATCGTTATCCGGTCTTCGGTACCTACTGAATAATTGGGAGCATTCCATTGGATGGTTTCTAGTAACGAACCGTTGACCTGCAGGATAGCCAGCCGCAGGGCTTCGATTTCCGGCCGTAAAGGATGATTCAAATCATCCAAAAATTTGGTCACATTGAGGTCAAAAGGCATTTATTGGGTTGTCGTTTAGTTTTTGATCAGGCAGTAGCTCTTGAATGAGTGTTGGCTACTTGAATTCGCATTCCCAATTTACTCACTCACTTAAAGTTGTGCAACAGCCAGATCCGTTTCGCCAGACACGATTTTTGGAGTCGTGACCGCAACGGCCGGTACGGGCTCCCTGGACGGGCCGGAGCGTGACTGTGGATTTTGCGGTCCGCCGTTGCGGTACCTTTTTTAAACGCACCTTAAATTTCGGGGGGTGCGTCTAACGAATTTAGCAATGGGTTGTAAGCCGGTGGATCAATAATTCTGCTTTTTCTTCAGCGAGGTGGGGCTGGACACAGGCAGGCTTTTAAGTTTGATACCAAAACCGCGCTGCGCCCGTTCCGGCAGTTTGCGTTGGTTCCGATTAGCAAACTAACAAACTTATGTCACCATGAAAAAATTAAGGGTGTGTGGACTGCTGCTGCTTGCGGCAAGCCTGACGAGTTGTGATAAGAACGAAGCTGCCAAACCGGCCGAGAACCCGATAACTACCCTCCTGAGCGAGCAGTCGCAGGCGTTAACTGTAGTGGGGATTCGGAGTACTGGTTTCCGGGAGTCGGGTGTGGTATTTAGCAGTTCCGTCGCCGGTAAACTCACCCAGGTGGGTAGCAAACTGCCGGACGCGGGTATTTATGTAGTCACGGTCTGGGACTTTGATAGCGGACAGGTATTACGACAAAAAACGGTGGAGCAAGAGGTACCTGACCAACTAACGCTCACCGACACAGACGTAGTGCCGCTGACGATCAACAAGAAATACTTAATCAGCATCAACAACCGATCGGGCCAGCGTAGCCAGGGGTCGTTCACCCAAGCTTTTAAAGCCAGCGGGGGCGATGTTTTGCCCGCCACAAAAGGCACCATCACGATGCATGCCAGCCGCTCCGGCAGTGGCAGCATGGTTGCCTTTCCAACCTCCTCCCTGAGCCAGTTCAGCTCAATTTCCGGCTTCCCCGAATTTACATTTATCCCCGACTGAGCCACTGCCGATCGGAAAGTTTTGCCTACCTTTTGTGTTAACTTAACAAAGACCGACAGCCGCAAAACCCGGTTATCGGTCTTTTTGCTATGCAGACCAAGGTTATTTTCGGGCTATTGGTCGCGCTGGTTGAGGGCTTCTTTTAGTAAATGGACGAAGAATTACGCTAAGGAAATTATTCGTCCATTATTGTTGATTATCAGTAGTTTACAAAAAGGAACCTTTTTTAAACGCACCCAATAATTCTTTGTCCATCTACTAAAAAGCATAAAAACAAGAAGGCTCAACCCTCTAGAGTTGAGCCTTCTTGTTTTTATGCGTCCGGCTAATTAAGCGGGCATCAGTACCGCGTTGATGGCGTGAACAACACCATTGTCAGTATCCACATCGGCAATAATCACTTCGGCACCGTTGACCATCACTT